>NZ_JACDOB010000017.1 GCF_017656375.1 Thermovirga sp.
CCATATGACTGTATAAAAATGATTGTGTAGAGAAGTTTTAGCAGAATTTAAGCAATGTTGAATAAAATTTGGAAGACCCGTTTTCTTCAAGGTGGTGTAGGGTCTTCCAAAAGATTGTTTTGATTTTAGACTTCTTTTAGGGCAGAATCAAGGTCTTCAATAAGGTCTTTTACATTTTCGATCCCTACAGAGTAGCGAATCAGTGTTTCTGGTATCCCCAGGGCCTTCCTTTCTTCTGCTGAACATTCCACATGACTTGTTGTAGCAGGAACTCCAGCTATGGTCTCAACGGCTCCCAAATTGGCGGCTTTGTGTGCTAGTTTGAGTCGGGGAAGGAATTTTTTTACGGTCTCAAAAGAATTTCCTTTGAGGGTAAAGCTTAACATTCCGCCATAACCTCTCATTTGCTTTTTGGCTATGTCATGACCCTCATGAAATTCAAGCCCTGGATAGAAAACCTGTTCAACTTTTGGGTGTCTTGATAGAAAGCTAGCTATCTCCATAGCATTTCTGTTTTGCCTTTTTACCCTCAATTCCAGGGTTTTTATTCCTCTAAGTAAAAGGTAGGCAGACATTGGGTGCAATGTGGCTCCTATTATTTCTTTGTAATGAAATATTTTGCTGATCAATTCTTTTTTGCCGCAGACTATGCCTCCCAAAGCATCTGCGTGGCCACCAAGGTATTTTGTAGCACTGTGTATGACCAAATCAGCTCCCAGTGCAATGGGATTTTGGTTTATTGGCGTAGCGAAAGTGTTGTCACATGCGACGATAGCCCCTTTAGCTTTGGCTTTGTGTGCAAGTCTCTTTATGTCTACTATTTTCATAGTGGGATTTGTGGGAGTTTCTAGGTAGAGCAGGTCACACCCTTTCTCAATCTCATTTTCGATTTGTTCAAAATCAGTGGTAGGGCATAATACGGCTTCCAACCCTGATTTTGGGAAAAATTCCATAAAAATTTTGCTGGTCCCGCCGTAGGTGTCTCTCAGGCTGACTACTTTTTGCCCTTTAGATAAAAGGCCAAAAAGTACACCGCTTATAGCTCCCATGCCCGTGGAGAAACTTGTTGCTGCTTCGGCCCCTTCAAGAATCCTAACTTTTTCTTCCAGGGCATCTACAGTTGGATTGGTATTTCTGCTGTAGATGTGGCCCTTTTTAATTCCCAGAGCAGCTTTAAGCCACTCATCCACGTCCTGATACCCAAAGGAGACGCTGTGAACCACTGGTATTTGGGTTGGTTCCCCATGTGTTGCCTGTTTTTCTCCTCCCCACACAGATAGAGTTCCCATATCCCATAGTTTTTCCTTTTCCATAATTCATCCCTCCCATCAATATTGAATATATTATGACAAAACTGGAAATTATGTGTACTTTTTGTATTGTAAAGAGGGCTTCGAAGCTCGAATATTAAGGGCAATGACGGATTTAGCAGATATATTTATGGTAAGGGGCCTCCGCAGCCGAACAGCGCGGAGGCCTTTATAAATATAAAAGGAGGGAGTGGGGCCAGTTAGGAAGTCAATTCTATAATCTCTGAAATAGAAAGGTTCTCGATGCCCAAGGTTTCTAGAGTAGTGCCTGAGGCGAGATAATCCTCGTCGTGTAGAAAGGATGCAAGTTTGACTACCATCTCTGCAATAGGAAGATCTAAGCCAGCCTTCTTAGTCAAAAGTAGTATAGGAACTATGACGCCAGGTACGTCTTCGGTGAGATATCTACCATATACACTTTGTCCAACTAGGTCCTTATAGGGGGATTCATTGCTATTTACATATTCGTATATGGTCTTAGTATCGTTGTTGCCGTAGTACATTTTTAGTTGAGATAGGCAATCTTGAAGGTTTAGGCCTAACTTTTTGCCAGCTATTATTCTCTCTTCGTCCAGCTTATGCATTTTTTCGGAGATTATCGGAGTGATGCCGTCCATGTAATGGCGAAATGTATTTCCGTTTTTCTCTATCTCGCCATAGTTAAGAAGGACAGGGAATGGATGGAGAGTGTAGTTAATGTTGTCAAAGTCGATCTCTAGAAGGTTTTTAGCAGGTATGTATTTCACATATCCATCAAAAATGTCGTTCATCACTTTGAGAATTTCATCGTTCTTACTGTTCGGCGAGGTTCCAATCTTCATGCAGAATTTTTTCTTGTATATCATTACCTTATTGTAGGTGTCTATCCTGCAGGCATACGGCATTGAGGCTGTTTCAGAGATAGTTATATTTTTGTGTATGCCAGCTTCCTTCATCATTTTCTTGAGCCTCAGGCCACCGAAATTACCGGGAACAATTACAATGTTTTGTCCATCTTCCAGATGGGGTATCATCTTTTTGAAAATTGGTTCATGGGCAAACGCAGGAACCACTACCAAGATAAAGTTTGCATCCTTAACGGCCTCAGCTATATCCATGGTAGCTCCAAGAAGTTTGCCCCCTACATTTATATCGCCTTCAAGGAACATTTTCTTTTCTTCTCTTATTTTTTTGAAGTCTTCTGTTTCCTCCAGAGGTTCCCACATTATTACAGGATAATTTTTTGCAGCAATTTGGGCGCACCAAGCTCGTGCTCCGTTTCCACTACCCAAAACAGCGAATTTCAAGATAAATGTCCCCCTTCCTCGAGTTAAATACTATGATTCTAATATCCTACAAATAATAAAGGTCAAAAATACTTCCCTGAGAAAATGTTTTCCCAGGGAAGTAAACGTGCTTAATTGTTGATATTGTTAAGAACGTTATCTGCCCACTCCTCGCCAAGATCTTTCTTGATTTCTGGCCATACTTCTGCTCTGACTTTCTTGGCGATGTTGTTTAGCTCTTCATCGGTTAGTGGAACGATAGTGATGCCGTAATCGGCGAGACGCTTTTCGTTAGCGGCTTGATCCTTCTCTGCCTGAACCATTCTTCTGGCCTCAAATTCCTTTGCTGCATTGAGGACAACGTCCTGGAGATCTTTCGGAAGCTTATTGAAGGCTTCCATGTTCATGTACAGGTACCACTGCTCAAAGTGGGTATTGGCCGGGATGTAGTACTTTATAACATCTCTAAAATTGGCATAATAGCCCTCAGCTCCAGAGCCGATTATGCCGTCGACTATACCAGTTTGGATAGCGGTGAAGGCTTCAGAGAAAGGTATAGGTGTAGCTTGGTATCCAATAGCGTTGGCTAGAAGCTGGAAAGATTTCAGCGGAGGAACTCGAACCTTGATGCCTTTTTTGACGTTGGGGTCTCCTGGTGCTACAGGATCAGCTTTAAGGGCAATGCCTCCGAAGTAAACAGGATATGCTGCGAGGTACTTTATGTCCTGCTTGGCGAAGAGTTCGGCAGCAACATTCATTAGAGGGCTTCCAGTGGCATAAACTTTTTTCGCCTGTTCCCATGTTGCTACCATGTAGGGCAAGTTGAGAATTTGAATCCTTCTGTCGGCTGCAACACCAGGGGGTTGGCAAGCCATTTCTATGGCTCCCACGCTTATTCTTTCATGAACAACTGTGTAATCCCCCAATTGGCTAGCAGGATATATTTCTATCTTTATTTGACCTTTTGAATCTTCAAAGACCTTATCTGCAAACCAATGTACATCTTTGTCAATAGCTGTTCCCTGAGGACGAACATGAGATAGTTTCCACACGTATTTCGGTGCAGCCAGTGCTGCTCCAGCAAATGTCCCAAGGATGAAGGCCAATGCTACAATTGCTAGTATAGCTTTTCTCATTTTACTTTCTCCCCTTTCTTTATCCCTTTGATTATTTCTTATTTCCTTCAGCGCCCATTTTCTAGGTATTCAATCAGATCTTTCACCTCCAATCCATCAAGTCCTAGATTTTTAAGGCTTCTTCCCGTTTTCCTGAATGGCTCTTCCATTAGAGCAGAGCACAGGGTTATGATGCTGTCGATTATGGGGGTTTCCACTTTTGCTGCTTTTGCAAGGTCTGCTATTGGTACTAACAAGTTGGGAATGTCCTCTGTAATGTATCTGTGACGCACCTCTTTGGGAGCATCAGAACCATGGCTTGCGTAAACGGGGTTTTTAGCTAGGAGTTCATATATAGTTTCTCCCTCCACCGGATAAACTGCCTTTATCCAGTCAATTGCTGAGATTAGGTTTAACCCGTAGGCCTTTCCTACTTGTAGCCTTTCTTTATCCATAAGCTCTTGCAGTTTGCCGACAGAAGGTGTCACACCATCGGTGTAAAAGCGGAAATTTCCTCCTGTGGACTCTATCCGTCCCGCATTGAGCAGAACTGTAGTTGGATGGACTATCATGTTCATGTTGGAAAAGCCTATTTCAAGAACGTTTTTTGTTGGCTTTAAAGGGATGGGGAAGTAATCTTGTATTCTCTTTATGAGGTTGTCGGTTTCTTTCCCAGGTAAGGCTGAGATATTTACAGATTTTTTTACTCCCCAAACGTTGACTACCCCAGGTTCAATCGCCCTGCAGGCATAGGGGAGAGTATCTGTCTCCGCCAGGGTTATATTCAAAGAAGTCCTTTTTTCTCCCATGTAGTGTGCGGCTTCTAGGCTGCCAAAATTTCCTGGGATAAGTATTACGCTGCTTCCTTCCTTTAATAAATGCGTTGCCTCTTTCAATATGGGCATCTGTCCAAAAGAAGGGACTACAACATATACAATTTCAGTTCCTTCCAAAGCCTCTTTTATATCTGACGTTACTGCCTGGAGTTGGCCAAACCCCTCAATAGTGCCTGTTAGTTTGACTCCTCCAGCCTTTCGGATAGGAGCCAGCTTATTCGAAAACTGAGGTAATTCATAAAGCTTGACTGATTTGCCCATCATGGCTAGGTGCCCACTGAGAGCTTGGCCTCCATTACCTGCGCCTAAGACTGCTATTTGTTTTTCCATTTTGAAATGCCTCCTTATTTTTCTCACGTTTCAGGCTTAAAGGAAGCCTAGAAGTTTAGGTAAGAATAACGAAAGGTCTGGCCAGAAAGACGTCAAGAACACAACAGGTACATAGCCCAGTAGGAGCAGGACCATCGCAGGCTTGACTATTTCCATAAACTCGACTTTTCCAATCCTCATGCCAAGATATAGGATGCTCGCGTATGGAGGGGTAACTCCTCCCATGGCAAGATTGACACCCATTATTGCTGCGAACTGAATGGGGTGTATCCCTATAGCTTGAACAAGGGGTAAAAGCAAAGGTGCAATAAGAATTACGCCTGTGATGTCGTTTACTATCATGCCCACGAAGAACAACAAGATGTTAATCATCACTAGGAGTATTACTTTGTTTTGGGTTATATCGAAAATTACTTGTACCAGAGCTTGGGGAACCCTCAGCATAACGTATGTCTGGCTTAACATCAGGCAAAAGAGAATCATTATGAGTATGGCTCCAACGGATGTAGCGGAGTTCCAAGCTATTTCGTAAAAGTTCTTGAGAGTAAGGCCTTTATATATGAAAAAGCCCACAGGTATGGAGTAAATGACGGCTACTGCTGCAGCTTCTGTCGGTGTCATAATGCCCCCATATATTCCCCCAAGGATTATAAAAGGCATCATTAAAGCAGGAAGAGCAAGGCGAGTCCTTCTTTTGATTTCGTTCCATTTTTCTTTTGGAGGTAGTTTGGGCTCTAGCTTCAAGTCGAATTTTCTTGACCATATAATGTTTATGAGAGCGAAGAGGAAAGTTATCAAAAGGCCTGGCCCTACTGTCGCTAGAAAACATGCGAGTATAGAGGTTTCAGTAACCCAACCGTAAACTATCATGACCACACTAGGAGGAATTAGTAAGCCTAGAATTGAAGAATCGGTTACAAGGGCGGTCGCATACCCTCTAGGATATCCTTCTTGCTCCATTCGGGGAATCAATATGGGGCCAGTTGCCGCGACGCCTGTGAAGCCACTGCCAGATATTGCTCCAATTATAGCGCAACTTACAGAAGCTACTACTCCCAGGCCACCTCTCATTCTCCCTACAAAAACGTTGACAAAATCTAGAAGGTATTTAGCGATACCGCTTTCACTCATAAGAGTTCCTGCAAAGATAAAAAGTGGCACACAAAGAAGAACGGAGTTTGAAATTTGTCCAAGCCCCCATAGCAACATGCCCTTCATAGTTGCTCCACCCATAATGCTCATAACCATTAAGCCTCCGCCGAAACAAAAAGGGAGAGGGACTCCCAATGTTAGGAATGCCACTACAACTAGAAGGGAAACTATTACAGTGAACATCATGATAGGATTCTCCTTTCAGATGATTGTGCTTTCTTGAAGAGATCAAAATTGTGGATGAGTTCTAGGAACGTGTAAAAAGAAATTACAACGAGAGCCATAAATACCATAGCGTCAGCGTATATGGTAGGTATGTAGAGCGTAGGGCTTACTTTGTCTACCCTCATGGAGTATTTGAGGAAATCCCATCCCCAATAGCTTAACCAAAGTGAAACTATCAAAGAAATTATTGATGCTATGGAACGGACTAGGTAGATGGTCTTCTCTTTTTTTAGGAAAACTTCTAAAACTCTCGCTACTATTTGACTTCTTTCAAGGGATGCGTTCATAGCTCCTATGAAGTAGAGCCATATAGATGGAAAGAGCAATAGTTCTTCAATTCCCATCAAGGGAGCTTTGAAGACATAACGTAAAACGACTTGAATAAAGACCATAACAGCCACGGCAACCATCAAGAAAGTTAATAAAGCGCGTTGGGCTTTCTCTACCCAACTAAGGAAACCGGAATACTCAGTGTTACCCAACAAGGCGATCCCCCCTAAAGAATTAAATTATTGTATAATTTTCATATAAGCGCTGATATCTGATGAGCGCCCAAAATGTCAGCAGTATAAACATAATATCCTAATGTAGGATATTTATATGGTGGTATGATAATAGCAAGAAAGTCGACGTGTCAAATGATTTTTCTTTGTATATTGAATGCAATATATGATTAATTTGAGTTCTTTCATTATTTTGAGTCTAGGATTTTTAAATTGTATATATTGGAGGAGTGATAACATTGTTTAAACCTGCTGAGAGGTCCACCCTTTACAAAGAAGTAACGGAGCAGATGCTTTTGGCTATAAAAAATGGGGTGTGGAAGGTGGGGGATAAAATCCCCAGTGAAATGGAACTTGCTGAAAAGTTTCAGGTGGGCAGGAATTGCATAAGGGAAGCGACAAAATCTTTAGCTGTGTCGGGTATTCTGGAGGCGCGACCTGGACAAGGAACCTTTGTTTCTCCTGTAGCTTTGAGAAAGATTATGGCTTATGAACTTTTCGATTACATGAATGAAGAAAGGGCCTGGATAGAGTTGATGCAAGTCAGGGCAGCGTTGGAGGGGGATTTGGCCTATTTGGCTGCTGAGAGAGCGACCCCTGAAGACATTAAAAAATTGGAAGAGATAATAGCAAGAAGCGTTAAACAGAATGGCAAATATCATCCGTTGGACCAGGAACACTTATTGGTGCATTCTGATTTTCATGAAGCAATAGCCGAGATAGCAGGCAATAATTTTGCTCTGAAGCTTTTAAAGTCTATCAAGTCGGAAATAAATGAACATCGTAAAAAGTACTGGGCATTTGACGAGAAAGTTTGGGAGAAGATGATAAGAGCCCACAAGCAAATTGTGGAATACATAGCGAACAGAGAACCAGAGAAGGCAAGGCATCTTATGAGAAAACACCTAATGGAGAGTATAGAGGATTACAAAAAACTAAAGGAGAATTCAAAGTAACACAAGAAGGTTGAACAACCTTCCCTTAAAAAATATAACTTGTATAATAAATTAAAGGTGATGCTTTTTGTGGAGGTAAATGGTTTGGCTGTTAAGGTTGTACCAACAAGAGGTAATTTATTTAAGCTCGTTCGTAAGTTGAGAATGGCTCGCAAAGGGCATGGGCTTTTGGAGCAGAAGCGCCAAATTTTAATGTTGGAATTGAGTTCAACAATAGCCAAAGCCCGAAAAGTTCAAAAAGAAGTAGCGGAAGTGTTTGAAGATGCGTATTCGGCTTTACAACGAGCGAATATATCCTTGGGGGTTGAGACAGTAGAGGAGATAGCCCATTCCATACCAGAGGAACAGCGCTTCGTAATACGTCTGAGGTCGGTCATGGGAGTGGAAATCCCTGAGGTGGACCCCTTAGAGCCCAAAACTACCCCTGCATATTCCTTTTTGGAAACATCCAGCTCGATGGATGAAGCTTATCTTGCCTTTTGTAGAGTTCGATCAATGCTTTCACAACTTGCCGAGGTGGAAAACGCCGTTTACAGGCTTGCTGTGCAGGTTCGCCGTACCAACAGGAGAGTCAACGCTCTAGAAAAAGTCGTCATTCCAGCGACGATGGCTTCAATTGCTGAAATCTCGTCTGTGCTGGAAGAAAGTGAGCGCGAAGATTTTGTCAGGATGAAGACAGCAAAGAATCAAAAGACTAAGAAGGAGGGATGAGTATGCCCTCATTACAGGAATCTTTAGCCGTCCTACTTGGCGCTGAGAGCGAAGGTGTCAGGGAGGTAGAAGAAGCCAAAACAGAGGCAAAGAGGATCCTCGCCTCGACTAGTGAAAAAATAGCAAAGGAAAGACAGCGTCGGCTGCAGGCAGCCAAGGAAAGGGCAAGGGCTGTCCTTGAAGGAGCGAGAGCCGCTGCCGATGAAGAAGCCAGACAAATTGCCGAGATGGGCAAAGCAGAGAGGGACAGAATTCAACGACGATTTGAGGAAGTAGTGGAATCAGTTGTAGATGCTCTTGTTGAAGAACATATAGCAAACTTATTAAAGGGTAAGGGTATAAATAAATGATATCCTTTTTCTCTTTAGGAACACGTGTTGTTGCAGGGAGCCGTTCTCATGTTTTGTACGCCAGACTCCTTAAAGATGAGGAAATGTGGCGAATACTAATGTGTGATGATGTGCATGAGATAGTGGATCAACTGGCTAGGATTCCAGGTTATAGCGATGCTGTGAAGTTTATTCGATCTGAGGAGATTAGCAGAGTCCAATTAGAAACACGCCTTAAATTAATACCTCTTCAGCAAACCCAAATTTTCCTCAAGCTAATGCGCGGAAAATATAGATATTTTCTGTTGTCGTGGATAGGTAGATATGAGGCTGCCACACTTAAGAGGATTCTTAGATATATTTTGACGAAACATGGTAATAGAGAAAATATCAGGAAGTGGTTGCTTTCATTGGGAGATACTACTATACCCTTTGAGTTACTTATTTCAAGCAGAGACTTTACTGATGCTTTTGAAGCCCTTAAGGGGACTATTTATGAAAAACCGTTGAAGGAACCTTTGAAACGGCTGGCATCTGGAGAAGAAAATTTGTTTTACGCCGAAACGGCAATTGACATTATGACTGTGATGAATCTTTTTAAGGCTGCTAAGGCACTGCCTGGTTTAAATCGCTATAGGGTACTTAAAATAATAGGCTTGTATGTAGACCTATTAAATGTGATGTGGATATACAGAGGCATAAGATACTACGATATGACCCCAGAACAGCGTTTGGCTCGCCTTTTGCCATGTCATTACAAGTTCAGTAGAAGTGTTTTGAGGTCTTTGGCTAGGGCAGTTGATATCAACGAATTTTGGGATTTACTTAGATCCACCGTTTACGGCAGTTTGTTTGAGGACAGTGCCTTAGAAAGTGAGATTATCTTTGAGAGGGATTGCAGAAGAGCCGTTCGAAAAGCTGCCCACCAAGTTTTTAGGGCTGGCAAGCCAGATTTTTCGTCTGTAATAGCCTATTTGACTTTATTGGAATACGAGATAAATGACCTCTGCACCATCATAGAGGATGTGCGTTATGATTATGATAGACGTCAAGCTGCTTTATATCTGGTAAGGCCTTTAATACCGGAAGGTGAAATACGATGGCCGTTGTAAGAATGTTGGCCCTTACTCTTATAGGGCCCAAAAAAGAAATGGAGAAAGTTGCCAGTTTGATGGTTCTTTCAGGAGGGTTTCAGCCTTTACCTCTAGATTTGCTTTTAAAGGATAGAACCATTCGTTCAAAAATAACGTCTGTTTCTGAGAATCCTTATGATGAACTTCTTGTAAAGCTTGCTTCAATTTGGCAAGCTGCTGGAGAAAAACCCCCTCTTCCTATGCCCATTCAAGTGTCGCCTGATTTTAGCCTTAAGATAGCATCCATGCAGATCAACAAGATAGTCCGTCGTTTGGAGTTGTGGGCTTCCAAAAAAGAGGAACTTAGCGAAAAGCTAGAAAGGCTAGAGGCTATATTGATCTTGATGAGGGCACTGAAAGAAAGAAGCCTAAATTTGGAGGACCTCTTCGACACTAAATATTTGGTCCCTATTTTCGCAAAGGCCAGTGACGACAACTTCCGAAGGTTGGTGGATTCATCAGAAGAAGCGCCATTATTAATAGAGCCGTTGCTTTCAAGAGGAGGTAATACATGGTTTTTAGGTCTTACTGCACCAGGCTATGAAGAAGGAGCCCAAAAACTTTTGGAAAGCCTTTATTGTAAAAAATTTTCTCTGAAAGATTTGCAGCAGGAGTTAAGGGGTAATGTAGAAGAATCTATTTCCAAAAGGATAGAAAATCTAAAAAGAGCCATAAGTGGGCTTGAAAAAGCTTCATCTATGCTCCTTGAGCAAAACAGGGAATACTTCATTAACCTTTATTCCACCATTTATACAATGCAGAGAGTTTATGAATTGTGTCGTGGCAGGGGGGAGTTGAAAGACCTGTACATTCTATCGGGATGGATTCCAGAGGATATATTGGAAAGAGTGCGTCCAGATTTAGAGAGGCTTGCACCTCAGACAGTTATTCATGTGGAGGAAGTAAAGGCAATACCATATTCGGGGATAAAAGTCCCTACCTTGCTTAAGAATTTACCTTTTGTAAGAGCCTTTCAAGATGTTGTAGCCCTTTATAGCTTGCCTAGCTATGGAGAAATGGACCCTTCTTTTTTGGTAGCGATAACCTTTTGCCTGTTCTTTGGATTCATGTTTGGAGATGTAGGTCATGGAGCGATGTTGTTTGTGATAGCAGCAATCCTTCAAAAAAAGAAAGTCCTTTCCCGTTCCATGGGGATCGTACTTAAATCAGCGGGAGTCTCTTCAGCTCTTTTTGGCTTCCTGTATGGAAGCATGTTCGGTATAGAAGGAATAATACATCCGCTGTGGATTTCCCCTATGGAGGATATGGGAGACCTTTTGGGGTTTTCCATAGGCATTGGGGTATCTATTTTGACTTTAGGAATGGTCTTGAACATGATAATTCAATATAGGGCAAAAGATTTTGGAAGACTCCTTTTTGATGGTCGAGGGCTAGCAGGTGCCATCCTGTATTTATCTCTTGCTGCTATGAGCTATGCAACCTTCAAAGGAATCCCGTTGCCCGGGCCTAAATGGGTCTATTGGTCTATTCCAATACTTTTGTTTTTAGTCATTTTGTTTAGAGATATCTTGGCACGGGTTATCTTGAGAAAGAGGGAAAAAGAAGAGGAAAAGCTAGGGCTTTATGTTTTCGAGGTTTTTCACAACTTATTAAGTTTTTTAAGTAATACGGCATCCTTTGTTCGTCTTGCTGCCTTTGCTTTAAACCATGTGGGTTTGTCTTTGGCGGTAATGATGCTTTCGGATATGGTTAGAGACCTGCCAGGTGGTTTGATTTTAAAGGGCACCTTGCTGGTCTTAGGGAATGTTTTGATTGTGGGTTTGGAAGGGTTAATTGTTTTCATACAGACGTTGCGTCTTGAATATTACGAGTTTTTTGGGAAATTCTACCGTGGTGGCGGCAAAGCCTTCAGACCAGTTACTTTTGAGGGGAAGATGCCATTTCGCAAATCAAGGTCAGTTATCAAATAGACTAAATGAGGGGGAATGTTCAGATGTTCGGCCTTTTGGTGTTGGCTTCAGCCTCTATTGCAACCGTTTGTTTGGGTCTTTACTTGAGTAAGGCTGTGTTGAGCAAGGGAAGATCTATTTTGCGATTTGTATTGCTAGGCCTGTTTGCTTCTCTCGTTTTAGGGGGTATTTTAACAATTTCCCCCGGAGTATCGTTGGCTGCCGAAGGGGTTTTGTCTTCTGGTGCTGGAATGGGTTTCATAGGAGCCGCGGTTGCAGCCGGTCTTGCTTGTATTGGCGCAGGGATAGCTGTTGCTGTAGTTGGAGCTGCGGCAATGGGGGTTATAGGTGAGAAGCCTGAGATGTTGGGTACTACCCTTATATATCTAGGGTTGGCCGAAGGTATTGCTATATATGGGGTCATAGTTGCCTTGCTTATCTTGGGCAAAATATGAGGGTTTGATATAAAAATGCGTGCCTTTTTAATAAGCGATAATTTGGATAGCCTGGTGGGAATGCGCCTTGCTGGTGTAGAAGGTTGCATTGTAAGAAACGCAAACGAAACGAGCCTCGCCATTGAAGAAGCTTTGAAAGATACAGAAATAGGTATCCTCATCTTTACTGAAAAAACGGCATCGTGGGCTTCAAAGCAAGTGAAGTTCCTAAGGGAGCAAGGTCATCTCCCCCTAATCGTTGAGATCCCGGATCGTCACGGCATGAAAAGGGAAGCAGATTTCCTTACTTCCTACGTGCGGGAGGCTTTAGGAGTGAATATAGAATGAGCGAAGAGATAAAGGAAAAACTAAATAGCTTAAGAGAACTCCTCTTGATGGAGGCCGAACAAGAGAAAACTAAGATCCTCGACATGGCTAAAAAAGAAGCGGAGGCCATGGAAAAAGAAGAGATGGAGAAGATATCGAGAGAGGAAGCTCTGATCCTTAAGGAAGCTAATGAAAGGGCTGAATCCCTTAGGCGACGACAGGTTATGGCTGCGGAAAGAGAGAGGAGAACGGAGCTTCTTCGGTTACAAAATAAATTGATTAAAGAGGCCGTTAATATGCTGGAGGACAGGTTGAATCAGCTTAAAGATGATTCTCGATATCCCCAGATACTCGTTGCGCTGGTAGAGGAAGGTGCTTCTGTGTTGAAAGACGTGGCTATTATAAAAATAAGGTTGTCAGCCCAGGATGCAAGTTTAGGCGAGTATGTGGCTCAGGAAGCCCAAAGGAGACTTAAGGATCTCAAAGTTACTTTTGACAATGACCCTGCTCCTATATTTGGAGGCGTTTGGATCTACTCAAGCGATGGGAAACGTTTCGTAGGAGCAGATTGGAAAACTAGGGCTCAGGAATTAGCTACATCATTGGCTGATAGATTGTTGCCCCTTCTTTAAACATGTAGAGGCTAGATAAGGGAGGATGTGGGTTTGAATAGTTTGGGCACGATTGTGAGTGTTAACGGTCCCGTAGTTAAGGCCAGAGCTATGCGAGCATTTGGAATGAGAGAGATGGTTCGTGTAGGGGAACTCAACCTATGGGGCGAGATTATAAGAATGGAAGGAGACGAGGCCTTAATACAGGTTTTTGAGGATACTCAAGGGTTGCGTATTGGTGAGCCTGTAAGAGGCACAGGAAGGCCTCTTTCCGTCGAATTGGGACCGGGGCTTGTAGGGAAAATTTTTGATGGCATAGGGCGCCCTCTGGATGTTCTTTTGGAAGAGGAAGGGGCCATGCTCTCTCGTGGGGTTCAGGTGCCAATGCTTGATAGAAAGTCCTTGTGGACTTTTAAGCCATCTGTGAAGAAGGGGGACGCTGTTGCAGGAGGTATGGTGCTCGGGAAAGTTCAGGAAACCCCGCTTCTGGAGCACAGAATACTGGTTCCTCCTTCAGTTGAAGGTGAGGTAATATATATACGTCAAGAGAGTGTAGTAACAGCCTCCGATGTTATAGCGAAAATCAAGGACGTATATGGAAATATAGTTGACGTTCCAATAGTTCATGTTTGGCCTGTAAGAAAGGCCCGCCCTTATAGAGAAAGGCTCTTGCCTAATGAACCCTTGGTCACAGGACAACGGATCATAGATGGGCTTTTCCCGGTAGCCAGAGGAGGAGTTGCAGCTATTCCTGGTGGTTTCGGTACAGGAAAAACTGTAACCCAACATCAGCTTGCCAAATGGAGCGATGCCCATTTAGTCGTTTATATAGGCTGTGGAGAACGAGGAAATGAGATGACTCAAGTTTTGGAGGAGTTCCCTCAGTTAAATGACCCTCGTTCAGGTAGACCTCTTATGGAACGCACTATTCTTATAGCGAATACCTCAAATATGCCGGTTGCTGCCCGGGAAGCTTCGATATATACAGGGATAACTATTGCTGAGTATTTCCGCGACATGGGATATCATGTTGCTCTCATGGCAGATTCAACGAGCCGTTGGGCAGAGGCACTTAGGGAAATATCAGGGCGGCTAGAGGAAGTGCCGGCTGAAGAGGGATTCCCCGCTTACCTGCCTACTCGTTTGGCAGAGTTTTATGAAAGGGCAGGGCGTGTTGTCACTTTGGGAGGCGATGAAGGAAGCATCACTATTATTGGAGCAGTATCTCCTCCTGGAGGGGATTTTACGGAGCCTGTCACGAGAAACACCAAGCGCTTCATAAGGTGCTTTTGGGCTTTGGACAAGAGTCTAGCTGGAGCTAGGCATTTTCCTGCAATTAATTGGCTTGAGTCTTACAGCGAGTATGCAAAAGAAGTGGAAGATTGGTTTTCAACTCAGGTAAATCCCAAATGGGGTGATTATAGAGACAAAGTAAGAGCGCTTTTGGCGGAGGATGAAAAAATACAGCAGGTTATACGCCTTGTAGGAGAGGACGTATTGCCTGATGAACAGAAATTGGTAGCGTTTACTGCATTTTTGCTGAAAAATGGATATCTTCAACAGAATGCATTCAGCGAAGATGCTTATTCTCCTCCAGAGAAGGGCTTTGCAATTTTGGAGATAATTCTTCATTTTTATGAGAAAGCCTCCGAGCTTGTGAAGCGAGGAGTTCCTCTTTCTCTTATAAGGGAAGGCAAGCCTGTACTTGAAATAGTCCATGTTAGGGAAAAATCGAAGGAAAATATCATGATGGAAATATCCGATTTAAAGAGAGAATTAGATGCCTTTTTGGAAAAAGTTGGAAGTGAAAGAAAGGCTACGAGAGGAAGGGTCTAATATGCCAGTAGCTGAGTATATAGGTCTTAAAGCCATAAATGGGCCTTTTGTCTTGGTTGAGAATGTTAAAGGTGCAGGATATGGAGAGATAGTTGATGTTGTAGGACCTAATGGGACAGCCAGAAAAGGCAGAGTTGTGGTTCTTGATGAGAGAGCAACATTAATTCAGGTGTTTTCTGGCACAGAGGATTTGATCCCAGAAAACACACGGGTTCGTTTTTTGGGAAGGGAATTAACAATGACATTAGCCCCGTCCATATTGGGGCGTACCTTCAATGGCCTAGGGGAGCCGAGAGACGGTTGTGGCCCAGTGTTTGGGAATTTGGTGCGTAACGTAAATGGCAGCCCTATTAACCCTATGGCCAGAGTATATCCAAGGGATTTTATTCATACTGGCATTTCTGCCATAGATGTTTTAACCACCTTGGTCAGAGGGCAGAAGCTGCCTATCTTTTCGGGCAATGGATTGCCCCATAATAGGTTGGCCGTTCAAATTGCTACCCAATCAAGACTTTTGGGTGCGGAAAACTTCGCGGTTGTTTTTGTAGGAATAGGGATAAAACATGATGATGCAACTTTTTTTGAGCGGAGCCTTATGGAACAGGGGCGAACTAACAACATAGTAACGTTTTTGAATTTGGCGGATGATCCTGTCATAGAGAGAATTGCCGCCCCGCGGTTTGCCTTGACTGCTGCCGAATACCTTGCCTTTGACCTTGGCCTTCACGTGCTTGTTATAATGACAGATATGACAAATTATTGTGAGGCGCTGAGAGAACTAGGGGTGGCTCAAGGAGAGGTGCCAAGCCGAAAGGGTTATCCAGGGTATATGTATAGCGACCTAGCATCCCTGTACGAGAGGGCTGGGGTGCTGAAAGAAGGAAAGGGAAGTGTGACCCAGCTTCCTATCCTAACCATGCCTAACGATGATATTACCCATCCTATTCCAGATTTAACTGGCTTTATAACTGAAGGCCAGATAGTTCTTTCGAGGGAGTTGGATAGTAAAGGTATTTACCCACCCATTGACGTTATGGTCAGTCTTTCCCGTCTGATGAAGGATGCTATTGGCAAAGATTATACTCGGGATGACCACCCAAATGTGGCGAGTCAGTTGTTTGCTTCTGTGAGCAGGGTGGAAGAGGTGCGAGCTTTAGCTGGTGTAGTAGGTACTGATGAGTTGAGCGAGCAGGATAAGGCGAGCCTGAAGTTTGGAGAGTATTTTGAGAGGGAGTTCCTCAATCAAGGAGAAGACGAAGACAGAGACATAACTAAATCCCTTGATTTGGCCTGGAGTATTCTCTCCGAGTTGCCGAGAGAACAACTTACAAGGGTTACGTCTGAGGAGTTGAGGCTGCATATAAAGAAATTTTGAAAGAGGTGGCACTTCTATTTCTTGTATATAAATTTACTTTAGTAGAGTGTAGGTGTATTATTGAGTTAACCTGGGATGTGTGATTTCTTGCGAGTGAAGGGCAGGGGGATTTGATATGAAAAAAGTTGTTGTGGCGGTGGATGGTAGCCAAACAAGCATAGATCTCCTCGAACAATCTTTCAGATATGCGGAAAAAGAGAAGGATGTGTCTTTGTTTATCTTTCACGCAATAGAATCATCGGAAGGTAAAACTTTATGGTATGGGAACTACCCAGTTTACTACGTACCTTCGGAAGAAGAGGTCAAAGAAAAAATCAAACAGATTGTAAATAAGGCTTTGGAGAAAACAGACCTTTCAAGGGATTTACCTATTGAAATTGTTGTAAGAACAGGAATTTCTTATGAGTGTATTGTTGATTATGCCAAGGAAATTGACGCATCGATGATAATGATAGGGCATAGGGGGCTGTCAAATTTACAGAGATTTTTTATAGGCAGCGTTGCAGCAAAAGTTGTGTACCATGCTCCATGCAGCGTATATGTTTACAAGCAGAAGGAAAAGGTTAAATAGAGATTAGAATAAAGAGGGCTAAACTTGACAAAAAATTATTAAAGAGGATAATGGCTTAAGTTGTATTGGGAGGCAGGACGAGGGGCACCCAAAGGGGGTGCCCCTCGTCCTGTGAGAAGAATATTAGGAGGAATTGATTAATTCTATGATTGAGACGAAAATGCAGTACATTGGTTTATTGAGGAAAGAATTGAAAACGGCTATGGAAGAGAGAGGGTTCAATACCCTTACCCCCGTTCAGGAGAAAGTGTTATCCCTGGATGATCATGGTCGTGACATGATAGTAAGATCCAAAACAGGGTCTGGAAAAACTTTGGCTTTTTTGCTGCCGCTTTTAAATGTGGGTTCATGGAGTGAAAACAAGCCAAAAGTTTTAGTTCTGTCACCTACGAGAGAGCTTGCCCAGCAGACGGCAAAGGAAGCCCGTTGGATTGGGAAAGGTTTAAACATCAAGTTAGGTGTACTTGTTGGTGGCATGGATATGGCTTCTCAGATAAGAGACTTAAGGAGAGGCGTTTCTATGGTAATAGGCACTCCAGGTAGGGTTTTAGATCACCTTAAAAGAGGCATTTTGGATTTGTCTGAGCTACACACTGTTATCCTAGATGAGGGAGATCAAATGCTAGATATGGGTTTTCGAGAGGAGCTTGAGGCAATATTGGAAAGTGCATCAGAAAGAGAGAGAATTTGGCTTTTCTCGGCCACTATGCCTCCAGAAATACGTTCCCTTTCAAGAAAGTACCTTAAAGATCCTCAAATTTTATCTGTGGGAGAAGAGGGACAGCATTCAGATATAAGCCATAAGATTTACAGGGTGCCGCACGAAAGAAAATTGGAAGGTTTGGTTAATGCTCTTTTATGGGAAAATCCGGCAAAAGCATTGGTTTTTTGCCGCACAAAAGCAGAGACTGC
Source organism: Thermovirga sp. (assembly GCF_017656375.1). GTDB lineage: Bacteria > Synergistota > Synergistia > Synergistales > Thermovirgaceae > Thermovirga. The sequence continues at coordinate 17,842 of NZ_JACDOB010000017.1, forward strand.
AGATATAGCGGAAAAACTGTCGAAGGAAGGCTTTAACACTAGGTGCCTCCATGGAGACATGTCTCAAAGAGACAGGAATCTAACTCTCAAGCTTTTCAGAGAGGGCCTAATAAGTGTTTTGGTCGCAACTAACGTGGCAGCTCGAGGACTAGATGTTCCTTACATAGAGAAAGTTTTCCAACTTGGATTGCCGGAGGACCTTGAGACTTTTACCCATAGAAGTGGCAGGACAGGTCGAGCAGGAGAAAAAGGAGAAAATATAGTAATTTTGAATTTGAGGGAAGCCGACAGGTTTAAGATGATGTTACAAAGAGCCAAGGTCAAAGCTGAATGGCTTGATATTCCTGATAAAAGTGAAATTGAGGCTATGTCCCGTTACAGAAAACAGCTTGATCTAATGGAAGAAGGCCATGAGCCCACGGAGGAACTTCTGAAGTGGGCGGATGAGTTATTAGAAGGGATGGAGCCACGTCTTTTAGTGGCTAAATTATTGATTGAAATATCCAAGGATATGACTTGTGGTTATGAGCTGAGAGAAGAATTAATTAAGGAACGGAACAGTCGTAAAAAAACTGGAAATAAAGCCCTTTCGAGAGAAAGGGCAGGCAACAGTAATCGATCTAAGGGGAGCAATGTCCATATAGGGTTGGACCCCTCTGTCGAGTGGAGTGTGGGGAAGGTTTTAGGATGTCTCTGTAATGCTCTTGATGTGAGGAGTTCTGAGGTTGCTCGAATAAAAATTAATAAACACAGCGTACACGTGGAACTTTCTCCTGCAGCTTTGAGAAATATGAAAAAGCGTGAGGTAGACTTGAATCGATGGGGTTTTCATAAAATTAACCCAATCGATGAAGGCAGTAAGGTGAAAACTTCAAAAAGACGAACCTCAGGGACAAGATCGTCTAAGGGAACTAAGACAAGAGCCAGACGAAAGACTATTTAATTTTTTTAGTTGACATGAATTAAATGGGCCCCATGTGGGGCCCATTTTTTATGGACATTCTACATTTCATAGGCTTTAGTGATAGAGTATAATAAAACAATAAAGTTTTTAAACTGGTTGAGCAGAGAGGAGATGAGATATTATGGGAAGACGAAAAATTCCGTTAATTGGTGGTTTGTTAGCGGTAGCAGTACTAGTGGTTTTGTGTACTTGCGCTCCTTCTAAAGCCGCTGAGTTCAGTGCTTCAATGACTATCGATAGCGCCCAAGGAGGCAAAATGACTGGCAAGGTTTACGTAAAGGGTAATTGGTTACGCCAGGACCTTGACACACCTATGGGAGTCCAGTCGGTAATAGTCAATCCTGAAGACAATTTGATGTATGTTTTGATGCCCGGACAACCCATTTACATGGAAATGGAAAACCAGCAAGTAACGTTGAATGAGGAAGAGTCTATCGAATCTAAACTTTCTGACGTTGCAGACGTAAAGAAAACGGGAAAGGAAAAAATTCAAGGTTATACGTGTATTAAATATTTGGTTACCTATCACGACTCTAATCTTGGCAAATCCACAATATGGGTATCTGAGAAGCTTAATTATCCAATAAAGGTTTACACTGAGTCTCCCCAGGATACAGCTACTATAATTTATAGCGATATAGTGGAAGGAAACGTAGATCCTGCTCTCTTTGAAATCCCTGAAGGCTACAAGAAAATGGACACGAAAGTGTTGTATTGAGTAAGACTTTTTGATGTGTTTACTGAATCTTTACATTTCTTTAAAAAAATGAACGCTGTCTTTACGGTCCTCCTTGTAAAATGTGCTCAAATGATTTAAGAGGAGGCGTAAGATGATGAAAAAGATTTTAGGTGTTTTCTTGTTGGTGTCCATGTTGCTTCTCACTGGCCAATCTTTTGCTTTTGCCCAAAAGGGAGGTCATTTTAGAAGTTTGCATAACGGTGCTAGGGGGGCTGTGGATCCTTTTCTTCTTAGCTCTTTGAATCTTTCGGGAGAGCAGAAGGCTGCATTATGGGATGTGTTTTTCGACGCTAAAAGAGGTCCAGATGGGAAAGGGCGAATGAGGCTTGCCGGTAGAATTGTGGAACAAACCCTTAACGAAAAGCCAGTGGATGAAAAAACGAAGATTCTGTTAAGAGAAAGAATAGAAGAGCAACTTATGGCAAGATATAGACAACTCGCCAAGGTTTATTCCATACTAAAGCCAGAGCAGAGGCTCATGTTCAAGGCTAAATTTAAGGAGCGTTTTGGAGAGCCGCGCGGAGCGAAAATGAGGCTCAAGGTAAAGCGCTTTGAGCAGGGGAATGGCAAAGTAGAGCACTTCTTTTTCATGAGCAAACTAAATTTGACCCCGGCTCAACAGGCTAAAGTGAAAGTAATTATGAAAGAAGCAGCGAATAAAGTGAGGGTAAACCAAGATAATTTGCATGATTGCTTTGCCAAGATGTTCCATTTAGTTTGGAAGGACGAGCCAGATTGGAAAGAGTTGCGAATGGAGAGCAAGGTTGTTTCTGAAAAAATAGTTGATAACATTATTACTTGGCAGAAGGCTTTTATAAAAGTTCAACGGGAGCTTACTCCTGAACAAAAGAGGCAGTTAATGGAACATTTCAGAGGCAGGAATATCTTAAATATGTGGGAATGACAGTTTTTTGCTGAGGTGTAGTCGGAAAAATGGAAAAAATATTGCTAGTCGAAGATGACGCAGAATTATGTGAGCTTTTGTGCGAGTATTTTAAAACAGAGGGGTTGTATGTGGAGTGGGTCCACAATGGCAGAGAAGGCCTTGATAAGGCCTTCTCTGGTATATATAGCATCATAATTTTAGATTTAATGCTCCCAGGCATGGATGGGTTGGAAGTGCTAAAAAATTTAAGGAAGGAATCGACCGTCCCAGTTTTAATCCTTACTGCTAAGGGAGATGATGTAGACAGAATAGTCGGCTTAGAGCTCGGAGCTGATGATTATCTTCCAAAACCTTTTAATCCCAGAGAATTGCTGGCTCGCGTAAGGGCAATTTTGCGAAGGGTTAGGGGAAATAAAAATGAGGATCAAGAGGATAAGGTAGAAAAAGTGCTATCTGTTGGAGACTTAAAGCTTTATCCCTCATCTAGAACGGCTATCCTTGACGGTAAAACAATAGAATTAACATCAACTGAATATGACTTGTTGGAGTTTCTTATGACATCTGCTGGTAAGTTAGTAAATAGGCAACATTTGGTTCAAAAGGTATTGAAGAGAAGTTATTCCCCCTTTGACAGGAGTGTAGATGTTCACATAAGCAACCTGAGGAAGAAATTAGGTCCTTATAGTGACGGCCAAAAGAGGATAAAGACTATAAGGGGAGAGGGGTATATCTTCACTATCCCAAAAGAGAGAGATGAGCTTTGAGAAACCTAAGTATGTTTAAAACTATTTTTATGTGGTTTCTTTTCGGAATGCTTGTAGTAATAACTGTTAGTGCCTCCCTTACCATTTTTATGGCAAGAGAAGGAATAATTTTGACTGGAAGGGAAGATATACTTTCTGCTGCGTTGGAGAGTCACGGGCTTAGATGTCTTGAAATATATCAAGAAAGAGGTCCCATGAGCTTACGGGAAGAACTCCGAAAAATAGCTGATGAGACGGGGCTTTTTATTCATATTTTAGATGAGCGAGGGAATCCTTTATTGCCTTATCCTCGATCAAGGAAGCTGAAGGAACTATGGTTTGAAGCCAAAAAGAGCAGGCAGGAGATTATTAACAGAAGAGATTTTGTTGCTATCTTTAAAAGAATCACCGTAGGAGATGGGAAAAATTATATTTTGGTAGGAATTCTTCCCAAAAGGCCTCTTTTCCCAGGCTTTATAAGAAATCCCAAAGTTCTTGCCGTGTTAGTTGTAGGTTTTATAGCTTCTGTTATGTTGTTGGCCTATGTGCTGACCAGGCATATTACTGATCCTATATTAGAGTTGAGCCAAGCAGCAAAGGCCGTTACTGAAGGTGATTTCTCAATTCGTGTGGGAGAAAAGATAAAAAAACGCAGAGATGAAATAGGGCAACTAGGGAGAGTTTTTGATGAAATGACTTGTTACGTTAACGAGCTTTTGGAAGCTCAAAATAGGCTCTTGCGTGATATATCGCATGAATTGAGGTCTCCATTGGCTAGGTTAATGGTGGCATTGGAGTTGGTGCGTAAAGGCTTGCCCGAGCATAATCAGAAGCTCTTGGATAGGGTGGAAAAGGAAGCTTCTACATTAGGGGAAATGATAGGCCAAATTCTTTCGGTTTCAAGACTTGAACAGGAGATGGGGAAGAAAAGCTTCTCCGAGGATGATCTAGTTCAATTTGTCAGGTCGATAATTGATGATTCTAAAATTGAGGCTGAAAAAGACGGCAAGGTTATGACCTTGCATTCTCAAGTTGATCGTTTGGTTGTTACTATGAAGCCATCTATGCTCAGAAGCGCTATTGAAAACGTGTTGCGCAACGCCATAAGGTTTAGCCCAAAAGGAGGAGAAATTCTCATTTATATTGAGAAAGAAGAAAATTTAGCAAAAGTGACTATTCGGGATCATGGCCAGGGAGTCCCTGAAGAAGATACAGAAAAATTATTTAGGCCTTTCTACAGGGTTGAAAGTTCTAGAGATAGGCAAAAAGGCGGGGTGGGGCTGGGGTTGGCTATAGCCAAGAGAGCTCTAGAGTATCATGGAGGAGGGATAGAGGCGACTAACGCCCCAGGTGGAGGTTTGATGGTAACCATGTGGCTTCCCCTTTGCAAGGGGTAGTTGTTATTCCTTCCTGTAGTAGAGTACTTTTATGTTCCCGAGAGCAACTAGGCCTTCCTTCATCATTTTGCAAGGTCAGATAAAAAAGGTTGAATTCGTTTAGGAGCGCCTACTATTCTGCGAAGAGCTTGCATTGCACAGGTTATGACGAGCCATAGAGTTTTGCAAGATGTGGCTAATGTCATTACATATACCAATTATATGCATGTTTAGTTGTTTATATTTGCTTTAATTCGTTTTTGGATTTCACATTATATTATTCGTAAAATAAGAGTATGCTGTTCTGCTACTGGAAATGATATTCATTATCATGTTAGAATAAAGATGATTTTTGCACAAGTGGGAGTTCCAACTCATTATGTGAAAAAAATAACTATATTAGAAAGGGTAGGTGTATTGTATGAAGACTCAGGTAACAGATGTGAAATCGAAATACGATGCAATCATTATAGGGAAAAGTGCTGGAGGTCTTACGGCAGCCACAGCAGCAAAGAAAATGTATCCTGAAAAAGATATTCTAGTTATTGATAAAGAAAAGATATCGATGATCCCTTGCGGGATTCCCTATATCTTTGGGACATTAGAAAGTGTTGATGATGATATACTGCCAGCCGAAAAAGTGCTTAATGGCGCTGGAATCGATCTTCTTATTGACGAGGTTACAGAAATAGGATTGGACTGTAAAACTGTTTTTACAAAAGGAGGTAATGCTATTGCCTTCGATAAGCTGATCCTTGCTACAGGATCCAGGCCTGTTTTCCCACAGGTAAAGGGATGTAATCTTGATAATGTGTTGACTGTCCCCAAGACGTACGATTATCTCAAGGCTATGCGTAAAAAACTTGATGAGGTAGATAACATAGTTATAGTGGGTGCTGGATTTATAGCTCTTGAGGTAGCAGACGAAATTCATAAATTAGGTAAAAATGTAACTGTTCTTTATCGCAGTCGGATTCTCCGGAAGAGCTTTGATCCGGAGTTTGGCGATATGCTTTTAGAGCGACTTAAGGAAAAAGGCATCCGTATGATCCATGATAATTTGGTGGAATTAAGGGGATCTGAACGGGTTACTTCGGTTCTACTGGAGAAATCAGGAGAGATTGAAGCAGATATGGTTATTTTTTCTATTGGATATCGGCCTAATGATGATCTTGCGATTAAGGCAGGATTAGATGTAGGGAAGAACGGCATCCGAACCGATGAGTATATGAGAACTTCTCATCCAGATGTTTTAGCTATAGGAGATTGTGCCGAACCCAGGGATTTCTTTACAAGTAAAGCTAGTGGCCAAATGCTTGCATCTACTGCAACATTTGAAGGTCGGGTTGCAGGAGCAAATCTCTTTAACATAAAGCTTGTGAAAGAGAGCAAGTGCAACATTGGTATTTATTCGACTCATATAGCTGGATTAACTTTAGGTGTTGCAGGTTTAACGGAAACTGTAGCATGTAAAGAGGGATTTGAAATTGTTATAGGGGAAGCTAGTGGTCCAGATAGGCATCCTGGGAAATTGGAGGGTGCTTCTAACATTAAAGTAAAGCTGATTTTCTCTAAGGATCGCGGATCCATTTTGGGGGCAGAATTAGCAGGTGGTAAGAGCGTAGGTGAAATGATTAACATAATGGGATTAGCAATTCAAAAGAGATTAACCGCCTCGGAAATTTATACCGTTCAATTTGGTACACATCCACATTTAACAGCATCTCCTGTGGGGTATCAAATTATTAAAGCTGCTGAGAATGCTTTAACTAAATTTAGATATTGTTGATGGTGTTTCGCTCCATAGTATAAGTAAATAGTATTTTAAGAATTTAATTCGATAAGGTAAGTTCCATAAACTGGGACTTGCCTTATATTTTTATTATTAATTTATTTACTCATGTAAGAGAAGACTAAAGTATTTTTGTTATCATGGGGCAAAATTGAGTCTATATATATTGAGTAGGGTGAAAAGTTGCAGTAAGGGCTTTGGATTTAAAATTAGGAAGCAAGCAAGCAAAACTAAGCATAATTTGAGGTGGTCTTCTTCATGTATTCAAGAAAGGGCTAAATATGGTACTTATTTCGTGATTATAAGGAGGGTGTTTTACTTTTTATTTCAGCATGAATTTCATTTATTGTCCCCTTTTCTGTAGTATATGACTTTGATGTTTTCTAGGGTTACTAGCCCTTCTTTCATCATTCCATCTACTTCGGGCAAAAACGCCTGGATGCGTTCAGGTGTGTCTACTATTTCTATCACTAGTGGCAGGTCTTCAGACAACCTCAAAATTTTTGCGGAATGGATTCTGCTGTGGGCGCCGAACCCCAGTATTCCCCTCAAGACTGTTACACCTGCCATGGAGAGTTCCCTCGCTCGCGTCACTATGGCTTCGTAAAGAGGTTTACCATTATATTTATCGCTTTCTCCTATAAAGATTCTTAGAAGTTGAGCTTCCCTGGGGAGTTTCATGGCTTTTCCTCCTTAATTGAATCAGATGAATTTGCCTATTATGATACCGCAAAACATGAAAATAATTCCCAATGTGTTTTGTAGAATAATATTTGCCATTGCCCATACAAATTGTCCATCTCTCAACATTTGAGTTGTCTCCAGCATAAAGGTGGAGAACGTAGAGAAGGCTCCGAAAAATCCGACGAAGAGTATTATCCGTATTTCCCCTGGCATCTCCAGTTTGTCTTGAAAAATTGTAAATAAAGCGCCAGCGAAAAAACACGCCAGAAGGTTGACGAAGAACGTCCCCATGGGGAAAAGTATATTCAAGTTTTTCTGAATTAGCCCTGTTAACCCGTATCTACAAAGGGCTCCCATTGCACCGGCTACAGCGAGCCATAAAATTTTGTGAGATGTTACTAATGTCATAGATATACACCGCCTATAAGGATATGTTACTTTATAAAACTGCAAGTAGTTTTTGTCTAGTGTCTATATTATATGGAATTTAATTTGAGATGTTTCATCTATGATGCATAAATATATTATAAGTATTGCCGCAGAGGTCAGATTATTAAAATTTGTTTTATGAGTGAAATAATTGTTTAGTTATTATACTTATTTATTTGATAAACTTATATAGCGCGAATGGCTATTTCAGATGAGATATAAGAGGGTGCATGATAAATGTATTTTAAACTTTTTCCGATAGGAATAGTTTGTTCCCCTTTTAAGACAAGGCAGGAGGTTCCTAGGCAGGGGGAAGAGATCTTGCCGCCTGTCAAGATAGAAATTTTTTCAAAGTACCTCACTGGGTTAAGGAAGTTGGCTGAAGGGCAAAGCATATACGTGTTAACCTGGCTTCATCTGGCAGATAGAAAAATTTTGGAGGTTCATCCTAAAGGCGACAGGCGTCTTGCTTTACACGGTGTTTTTGCTACTCGCTCTCCCGATCGACCTAACCCGATAGGGTTGCATTTGGTTACGTTGGAACAAATACTGGAAGATGGAATTATAGTGCATCCTCTGGAAGCAATAGATGGGACACCTGTCTTGGATATAAAGCCTTATTTATCAAGGGAAGGTATATATTAGGTGACGAAATGAAAAATCTTAAAGCAAAAGCTCTTAACAGGAAAGCGGCAAACAAGAAAAGTAGACCTGATGATATCTTGAAAGCCATGGATTTAAAGCCTGGAATGGTTATAGTTGATATAGGAGCAGGAGGTGGTTATTTTACCCTTAGGTTTGCTGAGATTGTGGGTGATGAGGGTAGGGTTTATGCTGTTGACACAAATTCGACATCTTTGAAGTTTATCGAAGGTAATGCATTCAAGAAGGGGTTGAATAATGTACATGTAGTGTTAGCAAATGACACGTTAAATTTGCCCTTAAAAAAAGTTGATGTCATATTCATGCGCAATGTCACGCATCATATACCTGACAGGATACAATATTTTAAGAACCTGAGAAAATTTTTGAAAATTGATGGGAGGATCGCCATTATAGAATATAAGAAAAGTAAATTCCTCAGCTTTCGTGGTATCTTCGGACATTACGTTTCAAAGAAGGCTCTTATGCACGAAATGTTGGAATCGGGGTACACGTATGAAAAAGAGTACGATTTTTTACCGGAACAGTATTTTGTGGTTTATTCGAATGTGTCGGTGATTAATGCTCGTGGTTACGACTAAAGGATCACGTTGTCGTAAGGAGGAAGATAAATGGGAGAGCTTTTGACGGACGGCATCTTGTTTGTGGATAAGCTTCTTTTAAGCAGGGGATTTGATGATTATAAATGGATACGCCCTGGAAATATGCCAGTGTCATATTGGGTGAGAATGAAATGCATGTATGGTTGTCCCGATTACGGGCGAAATGCATCTTGTCCCCCCAATGCCCCTACCATAGGAGAATGTAAAGCCCTCTTGGCAGAATATGAGAAGGCAGTGTTCATTCATCTCTTTTACGATTCTGGCCCAAAACTCATGAAGGACTGGGTCATGAGAAAACAGAAGGAGCTCTTGGATATAGAAAAAAATATATTTATGCATAATATGGAGAAGGCATTTCTCCTTTCTTTTGATAATTGCAATTTGTGTGACAAGTGCACAGGATCGGTTGATACGTGTCGTTTCCCATACATGAGAAGGCCGACTATGGAGGCCTTTGGCATAGATGTATTCTCGTTAGCCAAGATGCTCGGTTATCATATCTCGGTGAAAAAGGATTTCAAGGAATCTACCAATAGATATGCATTGATCTTGGTCAATTGAGAGAACATTGGCTACTGCTGCTATTGGCATTGTAAAACTTTTTACCCTGTTCCCAATAAACATCAGCGCTTATTTTTCCTTTTGCATATTTTGTGTGCCAATCTTGGGGGACTGGCATCTTCTCGTATAAATCTTTTCTGGAAGCTTCAAGAAGCATTCTTTGCTGATGCATAAAATCTGCACCACATATGATTCTCTTTCCTGTTTTACATGATAGTTCTTCTATCCATTTTATGCCTTCATAGTTCCTCATTATGTGGTGGTCTATAATGATTGTGCCTATGCTTTCCGCTAATTTCTTGATGTTGTGTTTGGCTTCTGCAACTTGATCCTTTGAAAGTGCTCTCGGGATATATAAGGGAGGGCCGTCGACGAAAACGATATCTGGATGCCAATCTATTATTTGGGATATGGCTTCATCGTTTATTAATTGGATACCAGGAGCGTGGACAAACACGCGGTCTTCTTCCACTCTCGTCATTATGACTGTAGTTGAGAGGTCATTGCCATGGGTTACAGGTTGAGAAAATGTCATATTGTCCATGTTTCTACCTTCTGCTGCAATGGGTTTTTTGCCCAACATGCTGAATAGCTGTTTTGCGCGTTTTGATTCCAAGTCAGATAGATACATATCACTTTTTGTGTATATTTCTACGTTAGGATTCAAGCCAATTAAATTCTTTACATTGAGTTGGTAGGGATTGGCATCATATAGCGGAACATGGTCTCCGTGGAAATGGCTGATTACTATAGATGTGGCCACAGACCAATACTCTATAATTTGGGCCCTAATCCTTTCACCTACTGCAATTTGGAAAGGATGCGGCAGCAGTTTGTGCCTCATATAACCTAATGCAATGCCAGGGTCAATTAATATCTTTTTGTTTTTTGTCTCAATAAGGCAGCAACAACCTCTTACTCCTAGTGATTCTGTTCCTAGAATTTTTATTCTCATTATTATTCTCTGTAAGTATAAGTTTTACATGAAATATGATACTGTAAAAAGTACGAAAGGAGCCTTCACGGGATATGAAGGCCCTTGGTTTTTATTCGTTTGTAATACGTGTTAAAGAAGCGGAAATTTCGTGAGGAGTCATGTAAAGAGGATGTTTTAGGCACAGAGATATCACGGCTTCCTTATAGGGTTCAAGGTCAGCTTTATCTTTTTCCTCCAGTATGTTGCCTATAATGGAGGCTATTTCTTCTATATCTTTTTCGAGGAATCCTCTCGATGTTACAGCGGCTGTGCCTATTCTAATTCCGCTGGTGATTGTAGGTTTTTTGTCGTCGTAGGGTATCATGTTTTTATTGACGGTAATGCCGACCTTTGCCAGGCGTTCTTCGGCTTCAACTCCTGTAAGATTCCATGGCCTTAAGTCTACTAGCATGAGGTGATTATCTGTTCCTCCTGATACGATGCGAAGTCCCATTTCCTGAAGTGTCGAGGCCATTCTGCGGGCGTTGGTCTGGACTTGTTTTGCATATTTCTTGAATTCCTCGGTATCTGCTAATTTAAATGTAACTGCTTTCGCCAGGACGTTTTGCAATATTGGACCTCCCTGTGTTCCCGGGAAGATGGCTTTATCTATCTTAGAAGCGTGTTCTTTGCGGCATAAGATGAATCCTCCACGGGCCCCACGTAATGTCTTAGTAGTTGTGCTAGTTACGACATCTGCCCATGGTACCGGAGTTGGATGCACCCCTGCAGCTACAAGCCCAGCAATGTGAGACATGTCAACCATTAGGTAAGCTCCTACTTCGTCTGCTATGCGTCGAAAAGCCTCGAAATCTATAAAGCGAGAATAGGCACTGCAGCCAGCTACTATCAATTTGGGCTTGTGAGCTATTGCTAAGTCTCTGACTTGATCGAGGTCAATTTGTTCAGTCTTCTTACTGACTCCGTAGAAAACGGCATTGTAAAACTTTCCAGTTATGCTGACTTTGCTGCCGTGAGAGAGGTGGCCACCATGGCTGAGATCCATTGAAAGGATAGTATCGCCTACATTAAGAAGAGCCATATAGGCTGCGAGGTTTGCATTTACTCCAGAGTGGGGTTGTACATTTGCGTGTTCAGCTCCGAATAGCTCTTTTGCTCGTCTGATAGCGAGGTCCTCAATCTGATCTATAACTTCACATCCTCCATGATAGCGATTTCCTGGGTAACCTTCTGCGTATTTATTAGTGAGTACGCTGCCTTGGGCTTCCATTATGCATTCTGGGACAAAATTTTCGGAGGCTATAAGTTCTATAGTGGTGCTTTCCCTCAGCAATTCTTTGGAAATTAATGCCGAGACCTCGGGGTCTACCGCTTCTAACTTGTGCATACGTTGCTCACCTTCCCTTAAAGTATTTTGTTGTTTCTATGTTAAAGGGATAATAGCACATAATCTCTGTAAAGACATAGTTGCTTTTTTAAGGCTAGTAGCCATAAGATGGGAATATTGCTAAAATAAAAACTACTTTTTGTTGATATTCAAAGTAACAAAGCCAAAGGGGAGTAGCTTGAAGGCAGAATCACCAGCACGGCCTCAAGGGGTCTGGTTCTGTCGGCATTTGAGGATGCTAGCGAGACCTTCGGCGTGGCAGGTGCCATGCGAAGGTCTTTTTTTGTGAAGTTGGATCTGCTAGCTGAAGGGAGGCAGAAAAAATGGATTGGTTTTACATGTTAGCTGAAAGCTTTACATGGAAACAGTTAATTATGATCGGTGTGGGATTTGGGCTGATATGGTTAGCCGTAAAGAAAGAATATGAGCCAAATCTTCTATTGCCCATGGGTTTTGGAACTATATTAGTTAACCTACCGTTATCTTCTGCTATTACCCAAATTGTTAACGGAGTACCTCATGAAGGAGCATTGAGCCTATTGTTTAATTTGGGAATAGCTACAGAGCTCTTTCCTCTTTTGATTTTTATAGCTGTTGGAGCAATGATAGATTTTACACCCCTTTTGGCCTGCCCTGTAATGTTTCTATTTGGATTAGCAGCTCAGGCTGGAATTTTCTTGACTCTTGGCATAGCTTTGTTTTTGGGGTTTGATTTAAAAGAAGCAGCTTCAATAGGTATAATAGGTGCTGCTGATGGTCCAACCTCAATATATGTTGCAAACAAGTTTGCGCCACATCTTTTGGGGCCAATCTCGGTAGCTGCTTACACATATATGGCTATAGTGCCCATAATACAACCGCCAGTAATTAAAACTTTAACTACTAAGGCTGAGAGAAAAATAAAAATGAGGTATGCTTCAAGAGAAGTGTCCTATCGAACCAAAGTGCTTTTTCCAATAATTGTTACGATAATTGCTGGAATTGTAGCTCCTGCTTCGGTGTCTCTTATAGGATTTTTGATGTTTGGCAATATGATAAAAGAGTGCGGCGTGTTGGATAGGCTCGCTAAAGCTGCTCAAAACGAACTGGCTAATATAGTTACATTGCTGCTTGGATTTTCTATTGCAGCAATGATGACGGGAGATCTTTTTGTGAGAGAGGAAACTATAGTTATAATTGGTTTAGGTCTTGTAGCTTTTATTCTAGACACAGCATCAGGGGTTCTCTTTGCTAAATTTGTTAATTTATTTTTGAAAAACAAGGTTAATCCCATGGTGGGAGCAGCAGGAATTTCGGCATTTCCTATGTCAGCGAGGGTTGTACAAAAGTTGGCAAAGGAAGAGGATCCGTCTAATTTTATATTGATGCATGCGGTGGGCGCTAATGTGGCGGGTCAAATAGGGTCAGTCCTTGCAGGAGGGATTCTTCTAATGTGGTTAGGCTAGAGCGTTATCGTGTTAGAGATTTAAAGGCTTCAAAACATTTTAAATATGCTGCTGCGGAATTATCAAATATTTAAAAGGGAGGTAAAAAGATGGAAGAAAGTAAGAGAGAACGCCTTGAAGAGCTGGCCCGAGCTATTCGCTGCGATATCATTAAGATGCTCGAAGCTGCAGGTTCAGGGCATCCGGGAGGTTCTTTGTCGGCCGTGGAGATAGTCACAGCTCTGTACTTTGAGGTAATGAGACATGATCCTAAGAACCCTCAATGGGAAGGCAGGGACAGGTTCATTCTCTCCAAAGGGCATGCTTGCCCGGTAGTGTACGCTGCCCTTGCAGAGGCCGGTTATTTCCCGAAGGAGGAGTTGCTTACTCTGAGACAGTTTGGATCCAGGTTGCAAGGCCATCCTGATAGGAAAAAACTTCCAGGTCTGGAAGCTTCTACGGGTAGTTTAGGACAAGGGTTGTCCATTGCTGCTGGAATTGCCTTAGGTTTCAGAATGGATAGGAGAAGAAACGACGTATATTGTCTGATGGGTGATGGTGAACTTAACGAAGGACAGATTTGGGAGGCGGCTATGACGGCCTCACATTACAAGCTTGATAATTTATGCGGCATAGTTGACCATAACTGCCTTCAGATAGATGGTTGGACGTGTGAGGTTAAAAACATGGAACCCCTTGCGGACAAATGGAAGGCCTTTGGTTGGAACGTCATAGAAGTTGATGGACATAATATTGAAGAAATAATTGCAGCCTTCAAGAGGTTTAAGCACACCCACTTCAAGCCTACTGTGATAATAGCCCATACTATAAAAGGAAAAGGTGTGTCGTTTATGGAAGACGATGCAGCGTGGCACGGTAAGGCACCCAATAGTGAACAAGCAGCCTTAGCCTTGAAAGAACTCTGTGGGGGGTGTTGTTAATGACGATAAAATTGGCGGAGAACATATACAAAGATGTAGATAAAATCCCCACTAGGTTCGGGTATGGAGACGGATTACTCAAACTAGGAGAGATGGATGAGCGCGTAGTCGTACTTGGGGCAGATTTGAGTTCTTCATTGCGAGTGGATCTATTCAAAGACGCCTACCCTGATAGATTTATTCAGACTGGGATAGCAGAACAGGATATGATGTGCCTCGCGGCAGGTTTGTCCCTTACAGGTAAGATACCCTTTGTTAGTACTTATGGCGTGTTTTGTACCGGTAGAGCTTGGGATCAGCTCAGAACTACGGTTGCTTATGGCAATTTGAATGTAAAAGTGGGTTCAGGGCATGGTGGCATCTCGGTGGGAGCAGACGGAGCTACGCACCAAGCGTTGGAGGATATAGCTATAACGAGGGTTGTCCCTGGGGTTACAGTTATAGTCCCTTGTGACTATCATGAGACTGTTAAGGCAACCATAGCTGCTGCCCAAATAGAGGGGCCAGTAGTTATAAGGTTTGGCAGGGAAAAGGTTCCTGTAATAACTACGCCGGAAACACCTTTTAAAGTCGGTAGGGCAGAGATCTACAGAGAAGGCGAAGATGTGACTGTTGTCGCATGCGGAGTAATGGTCTACGAAGCCCTTATCGCAGCAGAGATGTTGGCACAAGAGGGCATTTCAACTCAAGTCATAAATTGCCACACTGTAAAGCCTATAGATAAGGAGACATTGATAGAAGCTGCCAGAAAAACGAAAGCGGTAGTAACGGCGGAAGAACACCAGGTTATGGGTGGCTTTGGGAGTGCAGTGGCCGAGGTCCTTTCACAGGATATGCCTGTTCCTATGAGGTTTGTAGGTGTTCAGGACACTTTTGGGCAATCAGGGGCTCCTGATGACCTTATGAAGGCTTATGGCCTAAAAGC
>NZ_JACDOB010000018.1 GCF_017656375.1 Thermovirga sp.
AAGGGCACTTCCTTCCATGAGCGAATCTCGACCGCCATACTCCTCCACCTCCAAAAGAAATAACTTTACATAAATTCATTTGTTTAAATATTCAGATAAAGCTGTGCTTTTGTCAATCGAATTGATGTAATGTATATTGTATTTTCTTATGTTAGTATTTTGTTTTCCTATTTGGAAATAAACTCGACCTTGTGGTGTTGCTTTAAAGCGCTTATTATTTTTCGTGTAGCTATAAGGAGGTGTTGGCTGTGGGTAAAAGCTTGCTCATTTACAATGGAGACATATGGACCGGAGATGAGGAAAAACCAAAAGCAGAGGCCGTCCTTTTTACGATTTCTCGCATAGAGGCTGTAGGGACTTTCGAGGAAGTAAAGCATCATCCCCTCGCTTCAAAAGCCCTGAAACTGGATGTGGAAGGTAAAACTGTGATACCTGGCATGTACGACTCTCATTTGCACCTTACGGCCCTATCAAGGCAACTTAAGGCACTAGACCTTTCAGGAGCAAAATCCAAACAAGAGCTTTACGACATGATAAAAAAGAAATCTTTAGAGCTTGGACCTGACCAATGGATTTATGGTGTACGCTTCGATAATTCTTCCTGGGAAGACGACAGCCTTCCAACCCTGAAGGAACTAGATAACCTCGGTGCGCCAAATCCGGTAGTGCTAGAAAGAGTGTGTACCCATCTTCATGTGGCGAACTCCCGGGCCTTAAAAGAAGGTAACTTGTTTGTAACAACTTCTACAGAGGGGGCCATCTTTGACAATTTAGGCAACTTCACAGGAATTTTGATCGAAGGAGCCGCAAAGCCCATAGTTCAGGCTATGGAGAAATCTTTATACAACAAAAAAGAAGAAACTAGACAAATCCTAGAAGCTTGCAAATTTCTTGCTTCTTTTGGCCTGACTTCTTTAAACCCCTGCAGTGCGGCATCCTACGGCCTCAAAGAAAATGTAGAAGCCTTTTTGGAGCTCAAAAAAGAGGGTAGACTCCCCGTCAGGGTTCACCTGTACAGCGACGAGCCACCAGAAAATCTAGAA
Source organism: Thermovirga sp. (assembly GCF_017656375.1). Taxonomy (GTDB): domain Bacteria; phylum Synergistota; class Synergistia; order Synergistales; family Thermovirgaceae; genus Thermovirga. The sequence continues at coordinate 1,044 of NZ_JACDOB010000018.1, forward strand.
TTTTTGCCAAGGCATGACGAATGGTTATCCTATGGAGGACGCAAGTTCTTCCTTGATGGCTCATTAGGGGCAAAAACTGCAGGTATGTCCTTTTTTTATGCCGACGAGCCTTCAACTACAGGTGTCCTTAACTATTCGAAAGAAGAGCTAACCCATCTAATACTAGAGTGCCATAAACAGGGAATTCAAACCCAAAGCCACGCCATAGGTGATGCAGCGCTCGATCAACTCATTGAGGCAATAGAGGCAACAAAATCGTTAGGGGAGCTCCCTAAAAGGCTCAAGCACAGGGCGGTACACCTTCAAGTTTGTAGGCCTGATCAGATAACAAAACTCTCACAACTTGGAGTAGTAGGAGATGTTCAGCCTGTTTTCGTCCCTAGCGACATAAAGATAACCGAAAGCAGAATAGGCAAAGAAAGACTAAGCTGGGCCTACGCATGGAAAAGCATGATGGACGCTGGCATACTCCTCACTGGCTCAAGCGACGCACCAGTAGAGTCAACAAATCCTATGAGAGGGATATGGGCAGCCGTAGAAAGAACGGACGATGAGGGCTTCCCAGAGGGGGGATGGCTTCCTGAACAAAAGCTATCCATTGGCGAAGCTCTCAAAATGTACACCGTAAACCCTGCAAAAGCAAGCGGCTTTGAAGAAAAAATCGGCAAGATTAAGGCAAACATGATTCCAGACCTGGTAATTTTAGACAGCAACATAAGAAACATCAAGACAATGAAGCTGCGAGAGACCAAAGCACTATACACATTCGTGGGAGGAAAGCTGAGTTTCGGCAAAATAGATGGATGGGAATGTGTCCCGCACTAAAAAGCAAGTTTTACTTTTTCTCACTAATTAGGCTATACTTAAAAGGTAAAGTACTCCGTGTACAGGAGGAGATGATATTATGAGAATGAGTAAATTCCTGCTTTTGTTTGGCATCATTCTAATAGGGCTTGCGCCTTCTATTCCTGCTTTTTGCCAGGAGTCTTTGCAGCCTTTAGTTCCCGGGCTAATCTTAGAGGAATCCACTGGGGGCTTTTTAGTCAAGGACGTCGTTGAGGACTCCCTTCCCTACGCCTCTGGCCTCCTTCCCGGTGACATAATAAAGGCTGTAGATTTTTGTCCTGCTGGAACATTATCTACAGAGAGGCTTATGGAGGAGTTTTCTGAGTTACCTTACAACCATCGCTCTATGCTACTTTCGGTCAAACGCTCTAATCTCAACCTGCTAATAAGGGTAAAGCAACCTGTAGTATTCCAGGGGCAGGAAGCCTTTGTAGCAGTAGATTCATCCCTTAGGTCCCAATGGCAGATCTGCGAGGAAACATGGCTTGATATAAGGCAAAAAATAATATCGACAAGAGGCCCCTTACCAAAGGAAATCTTCGACGAGGCCTTTAAGGCCTTTATGGGCTCAAGGAACGCTTTAGCTTCTGTTGAGGTCCCCGATGTAATTCCAGAAAAAACCCGAGTTTGCCTGCTTGAGTCCCGCAAACACCTAACCCGCGCCGCAAATTTAAGCCTTCTAGCCATAAGGGCCTTGGAGGATGACTTGTCCAAAGGAAAGACCTTGACGGGTACCAAGATCGTAAAGTCTTTCCCACAAAATCCTGATTGGGAAGAGAGCTGGATCCTCAAGTTTGAAAGCCTTCCAGGGGGGTTCAATTCGTTCTACAAACAGATGCTATCGGAGCGGGGGAAAGGGCTTGGCTTGCTCATCAAGGCTCAGCACCTGATGGAAAGCTACCGCTGAAGCTCCTTTTTGACCAAAGAACGCCAGCAAAAGAAATACACGGGGGAAGCCGCAGCCAGCAAAAAGATTGGAAGGGCCCTGAAAGCCCCGCTTGCACCAAGGAACTCAGAAAGGTAACCGAATATAATAGGAGTAACAAAATAGCAACCGTCAAGGAGGAACCAGGCCAAGGCGGTTGCTTTTGGCCTTAAGTGCCTTGGTGCAACCTCACCAACCAGGGCCAGATATAGAGGAAACCCTATTCCCACACCAATCCCGTAAATCAACCCAGAGACTCCAAAAATCAAATTGTTGGAGGCAAGTGCAGCTCCTATAAGTCCAATCGCGTTTACCCCTATGACCAAAGAAGCAAGAATCCCTTTGGGTACTATGTCCAAAATCTTGAAACCCAAGAGCCTTATAAGAAGTGCCCCCCATGCAAAAGGGACCATAAAAGCAGAAGGCGGAAGATCCTTCTCCATGGCCAATGACGTAACGGATATGATAGCAGCATCAGTCAAACCATAAATCACAGCTGAAACCAGGTAACCTTTCACCAACTTGAGGGATAAAAGCTCCCTCCAGCTTCCCCAGTTTTCTTTTTCCTGCTTTTGGCCTCTTTTCGCTGGCCTCAGCGTCAATGAAACAAAGGCACAGACTAATGCCATCAGAGGCGCAAGCCATATATAAAGCCCCCCCATGCCTCTGTGCAGCATGAAGTCCCCAGCGGGCAAAACCACGATGAACGGAAAGATGGAACCCACGGTTATCAAGGCAAAGGCACTGCCTCTTACTTCCTCTGGAATCACGAAAGTTTGATAAGTAGTCAAAGCTACAAGAAATAGCCCAAAACCTAACCCCGCAAGCAGCCTCCAAAAAATCAAGGGAACCACGGCTTTGGAACAAACTATTCCTACACCTGCCGAAAAACAAAGAAAAGAAGCAGCAAACACCAGCCTTCTAAGAGGTAATGCCTCTACCAAGTAAGCCAGAAATGGCCTGGGAAACGTGCTGGCGAAAAAGAAAGCCCCTAAAATCCAACCAACTGCTCCTGGGTCAGTTATCCCCTTGTCGGAAAGATACATAGGCAAAAGAAAATACACCTGGCTGAAGGCCATAATTCCAAAATTTGCTATCATGAGCTTGGGAAGCAGTTTTTTAATCTGGTTCATTTCCTTTTCCTCACTAAAAATGTCTCTGTTTCTGCAAGTATGACTCCAGCCAAAATCAAGATGCCTCCTATGACTATCTGCGAGTTTAGAATCTCCTGCCCTAAAAGTATGGCTATTATGTATCCAGAGGGGCTTTCCATGGACAATATTATGGCTGCGTGAGTTTCCGGGCTGTACCTTTGTGCAACAGTCTGAATCAAAAAGGGAATTACCGTAACAAAGACGACAACGTACGCAAGGCCCCACCAGGCCCTGGAGGCAACATCACTAAAGGCGGGCAAAGGCTCCAGGATCAAAGCCAAAAACAGAAGAAATACCCCACTGGCAAAAAGTTGCACCACCGTTAAGGCCACAGGGTCCATTCGCCTGCTCAAGTTTCCTACCAACATGACGTGAAAGGCAATTCCCACAGCCAAAAGCAGGGAAAGCCCATCTCCTAGGTTAAAGCTCATTCCAGGAGTAAAGGCCATTACCAAAAGCCCTACAGTGGTTACGAAAGCCCCAATGGTGGCCAGAAGTGATGGCATTCTCCTGTAGAAAAGGGCATACAAGAAAGGAACCATGACCACGTTACTTCCCGCTATAAAGGACTGTTTCCCCGGCGTAGTATATATAAGGCCTATTATGTGGGCTATGAAGGTAGCTGCAAGAACTACACCAAGAAGTGCTCCTAAGATTAAGTGCTCCTTCCTCAGCTTCCTGACCCTCTGCCATAGGAAAAAGAACAAAATTATCCCACTCGCAAGGAACCTTATCGCCAAAAGCCACAGAGGAGACATGTATCCTAAAAGCCAATTAGTTACAGCAAAACCAGAGCCCCAGAATATTGCGGCCAAAAGCATTGAGCTATCTGCAATAAGAACTTGTTTTGTAGTCAAAGGCGTAATCACCATATCACCCTCTCAGCGTAAAGGATACCATGCCATAAGCAAAATTGCACACAAAAAGGCTCCCCTTTTTTTGCCGGGGAGCCTTTATTTTTTCGGAAATGATTTTTACATCTGCTAGGAACAGGAACAACTAGGGCCACAGCAGGACGATTTTTTCAAATTACTCACGGCCTCTCCATATATGGACATAATTTCCTCAATGTCGGGGTGACAGCACCTACCCCTTGGATTTAGTTCTTTACATTTACCACCGACTCCTGCTTTTGTCTTTTTTATTATTTCTTCCAGGGTAGTTGCTCCTTCGTACATGGCCTTAACTATCTCACCCTTGGTTACCCCTTGGCAGTAACACACTATTTCGTCTTTACTGGCTTTTTTCCAATCCATTTTTTCTCCTCCTCAACGACATTAGCTCAGGCTTATACAATTGCGCCTTATTTATTCCATACCCTTAACTGAAAACTGTACCAAAGATCATACCAGCTATAGTTGAAAGAATTATCACCAATCCCACATAGGCGACAGTCTTCTTTGTCCCAAGGACGCTCCTTATTACGAGCATGTTGGGAAGCGACAAAGCAGGCCCTGCAAGAAGCAATGCCAGCGCCGGGCCCTTGCCCATTCCTGCACCTATAAGCCCCTGTAATATAGGCACTTCCGTCAGCGTCGCAAAATACATGAAAGCCGCAGCTACCGTAGCGAAGAAGTTGGAGAACAGCGAGTTGCCTCCCACAAGGGACGCTACCCACTCGCCTGGAATCAGACCTTCGTGCCCTGGCCTTCCCAGAAGAAACCCTGCCACCAAAACGCCCCCGAAAAGAAGTGGCAACACCTGCAAGGCATAACCCCATGTGGACTGGAACCACTCAGACCTTTCGTCCCTAGTGTACCAAAGCCAGGCGCTTGCAACGGTAGAGATTAAAGCGCCCGCAGCAACATACCACTTGATCCTATAGGCCGCCGCCCAGAAACCTACAGGGACCTTCGGAGCTGCCCAATTGGCAAAAACCAGAAACAGCACCATGCTCCCCATAAACCAAACGGTCTTCCATAAAGGCCTGCCCTCTTCGGGCTCTGGAAAAGCCGCAAAAGCTTCCTGCCTTTTAGCTTCCTCTTCATGGAAAATAGTTGCCATAAGAAGCCCTATTATGACACTGAAAGATATGGCACCAACGGCCCTTGCAACCCCTAGTTCCAATCCAAGGACTCTAGCCGTCAAGATGATGGCCAACACGTTTATGGCCGGCCCTGAATAAAGAAAGGCAGTCGCCGGCCCAAGGCCCGCCCCGCGCTTGTAGATCCCTGCAAAAAGGGGAAGCACCGTGCAGGAGCAAACGGCAAGGATTGTGCCCGAAACGGCAGCAACTGAGTAGGCAACCCACCTTTTAGCGCCAGCTCCAAGATATCGCATCACCGATTGCTGAGAAATAAACACGCTTATCGCACCAGCAATAAAAAACGCCGGAACAAGGCATAAAAGGACATGCTGCCTCGCATATTCATGAAGCATGGCCAATGCCTCTACTGCGGCACTCTGAAGTCTTGCGCTCTCTACAGGCATGTAGTAAAAGGCAAGAAATGCCAAAAGAAGGTACGTAAACTTTTTGAGCTCTGAGTTCATTTTATCTTCACCCCTACTCGAGATAATGGTATTATGTGAAAGTATTTGCACATATATTGCTTTTTTAAGGCCCTCGCCTGTCGGCCAGGGCCTTGGCTTGTTTCTTGGCTTGTTTTATGAACACTTACCTAGTTGTTTGCACCCTGAAGCATCTTTTTGACGTCCTCCACAGACGGAACCTTTCCAGCAACCAGGACCTTTCCGTCTACTGCCAGACCGGGAGTAGCCATGACCCCAAAGGATATGATGTCGTTAATGTCTGTTACCTTCTCCAGCTCATAGGACACCCCCAGCTCCTTGGCCGCTTTTTCCGCCGTCTCGGCTAGCTTCTTGCACTTAGGGCATCCTGTGCCTAATATCTGGATCTTCATTACCTACACCTCGCTTTTAGCATTTTCGCTCTCGTTCCAGCTTTATAACCTTCTCGATGCACGGCATCACATCGAGGACACACGGCATCTTGAGGCGATATATTATGTTTCTTCCTTCCTTCACGTCCTCCACAAGGCCCGCCTTTTTCAATATGGCCAGGTGCTTGCTGACAGTGGTCCTGTCGCTTTCGAACATATCTGCTATGACGCAGGCACACATATCACCTGACCTTAGCTTTTCCAGTATGGCCAACCTCACTGGATGAGCCATGGCCTTCAATATCTCCACTTTTCTTTCGTGATTTTTGTTATGGGCATAACAAATCATGTGCATATATTACCACACTTTTTCTGACCGTCAAGCCCTAGGGGGTATTTAAGGACAAAATCCTCTCTTCCAGGCGTTCGATCCTGTACTTGAGGAGTAAGTCTATGAAGGCTTTGTTCCTCAAGGGGTTATTGGGGAAATAGACCAGCCGACCTTCGCCGCCTTCTTTGTGCTCCGGGATCGGGATGCCGACAGAAGCCAGGCCCTCTTCCAGGTGGGGTATCCTTTCCTTGCCCCTGATGGGCAAAACACCCACCACTTTCAGATTATCCCCCATCGTGCCTAAAGCTGTGTGAGGCACACAAGCTTTTCTGTTAACCCTTGCTACGGCTGAGTTGAGGCCTTTCCTTGCGTTCTTGGCGACGCAGTAAAAACCATCCTTTAGAAAGGATTTGCTGCCCCTTGCCTCAAATATGGCAACGTAGCTTCCGGCATCTACACACCATTCCTCCAGTAGCTTCCATGGAATTTCAATGCCACTTGAGCACTCGCTCAGCTTAAGGCTCTCTTCGCTCCACTTCAACGCAACGGGGGAAAACCTAACATGTTCCCTTTCAGCCAAGACGGCCCTAGCGAAATCGTAATCGGTATGAAAATCTGGCAGGAAAAACTTGGGCTGCGGGACCTGAACGGCAAAAACCACAGCCGTCTTTATGCCTTGCCTCGAAAGTTCCCCAAGATGCCTTACATGCTTTACGGCCCTTGCAGAAGGAGCGTCAGGAAACATGGCCAAAAGTTCTCCAAAGAGCGTGCATGACTTTACCTCCACTAACACCTTGCCTTGGGGACCGTCCATAAGCAAGTCAAACCTGTGCTCCCCGTAGGTCACTTCTCTTCCAACGAGCCTATGGTCCTCAAACCCAAAAAGTTTCCCCCTGCCAACCAGCCATGCAACGGCACTGTTGACCCTATGGGTGTGGAGCATGACAGGGCCCTTGGAAGTTTTTACCGCCACCACCGTATAGCTAGTGGATCTATTTACGCTACTGGACTTTTCCAAAATAAGCTCCGAATTTTCATAGAGAAGTTCCCACAGCCTGCCTGGATTCGGCAGGTGAGCTTTTACCACATCTGAACCCACCCTGCATAGGGCCACAAAGCGGTTCAGCCTCTCCTGAAAGACGGCCTTCACGGGGGAACCCTTTACGGCCTTATAGGGCTTTTGAATATCAGGCGAAAGCTTCACCACAGGACCCTCAATCCCAAGGCCTTTTTGTACGCGTACTCGGACAGCAAGTAGTCCCCCTCCTGGGCCGCTTCCTCTGCAAGGGCCAGCCATTTATCTCTCACATCTTTCGTTTCCCCAGCTTGAAGAAGTTCCTCAGCTTTCTTTCTTAGTTCGCTTCCGCCGTTAAAAGGCGTTCTCTTTTCAGTCATGACCTTAGTTTATCACGACAATAAACAATTTATAATAATTCTCACTTTTATGTATAATAGGAATTGTTCTGAGGAGGAGACACCGTTTTGGGAAAAATGACAAATTTAGTAGAAAATTTCTATATTAGAGAGGCTACTAAAGAGGACGTTCCAACTATTTTGCAATTCATACGGGAACTTGCCAAGCATGAAGGGTTGCTCGAGGAAGTAAAGGCCTCCGAAGATTCGCTTACAGAACACCTATTCGGTGAAAATCCCAGGGCGCAAGTTATCTTTGGTTGCATAGAGGACGAGCCTATAGCTTTCGCCCTTTTCTTTTATAACTTCTCCACCTTTGAAGGAAAACCTGGAGTATATCTTGAGGACCTATACGTAAAACCTGCTCATAGGGGCAAAGGCATAGGAAAAATCATTTTATCTTACCTTGCACATCTAACCCTACAGATAGGCGGAAGGCGCCTGGAATGGTGCGTCCACACCTGGAACACAAAGGCTCAAGCCTTCTACAAAACTATAGGGGCAAAGCCTCAAAATAGAATCATCTTGAACCGTCTAGATGGCAACGAACTCACGGATCTAGCAAGCACTTTCCGAAAGCTGCCTATAGGGAAAGCATGACGTGCCAAACCCACAAAATTGGAGAGATGGAGAATGAACAGCTTTAAAAAAGCTATTAATGTATTTATTACCATAATCATCGCTTTTTTAGCTTTTGCTATATCTATTCCGGCAAGCGCCCAAGAGGGAAATGCCCCTGCATCGCAAAAACTTTACGAAGCGTTCATCGAAGGCCTGAAGCCGGAAAAGATGGAATTGATCCTAAACCAGGAACCGGACGAAAACGGCAAAGTTGGACATATATACTTGAATCTGATAGGTTGCGATATAGGTGGCGTAAGGATCGCTCACCTGGCTATCGAAGCTATAGATGTGGGGTTTACTCCACCCTCCACCTGGGACACTGAACCACCAGATGTAAGAAATATGCTGGACATAAAGGCAAAAGCCACCATACTTGAAGAGGACGTAAACAAGGCTCTCCTCAGCGAGGAGTTTGGCGACAATGACGGCCACTGGCACGACCTTCTTTTAGACTTCAGGGATGGCGGCCTTTACGTCAGGGGATATTACCTGACTAAATTTCTCTTCAAGCTGGACATCCTAATAGAGCTTGAAGGAAGATTTGAGATCCACAAGGGCAAAGAGCTTTGGCTAGCAGATTACGTCATGCGTGTCAACAAAGTAGACCTTCCCAAAAGCATAACCGAAAAGGCCATATCCCAGATACAGCCTGTCATAGACCTGAACGAGTTTATCTTCCCATTAACCCTGGACAAAATAGAACAAACAGAAGACAAGGTGACCCTGGCGAGCCGCCTAGACCCTGAACCCTTTGAAGGAATCAAGTACACTTATGAGAAAAGTAACGAGTAACCTTGTCTTATTTTTTTAACCCTTTACGGGTAGCATATATATTTTTGCATCCTGTCTCCTTGGCAAGGAAAATCAACCCCAAAGCCACAGCAGTGGCAAGCAAACAGAACATAAAGGCGCTCCTGTAAGCGTAAGCTGGGCCTGAAGCCTTGAAAATATCTATAATTTTGCCCATAAGGGGTGGATAAATAGCAAGCCCTAGGAAAGTTATCATGTTCATGACCGAAATTGCCACTCCCGTCCTCTCCGGATGGCTCATCTCTTTTATTATTGCCCAGGTCACCACTACACCCATGGATGTGAACCCCATAACGAAAAACAAGCCCTTGAGAAGAATACCATTAATTGGCTTTCCCGCTAAAAAGACAATCCCTGCCCAAGATAAAACCTGAGCTACGCTGACCAAAACCACCGGGAGTTTCCTCATTTTCAGCTTATCGGAAACCCATCCCATAAAAACGCCACCCAGCATGGCCCCTAAAACAGCCATAATTATGAAGCCAGAAGCTTCTTTGGCTGACATTCCGTACACCTCTGAAAGGAAAGGAACGCCCCATGCACCAGTAAAGGCAATGTAGGCCCCCGCCACCAAAGGAACATACAAAAAACACGGCCAGAGGTGTATATCTTTAACTACCTCCATGAGACCGCTAGTAATGCTTACCTTTTTATTTTCTTCCAATGAACCATTTTCATGTATTGGAGGGAACCCCATATCCTGAGGCTTATTGCGAATAAGAACAAAGCACATGATCGCCAAGGCTGCTGAAAGGGCCCCAATGCCAACAAAGGTGTACCTCCAGGTGAACGCTACCACCATCACAGCCAAAGGAGTTTGGGCTACGAGCCCTCCCAGGTTGCCTATAAGGTTGGTTGCCCCTGAAACAGAAGCGAACTCGTCCTCTCTGAACCATTGGGATTGGACTTTCAGCACGCAGACGAAAACTACCGAAACGCCTATACCTACAAGGAACCGGCCTAAGAAAATGGCAAAAACACTCTTCGCCAGGCCAAATACTACTGAGCCAACAGCTGCAATAAGCATTCCTGTGGACACAGTGATCCTGGCTCCCAATGTGTCAGCAAGGATTCCTACAGGCACTTGCATTATCATATATGCATAAAAGTACATGGATGCCAGATTCCCAAACTCCGTGTAGGACAAGCCAAAGGTATTGATTATATCCTCCTTAACTACTCCCGCCGCCAACCTATGAAAGAAAACCACCATATAAGCCAAAACCATGGAACCCCATACTATCCATCTGTAGCGATAAGCCTTCCTAAGAGCCTCAGAACCCTTCACGTTTTCATGCAACTTCACGCCCAACTCCTCCCACCGCAAATATAGAACTACACATCCAGCTTCTTACAGTTTTCCCCAATTTCAATAGTCTAACAGAACACCACCTCTATTTGGTAGCTTCAACGCAAAAATCCCAACAAAAAGGAAGACTACCTATTAATGCCAAAACCCGTGCATGCAATATACCTTTTGACAAGCTTCTTTCTTCATTATAGAATTATCTGAAAATTCAGACCTTATACTAAATGAAATAGAAAGGAGGGTACCTTTCATGGCAGAAAAGAGCATTTTTGCTTGCAAGCTTAACGTAATAATTAGCCTTATTATTCTCGTACTGACCGTTGGGTTCCCTCCTGGTGCACCTGCCGATTAGGCATAACCTAAGCGCAAGGAGCCGGAACCCCAAAAGGGTTCCGGCTTTTTGTTTTTGAGCTTCAGCATTTTGAGCAAAGCAAAGAGGAGGGATAACAATGAAAAAAGAGAAGATGAGAAAACAAACTCAAAAGCCAAAGGCCGCTTATCAGTCATTAACAAACGCCAGAAATTTCGCTACTTGGCCCTTGGAAGAACGCTTCGAAAGCCTGCCCAACGATATGCTCTGGAGAGGCCCTTTTGAAGGCTTCCGTTAATGCTTGAACTTGGACATTAAAAAACTTCAACCGCCTCCTTAAAAGGATTGCTGGTAAAATAAGAGGGTAATACTTAAATATCCAGCAGCCTTTTGGAGGTGGCCATGTCTGTTCAATTAGTTGAATATAAGTTCTTCCACAACTCCTCTGCCCTGCTAAGGAAATTAATCAACGGTGCTCCCAGGGGGTGCTATATTCTTGTGCCAAGCAGTGGCGATGTGCGAATACTGGAAGAGATGTTATCTTCCGACTCTTCCCTCTTGGGGAAGCACCGCAAGATAATACGGTGGGAGGAGTTATATCGGGAGGCCGCTTCGCAATTACAGGCTCCATCAAGTAGCTTGAGGCGCCAGATTGACCCTCCCGACCATTGGCTTGTGGTCAATTACATACTCAAAAACGTGATAAAAGAGGCAGAATCAAAGGTTCCCCCTTCCTTTAAAAGAAAGGGCTTTGTCGACCTGCTAGGGAAAACCTTGAGGGAGTTGCTTCGCGAGGAGGTACTGCCAGAACACCTTGCCAAACTCAACGGCTGCGAAAGATGTGAAAAGGGGAAATGCCCTCTTGACACTGCCCAAAAACTTTTATGCCGCTTATACCACGATTACGTTCAATATCTTGATGACAACAACCTCATGGACAGTGCCCAGACAGCTACAAGCGTGAGGGCGCTCCTTGAGAAAACTCCCCTTTCTGCCCATAGGTGGCTCAAGAACTACCACTTCGTGTTCGCTGGCTTTTTGAGCTTTACCCACGGCCAGCTCTTGCTAGTGCGAAGCCTAAAAGACCTGGGAGCCAATATCACTATACTCAAGCCCCAAACAGGCCTTGATATTCACGACGCAAAGGAACAACTCAAATCCATAACTGATGAAATTGTAACTTTAAATGAGCAAGATACCGTCAACACCATAGAAACAGTCTTGGGAGACCAGCGCCTTGAACTGGAGCTTTTGGCCCGCTACCTGGTGCTGTGGTCACAAAATAAAGGGCCCTTCATGGAAACCAGCCGCTTGCCATTTCCCGGCTGGGGCAAGATAGGCATGATGATTGAATCCTCTCGCCTCTCGACCCTGAAAGAAGCATTACAAAGATACAACATACCATACTTCCTTGAAAACGGCCCAGCCGTGGCTTGCACCCTCTTATGGCAAGGTGCACAAAAAGCCTGGGAACTGCATTGCAGTAACTTCCCCACTGAGGATACAGCTTGGCTCCTTGCCTCTCCTTACATGGCAGGGGAATCGTTCCCCCTGGATAAAGCCATGGACGAATTGCCTAAGGGCATAGATGGGTGGAGAACTTTCCTGTCCTCTAACGCTCCTTCTGCATTGAAACATTTTGACAGGATCGTCAAGTTCGCACAGAAGATAGAATCAGGGGGCTCGCCGACAGAACTTTTCGACGAGCTGATGGCACTGGCAGGAATGGATAATAAAAACTCCGAGTGGGGAATGAACATATCTTCCGAAACCCTAAACTTCCCAGAGCTGGACGAAAAAGCACGCCAGTTAAACGAGGCCTTGAAGGAACTGAAGGAAAAGGCCATCCAGATAAGGGAGGTTGAGCCGAACCTCGGCGCAGCAGGCCATGTACATCTTCAAAAGGATGACGCTATAGCATTCCTTTCAGCGTGGGCCGAAAGGTCAAACCTATGGCGCGGCCCCAGGATCAAGAATTCCGTATCCATATACACCGCGACTCCTCCAGTCTTAACCTACCACGATGTATGGATACTTACGGGAAGCGACTCATCCTCCTGGCCAGGAAACCTTCGCCAATCTCCTCTTTTGACCGACGAAGAGCGAGAAAGCCTACATGAAGATCCATCCCTGGAACTGGGGGCCTTCCACCTGCCCTTGCTCTCAGAGATCCGGCAACAAAGGCACGCCCTGTTTCGGAGGCTTCTATGCTGCGGTAAGTCCGTCACTGTGGTAAGCAGGCCCCTTCAGGACGATGCAGGGAGGCCATTAAGAAGGTCCCCCTTCTTCGAGAAGGCCGCCGAAGGCACAGAACCCTGGGTGATAAGCCTCGGCGAGGAGCCCATAATTAAGGGATTAAAAGACGTCATCCCTTCCGATGAGGATTTCCGCATACTGCCCATAGAAGTGCGAGAGATAGACGAGCCCTCTACCCCAAAGGATAGATTGCCAGAAGGCAAAGAGCTACCCACGGCAAAAGCCAAAAAGGAAATAACAAAAGCTAACTTGAGCGACCTGGACATCTGGTGTGATTGCCCTTTCAGGTATTTTGTGGCAAGGCACTTGAAAATAGAAGAGCCCATTGTAGGCCTTTTTGATCCCCGGAAAGCGGGAACCTTTATTCACCACCTCTGGGAAGAGTCATGGAAACGGAAAAGCGAGACTGGCATGCCGTTGGAACAGATAATCGACACGATATGGGAACAAGAGCTGCAAGAGTATTACCCCGAACTTTTGAACCCCAAGGGGCCATTATACAGGCATAACAAACGGCTTAAATTCCAGGCAAAAAGGCTTTGCCAGGTCCAAGAGGAACTAGAAGAAAGGCTTAAAAACACCAAAAAGGGGCAATTAACGGAAGAGACCGTTAGCATCACCGTAGGTGATATGCCCTTCAGTGGCCGATGTGACAGGGTGGACATATTAGATGACGGTGTAATTATTTACGATTACAAGCTGGGGAAAGCTTCAAGCTACAGTAAGGCCCTTCAATTGGCATCCTATGCCCTTGCATGGGAAGAAAAGGAAAGCGCCCCTCCAGTAAAGGGAGTTATATACCTCGGCATGAGCGACGGAGGAGCTACCATCATCAGCGACTCGGATGAGCTCAAGGTAAAAGGCAAGAGGAACAAGCCTCTCAAGGATGCCAAAGAGGAAGCCATAGGAAAACTTGCTGAAATGGCTCAAGCTTTAAAGGAAGGCACATTCCTTCCCAATTACAACTCTAAAACCTGCGGAATGTGCGGCTACATTGGGCTTTGCAGAAAACACGAAGCAAAAGCTGGAGGGACAGAGGAAAATGGGTAAAAAGTCTCCAGATAAAAAACAAATCCTCCTTGATTATTTAAAAACCGTGGAAAAGCTGGAAGAAAGCCAATTAGAGGCTGTGACTTCCACGGAGAAGCTCATATCTGTCAGCGCTGGGGCTGGCTCAGGGAAAACCCTTACCCTCGCCTGGAGATTTATATGGATTGCCTCTGCCCTATCTGTTCCATTGAACAATATATTGACCATCACTTTCACCGAAAAGGCAGCTTCTGAAATGAAGGAAAGAATCGAGAGGATACTAAAGAAGTTAGCCAATGATATTCCACCCATGTCGGATACCTTTAAAAATCTTTTGGAAAGGATAGATGATGCCTATATTTCCACCATTCACTCCTTTTCCATGAGGGTAATGAAAGAATGCGGCTTGTCTTTGGATTTGGACCCAAATGCAAGGGTTATTACGAATGCAGAAAATGCCGCCCTCTGGCTCTCCATTGAGAGAGCGTTAGATTACCAAGAGGCAGAAGCCATCATTGACCAGCTGCCGCAAGAATGGAAAGAAAGAGCGCGGGAAACTTTAAACTCCCCTAGGCTCTTGGATCTGCTTAACACCTTCGGAGCAGAAGCCATTGCTTCCTCAGCAAAAAGCTTCATGAGCTCTCACGGAAGCAAAGGGACAACCCCCGAAGATGCCTGGAAGATGACAGAAAACCTAGAAGAAACTGATGAAAAAACAAAAAGCCTGCTCATAAAAAGGTTCTTTGAAGATTGGCGAAGCGCGCAAAAAATGTGGATTGAAGAGCTTATTCCTTACATTAAAAGCAAGATTGACCTCAAAAAGGACAAAGCTAAGTTCTCCAAACGGCTCCTTATGCTTGAAAGCACATGGAAAGATCCCATAAACGAAGAAAATGCAGCAGATTTCATCATATCTCTCTGGGGAGAGGATGGCCCGCTAAAAGCTCTTCATAACGGAAATGCCAAAAGGGCTGCCGACGAGTTCCTGGAAGATGCAATAAACATGACCGCGAGGGACTATAGGGAGAGCAACAAAACCTGGCTCCAGGTGGCACAGTTCATAAAGAATGGCTCTCCCGCGGAGGAAAAAATGGCACGGGAGGTCCTAATCAAAACATTTGCTGTCTTATGGAAATATGTCCAAACAATCCGTTACAGGAGAGGCATCTTATCCTTTGACGACCTTATCCGCTTTGCCCTCCGGGTGCTCCAAGATGACGAAAAGTACGCTGAAAGGTTCACTCACGTCCTCGTAGACGAATTCCAGGACACCGACGGCCTCCAGGACTTGATGCTAAAGGCCATTAAGGAAAAGGGAGCCTCTTCGTTGTTCATAGTGGGAGACCTTCAACAGTCTATCTATAGGTTCAGGCACGCCCAACCAAAAATTTTCTGGGAATACATAAAGGACTCCCAGCATGGCTCTGACGTTAAGCCTATAAACCTGGACATATCTTTCAGGAGCAGGGAGGCCGTCATGGAAAAAGTCAACAATATGTTTTCGAAGATATGGCCTTACTCCATAGCAAAGGACATACAAAAGCGTTTCATGGCCCTAAAGGCACCGACGCATCATGAATGGTGGCCAAGGCGCCAAAAATCCACCATGGAGCCCTTTAAGATATTTATTGCTGCTTGCCCCTCCGACAAGGAAAACAAAGTAAACACAAACGAATTAAGATCCACTTCTCTTGAGGCTTTGGGCAACTTCATAGCTGAGTCCGTAGCCACCGGGAAAACCATATGGGACAAGGACGAGGAAGGCAATTTTGCCCATAGGCCAGTCCGATATAGGGACTTTGCCATTTTGGTGCCCACGAGGACCCAGTATGAAGCCATAGAAAAGGCATTTATAGAAACGTTGCAGTTGCCCGTTTATTTCGAAGGAAACCGCAGCTTCTACAGTCGAGGGGAGACCAAGGACATAGCCTATTTACTTAAGGCCCTCGCTAGGCCCAATGACCACCTTGCAATGGCATCCTTCCTGAGCTCGCCTTTGAGCGGGCTCTCTCTTGAAGATGCTTCCTCCCTCATAAAGCTATGTGAGAAAGGCAAATCAGCACTATCAGAGTTATTCAGGCAGAATCACCCTCAAAAATGGGAAGCCTTCATGAGGCTCAGGAAAGTGGCAAAGGTTAAGGGCGCTTCCTGGGCTTTGGCCTCGCTATTGGAAGAAGGCACTACCCTTCTCTCTTATCCGAGATGGAAGCGGAGAAGGATAGCAGCCAATTTGCGGAAGGCCATAGATGTCGTAAGGGAATATGAAAATTATGTAGACCCAAGCCTCGAAGGGGCTGCAGCCTACATAGAAAGAGCCACATACCAAGGAGCAGACATGCAGGAAGCTGACATACTTGGAGATAACGACGATATGATAAGGGTAATGACTGTACATGCAGCCAAGGGGCTGGAGTTTCCTGTTGTGGCGGTCACTGGCCTTGAATATGCCTTTGGCAATAAAAATGACTCAATATTGCCTTCCCAATGGCTTGGGGTAACTTTAAGCAAGCTGCCCGAGGAGTGGGTACCTGAAAAGGAACAAAAGCTCTTGAGCAAAGACATACACTCCATTTTCGAAGCTCAAGAGCTCCTAGAGGAGCAAGAAAGGCTGTTATACGTGGCCTGCACCAGGGCAAAGGACTCCCTCATCTTATGTGGAATATGCCATCTGGACCAGGACAACAAACTGAAGCCCAAGAAAAATTCATGGCTAGAGTTGATTTCCCCTAACTTGGAGGATTTAGGGGACGAAAGCAGCCTAACGATACTCTCTCCGCCTGAAGAAAAAACACAAAATAAAACTTATGGCGATTCAGGGAAAGATAAGCCTTCGCCAGGGCCAACCATCATCCTGGGCAAGGAACCTGTGTCAGAGGGCCTATTCCTTGAACACATTACGGCCAGCATTTACTCCCTTTACAATTTCTGCCCCCATGCTTACAGAATGAAATATCGCCAAGGGCTGGACATTCCCTGGGAATCCGCCACCGACGACGGCAGAGGTGGAAGCGACGTTGGGAGCCTCGCACACTGGCTTCTCAAGGAATGGGATTATACTGAAGAGTCCTTAAACTTCTTACTTCCGGAAAATACCAAACAACTAGAAGAACAGAGCAAGATTATCCCTCCCTACCTACGGGCTCCTTACAGGGACAGTTCAACCGTCAAGGAGATCAAAAAATGGCTTTATAAGTTGCTTGATAGCCCACTGGCATCCAAGGTTAAAGCTGCACGAAAGGTCATGAAGGAACTTCCCTTTCAAGTTGGCATTGGGAACAAGACGCAGATGACGGGATACATGGACCTTGTCTTCGAGGAGAACGGCGCATTTTCAATCATAGATTACAAGATCTCCGCGCCAGAAGAAGGATCACGGGCACTTTACAGGGATCAGCTCATCTTCTATGGGGTGGCCCTCTGGAAGATAACTGCAGAAGCCCCAAGTTTGCTTGGCATTTACCACCTTCCTGAGGCTGTCATGGAAAAGGTGTTACTAAACTCCTTAAATTTTGAGGAGGAAGAGGAAAAAATCGTGGAAGTAGCTTCGCTAGCTGCCCATGGACCCTTCAAGCCCGAAAGATCCAACTGCAAAATCTGCCCATGGAGAGGTTCCTGCACTGCGATGCCTTATTCACCCAAAAGGGAGGAAACCTCATGAAAAGATCGTGCCTTATAACTATTGACATCCAGGAAGACTTCCTTCCCGGAAGCCCCTTCGGAAGGGAAGAAAACCAAAGCGTCTCTGAAATAGCAGGAAAGTTATGCAATGCCTTTAGGGAGAAGGGGCTTCCTGTAATTCACATAGTGAGAATATATCTTCCTGATGGATCCAATGTGGAACCATTCAGAAGAGCTTCAGTAATATCAAGGAGAGGCCCCGTTCTAGCCGGCACGAAAGGGTGCCAATTGGCCGGAGCGTTACTCAAGGAGCATGTTGAGCTTGATATTCCCTTGCTTTTGAGTGGGAAGCCACAATGGATAGGGCCTTCGGAATGCATAATCTACAAAAGCCGATTTGGTGCGTTTTACAAGACATGCCTGGAAGAGGTCCTGGACAAGCTCGGGGTTCGCACCCTGGTGTTCACGGGATCAAATTTCCCAAACTGCCCACGAACTAGCATTTACGAGGCCTGCGAAAGGGACTTTGAAATCATAGTTGCAGAAGACGGTGTTTCCGGCCTTTACGAAAGGGGCAAAAAAGAGCTTGAGGCCATAGGCGCCATAATATTGAAGGCCGATGAAATAATAAGCTCCATCATGGACACCTAAGAATCCCCTATATGACGAAAATCCCGTTCAATATGAGTTGGATGTGGTAGAATTATATGTGGCATTTATGCTATATATAGCCTTTCAGGAGGTCTTCTTTGTGTTTTTAATTCTTGAAAAAAATACGTTTTTGTACATTGGCCGGGTTTTGGCTTTGGTCCGTGAAGGGAATGAGACAGCTATCATTCTGCGCGATGGGTCAGTCATGGCTACAGGCTTTCAGCCAATGACAATAGCGCGTAGGTCTGAAGAGTTTATCAAAAATGGGAAAAAACTTGCATCGAAAGTAAAAAAAGAGGGAGATAAGAAATGACAGCATCTGCAAAGCAATACACTGCACAAGACATCCAGATTTTGGAAGGCCTGGAAGCTGTAAGGCGCAGGCCGGGAATGTATATAGGCGATACAACGACAAGAGGGCTTCACCATCTAGTATATGAAGTCGTCGACAACTCTGTCGACGAAGCTATGGCAGGTTGGTGTACCAAAATCGAGGTAATAATCCATGAGGATGGCCACGTTTCCGTAGAAGATAACGGAAGGGGAATTCCCATAGATCCTCATCCTCAAACGGGGAAACCTGCCGCAGAAGTGGTGCTTACAACCCTCCATGCTGGTGGGAAGTTCGATAAGAAAGCTTACCAGGTAAGTGGAGGGCTTCATGGTGTAGGTGTTTCGGTGGTAAACGCCCTTTCCGAGTGGCTAAACTTGACGGTATGGCGAGACGGCAAAGAATGGAGACAAAGCTACAGAAAAGGAAAACCCGTCTCCCAGTTGTGCTGTGGGGAAAGCACCAACAAGCGAGGAACACGAATAGAGTTCAAGCCTGATGAAGAGATATTTGAAGATATCACATTCTCTTGGGATATCCTCAGCAGTCGCTTGAGGGAGATGGCCTTTCTAAATCCGGGCCTCACAATAATATTGAAGGATCGCATCTCCGGCAAGGAAAAGACCTTCCATTACGAAGGCGGCATAGCATCTTTCGTGGAATACCTAAACAAAGGAAAACACACTCTCTTTTCCCCACCAGTAGTGATAAAAGGGGAAAAAGACGGAGTCTCAGTGGAAATAGCCATACAATACAACGACAGCTACCTGGAACGGGTATTTGCCTTCGCAAACCTCATCCACACGGTGGAAGGCGGTACTCACGTATCAGGATTCAGAACTGCCTTAACCAGAGCAGTCAACGAAATGGCACGAAGAAATAAACTTCTTAAAGATAAAGATCCAAACCTTTCAGGCGATGACCTAAAGGAAGGCCTTACCGCCGTAATCTCTGTAAAGTTGCCAGAACCCCAATTCGAGGGCCAAACTAAAACCAAGCTGGGTAATGGAGAGATAAAGGGCATTGTAGATTCCATCTTTTATGATGGATTGATGGTAGAAATAGACGAACGGCCAGATATACTCAAGCCTGTTGTAGAAAAAGCATTAAAAGCAAGGCTAGCCAGAGAAGCGGCCAAAAAAGCCAGAGAGCTTGTTCGGCGTAAGACTGCCCTTGCTGGATTAGATTTACCTGGCAAATTGGCAGATTGCTCCAGCAAAGATCCCGAAGAATCTGAGCTTTTCATCGTTGAGGGAGATTCGGCCGGAGGTTCGGCCAAGCAGGGAAGAGACAGGCATTTTCAGGCCATCTTGCCTCTGAGGGGAAAGATACTCAACGTAGAAAAGGCAAGAATGGACAAGGTCCTGGACAACAACGAGATCAGAACAATAATTCAGGCCTTGGGCACAGGAATAGGAGAGGATTTTGACATCAGCAAGCTTCGCTACCACAGGATCTTCCTGATGACTGACGCAGACGTGGACGGCTCCCACATCAGAACCTTACTTTTAACCTTATTTTACCGGTTTATGCCTGAATTGATAGAAGGAGGGCACTTGTACATTGCCCAGCCCCCTTTGTACAGGGTGCAAATTGGCAAGGAAGTCCATTACTGCTTTAGCGATAAAGAGCTCACCAAGCTGAGACAGAAGGTAGGAGAAGGCAAAAAACTGCATATTCAAAGATACAAGGGTCTTGGAGAGATGAACCCCTCCCAGCTGTGGGAGACAACCATGGACCCGGCCACGAGGGTGTGTAAGCGTATAGAGGTAGAAGACGCTGTAGCAGCGGACGAATATTTCAGTATCCTAATGGGAGATAAAGTGGAACCGAGGCGGGAATTCATAGAAAACCACGCAAGAGAGGTACGAAACCTAGATATATAAAATGTGATTGATCATAAAAAGCCGAGGCCAAAAGCCTCGGCTTTTCTTTACAGTACAGTCAACCTCTCCGGCGGCATAGGAAGCGCCATCGCCTCCTCTGGCGTGTCTCCAGGGTCATCCGACTTTGGCGGAGGGAGCTTTTCCGGCGGTGGAGGAGGTGGCGGAGGAGGCGGCTGGTAAAATTGTCTCCAATGTCTCTAAAAATCAGACATAAAAATAAACTTTGGACACAAACTGTTTATTCGGATACAATATTGAACCAATAGATAGGGATTGGGTCACATAAGCGTGTCTTTACCTACTAGGAGGTGAGAGTAGCGGAGGAGCAAGCTCATAATATTTTCGTTCGCTTTTAGCTTGCTAAAAAACTAAAAAAGGAGTGAGATGCGGAATGAAGCGTTTTGGATTATTTATTTCTTTGGTGCTGGCTGTTGTACTTCTGGCAGGCAGCGCTTTTGCGGCGGATGTAATCAAAATGAAGCTTGCCAATGCTGGACCAGCGGATCCGAACGACAGGACAGTCATAGCTGTTGAAGTCTTCAAAAATTACGTAGAGACCAAGACACAAGGCAAGGTCAAAATTGACGTCTTCCACGCGAGCCAGCTGGGGAATGAAAAGGAGATATTAGAAGGCCTAAAAATGGGAACCATAGAGCTTGGAACCATCACCACCGGGCCTATACCTACCCTTTTCAAGCCCATAATGGTCTTTGACATCCCTTACTTATTCCCCAATAAGTACGTAGCCTGGGAGGTCCTGGATGGGCCATTCGGGCAACAGCTTATGGAGGAGATGTACAAAGCGACAGGCATTAAATGCCTCGCCATAAGTGAAAATGGGTATCGGCACTTCTTCACCGGCAAGAAGCAGATAAAATCCCCTGCTGACATGAAGGGCCTGAAGCTTAGGACCATGGAAAACCCAGCCCACATGAAATTAGTGGAAGCTCTTGGCGCTTCCCCTACTCCTATTGCATTCGGCGAACTTTACATGGCTCTACAGCAAGGTGTAGTAGATGGTGCAGAATGTCCAATCACCCTCATCAACAACATGAAATTCTATGAAGTCCAAAAACACGTAGTCCTGGATGGGCACCTTTACAACCCACTCATCATGTTCATAAACGGCAAATTGTGGGAAAAGCTCCCTGAGGACATCCAGCAGGCACTCTTCGAGGGAGCCCAGCTCTTTAAAATCACCCAAAGGGCCCTCACGGAGCGCCAGGTGCAAACGGGTATAGAAAACCTGAAAAAACAAGGTATGACCATATACGTTCCTACAGCAGAAGAAGCCAAACAGTTCAGAGACCTTTCACAGCCTGCAGTTTTAGAATACGTAAAGGCTGAAGTAGGGGAAGAGTGGGTAAATAAGGTAATGAAAGCTGTAAAGGAAGCGGAAGAGAAAGAAAAAGGAATGCTCAAGTAAAACACTGGCAATGGCGGGGGCCCTATTCTTTTAGGGTCTCCGCCTGGAAGGAGCAACAATAAATGAAGGTGGTCAATTCCATTCTTAAAATCATGGATAAACTTGCAAAATTTATAATAATAATCCTTATGGCTTCCATGAGTATCATAGCCTTCACGGCTGTCTTTTTTAGGTTTATCCTTAATAATCCCCTAAGCTGGTCGGAAGAAGCTGCCAGGTACATGATGGCCTGGGTAACCTTTATGGGGGCCGGCTTAGCAATGGGGCAAAAACGCCATATAGGGGTTACGCTCATAGTGTCTCGCCTTTCAAAACGAGTGAGGTTGGCAATAAACACTTTTGCTGAGCTCATTATAGCCATCTTTATGGTAATTCTCATATGGCAGGGAATAAAGCTTGTGTGGGATCTTAGAACCCAGGTGTCCCCAGCCATGCACTTCCCAATGATCATACCTTACCTTTGCATTCCGATAGGCTGCTTTTACATCCTGCTACACACCATACGGCTTCTTCTGGAGAGAACCAGCGACACGCTCTCCACAGCCGACGCAGAGCTGACAGAAAACGCCTTTGAAGGGGGAACAAAACCATGATGACAATTATCGCCATTACGTTTGCTGTGACTTTCGCCATCGGAGTCCCCCTTGCCCTGGTATTGGGAATTACTGGACTTGCAGCTTTGGTCGCCATGGGGGTACCTCTTCAGGTAGTGGCTCAAAGGATGTTTACAGGAATAGACTCCTTCCCCTTGATGGCTGTGCCCTTTTTTATTCTGGCAGGAGACATAATGAACAGAGGCGGAACTACCATACGATTGATACGTTTCGCCAATAGCCTCGTAGGGCACATAAGGGGAGGCCTTGCCCATGCAAACGTGGTGGCCAACATGTTTTTTGCAGGCATAAGCGGTTCTGCTGTAGCTGACGCATCGGCGATAGGAGCCATAATGATACCATCAATGGAAAAAAGCGGTTACGAGAAGGACTTCAGTGCTGCTTTGACAGCCTCAGCGGCAACCATTGGGCCCATCATTCCACCAAGTATAATCATGGTAATCTACGGAGTATCCGTTGGAGTCTCGGTAGGAGGGCTTTTCGCCGCAGGGTTCATCCCTGGAGTGCTATTAGGGCTAGCTCTCATGATCATAGTGTATAGTACCTCCAAAAAGAAAGGTTATTCCAAGTACGACAACTTTTCACTCAAAAGGGTTGCTGTAGAATTCAAGGAGGCAGTTTGGGCCTTGATGGCACCCATTATCATTCTTGGTGGAATTTTGGGTGGGATTTTCACACCTACAGAGGCCGCAGCGGTAGCTGTTGTGTACTCTTTCTTCGTAGGCAGATTCATCTTTAAAGAGCTCAAATGGAAAGACATCCCAAGCGTATTGCTCCAAAGTGGCATAACCACCGCCACCATATTGCTCATAATATCCATGGCAAACGTCTTTGCCTGGGTAATAGCAGCAAACATGATTCCCCTGAAACTGGCCAACCTTTTCCTTTCCATAACCGATAACCCTTATCTCTTCCTTCTGATAATAAACATATTTTTGCTTTTTGTGGGGATGTTCATGGAAACCGGGGCTGCCATAATATTGCTAGCTCCTATCTTGGCGCCAGTAGCAGCAAAGCTTGGGATAAATCCTCTGCACTTTGGTTTTATGATGGTCCTTAACCTTGCAATAGGGATGGCCACCCCTCCTGTTGGGGTCTGCCTTTTCGTAAGCTGCGGAATTACGGGCCTAAGCCTGGAAGAGATATCAAAAGCCGTCTACCCCTTCGTTCTGGCAGAGCTTGCAATATTGCTGCTTGTTACATATATAGAGCCTATATCCCTTATCTTGCCCAAGCTGTTGGGTTTCATGTAAACAAAAGCAATACAATAAAGGAGGGCAGAGAAATAATTTTCTCTGCCCCTTTTTACTTACTCTTTAATGTATTGTTGGGAATCTCTAGCTAAGCTGCTTTACTATGGCCCTTCCTGCGACCATGCCGCTGGCAGAAGCCTGTATAACTCCCCGGGTCACTCCAGCGCCATCACCGCAAGCATAAAGCCCTGGAATGCTCGTCATGAGGTCCTTGTCAAGCTCAAGCTTTAAGCTGTAAAACTTGACTTCCACTCCGTAAAGGAGAGTGTGCTTGCCATTTATGCCAGGTATTATCGAGTCAAGGGCCTGAATCATCTCCAATATGTCAGTCAGATGTCTATAAGGCAATACGAAGGACAAGTCTCCAGGCTCTGCAGAAGCTAGAGTCGGCCTTACAAGGCCTTTAGCTATACGTTCAGGCGTGGAGCGCCTTCCATGCTTGAGGTCACCCAGTCGTTGTACCAAAACTCCTCCACCTAAAAGGTTAGCCAATCTGGCTATGTAACTGCCATAACCGTTGGGGTCCTTGAAGGGACTTGTGAACTCTGTCGAAACCAGTATGGCAAAATTGGTGTTCTCCGTTTTGCCTTCACCGTTTCTGTTGCTGTGGCCATTAACGGTCAATATGCCGTGCTGCTCCAGGTACTCGGTGGTCACCTCTCCGTGGGGGCACATGCAAAAGGTCCTGACCTGATCATCGAAAGTAGGAGTATCTAAAATAGCTTTTACCTCATAGAACTGCTCCGTCAGCATTTCCGCCCACTCGGAAGGAATTTCGACTCTTACTCCTATATCTACGGGAAGGGACTTTATCTGGATACCCAGATCCTTTACCACTTCCTCCATCCAGAAGGCACCCTCTCTCCCGGGTGCCAGCAAAACTGCCTTGGCCTCCATCGTAGTGCCATCCTTCAGCACCACTCCCGCCGCTCTATTATCCTTCACTAAGACCTTCTCCACGGCCTTGTTCATGTAGACGTCGCAGTTGGATGCTATCTCGTCATACATGCTCTTTAAAATGTCCTTGGAGCGGTCCGTTCCCATATGTCTTATCCTGGCGGGAATTATCCTTAGCCCAGCGGAACTGGCCCTTACCGCCACGTCCCTCGCAAAGGTAGGATCTGGCTCAAAGACCTGTGTGCTGGCCCCATGCTTCAGGTATTCCTTATCAGCTTCATCTATCAAAGATATAAGCTCCGCCCTTCCTATATATTTGTCTAGGTTTCCGCCAAACTCGGGCGTAAGGGTCAGCTTGCCGTCGCTAAATGCTCCAGCTCCCCCCCAGCCACAGATTATGTTGCAGGGCTTGCAATGGAGGCATTTATCAGAGCGCCCATCCTTCATTGGGCAGGTCCTGCTTTCTATGTTCCTGCCCTTATCAATGATAGCGACTTTCAAGCCTCCGCGTATCATTTCCCTCGCAGCAAAAAGCCCTGCAGGGCCAGCTCCAACTATTATGGCATCATATTGCATTATGTTTTCCCTCACTTTTTATTTTCTCTTCCATAGATTTTATTATACTATTGCATAAGTAGGCTTAATAAACGAAAGAAGAGCCAACGGAGGAGTATATCATAGATTGGGGAGAAAACAAGCATGAAAAAAAAGGTCGACGAACGAGATACCATGTTTGCGAGGATGGCGTGGAGTGTAGGCAGCGCCGCTTATGAGGATTATTATGCACGAAATCCGGATAAAAAGCCAATAGACGATGAGCTTCGAGCCCTACCTGGCCTTGGAAGCCAGGAAACTCCTACATACAGTCCCCTTGCAAATCCAATAATTGATGGCATTTTTGGCCTTTTGGCAAGCTGGCATCCTCTAGTTGACGTGGAACCATCTCCGATAAAAATAGAGCAATCCCCTGAAACATGGACCAAATGGGTTAAGGGAACAGCTACCTACCTTGGGGCCGACCTTGTGGGAATATTGGCCATGAAACCCCACCATTACTATTCCCACAGGGGGCGAAGAGAAGAAGTGTATGGAGAAAAGATATCCAACCTACTACCCTGGGGGATCATAATCGTAAGAGCTATGGATCCACATATGATTCATCGCGCCCCACTCGCCCCACAAACTGTGGAAACGGTAAGGGGATATCTTAACGTTGCCGTCACCGCCTTATCCCTTGCTTCCTCCATAAGGCAAGCAGGCTACAGGGCAAGGGTACACATGGACGGCAATTACCTCCTTCCATTGGTCCCTGCAGCGGTGGATGCGGGTTTAGGTGCCCTCGGCAGGAATGGCCTTCTAATAACGAAGGAATTTGGCCCCTGTGTAAGGATAAGCGCAGTGACCACAGATATGCCCCTTTTGGAGACCTCTAAAGGCACAATTTTCGACAAAGTCCAGCGATTTTGCAGCGGTTGCAACCTTTGCAGCGCCATGTGCCCTGGAAAGGCCATCCCCACTGGGCCACTAGACAAAATGAAGGACAACTGGATCTTCTCATCTGAAAAATGCTACAGGGTATGGAGAAACGTTGGAACTGACTGCGGGGTATGCATAAGCTCTTGCCCATTCACCCAGGGCGCCGTAGATTGGACAAAGCTCGCAGAGACCGAGGCACCTGAGGAATATGCCCAAGAGATAGCTTTATCATGCCAAAAGCGCCCCTTCAACCCTGATCCTCCCGAATGGCTGAAAGGAGAACGAGCATGGCAAACTGCAAGCTACCAGAAGATTTAATAGAACAGGCTAAAGCCTTTCATGGCCACTGGTGCTCAGGTTTGGCCATAGGCATAAGGATAGCAGAAGCTGCCCTTGATACAGTAGGACACAATGGCGACGAGGAAATCTTTTGCGTTTCCGAATGTGACCACTGTGCTGTAGATGCCATACAGTTTCTTACAGGATGCACCATAGGCAAAGGGAACCTCAGAATAGAAAACGTAGGAAAAACGGCATTCAGATTTTATAGGCGATTGGACAAAAAAGCCGTTAGGATATCGAAGCTCAATGCCATAAAATATCCTAATGAAGCTAAGATGCAGGAACTCAGGGATAAGTACGCCTCAGGGGCCCTATCTGAAGAAGAAAAGGCCCTTTATGCGGCATTAAGAAAAGAGAAAAGCGATCAAATCTTAAAATCCGACCTGGCCGCTCTAGTGAAAATAGAAGACATCCCTTTCGAATCCTTTCCTAGAGCTCTCATGACCGGCAGCGTAACGTGCGCCCACTGCGGTGAAAGCACAATGGAGACCAAAGCAAGGCTTTTCAAGGGCAAGGCCCTGTGCATTCCATGCTTCGAGAAATTAATTAAAGAAGCTACATCCTAACCTCTTGATATGGAGGCAAACTTGGCGCCTGCAGCCCCTGCAAGCTCCTTCGGCGACAGGTAAAGCTGCAATCCCCGCTCTCCAGCGCTCACGCATATGGCCTCGTGCTGGAGAGCTTTTTCATCTATATACACAGGGTACTTCTTCTTTGTCCCCAGCGGGGAAACGCCTCCACGAATGTAACCTGTCAAGGTCCGGATCTCCTTTACGTGTACCAATTCTACCTTTTTGTTGCCACTAGCGGAGGCTAAAGCCTTGAGGTCAAGCTCTGCATTGCCAGGTATGCAGGCCATTACTACTCCTGTCTTGTCCCCTCTAGCAACCAAAGTTTTAAAAACTCTCTCAGGGGGCAGCCCCACCTTCTCGGCCACAGCTTCTGCACCGACGTTATCGGGATCTACCTCGTAAGACCACAGTTCAAAATGGACGCCAAGGCGTTCTAAAATCCTCGCCGCATTGGTTTTCTTCACTTATGAAAACACCTTCCTGTTTATTTAGGTTTTAGATTAGTTATTCTTTTGTTCCAAGCTGCTTACTTGATTGTAGGCTATAGGAAGCCCCTCGAAATCATACTCCACATCCAAGGCTTGTTCCCGCAGTTTCTCTTCTTGCACAGCCCTTTCCTCTTTTTTCTCTAACATGATACTCTACCTCCTCTACTTATTTCAAATCCCGCATTTATAAAATTATTTATTAAATCTTTACAATCCTCGCCGCCTTCCCTGAAGAGCGTTCCAAAGTTCCAGGCTGCTCCAACCTTAGGCCTACTCTTATGCCTAAAACCTCGTGAAGGGTGTGAGATGTCCTTGTTTTTACCTTTTCGAGATCGCTTTCGGAAAGGTGGTCTTTGAGCTCACAGACAACGCAAAGCTCTTTGAGGCCCTTTTTCTCAAAGACCTCAAGAAAATAGTGAAGAGAGAGCTCTGGAACCTGGGCAAGGGCCGCCTCTACCTGTGAAGGGAAGACGTTTACTCCTCTTATGATGAGCATGTCGTCGCAGCGTCCCTTCACCCTGTCAATTCTTACATCGTTTCTCCCGCATGAGCATTTTCCCCTGATGAGCTTCGTAAGATCTCGGGTCCTGTATCTTATTACAGGCATGGCTTCTTTCTTTAGCGACGTTATGACCAGCTCTCCCTCTTGCCCCTCTGGCACTGGCGAACCTGTTGCAGGGTCTACAACTTCAAATATGAAATGCTCCCAATTGCCGTGCAGCCCTTTCCTTTCGGGGCATTCCATTGCCACACCGGGGCCTACAACCTCGGAAAGGCCGTATGAGTCCACTGCCATAACATCCAGGGCTTCTTCTATCTCCTTTCTCATCTCCTCTGTCCACGCCTCTCCCCCCAAGATGGCAAGGCGCAACTTCAACTTGTGCCTTATGTTTCGCTTCTTTATTTCTTCCGCCAGGTATAGGGCGTATGAAGGCGTGCTGGTAAAAACAGTAGTGCCCAAATCTTCCATGAGCATTAGCTGCCTTCCTGTAAAGCCCCCTCCAGTTGGAACCACCATGGCGCCTATTGCTTCAGCCCCATAGTGGAAGCCCAGGGCGCCGGTAAATAGGCCGTATCCCAATATCACCTGAAATACATCTTTCTCATTTACTCCTGCTGTCTTCAGGCAGTTGGCCATACATTCCGTCCAGGACTCTATGTCGCCAGCCGTGTAGGCTACCACCGTAGGCTTGCCTGTGGTGCCTGAGGAGGCGTGTACCCTTACGACCTCATCCTTTGGACACGCCAGAAGGCCCATCGGATAGGTGTCTCGCAAATCTGACTTGGTCATGAAGGGAAGCTTATTCAGGTCATCGAGGCTTTTTATGTCATCAGGGGTAACGTTCCAGTCTTCCATCCTTGCCCGGTAGAAAGGAACGTTCTCCCATACTCTTCTGACAGTTTTCTTTAGGTTCTCAAGCTGTGAATTGAAGTTTCTTTCGCTCATCTTTCATTCCTCTCCTCTCGAAATATTTTTCCTTGCAAAACAAATAAAAAAAGGCCGGGGTCCCCATTTGTTAAGGGAACCCCGGCCTCTAGTGGCCAAAGACGCTTAAGCGTCGAACCACAGAGGGGGTCCCACGCCGGTAAAGTAATAGAAATAGAAGCTATTCATATATGTTAAACCTTGAAACTCTTGGGCTTTTGTCATATTACATGCACCTTCTGCTTCCGTAAATATTGTATAGTTTTATACCACTTG
>NZ_JACDOB010000019.1 GCF_017656375.1 Thermovirga sp.
ACCTGTTTTACGACGCATCCTTCTGGGGCCAAACTTCCTTTTAGGACGGCTATTCCACCTTCTGCGTGATAAGGGTTGTCCAAGGGCCTAATAACGTCTTCATCTATGACTCTAGCGCTCTTTAGGTTCTCTTCCACGGTCTTGGTGGTAACTGTCAGGCAGTCGCCCTTAACTAGCCCGGCTTCCGCAAGGCGCAGCATTACGGCTTGAACGCCTCCTGCCCTGTACAGGTCCTGTATATGGTGTTTCCCTGCTGGGCTCATATTGCACAAGTGAGGGGTTTTACGGCTTATTTTGTCCATCTCATCTAAGCTTAAGGAAACTCCTGCAGCGTGTGCTATTGCCGGCAAGTGTAGCGCCGTATTGGTGGAGCCTCCCAAAGCCATGTCTACGGCCACGGCGTTTTCGAAAGCTTCTTTTGTCAGGATGTCTCTTGGCTTTATGCCTTTTTCAACAAGTGTTACGATAATTCTGCCAGCGTCCTTGGCAAGCCTTTCCCTGGCAGCGTACACGGCGGGTATAGTTCCATTGCCGGGTAAAGCCAATCCTAGAGCCTCCATCATGCAGTTCATAGTGTTTGCCGTGAACATGCCTGCGCAAGAGCCGCAGGTGGGGCAGGCGGAATTTTCCAGCTCAAGAAGCTCCTCAAGGCTCATTTTCCCCGAGTCGTATTTGCCCACCGCCTCGAATACGGAGCTTAAGTCCACTTCACAGCCTTTGTGTTGGCCTGCCAACATTGGCCCACCGCTTATTATTACGGTCGGTATGTTGAGCCTTGCTGCAACCATGGCCATGCCGGGAATTATTTTGTCGCAGTTGGTGACCATGACAAGGCCGTCCAATGCGTGGGCTTTTGCCATGACTTCGATGGAGTCGGCTATGAGTTCCCTACTGGGCAGGGAAAACTTCATGCCCTCGTGGTTCATGGCAATGCCGTCGCAAACGCCTATAACAGGAAACTCCAATGGAAGGCCGCCACCTGAATAGACTCCGCACTTAACTGCCTCGGCCACCCTATTGAGGTGAGTGTGCCCTGGTATTATGGAGTTGTAGGCGTTAACTACTCCTATCCAAGGGCGGTCAATTTCCCAATCTGTAAAACCACCAGCTTTTAATAAGGAGCGGTGAGGAGCTCTTTCTGGGCCTTTTTTCGCTTTGTTGCTGTTCATTACAATCCCTTCCTTCTAAATAGATTTCTTTTACATTGGGTATTATTGGTTTGCGGCTAAGCCACGTTATTGCACTTGCTACATATATCTATGGCAACGGGAGGGGTTGCCGTCCCTATGGCCAGCCCTATGGAAATAATGACGCCAAAATGGATTAAATTACCCCCTAGTTGAGCTACAGTTTCCTCCCGCCATATGTATCAACGTACCTGCTGCCTTATCGGGGAACTTCGTAGAAGGCTAGGTTCCATCCGAAGAGCTTGGGCGTAGCGATGAATGTTGTTCTACCATGGTACTACCAATCAATAAATATTGTAATATAATGATTGCTAAGAGGCAAGAAAAAACGAAAAGGTGTGGATTTATTTGGCTAAAGGGCGAAGGAAACTTGCGGAGGAAATCTTGGGTAAGATAAGGGATAAATCAATTTTGGTGGAGGGCAAGAAATTGCCTTCGGAAAGGGAGTTGGCGAATCTTTTTAATGTCAGTAGGAATTTGCTGCGAGAAGCTTTAGTAGTGTTGGAGTGTTTAGGTGTTATAGAGGTAAGAGGAAGAGAAGGCCTTTTTGTAAAAGATGAGGTTTTTGTGGGTTTTTCCCCTAATTTGAAAAGCGTAGTTTTATGGCCCGAAAATATGCTGAGAGACCTGATGGAAATGCGGGAGATTATTGAGGTCCCTGCTGCAGGAATAGCCGCGCGAAGGCGCACGGCAGAAGATTTGAAGAAGATGGAAGAATGTATGAAACATCTGGAGGAAATTTACCTGCACGGAGAAAAGTTCGATGGAGAGGGAGCCAAATGGGATGCCCTTCTCCATATGGCCGTTGTGGAAGCTTCTGGCAACAGAATATTGGTGAGGTTCTCTGAAGAGTTCGGCTACATCATGGAAAAATATATAGGCCAAAGCAGGTCCTTGGTATTTTCACAAGGGAACTGGCCGAGGATAATCCTCGACCAGCACCGCGCGCTCTTTGAGGCCATAAGGGACAAGGACGAAGCTAGGGCCAAAAAGGTAGCAATGGAACATATAGAGCTTGCTAGAAAAAAGTTCGCAGGTTAGGCATTAGAGCTCCACGTCTGAGGCAAAATTTTCTACCTTGTTTTTGTAGCGGGAGACTTTGGCCCAATATTTCCCTACGGAGCCTCCATAGTACCTTTGTAAGGCACTCTTTGTGCTTTTGTAGTGTTTGAGGTAGCGGGATAGTAGTAATGTTCCCGCAGCGATGCCCTTTTCAGGATCGTAAAGCTCTGATTCTGATTTTATGCCATTTGCCATTAGCAGATTGTAGTGAACATGCCATGCTACCTGCATTACCCCCATGGCACCAAAGCCACTTTTGGCCTTTGGATTGAAATGGCTTTCGGTATTGGCCACTGCCACAGTGAGGCTTAAAGGGGTTTTATACTTTTCGCTATAGTAGAGAAAAGCCATTGCCTCACGCCAGGCCGTTATAGCATCTACCTTCGGGTTTTGCCTCTTTATGTACAGCGCTAGGACTGCTGCTTTTTGCTGCTTTTTCTTGTTCCAGCTCCACAGGTACCGAATTTTGGAATCTGGTTTTTTCAGGTAGAGTTTATATACCTCTATAGGAGATGTTCCCATTTCTTTCATCGAAAAAACTACCGACTGATCCAGTGAGCCAATTATTTGTTCTCGCCAGACTTTCTCTTTTGCCCTTTCCCATACGGCTAAGGGTGAGGCCTCAAGAGCGTGACCCATGGTAAAGTTTACGATAATCGCTATAATTGCAACCAGGGTTGTCGCTTTGAGGATTTCTATGCTAACTTTTCGAATCTCAAATCGCTCCTTTCGAAAATAGAAAGAATATTTAAATAGCTTCCAAAGTGGGAATTATACACACAAATGTGAAAAATGCAACTTTTGTATAACAATTTTTTTCTGGTTAGGCAGGGTGCCAAAGGAGTTGATTTCACCTTGAGATATACTACTGAGCAGATGGTAAAATTGGCAGTTCTTTCCGCTTTAGGGTTGGTTTTAATGTTTTTCGTGAGATTTCCTGTTATACCTAGCGCACCTTTTCTTGAGTATGAGCCAGGGGATGTTCCGGCTCTTATAGCTGCTTTCTTGTATGGTCCAGTCTCTGGGCTTGTGGTTACCTTCGTAATTGTAGTGGTACAGGCTTTTACTGTGAGTGCCGGAAGTTCCTGGATAGGGGCTGTGATGCATTTTGCTGCCACCGGGTCCATGGTGTGGGTAGCAGGGACGATATATAAGAGACGCCGCACCTATAGAGGAGCTCTTGTGGGGCTATTTTTAGGCTCTTTAACGATGACAGCTTTGATGATCCCTTTAAACCTAATTTTTACAGCCATGTTTTTGAATCTCCCAAGGGAAGCCGTTAAAGACATAATATTGACGGCTGTTATTCCCTTCAATATATTTAAGACAGCCGTCAATTCTATCCTGACAATCCTTTTATATAAAAATGTAGGAAAGCTCCTCAAACAGTAGGAATAGCGGACATTTAAAAAGGCATATTTAAGCACAGTGCAATTTTATGCAAAAACGTGCACCTTCCTCTTTCTCTTCTGCATATATATTCCCTCCGTGGCCCTTAATTATCCTTTGGGCTATGGCAAGCCCTAAGCCATAGCCTCCAGTCTTGGAGGCATATCTGGATCGGTCTTTTTCTCCTCTCTGGAAGCGCTCAAATATAATGTCCTTTAATTCATATGGTATCCCTACTCCATTGTCATCTATGCTTACGAGAAACCACTCTCCTTCCTTTTTCAAGGACAGGGTTACCTTGCCTCCTTTATGGTCTTGAAATCGTTTTCTGGTGTATTTTACGGCGTTTTCAACGACATTCCAGAAGGCTCTTCGCAATTCCTCCATGTCTCCTAAGATTGCGGCCTCATCTGGCACAGCACAGGTGATGGTTATTTTTTCAGCTGCAGGTAAATTCTTTGCTTCCTCCGTAAGGTTCTTGAGCAGAAAAGCGAGGTTGACTTTCTCCCGTTTAGGCTGATGTGGGCGAGATTCTAAACGAGAAAGAAGCAAGAGATCATCTACCAGGGCAGTCATCCTCTCCTGCTGGGTAATTATCTTTTTTGCAAGTTCTTTTGCCTCTTGATGGCTCATTTTTTCATTTTCAAGGAGCAGTTCAGCAGCTCCTCTTATTATGGCAAGAGGCGTCTGCAGCTCGTGCCCTGCGTCGGCAACAAAGGCTTTTCTTGATTCCTCCAGGAGTATCCGTTCGGTTAAATCAGTTATTACTACCATGACACCCCATTTTATGGTAAGGCTCTGGGCCTGAAGGTAGCGTTCAATTTTATTTATGGACGTAAAGGTTATCTTGGAATCTTTGCCTTGAAAGGCCTTTTCTAGCAAGTTAATAAGTTCTGGAATTTTTATGACGCTCTGGAAGGGAAGGTCCTTGGAAAGATTTGGCGCTTCTCTCAATGCATAGGAGATGGCGCTATTGGCATATCTTATTTTTTCATTTTTATCTATGACCATTACTCCTATAGGTAGGGAATCAAGGAGGGACTCCAGGTAGCATTGTTCCCTCTTTAGGTCTTCCATCGTTTTTTCCAGCTTTTTAGACATGTTCTCCAGAGCCTCGGAAAGCTTGAAGACCTCCAAGATATTTGCCTTTTTGCCGATGGAAAACTGGCCTTTTTCATTCTTCAAGGCTTCTTTTGTGAGGTCCTCAAGAGGTTTGGATATCTGGCTCGAGAAGAAAAGTCCTACTACGAGGGCAATGCATCCTGCAGCAAGAAGGGAGAAAAGCAAGCTTTTTCTTGCCTCAAATATGGCTTGGTCCATATATGATAGAGGCAATGACACCCTCAGAACGTAAGGCCTTCCTTCATTGTCCGCGACGCTTCTTGCCATGTAGAGCGATTCTTCCTTGATGCTTCGGCTGTAACGAAGGTCTTTGCCAAAGCCCTTGAGCATGGCTTCCCTTATTTCAGGCCTGGAGGCGTGATTGTCAAGGGTCTTGGGATCCAGCTTGTTGTCATAAATGACTGTTCCATCAAAGGTTATCAAGGAAATACGATTGGAGGCGCCTGCTTTCCATCGCTCAGCGTTGGAGATCAGGCCATGGATGCCATCCTCTTCTATTACTGCTGAGAGCACTTCCATTAAAGAGAAAAGGGAGTTTTCTGCTTGCCTGTATAGCTGGTTTTCCACGTTTTTCCCTATAAAAAACCAACCTGAAATGAGGACCAAAACCACCACTATGGCGACTAAGTCGGTCATTTTGCCCTTAAGAGTCCTCATGCGCTTTTCTCCTTCCATTTGATCATATAGCCTCTTCCTCTGACGGTATGGAGGAGTTTTGGGTTTTCAGGATCTTCCTCTATCTTACGCCTTAGTCTTGAGATATGTACATCCACGGTTCTGCTGTCTCCGAGGTAATACCCCCACCCCTTGGCAAGGAGCTCCTCTCGTGAAAGAACCCTCTCCTTATTTCGTGCCAAAATCTCTAAAAGGTGATACTCTGTGGGGCTCAGGTCCAGATTTTCCCCCCATAATGACACTATTTGCCTTTCAAAATCCATCTCTAAGGGGCCTATCTTTATTGAGTTTTCTTTATTATTGTTGGCTTTACTTCTTCTCAACACGCTCCTGACTCTGGCTGCCAGCTCTATGAGGGAAAAGGGTTTGCGTATATAGTCATCGGCTCCCAGATCCAGCCCTGCTACGACGTCTTGTTCATCCCTTCTAGCGGTGAGCAGTATTATGGGAATAGCAGAAGTTTTTTTGTTTTCTTTTAACCTGCGGCATACCTCCCAACCGTCCATTCGGGGGAGCATGATGTCCAGAATTATCAGGTCGGGCAGTAATTTTTCTGCCATCTCAAGCCCTGTATCGCCATCAAAGGCCCTCTCGATCTTGTAGCCGTGGCGCTTTAGTGCGTCTCTTAATATGTCGGACAGGGCTTCTTCATCTTCTACCACCAGAATGCGTTCGGAGTGCATCTTTTAATCCCTCTTTCCTGACTCTTCAGTGCGTTCCAGCCGCCTTCTGTAGCTAGAAGCCCTTATGAACTTGCCGGTGCACATGTAGACCGTGTGTTCGCAAAGGTTAGTAACGTGATCTCCCGCCCTTTCCAGGGCTCTGGATACTAGAATTAGCTGCATGGCCTGTTCTATGTTACGAGGATTTTCCATCATGAGCACTACAAGTTCCCGGAAAATCTGCTTATCCAGATCATCTATCTCGTCATCCATAGAGCATATTTTTTTTGCTTCGTCGGGATTCTTATCCACGAAGGCTTTTAAAGCCAAATCGACCATTTCTCTTATTTTCTCCCCCATGCGAGGGATGTCAATTAGGGGCTTTATCAGCTTTTCCCTGGAGAGGACTTTGGCGATTTTGGCTATGCTGACCCCAAGGTCGCCTATACGCTCCAGGTCCACAGACATATGCAATATAGAAGCTATCATGCGTAGATCCATGGCTACGGGTTGGAATCTGGCAATTATCTCAAGAGCCTGCTCGTTTATGGATTGGGTTATTTCATCTAATTTGTCATCTCCTTGCATTACTTCTTCTGCTAGATTTGTGTCACCTTTTTTAAGGGCCCATATAGCCTTATTTATGGCATCTTCTGCCAGAGCACCAAGCTTCATAAGCTTGTTGTACAGGGTGCTCAGTTCTTTATCAAGGGCCTTTCTTCCAGTCAAGTGATTGGTCATGGTATCACTTCCTTTCCTTTATTAAACATAGTGCCAAAATGTATGTTACGTTTATCCAAACCTTCCGGTTATGTAGTCTTCCGTTCGCCTATCTTTAGGTGATGTAAATATCTGCTGGGTCGGACCATACTCAATCATTTCACCCATAAGGAAAAAGACAGTTATATCTGAAACCCTGGCAGCTTGTTGCATGTTATGGGTGACTATGACCACCGTATAGGAGCTGCTTAGCATCCTTACCAATTCTTCTACTCTCGCCGTAGCCATTGGGTCCAGCGCGGAAGTAGGTTCATCCATAAGTATTACTTCCGGTTCTACTGCTATGGCACGGGCGATGCAGAGCCTCTGCTGTTGCCCCCCCGATAAAGCTGTTGCGGGCTTGTGGAGCTTATCTTTAACCTCATCCCACAGTGCGCTGCCTTTTAAGCTTTTTTCCACTATTTCATCCAGCTTCCCCTTGTCTTTCACCCCATGAAGCCTGGGACCGTAAGCTACGTTATCGTAGATTGACATAGGAAAAGGGTTGGGTCGCTGGAAAACCATTCCAACCTTCCTGCGAAGCTCTATGGGGTCCGTTTCGGGGGAGTATATATCATTTTCGTCTATTAATATTTTACCGGTTATCCTGCAAGAAGCTATGAAGTCGTTCATTCTGTTGATGCAGCGCAAGAAGGTGCTTTTGCCGCATCCAGAAGGGCCTATCAAGGCCGTTACCGCCTTTTCAGGAACAGTCAAGGCGATATTTTTCAAAGCTTGAGTTTCCCCGTAAAAAAGGTTCAAATTTTCTACTATTATTTTATCTTTTCTGTCCATTGTTTCACCTTCTATTTTAAACTCTGATTCCTGCCTCTTAGGTGGGCCCTCCAGATTACCCCTATCAGGGTAATCCCAAGAACTAAAGCTAATAGCACTAGCGTTGTTCCATACTGTATTGGACGGGTTTTATCTATATTGGTTCCCGCAGTGGCTAGTACCAAGATATGGTATGGCAAAGCCATTACCTGGTCGAATAGGCTTTTGGCTATATTGGGTGCGAAAAAAGCTGCTCCGGTAAATATTATAGGTGCCGTTTCTCCTGCTACGCGCCCTACGCTCAAAATTGCGCCAGTTATTATGGAAGGGAAAGCAGCAGGCAAGACAACTTTCCTTATTGTCTGCCATCGTGTTGCTCCCATGGCGTAAGAGGCGTCTCTGTAGTCCTGGGGGACCGCCATGAGGGCCGATTCTGAAGCTCCCACTATTACAGGGAGGGCCAAGCATCCCAGCGTAAGCCCTGCAGATAGTAGGCTTGCTCCTATTTTTAGGAATATAACGAAGAAACTGAGGCCAAAAAGGCCGTATACCACCGATGGCACCCCAGCCAGGCTTCTTACGGCGAGCCTGAGCAGGCGGGTAAAAATGTCGTCCTTGGCGTATTCTACCAAGTAGACTGCGGTAAATACCCCTACGGGAAAGGCGAAAGCCATGGATACCACAATAAGTTGCAGCGTCCCCACCAAGGGGGTGAAGATTCCTCCCTCGGTCATCTGGTTTCTTGGAGGTTCCGTCAAGAAACTCCAGCTTATGGCGCTCCATCCTTTGGATACTAGAAATAAGATTATTCCTGCGAGTATGAAACACACAAGCGCCATAGATGCCCATAAAATCCCAGTTGCAATTTTGTCTTTTATAAGCCTGGTGTTCATGCCCTCAACCTCCTTGCCCTTCTTTCTATGAACATGGCTAGGAGGTTGAGGCCCAGCGTCAGCAGTAGCAACAATAACCCAGCAAAGAACAGGGCGTGATAATGAATTGATCCTACTGGGGTTTCTCCCATTTCTGAGGCTATAGTGGACGTAAGGGGCCTTACAGGGTCCGTGAGAGAAAGTGGAATGATGGCGGCGCCTCCGGCGGCCATCAGGACCACCATGGTTTCTCCTATGGCCCTCATTACGCCGAGTAATACGGCTTGTAGTATGCCGGGTAAGGCTGCAGGTAGAACGACTTTCGTTATGGTTTCAAGCCTGGTCGCTCCCAGGGCGTAAGATGCGTCCCTTAGGTCTTTAGGGATGCTTGCCAGGCTGTCCTCTGCCAGAGAAGTGACGGTTGGGATAATCATTATGCCCATAAGGAATGCCGCATTCAGAAGGTTGAGCCCAGAGTACGCCTCCAGGTGTTGAATCATCCACGGAGCCAAAACGACCATGCCTATGAATCCCAGTACCACAGACGGAAAGAATCCGAGGATCTCTATTACTGGCTTTAGTAGCTCCTTTAGCTTTCTAGGGCATATTTCTGAAATGAAAACGGCCAGCATTATGCTGAGGGGCACAGCAAGAATTGAAGCGGCTAAAGTTACAGATAAAGAGCCTACTATAAGAGGAAACATTCCATAGTCTGGGGGATCGTATGTGGGATACCACTCCATGCCGAAGAGCAATTGAAAGATGGAGACCTCTTTCAATATCGGAATGCTCTCTTTGACCAGAAAGAAAAGTATAAAGAGCATTATGGCTACCCCTATTATGGAAATAGTCTGTATGATTCTTTGTGGTGCCTTGTCTCCTCTAAGTGTGTTCCCCATAATTTAAGTCACCTGGTTTCTTGTGTAGGCTATGTTTTATTGCTCTAGCGCACGGGTATAAACCCTGTGGAGGCAACTATTTCCTGTCCGGCATCGCTGAGCACGAAGTTTATGAACTTCAAGGCTGTTCCCGTCGGCCAGCCTTGGGTGAACATAAAGAGGTAGCGTGAAATGGGGTAAGAGCCATCCAAAGCAGTCTTGGGTGTGCCCTCTATGCCGCCCACTGCGATGGCCTTAACGGAATCGTTGAGGTAACCTATTCCTATGTAACCTATAGCCGCGGGGTTGCCCGCAACGGTCTGAACCATGGCTCCGTTGGAGGCTACTACTAAAGCCCTGGGAGAGATCCTTTTTTTGTCCATCACCTTTTCTTCCCACACTTCAAAGGTGCCGGAGCTCGTATCTCTAGTTACGGCAACTATCCGCTTGTCCGGGCCTCCAACTTCCTTCCAGTTTTTTATTTTCCCAAGATATATGTTCCTCAGTTGCTCAATGGTTAAGTCCTTTACGGGGTTTGAAGGGTGTACCACTGGGAGCAGAGCGTCGACTGCAACGGCAAATGGCACAGGGTACCGTCCCTTTTCAACTGCCATAGCTACTTCTTTGTCCTTGATGAAGCGGGAAGACATGGCAATGTCGGTAGTTCCGTCGATAAGTGCCTTTATGCCGTTTCCACTTCCACCGCCGGAAACGGAAACTGTTATATCAGGGTAAGCTTCCATGAATTTTTCAGCGGCAGCTTGCCCTATGGGCAGGACTGTAGTGGAACCGTTGATCACAAGTTCGTCGGCAAAGGCAACCCCTCCTAGAACCCCTATCAGTGTTAATGTGAATATTGCAAGGAAGGCCACAAATTTTTTCACGATTCTTTCCCCCTTTGCGAATATTTGTTCCAGTACAAATTTTAGAGAGATTAAGTAACGAAAAAGTTACGAGATTGTTACAGTTTTGTAACAGAATTGGAAGACTATATATGGTTTTATGCCATTGCTTTTTACACAATCATATGGACCATATGGACTTGATTTACGTTTCAAAAACATGTTACTATGAAACCAAATTATCCTGATAAAAATAGATATAAGTGTAATTGGATTTATTTAAATAAAAAGCCGAAATAGTAGAACAAAGCAAAGAGAGGAGTGAAAGTAAGTAATGTTAAAGGAAAAGATGCAAGAAGCGCTCAACAAGCAGATCAACGAGGAGTTATACTCCGCCTACCTTTACCTTTCCATGTCAGCTTATTTCAATAATATAGGATTGAAGGGGTTTGCTAATTGGATGATGGTGCAATATAAAGAGGAAACAGACCATGCCATGAAAATTTATAATTATCTTCTGTCCCAAGGAGCGAACATAAAACTTTTACCGATACAGGAACCGCCCCATGAATGGAATTCGCCGCTGCATGCCTTCCAGGAGACCTTGAAGCACGAGCAGCACATAACCCAATGTATAAACGACTTAGTGGACCTAGCGGAGGAGCTCAAGGACAGGGCCACCTATAACTTCCTGCAGTGGTACATTGACGAGCAGGTTGAAGAGGAAGAGAATGACAGGGAGATAATAGACAAGTTGGAGCTCATAGGAGACAGCAAAAATGGCCTTTTCATGCTGGATAAGGAGTTGGGCCAGAGAGTCTATGTCCCGTTGATTCAGGAGGCAAGCTCCAATTAGGTTTTTAGGGTGAGATTTTAAGGAGGTGGGAGCATGGCGGAGATAAAGGAAGTATATAAGTGTGAGATTTGCGGCAATATAGTGGAAGTTCTTCATGGAGGAGCGGGCCAGCTTGTATGTTGCGGTAAGCCGATGAAGCTCATGGAACAGCGGACAGCTGATTCATCGCAGGAGAAACACGTTCCCTTCGTGGTAAGGGAAGGCGGAACTTACGTGGTTCAGATTGGCGAGAATGCTTTGCATCCGATGGAAGAAAAGCATTACATAGAGTGGATAGAGCTTGAAGTGGACGGAGTCTCTTGTAGGAAGTTCCTAAAGCCGGGAGACGAACCCAAAGCTGTATTTGAAGTGCCAGAGGGGAAAGTAGTGAAGGCAAAAGAATACTGCAATATCCACGGCTTGTGGGCAAAAGAATAGGTATAGGAGGGAAAAAGATGCAGAAGTACGTATGCAGCGTATGTGGTTACGTTTACGATCCCGAGGCAGGAGACCCTGACAATGGAGTAAATCCTGGGACTCCCTTTGAGGATGTGCCAGAGGAGTGGGTATGCCCCGTTTGCGGTGTTGGCAAGGATATGTTCGAGGCAGAATAATTGGATAAAGGCAAATAAATCAAATTATTGCTGTTGTAGAAAGGGCGCCCTGCAATGGGTGCCCTTTCTGTTGGGATTGTTTCGAAAGTGGACTTTAAAATTTTTTGTGATATTATTCTCAGCGAAACCACATCAGAAGAAAGGGGGGCTTCTTAATGGTGCTCATGCGTCGATGAGATAAGCATCCGAATGCGGGTTCCGCGTTCTTCCATTGCCAGAGAAGATATGAGGGATGCCTTGTCTCTGTGATTTTGGCATGGCACCATTTGGGAAGCTGTCCTGAACTGTAGAGAGCTTCAAGCGCTTCCTTTTGGCTTCTCTGGAATGGAAGAAAAGGCGCTCTTATTTTAATTCCAGGGCCAAAAGGAGGTTATAAAATGTTCCCTCCTCCTTTAGGTTTCTTCCCATTGATAAGGTTTTAAACTATATTTTAGCAAGGCTTAAGTAGGAAGAAGGTGTTTTTATGAGACTTTCTGAGATGGCCAGAACCAGCGGTTGAGCCGCCAAAATAGGTCCGGCGGACCTTGAAAAAGTATTGAAAGGCCTCGTGCCCCCAGATAGGTCCAGGCTCGTTGCGGGCTGGGAGCATGGAGAGGACGCTGCCGTGTGGGAGATAGATGAGAATCGCCTGGGGATTTTGACGGTAGATTTCATAACTCCTGTGGTGGATGATCCTTTTGCCTTTGGCCAGATAGCAGCAGCAAATTCCTTGAGCGACGTGTTTGCCATGGGCGGAAGGCCGCTGGTAGCGTTGAACGTGGTTGGATTTCCTGTAAACTGCCAACCTTTGGACATATTAAAGAAAATATTGAGGGGCGGACAGGAAAGAGTGATGGCCGCTGGAGCGGTCCTTGCTGGAGGGCACAGTGTGGATGACGAAGAGCCCAAATATGGTCTTGTCGTTTACGGTGAGGTGAGGAAGGACCGCATTTGGAAGATCACAGGAGCCCAGCCAGGTGACGTTTTGGTTCTTACCAAGCCTATTGGTACGGGGATGATAGTAACAGCAATTCAAGCCGAGATGGATGAGCCTGGCGAAGCTGAAGCAGCCGTAGGCAGCATGAGGCTTCTCAACGATTTGCCACTAAAAATTCCTGAGGAGATGTTTAGGCAAGTTCATGCGTGTACAGATGTAACTGGTTTTGGGTTGATGGGACACCTGCTTGACATGCTTTCACGCGGAGAATTGGATGCTGTAGTAGACTGCAGCAAGGTGCCTGTCCTTGATGGAGCATTGGAAAAAGCAGAGATGGGGCTTGTGCCAGCAGGCACGTATAGGAACAGGGAGCTTTATGAACCCAAAGTGGAAGGGCTAGATTTAATAAGCCAATCCATGGGAGACCTGTTGTTTGATGCCCAGACCTCTGGGGGATTGCTTTTGGCTGTGCCAGAGTCGATGGCTAAGCTTTTCTGCGAGCAGTGCCACGAGGCGGGCTTTCTTAGAGCTTCCATCATCGGTAGATTTGAAAAAGGGAAGGGCAGGGTAAAAATTTTAAAAGGGAATATGTAATGGCTAGATTTTAAATGCATGCTAGAGGCTGGGAAGATGGAAGCCCACCCAGCCTAATATTTTCTAAATTCTATAAATAAAAAAACTGAAGCATATTAGAGTAGGGCTGTCTTTTGTGGTAAAATTAATCATAACGTGCTAAACTACAAAATAGTTAGTGCATAGCAGCATGGTGGTAAAGTTTAGAAAGAACAGGTTTGGGGGTAATAAGATGGTAGAACCTCCCAGAGATGAGAAAAGCACAAGGAAAAGAGCTGATAGGGATCAGTGGAAGCATACACTTGGTAACGCTAGGACAAAGCTGATGTTAGAGATGGAGGAGTTTGCCTTCCCTATTGGTGACCCT
Organism: Thermovirga sp.; assembly: GCF_017656375.1. Lineage (GTDB taxonomy): Bacteria > Synergistota > Synergistia > Synergistales > Thermovirgaceae > Thermovirga. The sequence goes on from NZ_JACDOB010000019.1 coordinate 13,528, forward strand.
CCCTTTAATGCGCCAGGAGCCCCTAGAACTTTGGTGGATATGCTTGAAACAATGGTAAAGCTGGGAGCAAGTGACCTGCACCTGAAAGCTGGCTTTCCAGCCTTTATACGCCTTTTGGATACAGAAATTTACCCCTTTGAATTTATGGATCCTCTAGATGATGAAGAAATTTTTGCTTTTGTGGAGGAGCTAATATCTCCGGAACGTTATAGGAAGTATAGGGAAACAGGAGATGCGGATTTTGCAACATCTTTTTTAGGAGGAGAAAGGTTCAGAATAAATGCCTATATAGCTATGGACAGGCCCTCCATGGCCATAAGGCACATAAAATCTAAAATCCCCTCTATGCAGGAGCTTGGGCTTCCTTGGGTTATTTCCAAGTTTGCTCATAAGAACAGAGGGCTTATCCTAGTAACCGGACCTACAGGTTCTGGAAAATCTACCACTTTAGCGTCCATAATTGAAGATATAAATGCTAGGAGGAGGTGCCACATAGTAACTCTAGAAGACCCTATAGAATACGTCTTTACTCCTAATAAGGCTGTAATTGATCAGCGTGAGATTGGTAGGGACTCTGCCAGTTTCCATGAGGCTTTAAGGAGGGTTTTCAGGCAGGACCCGGACGTCATAATGGTAGGCGAAATGCGAGATTTGGAAACAATATCTTCAGCCATAACTGCTGCAGAGACTGGCCACTTGGTGTTGGCCACCCTGCATACCCAGGATGCCCCTGGAACGATAGATCGAATAATTGATATTTTCCCTCCTCACCAGCAGAATCAGATAAGAACCCAGCTTGCCAATATCTTAGTAGGTATTTGCAGCCAGCAGCTTTTGACCACGACCGATAATAAGAGGGTCCTGGCAACGGAGGTTCTTGTGGCTAATTACGCCGTTAGAAACCTGATAAAGGAAGGGAAACCCCAACAGATAAGAAACATAATGGCGACATGTACCTCGGAGGGTATGATGCTCATGGAACACTCCTTGGCCTCTTTGTGCAAGAAAGGTAAAATAACCAGAGAAACCGCTTTCTTGCATGCCTTCGACGTTAAAGACTTGGAGCGTTTCCTGGAGGAAAAGTAAAAATTACTCAAAAGGTTTTATGTCCTTGTAGCTCACGGAAGAGCGTTTTCTCTTTTTTAGAATTTTCTTGTCAAAATACCTTAAGCCTCTATTTATTAGCAAAACTATACCAACGCTGCCTGCAGCCAGAAGAAAAAGATCCAAGGCAACGCAAATGCCTACTGCTGCCGTGAAAAGTATGGAAGCAGCAGAGGTAAGGTATATGACTGTTTTGCGCTCCTGATATTGAAGGATAGTTCCTGCACCAATAAAGCTTATGCCCAGAACTATGGCTTGAATGACTCTTATGGGGTCCCCTCGGACAAAACTTGTTTGTTCTATTGACGTGCAATAATTTATTATTATGACTTTCCCCAAAAGGACAAACAAGGTAGATGCTCCTGCTATTAACATGTGGGTTCTCATGCCAGCAGGTTTGCCTATGTTCTCTCTTTCCACGCCTATGATGCCGCCGAGAAAGACAGCTACAATAACTTTTAAAAGTGCAAGAAGTTGGAAATTTGTATCCATCGCCTATTATTCCTCGTCCTTGTGGGTTAATTTTTTATTCCCTTAATCGCTGCATGCGCCTTTTTTCATCGTACATTCTTTGGTCAGCAAGCTGTAAAAGTTGTGTAAGTTTTTTACCATCATCAGGGTAAAAAGCAAGGCCAAAATCAGCCTCTATGTGGTATTTTTCAGGAAGTTCTTCAATGTGGATGCTTGAGAGGGCATTTCTGAGCCTTGATATGGCAGTTAGAACCTCTTCATGGGGCACATTGGGGAAGAATATTACAAACTCATCCCCGCCAAAGCGGGCACAAAAGTCGCTTTGGCGGAGAGTAGACCTTAGAACCTTGCCTACCTCCCTAAGAACTTTATCTCCTACAAAGTGCCCCAGATTATCGTTTATAGCTTTGAATCCTGCAAGATCCATCATGGCAAGGGATAACTGCCCTCCGTAACGCAAAAGCCTATGTTGTTCCTCTTTAAGCCTGGAAAACAATAAAAATCTGTTGGGCAATCCTGTAAGTTGGTCTATAGAAGCTTGTCTTTTTATTATTTCCATGCTTTCTGTGACCTTCCATAGGACCCCAAGCTGATCAGCAAATATCTGGAATATTTTTTCGTCATCTTCATCAAAGGGAACAGTTCCCTCAACGGATATAACCCCCAAAAGTGTACCTGAGAAAATAATAGGAATATCTAGTTCTGAAGAGATATTATCAAGGAATGGGAAAAAATCTTCACTTTCTGATGTTGATGGAGTATTTATTATCCTCATCTCTCTTGCTGCCTTGTAGCTTAAGCCTTTCCCCGACTTCTTTAGTTTATCAGACAGTTTGCTAAATTGCTCTTTATTTAAGCAACTTGCGGCCTTTATGGAAAGAGATACTTCGCTTTTATTTGGGTCTTCCTGGGCTAGGATGCTGATATTTGGGTAATTTAGTTTTTCCCCAATTAGGGATACTGCTTTATCGAGGAGGCCCTGTAGGGTAGTTTCTCCAGAGAGCTCTCTTATTACCTCGTGAAGGATTATCAGGCGATGATTGTATTTTTCGAGCTTAAATTCCTTTTCCTTTATGCTAGTTATATCCATCAAGGTTTCCACTGCTCCCAAGACGCTGCCCTTATCATCCTTGATGAGAGAGGCAGTAAAATACAACCAAATTCCCCCATTCAGGTTTGGGAAGAAATCCTCTCCTTCCCAGCTTCCATTATTAGATGCCGCGACGTGGCACTTTTCTCCGTAAAAAGAACGGATTTTTTCGGCTTCAGCTCCGTCCAGGAGAAAATCTGCTAGTATAGGGCGGGGAGGGTCGTAAAAACCAAGGCTTTGCCAGTTTTTGCCGTGTATATCTTCTTTTGCAATGCCCGTCAAAGCTTCACACGTTCTGTTCCATGCAATTATCTTGTGCTCTTTGTTCAGCATAAATATAGGTGTAGGTATTTTATCTAGAAGTTGTTCTATTTTTTCTATATTACCCATCTTGAAGAAATTCTCTAAAGGATTCATCTTCTCCCACCCTTTTGCTTTTTTATGGCCATTTACTATTATTTTTCGGACAACTGGTTCAAAAGTTCAGTAATAGCTTCATCCAACTTTTTAAGTTCTTTGCCGTAAGAAGCCCAGTCTCCCCTTTGGGCTGCATCTTTGGCGGCTTCGAAGGCCCTTTTGGCTTGCTGGGCAAGGGTTTCGGCAGATTTTGTTTCCTTAAGGTCTCCATGAGGTCTCTCTTGCTCAGAGGGCAAAGATGGCTTGGCCTTATGTGTCACCGTTTCCGGGGCACTCCCAAGAAGCCTTGTCAATGCTTCTTCAAGGCGCTCGCCCCAGGCTACCCTTCCTCCTGAGGAAACGATGACTCGCTTCAATTCCGGCAGGTCGCTATTTTCTGCCCTAAGGTACAAAGGCTCCACATATAGCAGGGAATCGCCCGTGGGTATAACCAAAAGGTTGCCCCTTATGACGTCTGATCCTCTCTGACTCCATAGTGAAAGCTGGGCGGATATTTCTGGGTCTTGATCTATCAGAGCCTCAACTTGAGTGGGGCCGTAAACTAGCTTTTGTTTGGGGAACTGGTACACCAAAAGCTCTCCGTAATTGTCACCATCAGACCTGCCGGCTATCCACGCTATCATGTTGTCCCTGCCTACGGGGGTGAAGGGAGCAATCAGCATGAATTCAGATTTTTTTTCTCCGGTAAGTTTCATTATTACATAATAGGCATCAAGCCCTCCAGCTTTGGTATTCTTAGGCAGTTCCCACACGTCTTCTTTGTTGTAGAAGGTATTTGTATCCTTCATGTGATATGTCCTGAATATTTCACTTTGTATTAAAAATAGCCCCTTGGGATACCTTACGTGCCTACGAAGCGTAACAGGAGCCTGGTCCATGGGCTTGAATAGAGTGGGAAAGATCTTGGCCCAAGACTGTACAAGAGGGTCTTTTTTGTCAGCAATGTAGAAGTTCATCTCTCCATTATAGGCATCTACGGTTATCTTCACACTGTTGCGTATGTAATTGATGCGCCCCACAGGGGTGCTAACAGGCTCAGAGTATGGGTATAGGTTGGTGGCCGTATATGCGTCCTGGACCCATATAAGCTTGCCGTCCATTATGGTGAGGTAGGGGTCGTTGTCATAAAGTAGGAATGGAGCTACTTTCCTGACTCTTTCACGTATGCTCCTATAGAACATTATCCGGCTTTCAGGCAGTATGGCATCGGTGAAGAGGATTTGAGAATCCTTGAACCTTACAGCAAAGGCAAGGCGCCTCAAGATGGAGCCTATTGCTACCCCTCCCGTTCCTTCGTAAGTTGTCCTGACGTTGGCTCCTCCCATAGGGTAATCGAATTCCTTTATTTTAGTTTTCACTAGTGCATACGGTTGGGCTTTTTCACCGTAGTAGATTTGAGGTCTTTCTATTGTCAGAGGCACGGATATTTTAGGAGGCAAATCCTTTATGAAAAACACCGGTTTCCCCTCGGGGTCTATCTCCGTTACTGGGTTCATAACTACACCGTAGCCATGAGTGAATTCCAGGTGCATGTTGACCCATGTTGGGTTTTGGAGCTGCTCAAGGTCCAACTCTCTAGCTGAAAGCATCACCTGCCTGTAAGAGTCACCCAGATTATATCTGTCTATATCTATATCGTTGAAGTCGTAGTAAGACCTTATTTCCTGAAGCTGCTTGTATGTCCTAAGCAGGGGGCGGTAGTCCCAGAGCCTTATGTTGCTGATCGTGTCCTTGTCCTTCTGTATCTGCTCCCACGTGACGCTTGTGGCAGGAACGAAATCCACTGTCTTTAGAGAGTCCAAGCCATAGGCCTTGAGCGTGCTATCTATGTTGTATTGGATGTATGGTGCTTCTTTTCGGTACTCATTGGGTTCAACCACATATTTCTGGACTATGCCTGGGTAGATGCCTCTTATAACTATATTTGAGGCCACCAATAATACCAAAGCAGCTGCAGCTAGCTTCCAGGTTCTCCTCATTATGTTGGCTATCAGGAGAACGGCAACAATCATTGACAGTACGAACATTATGTTGATGCCCAGAAGCCTTGCGTGGATGTCCGTATATCCGGCCCCGAACACTACGCCTTGGGGGGAGAAAAGGAGGTTGAATCTCTCAAGCCAAAAACCTGCACCCCAGGCAGCGACGGTAAGAGCACCAAGAATGGAGAGATGAGTCCTCGCTTTAGGAGGGAAGGAAAAGCGGTTTTCTTCTCTCATCCTAGGTATCCAAGCCAGGACGAAAATGAGAGCTGAGCCTAAAATGGCCGTTATAAGAATTCCCACAAGCCAGTCTTGAAGGAACGAGTAAAAGGGAAGATCGAAGATGTAAAAGGCTATGTCCTTGCCGAAGATGGGGTCGGAAGAAGCAAAAGGAGCCTTATTGAAATATCGAAGCACTAAAGCCCATTGAGATTTCACTCCTAGGCCGTTCATTATGGAGATTAACAAGGCAACTATTATTACCATTGCCCCGGAGCGTTTGGTTGGAATGGGGGTTATACCCTCTATGTCCATGGATGCCGCGCTTTTTCGAGCTAAAAGCCACGATATTGAAAGGATCACAAATGCTCCTATGCCTGCTGCTGCAAATAAACCCCACTGGGGAAGTATCTGTTTCCAAAATACAGCAGAAAGCCCCCTTGCCTGAAACCACAACAAATCAGTGTAGAACTTCGTGAACGCTGGAAAGAAGATAGTGGAAAGTACCAGAAGCCCCAAGAGAATAGACAGGCTCTTTTTAAATTTAAAAGATGGTAACTTAAAAGGGCTACCATTGTTATTTCCATGGAAAATATCTTTCATCGACATAATGTATCCCCTCAATTCCTGAGTTTAATTTTTTATAATATATCACACTGAACTAACACAACATATATTGTACCTGCTGAAAAGGTAATATGCAAAACACAAGACAGGGCAAATTAAGAGGTTTTTTGGTTTTTTATCTTCCATACGTATATGATAATAATTATGGTACATACTATTATGGTCACAATGGTTGTTTTGTGAAGAAATTTATTTACTAGTTCGCTGTTGTTGCCTACCCAATACCCTATAAAGGCCAATATTACGACCCAGATGCCTGAACCTAAGGCCGTGAAGGTTAAAAAGCGTTTCAAGGGCATTCTGGCGAGGCCTGCAGGAAGGGAGATTAGTTGTCTTATCCCTGGCAAAAGCCTTCCAATGAAAGTGCTTATGTGTCCATGTCGTACGAAAAAAACCTCAGATTTTTGGAGGGTTTTTTCACTTACGAGAAAATACATGCCCCATCTTTCAAAGAAAGGCCTCCCCATTTTCACCGCAATCCAGTAATTGAATATGGCCCCTAGCAAACTGCCGACAACTCCGGCGAGTATGACTATCCCAAGGTTCATCTGTCCTTTGGATGCCAGGTATCCCGCCGGGGGAATAACCACTTCGCTGGGGAAAGGGAAGAAGGAGGATTCCAAAAACATCAAGGCTACAATGCCTGGATATCCCATGTGTCCTATGGTGTTTACAAGAAAGTTAATAAGAGGATCAAACATTCTGCCTTATCACCTAGTTATAGCCGTTTTTGCGGCCCTTTATGGACTGAATCTCTATTTTTACAACACATACAGCGCTCAGGGCCTTTTCAGGGAAGTGCAATGTCTTTCCTGCGTATTGTTTTACTATTATATCAAGGCCTTTTCTTTTTTCTTCCGGAGTTTCCAGAATGATAGCCTTGCCATACCCTATTACGCTGCGATATTTAAGGGTCCATTCACAAGGGTCTTCGTCAGAAACAACCTCAATATCGCAGTCAATTTCAAAGCATACGTGAGGGTCGTCCCTTATGCAGTCTATCTTTTTGCCTCCACCGAACCCGTGGAAATATATGGCACCATCCTCGTACCCATAGCACAATGGAACCACATACGGGAAGGGGCTTCCGTTGAAGGCGACCCTACATATCTTTTCTTTTTTCAATATTTTTTCTATTTCCTTTTGCTCAGTTATCTCCTTATCTTTTCTCCTCATGGGCCTATCCATTTTTTGTTCCTCCTATTTTATGTCTGGGGTGTGTGCTTTCAAGCTTTCGGTGATCTTCAAAGCTGTTGGGGTTGCCGCAATGCCGCCCAAGCTGGTTTCCCTCAGTGTCTCGGGGAGGGCTCTGCCAACCTTGTACATGGCATCAACTACCTCATCAGGTGGGATGGTAGATGTTATGCCCGATGAAGCCATATCTGAGCAGATGGCCGCAAGGGATGTCAAAGTGCCATTTCTTTTTATACAAGGAACCTCCACCAGCCCAGCGACAGGGTCGCACACCAAACCCAGGATCGACTTTATCACTAAAGCCGCACTGTGAGCAACTGCCTCAACAGAAGCGCCTCTCATATAAGTCAAAGCTCCGGAGGCCATGGCGGAGGCCGCTCCACATTCTGCCTGACACCCTCCCTCCGCTCCTGCCAGGGTAGCCCTTGAGGCTATGATAGCTCCTATTCCTCCTGCCGTTATGAGCCCTTCCAGGATGGTCTCTTGTGGGAAGGAAAAAACTTCTTTCGCTGCGAAAAGAATCCCCGGCAGGATCCCGCAGCTTCCTGCCGTAGGGGCTGCGACAATCCTTCCCATGGAGGCGTTGTATGTTGCCACTGCCAGGGCTATCTGGCACGCTCTAGCGATGAACTTGCCAGAGAAAGGTTGATTGCCCTCTTGGTATTGGCCTATCTTGTAGGCGGTGTTCGGGACTATTTTACCTGAAGGTTTAGAACACAGGGCCTCTTCCACAGAATGCCGCATCTCCATCAGGCGACTTTCCATTGTTTTTTTGATGGAGGAAACCTCCTCGCCGTAATCCATGCTTTGTTTTTCCAGAAATGCTTCTGGAAAGGAGAGATTTTTTGTGTTCGCAATGGAAAGAATCTCTTCGAAAGAAAGCATATATATCACTCTCCTAGCTTTAGGGGTAAGACCCTGAGTATTTCAGCATGGCAGCGAGAAATTGCATCTATTATCGCTTTAGAGGGGTTTTCGTCAAGTTCTACAACCATCGCTGCTCCCTTGCCCCGACCCTGCCTGTGGAGCGTAAGGGTCGCAATGTTCAGCCCATTTGATGCCAACACACCTGTTATTGACGCTACAACCCCGGGGGTGTCCTTGTGGAAAGTTATTAGAGCAGGCAAATCTCCAGAAAGTTCCAGACGGAAGCCATCTATTTCCATGAGTTTTACTGCGCCACCGCCTACGGATGCTCCAACCATTTCCATGGAAGTGCTTTCGTTTTTGAACAGAAACCTGGCGGAGTTAGGGTGGGCTCCGTCTTCGTGCTCTTCCCTGAAGGACCACTGAATTCCTTTCCTTTTCGCTTCTTTTCTTGCGTTGGGTATCCTGGGGTCGTCTGGCGAAAAACCTAAAAGCCCCGCAAGTATTGCCACGTCAGTTCCGTGCCCCCACCACGTGGCGGCGAAGCTGCCCCTTAGAAATATGGTAACATCTTTAACAGGCCTGCCCCATATCAGCGCTGCCAGTTTACCTAATCTTGCAGCCCCTGCTGTATGGCTGGATGAAGGGCCTATCATTACTGGGCCTATCACTTCTTCTAATCTCATTGTTCCTGTATACCTCCACATTCATGTTTTATATTATAAAGAGCCATTGCTATGTCTTGAGCAGTTTCCTTGAAGATGGTTTTCTCTTCCTCTGTGACGTTGTATTCTCTGGACAGTGCTACGGTGATTAGCCCAAAGACATGCCCTTGATACTCCAATCTGGCAGACATGGAATATTTGTTGGGGTATTCGTCAAGTAGGGGAATGTAACTGCACGGTATTACCTCTTCTTCAACTATTACGTCAGGGGATTCCAGGACTTTCCGGCTTGACATGTTTAGCTCTTTGCGGCTCATCCTCTCGGATATGGGGGTGTCTCCGTCTATCATAGCTGCTTCATAAATGGTAGCCAGATAGTTTTTTACTTCCAATATGGCTATCCAGACGTTTGGATAGCCGTGGTTTACTATGAGACTGACGCAGATGCTTTGGATTAGCCTTGTTGGGTCCTTTTCGGTATTAATCAACCTGTGGATATCCCTTACTGATTTTAGAACTGTATTAAGGCGTTTCAGTTTTTCCTGGGCTTCTTTTAGTTCTGTTACGTCCCTTCCTACGCTTTGTATCTCCACTAAATTCCCGTTTTTGTCGAATATTCCCCTGTTGCGCCATTGAACGAACTGTTTTTTCCCGTTGGGAAGCTCGTTATATATCTCCGTGGTCTTAACAGGGGCCTTGGGAGATAAAAAAGACAAAAGTTCTTTTTTGAGCCTTTCGGCTGTTTTGGGGTCTTTACAATCGAAGATAGTGCTTCCCAGAAGCTCTTCTTTAGGTATGCCCTTGTATCGACAGTAGGCGTCGTTGACGAAGGTAAGCACTCCTTGTGAGTTGAGGCGAACTATAAATTCGTCCTGGTCCTGGATCACGGCCTGGTATCTTTTTTCGCTCTCTTTTAGGGCCTCTTCTGCCTTTACTTGATCGGATATGTCTCGGTATATCACGTAGCACAGCATGGTCTCTTGATCCAGTATAAGGGGTACCTGAACAAGTTCAAGGTGCAAGATCTTGCCGTCTTTTCTTTGCCTTTTGACCCTCATATGTATGTTTTCTCCTGACCAGAATCTTCTGTCGATCTCTCTGGCTTCAGCCATTAGCCTGGCATCCTGGGCAACTATATTGTAGGACAGCTTTCCCGTAACTTCTTCCTTGTCATAACCGAAAAGCTGGAGAAAGGCAGGGTTGGTTCTTACTATTTTGCCTTTAGAGTCGCATATCATTATGCCCGATGGAGTAGCTTCAAAGAGCTTTTCAAAGAAAGCTTTTTCCCGCCTGAATGCATATTCGGCATTTTTCCTTTCAGTTATATCGCGATAAATGGTGTAGTCGTACACGGTACCATCTTCTAGCTCGAATGGGATCTGTAACAGCTCTACAGGTATGGCCTTGCCATCCCTTCTGAGCCGAACTGTTTCCAGGCTGATTTTCTCTTTGGAGGACCACATCATCCTGTCAATGGCCTCTGCTTCCTTCATTAAGTCAGGAGTTGGAGCCACTATCTCATTGCCATTTCTGCCCATTACTTCCTCTTTGGAATAACCGAAAAGCTGGCAGAACATCCGGTTTGCCCTTATAATCCTTTCTTCTCTATCACATATGATTATGGCCTCAGGAGAGTTCTCAAAAAGGCTCTCGAAAAAAGAATCTCCAAGGGTGGGACCTTTGGAATCTGCCTCTTTCTTCCTCTTATTTGGGAATATGGCCATGCAATGTCCTCCCGGATCTCAAAATAAGGAACAAGGTGGTGAGAATATTTTAACACGGTAGCTGGCAAATAGGGGATACGTTTATGGGTTATTAGAATTTATGGCCACAGGCATATAAGCCTTTTTGGGGGGTGGGGAAGTTTCGCCATATATTTTTGTAAGCTCCTTGTCTTCATAGATGCTGCTTTCTTGTGCCATTGCAGCAAGTCTTTTCTTTACGCCTGCATACTTGTCGGGCAAGTTGGCTACCACCAAGCAAGAGGCCTTATCTGAGGAATCGAAGCTGTACCAGACGGTTTCATCGCTAGATTCAGGTACTTTTCTGTCCAAGTATTTGGAGTAGAAAGACTCGGCTATCTCGCCCGAGGGCCACTGTTTTTTATCCTCATGATAGTATATCAGGGCCGCTGATTTCAAAGTGCGCATATCAGATATTATCTTCGTTGCCATAGCCTTAT
>NZ_JACDOB010000020.1 GCF_017656375.1 Thermovirga sp.
TCCGCATGACTAGAACAATAAAAAGCACAAACTCAAATCACGCAAAAGACAAAAAATAAAAGCCCCAGATTTTTTCTCTAGGGCTTTCGATTGGTACCTATAAACATTTGATTTTAGGATCTGTTATTAGCTACAAGCTCCATTGCTTTAGATGTTCCTATGCGGCTAGCTCCTAGGGCTACCAGGATTTCTGCTGCTTTCAGTGACCTTATTCCCCCCGAGGCTTTAACTTTTAAGCCGGATGAATCTGAAGTTAAGGACTTTAAAAAGGCTACATCGAAAAAGCTTGCAGGCCCATTATATCCAGTACCTGTCTTTATATAGTTTATCCCTGTCTGTTCAGCAATAGTAACGCACATTGCTTTTTGGTGGTTAGTGAGAAGATTTGCCTCTATAATGATCTTTAAGCATAGATTGCCAGAGGCCTCTCTCAAAGTGCTAAGCTCTTCGAACAGTGCTTTTTTGTCGTTTCTGAGTATATTCGATATGTTCAATACTACATCTACTTCATCTGCGCCACTCTCCTTAGCCCACTCTATTTCCTGAACTTTCAGCGACAGAGGAAGGGCTCCTGAAGGGAATGCTATAGTAGTGCAGACCCGTGGTGCCTTGTCCTCTAGCGTTTCTCTAGCTAGAGGCACCCAAACAGGAGGAATGCACACTGCTGAGAATTGATTTTCCACAGCTTCTTCACACAGCCTAACTATATCGTCTGCTTGGGCCGTTCCAGAAAGTAAAGTGTGATCTATAGATCTAATAACTTTTTCCTTGTCAGGCCTATCGTAAAAACCTGCTTCTGCCCTTGCGGCTGTCTTTCCGGCTCTTTTTGCGAGTAATTCCACCATATCCATTGGCATCACCCTTTTTTGAGGCATTCACATACTTCTGTATCCGTTCCGGAACCTGGGCCTACAGTTACTTCCTTTATTTCGATTAAACCCTGCCTATGCAGATATTGAAGAAGGCATATAATTGAAGAACTATCGATGCCTATGCGATTTGATGCTTCCTCTACATTTATTTTGCCCTCCGAGTCCTTACTTTTAAGTAGTTCATTGGATATTATAGAGAGCCATCTATCAAAAAGTTCCTGTAATTGAGGGGTTAATCCACCTGCGAGCTGATTCGATCTCGATACGGATTCCACTAATCTTGCCGTAACCATACCTAAAGCTTCCGCTAGTTTGTTGATATCTTTTTGTGATTCCATTCTGCTTGTCCTCCTCGTTATTTGGAAGATAATTATTGATTAAAGGATCTGACCTCCTTATTATATGCAAACAATGCTATTATAAAATAAAGTGCCTAAAAGGTCATGTTTACATAAGTAAAAGGTGTGAGTGTATATGAATGTATTATTATTGGGCTTTGGTTCAGTAGGGAGGGCCTTCTGTAACCTGTTGAAAGAGCAGGAGTTTTCGTTGAAAGAGCTTCTACCTGCTGGAGTAGAAGTTAAGGTGGTAGGAATAGGCACTAAAACTAGAGGGTGCCTTTTTAGTAGGGATGGTTTACCCTTGAAACAGATCTTGGATTTTGAGTCTAAAACTGGCAAGTTGACAGGGATGGATTCTCTCTATGCCTATCCATATGACAGTGAAAGCCTAGTAAGCGAAGGGGATTATGACCTTTTAGTGGAATGTACAACATCTTCTATGTCCTCTCGTGGAGGAGTGGCTCGTCTAATAAAAATAGCTCTTGATAGAGGGAAAACTGTTGTTACCTGCAATAGTGCTGTGGTTTATAACCATTATTTTGAGTTGAAGGAGCTCTCAGAACAAAAAGGAGCGTCTTTTATCTTCGACTCAGCGGTCATAGCGGGAGTCCCTTTGTTTTCATTTATGAAGCATTGCCTTCCATGTGCGAAAGTAGTTTCATGTTATGGTGTAATCAATGGCACGTCCAACTATGTTTTAGAGATGATGGAAGAAGGTTCTACTTTAGATGAGGCAATAATGGAGGCAGTCCGCAAAGGCTGTGCGGAGAAAGACCCTCTTTTGGACATAGAGGGTACTGATAGTGCAGTTAAGGCATCTATTATAGCCCAGGTGTTGATGGGTGCATCTTTTCATGCTCTTGAGGAAATTAGCATTGAGGGGATCAGGAATGTAACTCCAGAGATGTTTAGAAAGGCAAAGAAGGAGGGAGCCAGGGTAAAACTTGTCGCTAAAATCCAGAAAGTGCTAGGCTCCGTTCAAATATCTGTAAGGCCAGAAGTAGTGCCTTCAGATAACCCGGTTTCAAGGTTGAGAGGAGCTTCTAAAGGTGTGATTATGACTACAGACATAGCTGGGGAAGTTTACCTTGCTTCCGACGGATTTGGGCCTAGACAAGTGGGATATGGCCTCTTAAGAGATGTACTGGAATACATATCGGGGAAAATAAAGACATAATTGTCGTATTACAGTCAAATTGCAAGGAGTGATTCTTTGATAAAGATAGACCTTCATATTCACAGCAATTTTTCTGATGGGACCTTGCCACCTAAGGCCATAGTGCAGAGAGCCAAGCGGCTGGGTATTTCTGTTTTGAGTCTTACAGATCATGATACAGTTGATGGTGTGCAAGTCTTTATGCGAGAATGTGCTAAGGTAGGGTTGCAGTGCCTTTCTGGAGTGGAGCTTTCAGCGGAGGCACCTTTTGAACTTCACATATTGGGATATCGCGTACAGGTAGAAAAAATAGACCGCCACCTTAAAACTATACGAGCTTATAGGAAAGAGAGGAACATTGCAATCTGCGAGAAACTTAAGGGCTTGGGCATAAATGTATCGATAGAAGAACTGGAGGAAGAGGCAGGAGGGGACGTCATAGCCCGTCCTCACATAGCAAGGCTAATGGCGAAAAAAGGCTACGTACCCGATGAAAGGACGGCATTTGCGTGGTACTTGAAAAGAGGTGGCGGCGCCTATGTGGAAAGGAAACGATTTTCTCCTTCAGAATGCATCAATATCATAAAAGAGGCAGGAGGATTACCAGTTTTAGCCCATCCGGCTTTAATGGGCCTTGATGAAGATAGCGAGAGATCGTTGGTTGAAAAATTGGTAAACGAAGGATTGTGGGGAATCGAGTGCTTTGCATCTTGTCATACTGGGGAGCAGCGTATCAAATGGTCGAAGATAGCAGATCGTTATGGCTTGTACAAGACGGCAGGTTCAGATTTTCATGATGGCGTAAGGCCTGGCCGCAGGTTAGGAGTCAGAGTCCCAGTGGATTTGCTTCCCTGGGCGAGGCTTGGAGTAAGTCTTTAATAGAGTTGATAATAAATAACCCACACTGGGAGGTATCTATTATGAAAAAAATAGATTTAAGAAGTGATACGGTTACGGTTCCTACACAGGAAATGAGGGAAGCTATGGTCTCAGCAGAGGTAGGAGATGACGTATATGGGGAAGATCCTACGGTCAATAGGCTGGAGGCGGTAACTGCTGAGAAGGTTGGCAAAGAGGCAGGACTTTTCGTTACGTCAGGAACCCAGGGTAACCTTATAGCCATTCTTGCTCACTGTTCCAAGGGAGATGGAGCCATATTAGGAATGGATTCCCATATCTACAACTATGAAGGTGGTGGAATAGCTGCCATAGCAGGAGTGTTGCCCCTTTTGGTTGATGATACGGGGGGGATAATGTCTGAAGACAGCATAAAAAAATGGTGCAGGCCACATGATGTGCACTTTGCTCCTGCTCGCCTATTGTGTCTTGAAAACACTCACAACAGGCAGGGAGGAAATGCCGTTTCTCCGCAAGATTTTAAAGAAGTAGCAGTTGCAGCAAAGGAAGAAGGCCTTTCTGTACACCTGGATGGAGCTAGAATTTTCAACGCAGCTGTGGCATGGGGTGTAGACGTGAAAGAGTACACTTCAGTAGTAGATTCCGTCCAACTTTGTTTATCAAAAGGGTTAGGGGCTCCTGTGGGTTCCATTCTATGTGGATCCGCTGAATTTATCGAAAGGGCAAGGCATTGGAGAAAGAGATTGGGCGGAGGAATGAGGCAGGCCGGTGTGATTGCAGCTTGTGGCCTGATCGCTATAGAGAAGATGGTAAATCGCCTTGAGGAGGATCATAAAAATGCTGCGCTGCTTGCAGAGCTCCTTGAGGATGGTGGGTTGCTGGTAGAAAAGCCAAGGAAGAGGACTAACATGGTTTATTTCGTAGTTAAGGGGGAAGAAAACAAAGTTAAAACCCTTGCGGACCGATGTGCTGCCAAGGGAGTTCTCTTTAATGCCCTTTCGGAGGGGCGTTTCAGGCTTGTGACCCATTT
The DNA here is from genome assembly GCF_017656375.1 of Thermovirga sp. GTDB lineage: Bacteria > Synergistota > Synergistia > Synergistales > Thermovirgaceae > Thermovirga. Next base: position 4,258 of record NZ_JACDOB010000020.1, read on the forward strand.
GTGGATAGATGAAAAAGACGTAAAAGAAGCGGCAAAGATTATTATAGAGGAGGCATCTTGCTGTTGAGGGAACTGCCAGATAGAAGGAAAGTAGAGTCAGCAGCTACGTTTGCCTTGGACTGCGTTGAGGCTTTGGGTAGCTATAGGGCAGATGTATATTATGTAGCGAGGTGGTCCTCATACGTAAGTTTAAGGGAGGGTGTTCCCGAAGAGGACAAAACAGAGGCTTTTTGGCGGATAGGCTTAAGAGTCATTGATCCACATGGGCATCAGGGAGTATCGGATACCGACGATCTATCTTTGAACGGGATAAAGAAAATGGTGGAATGGAGCATAGCAAATTGCAAATCTTCTCAACCTGATGAGAACGTCATGCTCTATGGTGAAAAAAATGAACCGATGGATTTGAATTTGTTTGATCCCGAGGTGCTGAAGCTAAGCCATGAGGATAAAGTAGACCTCTGCGTGAAAATGCACGAAATTGCAGCGTCTCAGAAAAAGGTGAAATCTGTCAGAGGTTCTAGCTTTGGTAACGGCATGAGCGAGGTTTTCTACTGTTCAACGGAAGGCCTATCCTTCTGGGAGTCGGAAACGGAAGCTTCCTGTGGGGTGGCAGTTGTGATGGAAAGTGGCGACCAGATGGATATGGGAGGATTTGGCGAAGTGGCCTGTTCTATGGAGGGTATAGATCCTCAAAAAACGGCTCTGGAGGCTGTTAGGCGTACTGCTATAGCTCTAGGAGGAGCGCCTGTTCCTACAGGGCGCTATACGCTGGTTTTGGACCCAGAAGTAGCTGCTACGATGGTGGACGTGATAGGGGAGTTGTTTCTGAGCTCCAACGTTCATAAAAATCGATCAATGCTTAAAGGCAAACTCGGCCAGAGAGTGGGCTCTGAAGCCATAACGCTGGTGGACGATGGGAGGCTCCCTGGCAGATTGGGTTCTGCCTGTTTTGATGCCGAGGGTGTACCTACCCAAAGGACGGTTATCATGGAGTCTGGTGTGGCCAAAAGTTTCCTTTATGACCTTAAGAATGCGAAGATAGCAGGAGCTAGCCCTACAGGAAATGCGGTGCGTTCTACAGGTTCCCTTCCAGATGTTGGTTTTACTAATCTTTATATCTCACCAGGAAGAGGGACTTTGGAGGAGTTCTTAAATACTCCAGGAACAAAAATTTATGTAACAGACCTCATGGGTGTTCATACCATTGACCCTGTGAGTGGGGAGTTTTCTCTGGGCGCAAAGGGCGCCTTATGTGAGAGTGCCTCAGACTTAAGGCCTGTTTCTGGAATCAGTATAGCTGGGAATTTGATAGATCTGATGATGAAGGTAAGCAAAGTGGGAGAGGATTTGCGTTTCTTTGGTAGCACAGGAGGTTGCTCCATGGTGATAGAGGATGTGCAGGTTGCGGGCAATTAAGCTTTTCCCTTTTGTGGCTCTTTTTATATGCTGTGTTTTTATGACCCAGGCTTCCTATGGTTCGGAAAGCCTAACCCTTTTTGTGAACGGCAAAAGTCTAGGTGAGGTTCAAGCAAGCAAGATGAATGGCATAATGTATGTCTTGCTTAGGGATGTGGCTGAACTTTTAGATTTTCCGATTAAAGAAAAGGGCGGAACGATTGTAGTTAGTGGGCAAAAAACTTCTTTACAATTTATACCTGGGGCCGCTGCAGCAATAGTTCAAGGGCAGATAGTGGCATTGCCTTACAGGTTGTTGAAAGAGAATGGCAGATGGTGGTTCGACAGTGGCACAACCTTAAAGCTTTTTGAGAAGCTTATAGAGGCGGATCAGGGAGTAAAAAAGGTCTTGTCTTGGAAGAAACTCCATGTCGTTTCAGAGGGGAAAGAGTGTAAGGAAACTTCTTCCATTAAAGCCAGCAAAGGTAAAGGTGCTTTGAGCGTGGTCAAGTCTGTAAGGTGGGGCCTTAAGGACTTTGGGATAAGGGCGGTGGTGGATTACGAGGGGCCATCAGAAGTAGGAGTAGTTTCAGGAGCCGGAAGATTGGGACTTATGTTCAAAAAGGCTATGGCTTCGAGTAATATTGGTAGCTCCCCTTATCCGGAAATGATTCGTTTGGCTGTCTCTCAGTTTGGGGATAGAGTTGAGTTTACTTTTGTGCATCGTGCAGAGAAGGTAGAGCATTTCAACTTAGAGAATCCTTCCAGATACGTTGTGGATTTTTATAATCCTAAGCCCATTAATGAAGAAGCTCCCAAGAGGGTGGAAGTGAAACATAAAGAACCAGAAGAAAAGCCTCTGGAGTCAAAAGCAGTGTACATCCCCAAAGGAGGTTCAAAACAACGACTTGTTATCGTAGATCCGGGGCATGGTGGTAAAGACCCCGGTGCTACAGCGAATGGGATTCGCGAAAAGGACATCAATCTTAAGGTGGGCAAGCTGCTTGTTCAATATTTGAGATCAAAGGGAGTTGCAGCGGAACTTACAAGAAGAGGGGATTATTATCTGAAGTTGTCGGAGAGGACCGCGATAGCCAATAAGAAAAAAGCATCGGTCTTTGTAAGTTTACACTGCAATGCTTTGCCTAAAGGCAGGCATGCCAAAGGCGTCGAAATATATATAATGGCTCTCCCCAGCGATAAGGATGCCATGCAACTTGCGAAAATAGAGAACAGGGAGTTATTGGATGGCGGTTTGGAAAGCAGCGAAACCGTGGATAAAAAGACTAAGATGCTGCTTCAGATTTTGGGAGATATGCAGCAGAACGCAAAGATTCAAGAAAGCACTAAATTTGCAGAGGTTCTTTTTTCAAGGGGGAAATCCAGCAGGCTGTATATGAGGCGGGTAGCTCAGGCCCCATTTGCGGTCTTAAGAGGTGCTGCGATGCCAGCGGTGTTGATAGAGATGGGATATTTGACGGAGAGGGAAGAAGCGTTAAAATTGAAAAATCCAAGTTATCAAAAAAAACTTGCCACAGCGATAGGCTCTGGTATTATTGCTTTTCTTGGAAGGTAGTGACTGAGGGTAGAATACAGAGAAATGCAGGTGAAGGATAAATGGGTTATTTCCTCGGCAAAGACAAAGGCAAAGACGAAGACAGACGTTTATGGAAAGATTTCGAGGAAGAGGCGAATTTAGAGGAGTGCGACAAGGAAGATTTTGAGGATGATGGCTTCCTGGAGAGTTTGAATGAGGATGATTATTGGGATGGAGAGGAGCAAGAGGAAGAAGAAATCGATGAAGATCTACATGAAGTTTCTAAAGCCCCCTTTTGGGTTCGCCTGGCAGTGTGGGCTTCTACCATAGCTATTTTTTTTGCTATAGGTTATTGGGGATCGGATCTGGCCATAAAGTGGATGGATAAAAAAGGTTACCTTAGACAGAGTAACGTAATTGCTGATAAGAATGACTTGTCTGAGGGAGTGGTAGGATCTAGCGGGAGTGAATCCGCTCTTCATGTTTCTGTGTTTAAGATTTATCTTCCCGGAAAAGTTGGTCTGGTTGAGGAAAAAGTCAGAGTAGCCTCAGGCCTTTTGGAGGATGAGCTAAGGCAAACCCTCTCTACTTATGTGGAAAAATGTGCAGCCTCAGGTGTTTTAAGACCAGAGGTGAAAGTCCTTCACCTATTCAGAAGTGGAGATAGGCTTTATGTAGATATGAATAAGCCTTTTCTTGATAGCCTAAGAGCCGTAGGGCATAAAAGTGCTGGCGTTATAATTACTTCCATAGTTAGCACGGTTGTAAATAATTTTCCACCTATAACCAAAGTTAAGTTCTTGATAGAAGGCAAGGCGGTAGAGGATAAGGACCCGGTTAATTTGGCCTCTTTTTGGGCTTTACCTTCTTCCTAATGCTAATTAAGGAGTTGGAGGCAAATATGGTACAGAGATCAGATGGTAGAGGTCTTAAGGATCTTAGACCCATAGCTATAGAGAGGGAATATATTAAATATGCTGAAGGAAGCGTAAGAATCTGTTTTGGCGATACCAAAGTTATATGTACAGCTTCGGTGGAGGAAAAGGTTCCTCAGTTTTTAAGGGGAACAGGCCAAGGGTGGGTTACGGCTGAGTACTCCATGTTGCCAAGGGCCACTGCAACGAGGTCTCCCAGGGATATAAGTAAGGGAAGGCTAAATGGGCGAAGTAGCGAAATTCAGAGGTTAATAGGGAGATCCCTGAGGGCTGGAGTGGACCTTGCTAAGCTTGGAGAGAGAACTATTTGGATTGATTGTGATGTTATCCAAGCAGATGGAGGCACAAGGACTGCAGCAATAACAGGCGGATTTGTGGCTCTAGTGGACGCACTGAGGACTCTTTACAAGAAAGAGGTTATCCAATGTCTGCCTATAAGCTCTTTTGTTGCTGCTGTAAGCGTAGGTAAGGTGAACGGAGAGATAATGACGGACTTGTGTTATGAGGAAGATTCCGTGGCTGAAGTGGACTGCAACGTTATAATGAACGGTAAAGGAGAGTTTATAGAAATTCAAGGAACTGGGGAAGGTGGAACTTTTTCGAGGGAAGAATTGCTCCTTTTGCTTGATGCTGCAGAAGAGGGAATAAGGAAGTTGTTTGCTCTACAGAAAGAAAGCCTTTCACTGACATCGGAAGAGGTGCGTTTAATTGAGTCTTGTTCCGGAGATAGTATTTGCTAGCGGTAATAGAAATAAATACATTGAGATAAAGAAAAGACTGGAGAAGAGTGGCGTCCAGTTGTTATTTGGTCCAGATGTGTTGGGGGGCAACCTCAATGTAGTTGAAGATGGCAGTACGTATCTTGAGAACGCATACAAGAAGGCTTTGGTTTGGGCAAATGAGACCGGCTTGCCCTCTGTTGCCGATGATAGTGGCCTAGAAGTGAAAGCTTTAGATTGGCGACCGGGGATATATTCGTCGAGAGTTGCGGAAAGTGACCCAAGCAGGATTGAGTGGCTTCTGGCGCAGATGGCAAATGTGGAGGATAGAACTGCGAGGTTCGTTGCTGCTTTGGCACTTGTCCTTCCTGATGGAAAGCAGTGTTGGATAGTCGAGGGATTTTGTTGGGGGAAGATAGAACATGAGCCCCGAGGCAGTTGTGGGTTTGGGTATGACCCTGTGTTTGTGCCGGAGGGCTTTGAAAAAACTTTTGCGGAGTTAGGTCCGGATGTGAAGTTGCGCATTTCTCATAGGTCCGTGGCTGTGGAAGGATTAAGTAATATGCTTAATTGCTCATATATGGTAAAATCACTACTTGCTTCAAGCAGATAATAAGGGGAGGTGCGAGGTTCGTGAAGACCCTCTTGGTTTTGGTACATGTGGTAGTTTCCTTTGCTCTGATAGCCGTCATCTTGCTTCAACAGAGGAAACAAGGCGGTTTTTCTGGCATTTTTGGTGGTGGAACCCAAGCTGATATGGCAGGTCAATGGCAGCGATTTACGGCCTTGACAAAGGCTACAGTCCTTTTGGCTTCTGTGTTCATCATTTTGTCTCTCGTGCTTGTAGTTTCGCATAGTTAAAGTTAAGGACGGAGTGTGTGGCATGGAATGGAAGCAGCTTGAGAGGCTGGCGGACATATATGAAGCTCATCCTGAAGTAAATCGTTTTTTCAGTGCTTCCCATGAGGAGATTCAATCGGGGCTTACCACTGATGTTTATTTTGTTAAAACAAGGGACGTGCTTGAATCCTTGGGGAGACTGGATGCTCAAGTAGTAGCTGAGATATTTGCCAGAAAGCCCGGCGTTTTTGCAGGGCTCCCGGAGGTTTTGAGGTTGCTTCAGGGGAGAGGCCTCAAGATTTTTGCCCTTGAAGAAGGGGAGTCTTTTGAGGGTAAAGAAGTCCTTATGCGTATAGAGGGCCCATATTCGGCATTTGGGATGTATGAGACTGTTATATTGGGTATGCTAGCAAGTTCCACTGGATGGGCTACGGCTGCGAGAGAATGTGTTGAAGCTGCAGAAGGTAAACCGGTGCTGTGCTTTGGTGCAAGACATGTTCATCCTGCGGTTGCGCCAGTTATGGAACGGGCTGCCGTTGTGGCTGGAGGGTGTGTGGCTGCAAGCTGCATATTAGGTGCGAAGTTGGCAGGCATACAACCTAAGGGGACCATACCTCATGCTGCTATACTTATAGCTGGGGATACGGTCAAGTTGGCCATAGCTTATGATGAATCCCTACCTGAAGGTGAAAGCAGGACTATCTTGGTGGACACCTTTAAGGACGAGGCTGAAGAGGCGCTGAGGGTAGCTGAAGCTTTAGGTAAAAAGCTTGATGGTATCAGGTTGGATACTCCTGCAGAGCGAGGCGGGGTTACTCCTGACCTGGTGAGAGAGGTAAGATGGCGTTTAGATAGAGCGGGATTTGAACATGTGAAGATAGTGGTGTCTGGAGGGCTCAGGCCTGAGACCATAAGAAGTTTGTCTGAGGCAGGAGCAGACGTCTTTGGAGTAGGAAGTTACATAGCTCACGCTACCCCGAGAGACATGACGATGGATATAAAGATGGTAGATGGGGAGCCGATAGCTAAGAGGGGAAGGCTGCCTGGAAAGTTGGAGAATCCAAAATTGAAACTCTTTAGTTAGCGATAAAAAACAAATTTTGCTTGACACCTATGGCGAGCTTGTTTAGAATAGTCGTCGCTCTGTTGTCAGGCAGAGAATAATTTGTTTGTGTTTTCGCCTAGCTATGGGTGAGGGAGTGACTTGATAGATGGTGACTAACAAAACGTTTATGGCAAAACCAGGAATGATTGAGAGGAAATGGTATCTTATTGATGCAGCGGGTAAACCTTTAGGGAGGTTGGCCGCGGAGGTTGCGAAGATACTGCAGGGGAAGCATAGGCCGACGTACACTCCCCACGTTGATACGGGAGATTTCGTTGTTGTGGTTAATGCGGATAAGGTTGTCTTGACGGGTAAAAAAGACAAGCAGTCCTTTGTGTATCGCCACAGCGGTTATAAGGGAGGCCTTAAAGCAATACCCTTCGGTGTGTATATGGAAAAGGCTCCTGATAGGCTTATCGAGAAAGTTGTAAAGGGTATGCTTCCTAGGACCAAGCTGAAGTTTCATAAGAAGCTGAAAGTTTATGCAGGACCTAATCATCCTCATACGGCTCAAAAGCCGGAAAAATTAGAGATCTGATCGGCCCTAGCCGGGAAAGGAGGGAACATTCGTGAAAGGCAGCAGTTATTATTGGGGAACAGGAAGAAGGAAGACAGCTATTGCCAGAGTACGAATCCGCCCGGGCAGTGGTGCCGTAAAGATCAATGACCGGGAAGTGCAAGAATATTTTCCTCGTCAAGTTTGGGTAAACCACGCTCTGGAGCCTTTGAAGGTGTCTGGCATGGAAGGCAAGATAGATGTTTTTGTGAGTGCTTTCGGCGGTGGTTTGACGGGGCAATCTGGAGCTGTGAGGCTTGGAATAGCTAGAGCGTTACTTAAGATGAATCCAGATCTCAGGCCTGTGCTGAAGCAAGGGGGCTTTTTGACCAGAGATCCAAGAATGGTGGAACGCAAAAAGTTCGGTCTCAAGGGCGCCCGTGGCAGAAGGCAGTACTCCAAACGTTAATAAGGTTAAATTGGGCTTTAGGTGGATATGTGTAAGGGCGCGGAATGATACGCGCCCTTTTTCTTTTTTCTTGAAATGGTAGGCATTTTGATGTAAAAAGAGAGAGTAAATTTAGTGAGCAAAGGGAGATGGAAATGGAAGAAGGCGCTAGTCCTTTGAGATGTTGTTTTATTGTAGGAAAGGCCGTGGGGGTGTTGTGTCGGGATCAATAGGTGATAATCCGCTTAGAGTAGCTTTTCTTTTAACCCCTTCCTTGACTCCCCCACGAAGACAGCTAGTTAATAAACAACAAGTAAAGTTTTTATAAAGTTTGAGAGGAAAGCTAGTAGCTTCTTTGTGTGTTTTTTTAGCGAATAGAGGCTATAGCTGTAGATTTGTTGTCTTTTGGGGGTGAGTCCTTTGCCGGAGAGATTGGAAATCATTTATGAAGAGATCCTTTCACTGCTTTCCAAGCAGCGTTTTTCGGAGATCAAGGAGCGTTTGTCTAGCTTAGAGCCAGCTGATATCAGTGAGATTTTGTGTGAGGTGCCAGCTGCGAAGAGAGCCCTCTTGTTCAGGTTGCTTCCCAAGGACCTGGCGATAGAGGTGTTTGAGCATATGGAAGGCTCTGAGCGTGAAGACCTCTTGAATAGTTTCACCGATAAGGAAACGGCAGAAATAGTGGAAGAGATGTCTGACGACGACCGAACTGCGCTGTTCGATGAATTGCCGGCAAAGACGGTCAAGAAGCTTTTAAGGCATTTGTCGCCAGAGGAGAGAAAGATAGCCAACAGCCTGCTCAATTATAAGCCTTTCTCTGCTGGAAGGATAATGACCCCTGAATTTATAGACTTGAAGGTATCAATGACGGCTCAAGAAGCTATTCAACATATACGGAAAGAAGCCAGGCGTAAGGAGACTATATATACTTGTTTTGTAACGGATAATGAGAGACGGTTGCTAGGGGTAGTGGAGCTAGAAGACTTGATATTGGCCAATCCGGAAACGCCAGTAAGTATGTTGATGGAAGATGATCCTGTCTACGTGACGACCGACACAGACCAAGAAGAATGTGCCCAGATAATGTCCAAGTATGACTTGCATGCGTTACCTGTAGTGGACAGGGAGAGAAGGCTTGTGGGAATAGTTACCTTCGACGACGTCTTGGACGTGGTAGAAGAAGAGGCCACTGAGGACTTTGAAAAAATGGCAGGTATTCAGCCTGTCGAGGACACGTATTTAAACACAGGTATATTGGCTTTAAGCAAAAAAAGGTTCCTTTGGCTTTTAATATGCATATTGACAGAGGCCATAACTTCATCGGTTTTAAAGAACTACTCCGTTGCCTTGGAAAAGGTAGTGGCGCTTTCATTTTTCATTCCGTTGCTTATAGGCACTGGGGGAAATGCGGGTACCCAGTCCTCGACGTTGGTTATTCGTGGCATGACTCTCGGCGAGATAGAGTGGAAAAATATAGGTTATATATTTGGTAGAGAGATCTTAACTGGATTGCTTTTGGGTGGTGCTTTGTCTATATTAGCTGTGGGAAGGGCTTATATGTTAGGTACCGGCTCAGGTGTTGCCATTACTGTAGCATTAGCGCTGATAGCAGTGGTAACCATAGGTAACCTTGCGGGAGCTTTGCTTCCCTTCGCTGCAAGGCTTTTCCGCATAGACCCGGCCATAATGTCTGGCCCCTTTATAACCACAATAGTGGACGTCTTGGGCCTTATTGTTTATTTCGAGATAGCAAGACACGTCTTACATGTATGAAATTTCCAGGATTTTTCGTTGACACACGACGAAGAACGTGGTAATTATGTCCAATAGACCGACTGGTCGGTTTGGAGGTGGGATTGTGTCTCAAGATTTAACTCGCATGCGGATTCTTTCCGTGGCTAGAGAGAAATTCGCAAGGTCAGGGTTTTATGGCACCAGCATGGATTCTATTGTCCGTGCCGCAGGGTTGAGTAAAGGAGCCGTTTATTGGCATTTTAAAAACAAGGAAGCTCTCTTTGTTGCCGTAGTGGAGTCAGAGGTTAAGCGTATTCAAGAGTATTTTTTCCCAAAAATGGAAGATAGGGAGAAAGGCCTTTTAGCTTTTTTTATAGGCAGTGGAGAGCGTTGTCTTGAAATATTGTTTGAAGATAAGGACTTAAGGCTTTTGTGGATGGATTTGCTTCTTCAAGCCCAAAGGACAAGAGGTGGAAGGAATTATTTTTCTGTGTTCATAAGGAATAAAATTGATGAGGTTAGCAATGCTCTTATATCTGAATCTTTGAAAGTCTTTCCAGAGCTTAATGCGGATAATGATTCCACTTGTTTCAAAAATTTGTTGAGAATAGGGGATTATTTCTTTATAGGAATGATGTCGAACCTTGAAATAACCTTGACTCTTGAAGAAGCCAAAAAATATTGGCGCCAGATGATGAATCTATTATTTGGAGGTGATAATGCACATGTGCAGAAGATGTAATGCAAGTTGGGCATTAGTTATTTTTTTATTGTTTTTATGTAGTTCTTTTACTCTTTTAGGTCCTTATGAGGTTTTTGCTTCAGAGCTTCCAGAGCTTACTTTGTCAGAAGTTCTGCGCATAACTAAAGAGGCAAATCCTACGATTGCTGCCGCCTCCCGAAAAATAGACCAGGCTGCAGCAAGAGTTTTGCAGGCTGTTTCCGCAAAATCCCCTACCTTGGATGTTTCTTTGGCCTATCAGGAGACGGAAGAAGAATCTAACTACCCAGTATACGATGGCTCTACTGGAACCCGAACTACATATTATGCAAAGGGTGGTTTTAGGCGGTCTTGGAAAGCGGCAATGTCTATGAGTTACCTTTTATACAGCGGTGGGTCGGTTGAGAACAATATAAAGGCTCAGGAATTGGCCAAGAAAGTGGCAGAGGCAGAATTCAAGCGAACTGCCCAACAAGTCGAGAATGATGCTACAAGGGCTTATTATAACCTTCTGAAGGCCAACGACCACTACATGGTAGCGAAGGAAGCCCTTAAACTCTCGCAGGAACATTTCAGACAGGTAGAAGCCTTCTACAAGCACGGTGTGGTGCCCAAAAATGAAGTCCTACGTGTGCAGGTGGCTGTATCTCAGGCGGAATTAGATTTGATTCAAGCTCAGAGTGCCCTTGACATAGCATGGCTTGTACTTGAGCGTGTGGCGGGAACGGAGATGAAAGGCAAATATCGCCTTGTTCCAGCGGAAGGAGAATCTCTTTTAAAAGATAAATTCAGTGTGCCTAAGGATCCTGTAAGTATGGCATTCAAGATGCGTCCTGAGATAAAAGCACTTGAGAGTGCAAGGCAAAGCGCGTTGCGCTTGGCCAGAGCAGCGATGGGCAAAAAACGGCCTCAGATCTTGTTGAGTGGTGAAGCGTACAAACTGGATGAGGATTTTCCTCCCGATGCAATGGATGACTGGAGAGTGTCTGTAGCCGCTGTTTGGACTTTGTATGACGGGCAAAAGGCCGAAGCAGAGGCGAAAGAGGCTGTAGCTAAAGCTGAAGAGGTCTTATATAGCCTTGAGGACCTTAAAAGAGGGATAAGCCTGGAGGTTAATGCTGCTATAAAGAAACTAGAGGCGGCTGTAAAAAGAATAGATGTGGCCAAAAACCAGGTAGCGAAAGCGGAGGAAGATTATCGCATGGCCTTGAGGCGCTACTCGGCTCAGGTAGGGACCAATATAGACGTTTTGGATGCCAGGGTTGCATTAATAAACGCCAAAAACAACTTTTCCGATGCGGTATACGAGGCGAAAATTGCTGAAGCTGACCTACAGTTTGCCCTTGGAGCCACAGAAGTAGAGAAGAAAGATAGTTAGAGGTGATGAGTCAATGAAAAAGTGGATTGTCTTTATATGCATCTTTTTGTTGCTGGGTTCCCTTATGTGGTACAGGGGGCACCAGAAAAGCCAACGTGAAAATGCTGTTGTAGAAGTAGAAAAATTGCCGGTAGAAGTGATTAGCTTGCAAGATAGAGTTTTTGAAGATGTGTTGAAATTTACAGCCACAATAGAGCCGGAAAACCAGGCAGCAGTGGTCTCTAAGGTGGCAGGTAGGACCGTCTTGGATGTTAAGGTAGATGTAGGTGATTACGTTAAAAAGGGGGAGATCCTTGCGATTTTGGATTCCAGCATAGTAGATCAACAGTTGGCGGATGCTATGTCTAGGTATGAGAAGGCAAAAGCAGATTATGAACGTTATAAGAACTTGTACGAAGAAGAGGTCATAAGCAAGCAACAGTTTGAACAAGCTAGAACCCTTTATATTCAAGCTAAAACTGCTTTGAAGCAAGTGCGCATTCTAAAAGGATATCATGTATTGAGGGCCCCTGTTGAAGGTGTGGTGGCGTTAAGGGCCATAGATCCAGGGGATACGAGCAGCTCTTCCAGTGCCGCTTTCCTGATAAACCAACAGAAAGCAGTGAAAATAGTAGGAGCAGTTCCTGAAAAGCAGTACCCAAAGGTTAGGTTAGGCCAGGAAGGCATGGTAAGCGTTGATGCCCTTGATGGTGAAACCTTCAAGGCGAAGGTGACAAGGATATCCCCTTCCCTTGATCCGGTTACCAGGACGGGGCTAGTGGAACTTAAACTGCCCTCACGCGGAAAGCTTAAACCGGGCATGTATGCCAGGGTGGCCATTATTCTGGGGCAAAGGCAGGTGAAGGCCCTGCCAAGGGAGGCTGTGCGCTCTTTAGCTGGTACTGGGGAACGAACATGTTTCGTTGTATCAGATGATACTGCTATTATGAGGATCCTCGAGACTGGCGAAGAGCAAGGCCGTTGGGTGGAAGTAAACGGTGGGGTAACTCAAAAAGAACTGATAATAGCTACTAATTCCAGTAAACTTGCCGATGGGACAAAAGTCGAGGTGACGAACCGGTGAAGCTGCCAGAGATTTCCGTAAAACGCCCGGTCATGACCCTCATGTTCTTTTTGGGAGTAATAATTATTGGGGCCATTGTGCTCTTAAATCTTAAGGTTGATCTTTTGCCCGATATAGAGCCTCCGGTGATAACTATTCTTACATCGTGGCCTGGAGCTTCAGCAATAGATGTGGAACAGAGAGTTACTAAAGAGATAGAAGATGAGATGTCCACCGTTGAAGGAGTGGACGACATAATTTCCAATACGCTGGACGGAATATCGGCAGTTTCAGTGAAGTTTAAATGGGGTGAGGATACCCAACTTAAGACTGGAGATGTAAGAGATGCCATATCACGAGTAAAGTACCGCCTTCCTGATGATGTTAATGAGCCTATAGTGCTCCGAATAACATCAGGGACAATACCGGTTATTGAATTAACTTTAACGGCAGATAGATCATTCGACGGGCTTTATCACTTCGCTGACAAGACCATCTCTGACGAGTTGTCTCGTGTCCCGGGTGTAGGCCAGGTGCTTGTATATGGAGGGAAACAAAGGGAAATAGGCATAAAGCTGAAATTGGACCTGCTTGAAGGCTATGGGCTTTCTCCCGCTGCCATAATTGGTGCTTTGAAGCAGGAGAACATAAATATACCGTCAGGATCGTTGAAGCAAGGGGCTACGGAGTACTATGTAAGAGTCCCTGGGAGGTTTAAGTCCGTCCAAGAGATAAAAAAGCTCGTTGTAGCTACGTATAGAGGCAATCCTGTGTTATTGGAGGACGTTGCCGATGTGGTGGACGCTTACAGAGAGCCCATAATGCACGGTTGGCAGGGAAATAAAGAGTCGGTTGTGTTGATAGTTATGAAAAACGGCGATGCTAATACGGTAGAAGTAGCATCGGCCATTAAGGAAAAATTGAAAGAGCTCAAAGCAACTCGCTTTCCAGCCGATGTGGATTACACGATTGTCATGGATACGTCCGAATTCATAATCAACTCCCTGAAAAACCTTACTCAATCCCTATTGGTTGGGATCTTGCTTGTTTTTATGGTGACGTGGATTTTTCTAAGGAGGCTTCCTGCTTCTTTAACCATTTGTGCAGCTATTCCATTTTCCTTGGTCATAACTTTTATAGCCATGGGCAAGTTGGGTTTTACTATAAACGTTTTTACCCTTTCTGCCTTAGCTATGGCGAGCGGCATGGTGGTTGACAATGCTGTCGTCACTTCAGATCAGATCATTCATCACATAGAAAGAGGAGAAAGGAAAAAGGTTGCTGCCTTGTTAGGGGCCAGCGAGGTAGGAGTAGCTATAATGGGATCTACTTTGACTACTGTGGTTGTGCTCTTGCCTTTGGCTTTTATATCCGGTCTCGTAGGTGTATTTTTTAAATCTTTAAGCATAGTTATGGTCCTTGCTGTCTCTGCATCCTTTTTTGTTAGCATTACGTTTATCCCCATGATGGCAAGTAAGATTTTTCACCACGATCCTAGCGAGTTGACTTTGATGAAAGTTAGTGCGCGCATTTTTGAGAAATTAGAGGAAAAATACGAGGGAATTCTTAGTTGGGCATTGGATAATCGCACAAAAGTTGTCTTGCTTGCTATTGCATTAATGGCATTTACAGTTTTTGGCTTTAGGTTAATAGGAACTGAACTTACGCCGGACCCAGATACTGGAGATATTGCTATTACCTTCCATCTTCCGGAGGGGACTCGTTTAGAAGAGACAGATAAATTTGTGAGAAAAGTTGTAGAGTATGCTGAGCGCACTGTTCCTGAGGCAAGATTCGTCTTTGGATATGACGGTCGGGAAGAGGAGGGCTTTTCTATAGCTGTTGGTCAGGATGCCGGACCCAACATAGGGACGGTGGGAATGAAACTTATAAGCAAGACCAAAAGGGATAGATCTGCCTTTGAGATAGCTGAAAATTTAAGACAGTGGATACGTAGCCAACCGGGCATAGAAAAGATGACAGTACAGGTCACATCGCCTATTCGCTCGATGTTCTTGGGGTCCAAACCAATTAGCATAGAAATTTATGGAGATAACCTGGCAGAAGTTAAAGGCGTCGCTGAGTCTATAGTCCAAAAAATAAAAAATATCCCTGGGGTGGTAGATGCTGGCATAGACCAAAAACGAGAGCGGCCAGAGGTCTGGGTAGAAGTAGATAGAAAGAAAGCCGCATTGATGGGGGTTAGAACTGCCACTATAGCCCAAACCCTCAGAACCTTTTTCTACGGCTATTCTACCGATGATTATGGCGATGAGAATTTCTGGGAAGGCGAAGACGACTACCCCATAAGAGTTCAACTTGAAAAAAAGGAGAGGGATGATCTTTCTGTTTTCAACAGGCTTATGGTTCCTTCAGAGACAGGTAAACTAGTGCGTCTTAGCACCATTGCCAAGATTATACAATCTGAGGGGCTTCCACAAGTTACTCGAAAGGACAGGCAGCGCTACTTTACAGTGGGGGCAGATGTCCACGGTCGCTCTTTGGGGGAGGTTACAAAAGAGATATCCAAGAAGATATCCCAAATGGAACTGCCTGAGGGAGTACGAATTTCCTTTGGCGGCCAGGTAAAAGAGCAGAAAGACGCATTTACCCAGATGGCCTTTTTGGTATTGTTGGGCGTGCTTTTAGTATATATGGTAATGGCTGGACTGTATGAGGCATATTTTGACCCGCTGGTTATAATGTTCAGTATACCTTTTGCTCTGACAGGGGTTGTATTTGCTTATCTGGTGACAGGCATATATCTTTCCCTGCAGGGAATGTTGGGAATTATCATGTTGGAAGGTATAGTCGTCAACGTGGCCATAGTCCTGGTAGACTATATAAACCTTCTTAGAGCCAGAGGCAACGCCTTAAGGGAAGCTATTCTGGCGGCAGGACGCAGACGGCTCAGGCCTGTGCTTATGACGACTTTAACGACCTTTTTTGGCATGTTCCCAATGGCCATAAGCAGAGGAGAGGGTGCAGAAATATGGAGGCCTCTTGCTGTCTCTGTTATGGGGGGGCTGTTGGTTTCCATGTTTGTTACGCTCTTGTTGATTCCGGTTGTATATAGCCTGGTTGAGGAAAAACTGCGAAAGAAGAAGCGTTTTGTCGAGGCCGAGGAGGTGGCATAAGGTGAAGGTCCTTTGGGTATGCTGCAGTGAAGCTATTGCACCAGATGTGATGGAATGCCTGGATAAAGCAGGGGCCAAGGGGTATGCCGTATGGCGCGACATGCTGCATAAGGATAACGTGGGAGATAAAACCCATTGGGGGGATGGAATTTTCCCGGGTAAAGATTGGGCCTTCATGGTTTGTTGCGAAGAGGAAATTGTTCGGGAAGCTGTGAGGCTTCTTAAGGCTTTGAGAGAGCAGCGATACGTGGCGGAGGCCGGGTTGGAAGCTTATATACTGGATGCTGAGAGCGTTTTCTAGTTGAAAATCAGAGGTTGACAACGAGCATTGTAAAATTATAATTTACTTCGCAGTGCCGGTGTAGCTCAGTTGGTAGAGCAGCTGACTTGTAATCAGCAGGTCGTCCGTTCGAGTCGGATCGCCGGCTCCATAATGTGAACAAAGAGGGTGCGTTTCGTGCCCTCTTTTTGTATATAAGCTAATTGTCGAACGCAGATACGCAAAAATTACGATGTTTCCTCTGAAAGTTTTTGTAAAATTTTATAAATGTGGAATAGGTAATTTTTACAAAAATTTCAATATAGGGGGGATATCTGGTATGGAGAAGTGTTCGTTTAAGATTTGTGTTTTGAGGGACAAATCGATATTTCTTGCCATTGTTTTGATGCTTTTTGCGTTTCTTTTTACTCAATATTCCGTTGCTTTTGCTGCTTCAAGACCGTTTGAGGTGCATATCCCCTATACGGGCCTTATCTTGGGTAGGGGAGAAAATGCAGAGATAGAGATTACTATAAAGAACACATCTAGCCAGGATTGTGTCGTAGATGTGGGCGTGATAAAAAAAGAGCCTGCTTCGAATTGGGATGTCAAGTTGGTCAGTTCTAAATGGGATGGCCATGGTGTCTCTCAGGTGCGCCTTGGCAAGGGCAAATCTTTAAATGAGGTTGAATTGACTCTGTCTCTTAAACCTGGGAAAAACTTGGAGCCAGGATTGTACCATTTTGTGTTTTACGCCTCTCTTAAGGGATCTAAAAGCAGGTTGGAGATACCTATCACTGTGGAGCTGAAAGGCGAAAAATTAGCTCCTGTGAGGGAGCAGCTGGCGCTGGAGTCATCATACCCTGTAATAGAAAACCCTGCAGGTAGTGATTTCTCCTATGAGGTCTCCCTGAAAAATAATACAAAGGATTCTAAAATAGTATCTTTTGAGCTGATGTTGCCTAATGGTTGGAGTGGCAGCATAACGCCTCGTTGGGAATCAGGAAAGAAAATTCAGTCGATGAAGCTGGAAGGAAGCAGCACAGAAAGGTTGGCGATTACAGTTACGCCTCCTAAGCATGTAGACAAGGGGCGTTATCCTGTAAAGTTGGTGGCAAAAACAGATAACTATGAGACTTCTATTGGGCTCAGCGCCGTGGTGACAGGGACGTATAAATTGAAAATTTTGCCTGAAACCCAGCGTCTCAATTTTGAGACGACGGCTGGAAAAGAGACAACCTTGACTTTGTATATTTGGAACGATGGGACTGCTCCAATAGATAACGTGGAATTTTTTGTTTCCAAGCCAGATGGCTGGGAGGTTAAATTTGATCCCCAAAAAATAGAACGGCTCGAGCCTTATTCCTTAAAAGGTAAGCCAAACCAGGTAAAGATGACAGTTAAAGCTCCAGAACGCACGATCCCGGGAGATTATCAAGTGACCCTTACAGCTTCTGGAGCCCAGAGTGACGACACTTTAGCTTTGCGTGCCACTGTTAAGGTTCCCACAAATTGGGGTTGGTTTGGGGTCCTCGTAATTGTTGTTGTTTTGGCGTTGCTTTTTGGAACATTTTGGAAGCTAAAGAGGCGATAGCCATGGAACTGGCTGTCCAGACCATAGAACTTACAAAAAAATACGGCTCCTTTACGGCTGTTGACAAGGTAAGCCTCTCCATAAGAAAGGGAGAAGTGTTTGGCCTTTTAGGGCCTAACGGTGCAGGTAAAACAACCACTATACTGATGTTGCTGGGGTTAACTGAGCCTACATCGGGAGAGGTCAGAGTTTTGGGATATGACCCTGTGAGGGAGCCCATATCGGTTAAGCGTGTGGTTGGGTATTTGCCTGAAAACGTGGATTTTTACGAGGATCTCACGGCGTGCGAGAACCTGTTTTATATGGCAGGGTTAAATGGAATACCAGTTGAAGGAAGAGACAAAAAAATTTCTCAGGTTTTAGAAATGGTGGGTCTTCTGAACAGCCAAAATGCTTTGGTGGGGACCTTTTCTAAGGGGATGAGGCAGCGTTTGGGCATTGCTGCGGTTCTTCTAAAGGATCCCAAATTGGTTATATTAGATGAGCCCACCAACGGTATAGATCCCGAGGGTATAGAAAAGATATTGTCCCTGATAAGATCCTTGGCTAAAGATTTGAACGTAACATTCTTGTTGTGTTCTCATATGCTGTATCAGGTTCAGAGGGTATGTGACAGGGTTGGAATAATGTACAGAAGTTCCCTTGTGGCTTCTGGTACCGTTGAAGAAGTGGGGAAAACCATTTTGGGAGAAAAGAAGGGAATTATAAAGTTTAGGCCAGAGGAAGGAGTTGGTTTAAGGCAGGAGGCCTTAAACGGCCTGGATGGCCTTTCAGAAGTTAGGCCCTTAGGGGGGCATTTTGTGGCTCATTTTGAGGAGGATAAATTGGCTCTAATAATGAGAGGGCTTTTGGATAGGGGATTTGTTCCTTTCGAGGTTGGCGGTAAGGACTACAGCCTGGAAGAAATCTATCTGCGGTATTTCCAGGGGGTGTGAGAAGTGACTGGCATAAGGACTATCTTTTGGAAGGAGATGGCAGATCACTTTGGTAGTAGGCGCTTCTTAGTTATAGCCTCCATCATAGTGCTGGCAAGCCTTTCTTCTGCTTACGGAGCCATTGGAAGCCAGGAACTTCATTCCTTTGGAAGGGAATATCTTTTCCTCTCTCTTCTTTCTACTTCAGGTGGAACGCTGCCGTCCTTTTTGTTCTTTGTGAGTTTTCTGACGCCTCTTATAGGTATCATAATGGGGTTTGATGCAATCAATGGCGAAAAACAGAGGGGGACCTTAAGCCTTTTGGTTTCCCAGCCTATCTACAGGGACAGTATTATAAACGGCAAGTTTCTGGCCGCTTTAGCTGTGTCTGCGTTGATGATAGCAGGGATATTGGCCTTGATAGCAGGGGTCTCTATTTCCAAGCTTGGTATAGTTCCTAATACAGAGGAAATCGTAAGAACTTTCGTGTTTTATTTTGCTACGCTTCTTTATATTTCTTTTTGGTTGAGCATGGCCATACTCTTTTCTGTATTATTTGATAAAACATCTACTTCTGCTTTGGCCTCTGTTGCTCTCTGGATATTTTTGGTTTTCTTCGTGTATATGGTAGCGGGAATCATAGCTGACCACGTGGCTCCTGTAACTCAAAATTCCACTGTGGAAGACATCATGAAAAATGAGGGGATTAAGATAATGCTCATGAGGGCTTCTCCGGCGTACCTGCTTCAGGAAATATCTATGGCCATACTCAATCCTGGTGTGAGGATTTTGACGCCTCTTACGGCAGAAAAACTTCAGGGGCTTATTCCTACTCCCTTGTCTGTAAGCCAAAGTTTAATGGTTGTATGGCCCCAATTAGTGATACTTTGCGCGTTGTCGATAGTCTGTTTTGGGATATCATACGTAGCGTTCATGAGAAAAGAGATTCGCTCATAAGTGGCAACTTAACTTATGTGAATAAAATTTTTATGCGCATACTTGACAAGTTGGGCGAAGTTGATAAGATACTGCAAGTGCGGGTCGTCGAAAAAAAGACCCCATGAGGGCGTGGGGGGATGGCCGAGCGGTCAAAGGCAGCAGACTGTAAATCTGCCGACGGACGTCTACGGAGGTTCGAATCCTCCTCCCCCCACCACCTAAAGGCCGACTTAGCTCAGTAGGTAGAGCACATCCATGGTAAGGATGGGGTCTCCGGTTCGAGTCCGGAAGTCGGCTCCAGAAGAGCAGAGAGATCCGGTGTTTTATCCGGGTCTCTTTTAATCTATGTGTAGCAATGGTAAAATTGCACAGTAAAAGTAAACGAGCCCTTCCTTGTGGAAAGGGGAAAATATTATGGGGGAGGTTCTCCAGAAATGGCGAAGGAGCATTTTGATAGGTCTAAGCCGCATTTGAACATAGGTACG
>NZ_JACDOB010000021.1 GCF_017656375.1 Thermovirga sp.
GCCCACCGAAACGGCATCGCCATGCATCCATTTGTACCCTGAGGCCGCTTCTATTGCGTGCCCTATGGTATGCCCTAAATTAAGGCGCATACGCTCGCCCTTTCTTTCCTGCTCATCCGCCTCGACTATGCCTTGCTTTATGGCCGCACATCTTGCTATGACATCTACCAAAAAATCTAACCTCCGCGCTATGAGGGCCTCCACATTATCCTTCAACAACTCAAAAAGTTCCCAATCCTCTCCCAAGCCATACTTCACTATCTCCCCAAGCCCCTGCCTGTAGCTTTCCCAAGACAGGGTCAAAAGGCATTTTACATCCGAGATAACTGCCTTTGGCCTATAAAAAGCTCCAACTAGGTTTTTGCCAAAGGGTAGATTAACCCCTACTTTGCCGCCTATGGAGCTATCCACTTGAGCCAGCAGCGTTGTAGGACATTGAACAAATGAGACTCCCCGCATCCACGTTGCAGCGGCAAAGCCGGCAACATCTCCCACAGAGCCTCCTCCAAGGGCGATTACGGTGCTCTCTCTGTCCACTCCTGCTTCAGAAAAAGCCTCATATATGCGTTCCACATGCTCCAAGGATTTGGCTTCCTCTCCTCGCGGCAATACATAAAGGCCTTTTAACGGCCCCAACTTGTCCGCGAAAAAGGGACCGGTAAGCTCGTCTACCACCACAAAGGGAAGCTCTCCCTCCCCCAACAACATCTTCAATTTTTCTTCACAGAGGATGCCTCCACCTATGAAGATGCTATCGCCTATTATTTTCTCAACTTTTGGCCCATCTTCATCGGTCAAAAGTCCCAAGCTCAAAAGCACCTCGTCCAGTATCTCTTTTACGGTCTTACCGTCGGTCTGTATGTGAAGGTTGCCGCCTTTGTAAATTTTCTTTCGCTCCTCCCATAGAACTTCAACTTTCTTTTCGTCAAGCAAGGGTCTTTTCCCCGGTTCTTTCCTCGCCCTGGCTATGGCTTCCCCTGGGGAGACACCCAATATCACCAAAGTGCCTTCTTCCAGGATCTTATTTTTAAGGTCCCCGTTTAAGAGGGTGCCTCCACCAAGGGATACTATTATGTTGCCCACATCCAGGAGCTCAAACAAGGTCCTACGTTCCAGATCCCTGAAATAGCTTTCTCCCCTCTCCTTAAATATCTCAGCTACAGTCATGCCCTCTCTCCACTCTATAAGGGCGTCCAAGTCAACGAAAGGCATCCCTGTCCTCACGGAAAGGGCCCTCCCAACCGTGGTCTTACCTGCCGCCATGAAGCCTCCTATGAATATGCTAGGCCTTTTCATTACCTCTCCTCCTAACTCTATTAACATAGGAAGAAAAACGTTCTTTAACTTCCTCCAGGGTGTCCCCGCCAAACTGTTCCATTACTGCTTCTGCAATTACCCAAGAGAGCATGGCCTCCGCCACTATTCTTGCCGATGGGACTGCACATACGTCGCTCCTTTCCCTGTGGGCAAAGGAAGCTTTCATCGTGTCCATCCTAACGGAGGGCAAAGGCTTTGTAAGGGTAGGGATAGGCTTCATGGCGGCCCTAACGACCACCTCCTCGCCGTTGGTCATGCCTCCTTCTATACCTCCGGCATGATTAGTACGTCTCTTGAACATTCCTTTCTCATCTATAAAAATGCCGTCATGGGCCTGGCTTCCAGGGGCGTTGGCCAATCGGAATCCCTCCCCTATTTCCACTCCTTTTATGCCGGGAATGGCCATTAAGGCACCTGCGATTTTCCCATCCAGCCTGCGGTCCCACTCAACATATGACCCTATCCCCGGAGGAAGGCCTTTAACAGAGACCACAAAGGTCCCTCCAAGGCTGTCACCTACTTTCATGGCCTCTTCTATTCGTTCTTTCAACCTTTCTTCATCGCTTTGAAGCACACAACCCATGGAGGAATTAGATGCCGCTTCCCATTCTTCCTCAGTAGAGGGGGCCTTTACCGATACCCCACCTATGTTGGTCACTGCGCTTCTAACCTGTATCCCCAGGCTTTCTATTAGGAGCTTTGCTAGGGCGCCTGCCGCAGCCCAAGACGCAGTTATCCTAGCACTCGCCCTTTCAAGTACGGGACGCATGTTTTCATGGCCGTATTTCAGCCCCCCTGGAAGATCTGCATGTCCAGGGCGAGGGCAGTAAATGCTCTTCTCTTTCACGGCTTCTGGATCACAACTTTGTGGATCCATTGAGCTTCGCCATGCCTCCCACTCACTGTTCTCAATGGTTATCCCGCATGGAGCTCCAGTAGTCTTGCCATTCCAGACACCACCCCAGATGGTGAGCTGGTCCTTTTCTATCTTCATCCTGCCGCCTCTTCCGTAGCCTTGTCTCCTGCGCTCAAGCTCCCTTTTTAGCCTTTCTGCTGGGACAGGAAGCCCCGCGGGCAGGCCTTCCACAACCGTAACAAGCCCCCTGCCGTGAGACTCTCCGCTAGTCAAAAATCTCAAAGTCCCCATGGCATCCTCCTTTCTAACCACAAAGGTTAAGCGCCTTGCGCATAACCTCCACTTCTGGCTTCATCCCCGTAAAAAGCTGGAAGGCCCATACCCCCTGCCTCAGGAGCACTTCCTCTCCTCCTACGTGACGTAAGCCCATTTTCTTCGCTTTCTCTACCAATTGGGTCCTGCTTCCTGGGATATAAACCAGGTCCAGAACCTCCTGAAACTCCCACGGGCCCAAGAGGTGATTCAACAAGCCTTCAGGCCACGGCACGCTGGACATCCCCAAAGACGTAGCGTTGACAAGCAACTTACATGAAGAAGCAGGTACTTTCCCCCACGAAATGTATTCAAAGGGCCTTTCGGGAAAAATTTTGTTCATCTCTTTGACCAGAGCTACCCCTCGCTCCTTGTTTCTGTTGGAAACCCAAACCCTCTTAAAGCCCCTCTTCCCCAAGGCATAGGCAGACGCTCTTGCCACTCCTCCTGCGCCTAGAAGAAAGGCCTCTTTTCTATCAGGGCTCAAGGAACCAAGTATTTCATCTATAGCTAAAACGTCAGTGTTGTACCCAAAGGCCTTTCTGCCCTTGAAAATAACGGTGTTCACTGCTCCAATGGCCTTTGCTTCGTCAGTGACCTCATCCAGTAGATCTAAAACTGCCTGCTTGTGAGGTACAGTTATGTTGCACCCCAAAGCACCCAGGCTCATTAACCCCGCTAAGGCGCTTTTTAATTCTTCCCTCCGAACCCTGCAGGCCAGGTACACCATGTTCAATCCCATCTTGCAGAAAGCGGCGTTGTGCATGGCTGGAGATAGGCTGTGCTCAACGGGGTCCCCTAAAAGGGCCACTAGTTTGGTCTCAGCGTCTATCATCAAGGCTTTACCCTCCTGAAAGCACAGATAGGTGTTTAAAAAATTCCGGATAGGATATGCTCACACATTGGGCATCTTTCACTACTACCTCTTCTCGCGCTGCCAAAGCTGCTACGGAAAATGTCATGGCTATCCTGTGATCTTTGAAGCTTTCCACACAACCTCCCCTAAGAGAGGTAGGGCCTGTTATCACCCAGCCATCGTCCAACTCTTCTATATCTGCGCCGAGATTTTTGAGTCCCTGTGTGATGGCTCTTATGCGATCCGATTCTTTCACCCTAAGCTCCTTTGCGTGAGTGACCCTGGTCACACCATGTGCCTGGGTGGCCAAAAGGGCCAAAAGTGGCAGTTCATCTATCATGGTAGGGATAACGTCCTCTCCAACTTCCACGGCCTCAAGCTCTGAGTGCCTGACCCTTATGTTTCCTACAGGCTCTCCACCAGAGGGCTCCTTTTCCTCCACTTCTATGGAGGCCCCCATCTTCTTTAGGCATTCCAAAAAGCCCACCCTTGTTGGGTTTATTCCTACGTCCTCCAACACTATATCCGAGCCTGGAATAATGAGAGCTGCGGTGATCCAAAAGGCCGCTGAGGAAAAATCCCCTGGCACCCTCAACATACATCCTGGAAGGTCACTGCAAGGGTAGACCGTTATTCTATTGTTCTCCTGCCTTATGGGTACTCCTAGGTGCTGCAAAAGCCTCTCTGAGTGGTCCCTGCTCTTGGCAGGCTCCACAACGGTCACACTTCCATGGGCGTTAAGCCCTGCGATCATTAGAGCTGTTTTGACCTGGGCACTCGCTATGGGAAGCTCAAAGGCTCCTCCAGAAAGGCAATTCCCCCGTATGGAAAGAGGCAGATACGCTCCACCGCCTGGTCCATCTATCCTGGCCCCAAGGGACCTCAAGGGGGATACAATTCTCCCCATAGGCCTTTTACAAAGGCTTTCATCACCTGTTATCACAGCAAAAACCCCAGGAGCGCTAGCAAGCAATCCACACAAAAGCCTCGCTGTCGTCCCCGAATTTCCAGCATCCAGGGGAGCTTTGATCTCTCCAGCGTTCACACCCTTGCTTACCCTAATACTGCCTCCTGTTCTTTCCACCTTACACCCTGAAAGCTCAAGACAGCGAAGCGTGGACTTACAATCGGCTCCAGAAGAAAAGTTTTCTGCCGTTATCCCCTCAGAGGAAAGGGCACCGAAAAATGCCACTCGGTGAGATATAGATTTGTCTCCCGGCAGAGCCAAGCGCCCTCTTAGTCCTACTGCATTAGGTTTTATTTTTACTTCATCCATCCAAATCACCTCTCTCGCTTAAGGTTAGGCCAAGAATTTTCTCCCTTTTGCTTTTGGCCATTTCGGCCATTTGCATGGCCTCATCTTTACTTGAACTTGCCATCCTCTCCAAAAGAGCCCCAGCTTGCAGCAAAAGAGGCTTGATAAGATCTCCATTTTGTTCCCACATTTGAGCAACAAGCCAAGATGGTCCACTGGAAAGCCTCGAGGTGTCCTTAAAGCCCCCTGAAGCCATCGCAAAAAGATGGCTTAAGTCCTTCATATGTTCTTCTGCCACAAGGGGCAGCACAATGGAAAGCATCATGGGGAAATGGCTCAAACACGCTGCAGCTCTATCGTGAGATAAAGGGTCCATCTTGAGAGTCGAAGCTCCAAGAGCCAGGCCCAGTTCCTCAGCGAGACTTATGGTCTCTTCGGAAGTAGAAGGAAAGGGAACGACTGCGCAAAGGGCTCCCTTGAAAAGATCGCTGGATGCATTTCTTATGCCCCCTTTTTCCTTGCCTGCCATGGGATGAAACCCAACATAACGCTCCCCCCAAAGCCTTGACAAGACATCTCCCACCTTGCGTTTAGCACTTCCTGTGTCCATAATCGCCTTGACCTTTTCATTGGGGCAGAGGTAAGCCTGTTTTCCGGTATTTATTATCTCGCCAGCTGGAGTAGCTATTATCAGGACATCAGAAAAAGCTACAAGCTCCTCAAGCCCGCCAGCAGCAATATCTATAAAACCTTTCTCTTCGGCAAACCTCAGGGTTCTTTCATCATTGTCCCAACCAAAAACTGATTTGCAGCTTCCATTGGCCTTCAAGGCGCCTGCAATGGAACCTCCAATCAGGCCCAGTCCCACAACGCCTACATGGCAATCCTTAAGCCGCATGGGGTTTTAACCTCCTCGTTTAGTGCATTGCAGAGTTTATTTACGCTGCCCATAAGATCCTGGAATTCTTCCAGGGTAAGACTCTGTGCACCATCAGATAGGGCCTCATGGGGTCTTGGGTGGACTTCGATCATGAGGCCATCGGCCCCTGCTGCTATGGCCGCCATGCTCATGGGCTTTATGAGTTCCTTGCGTCCCGTACCATGACTTGGATCCACTATAATGGGGAGATGGCTCAGTGACTTAATCAAAGGAACTACGCTCAGATCCAGCGTATTTCTAGTGATCTTGTCGAAGCTTCTTATACCTCGCTCACAGAGAATAACTCTGTGGTTGCCTCCAGCTAATATGTACTCTGCTGCCTGAAGCCACTCATCCACGGTAGCCATCATTCCTCTTTTTAAGAGGACAGGTTTCCTGGTGCGCCCCACCGCTTTGAGGAGGGAAAAGTTCATCATGTTTCTAGAACCTATTTGAAGGATATCCACGTGTGGTTCTAGCCATTCCAGATCTTCCGGTGACATTATTTCTGTCACTATGGGAAGGCCTGTCTCTTTCTTTGCTTCAACCATCAGCGCTATGCCTTCGCTGCCAAGGCCCTGAAAAGAGTAGGGGTTGGTTCTTGGTTTAAAGGCCCCACCTCTTAGCACGTTAGCACCTGAACGTTTAACACCCTTTGCTGTTTCAATTATTTGAGATCGGCTTTCCACCGAGCAAGGGCCAGCCATTATTAGCCGGTCCCCTCCCCCTATCTTAATCTCTTCAGTAATGTTGAAGACGTTGTCATCCGGGAAAGTTTCCCTGGAAGCCAGAGGAAAAGGCTTCTTGGTGGGCGTTACAGCCTTTACGCCCTGCAGGGATAGGATTAGGTTACCCACTTCCTCGTCTCCATCTGAAACTATATAGGGAGATTCAAAGGACCCTACAACCCTCAGGCTGCAGCCTTTGCGCTCCAAAAAACCACAAACTCTCGCTACCTCTAAGCTCTTGCAACCTCTTTCCATGTGAATAACCAACATTCTCATCTACCCCCTTTTCTCAAATAAAAAAAGCCGGAACTGGATGTGGAAATCCCGTTCCGGCTTTTCACCTACTCTTTTTTTGCTTTAGATCCCCTTTAGGTAGAGCCTGCCTCTCCTTCGGGGATTAAAAGAGCCTCGGACGGAATTCCACGTGCTGACTGGCCACTGGCGTAATAAAAGCGCCACTGGCCGCTGGTAAAGCCGAAATAATAGGACAGGCTGTTGAAAAGAATAGTGCTGCTCGGTTTCAGGCTTACCATCTCCGTCTGGCTCTCCTTTCTCTTTTATTTTCTTGCAAGTTCACTTTGTATAGGTATTAGTGAGATATTTTAGGGGTTATTTTCTATTTGTCAAGATTGAATGCTATATTTATGTAGATGTGCCTAAGTTTCGTTCCGTCTACGTAGTTAAAGCCACGTCCGTTTACAGAGTTGTATGAGCCGCTAGAATTTGCCATATCCGGCCCGCTGAAGTAAAATCTCTGCAACAAACTCAGAGGTGCCTATTCATGGAGGGGATGGCCTTGGATTGGGATAAGAAAAACGATATAGCAGAAATGAGACAAAAAATTGACCAGCTTGACCAGGCGTTCGTCCAGATACTAAAAGAGCGCGTCGAGGCCGCAAGAGCCATAGGCGAGCTGAAAGGAAACCATAAAGTCCTGGATCCCAAAAGGGAACAGGAGGTCATTGAGAGGATCGTCAGAAATTGCAGCGAGCTGGATCCAAGGGGTGTCAAGGCCATAATGAAGGAGATAATATCCCTTTGCCGAGCTGTCCAGGAAAGGCCAAAGGTAGCTTGCCTGGGGCCAGAAGGGTCCTTTTCTCAGCAAGCCGCCTACGCCTGCCTTGGAAGCAGCATCGACCTTGAATATCTAGAAGACATAGAAAGCATTTTCCGAGCCGTAGAAAGAAAATCCTCCCCATTCGGGATCGTGCCGGTAGAAAATTCAATAGAAGGGGTGGTGTACAGCACCCTCGACGCCTTCGCCTCCACTTCTTTAGGCCTTTCAATTTCCATGGAAATAATGCTTCCAATAAACCATGTCCTGGCAAGTAAAAGCTCTACCTTATCCCAAGTAATGGAGGTTCGATCTCACCCTCAAGCATTGGCCCAATGCAAGGTGTGGCTTTCAATGAACCTCCCCCAATGCCCCAGGAAAACAACCACAAGCACCAGTGCTGCCGCCATGGAAGCAGCAAAGGACCAACGCCTGGCCGCCGTATGTACCCCCTTGGCTGCGGAAGTGAACGGACTAAACATATTGGCCAAAAACATCCAGGACCACTCCCATAACACCACCAGATTTTGGCTCATATCCAAAGGGCAAAATTCAACAAACTCCCTCCAAGGCATGAACAAGGCCTCTATCCTTTTCACTGTAGCCCACAAGCCTGGTTCGCTCTTTTACGCCCTTGAGCCGGTGAAGGATGCAGGACTGAACATGATGTTCATCCAGTCCCGCCCCCTCACAAGCAACCCCTTTGAGTACCTGTTCTTCGTGGATATCGAGCTACCACCTCAAGGCGAAAAAGCCCTGGAAGCCCTAAAAGAAATGGAGAAAAGGTGCTTCAGTTTCAGGGTTCTTGGGGTATACCCATCAATTAAACAACACTGAATCCAGCGCCTCCCTGAGGCCTGAAATAAAGCTCTGAACCTTCTCTTCCAACACCTTTGCATCTTCCTGGCTTTCCTCTATGAGCTTGACCAAGGCGCTTCCCACCACTACGCCGTCAGCCAAAGCTGCTGCATCTTTGGCCTTCTCCGGTCCGTCTATACCAAACCCCAATGCCAAGGGAAGCTTTAGGTGCCTTTTAACTCTTTCTAGGTAACTATCTAAACCCTCCACTGGCCCCCTTTTGTCTCCAGTTATACCAAATAAGGACACGCAATACACGAACCCCCTGGCCGAGTTTGCCATCTTTTTGATCCTTTCTTCCGGGGTGTTGGGTGCCACCATCAATATGCCATCCACCCCTTGTCCCCCCAGCGCTCCATAAAAGGCCGTGTCCTCATCAAAGGGAA
Source organism: Thermovirga sp. (assembly GCF_017656375.1). Taxonomy (GTDB): domain Bacteria; phylum Synergistota; class Synergistia; order Synergistales; family Thermovirgaceae; genus Thermovirga. The sequence goes on from NZ_JACDOB010000021.1 coordinate 8,542, forward strand.
GGTCCGGGACTATAACCCCCACCACTCCTGATTCCCTTGCTTCACAGGCGAAACGTTCGACACCGTACTGAAGAATGGGGTTGTAGTACCCCATTAGAACTACGGGGATCTTTATTCTTGACGAGCTTTCCTTTAGAGCTTTTAGTACCCCTTCAAGGGTGGTTCCCCTTTCGATGGCCCTCTTGGATGCCATCTGTATGATTGGCCCATCAGCCTGCGGATCAGAAAAGGGAATACCTACCTCCACTATGTCCGCCCCACTTTCCTGCAGGACCTCTATAAGGCGAATCGTTCCATCCAGGGAGGGATCTCCGGCAGTAATATAAGGTATTAGAGCCTTCCTATCGGCAAAGGCTTCCTTCAACCTTCTCATATGCTATCACCATCCTTCAAAAGATAGGGCCTCACTGAAGACATGTCCTTATCTCCCCTTCCTGAAAGGCACACAACTACTAGAACTTCTGGGTCCAATTCCGGAGCCCTCTTTATTGCCTCTGCCAATGCATGGGAACTTTCCAAAGCCGGTATGATCCCCTCGAGCTTGCTAAGGGTCTCGAAAGCCTTAAGGGCTTCAAAGTCCGTCACAGAAGTATACTCCACCCGACCTGAATCTTTGAGATAGCTGTGTTCCGGCCCTACACCTGGATAATCCAATCCCGCGGAAATGGAGTACGCTATCTGCACCTGGCCGTGGGGATCTTGAAGCAAGTACGAGCGGCTTCCGTGAAGGACTCCGACTTTTCCCGCAGTAAGAGAACAGGCATGAAACCCTGTAGACAGTCCCTTTCCTGCTGCCTCTACGCCTATCATCTTCACATTTTCGTCCTCCAGAAAGGGATAGAAGAAGCCTATGGAGTTGCTTCCTCCTCCTACGCAGGCAACCAACACGTCCGGAAGCCTCTTTTCTGCTTCCAGCACTTGGGATTTGGTTTCTTCACCGATGACCTTCTGAAAATCCCTCACTATAGTGGGATACGGATGAGGACCTACAACTGACCCTATCACGTAATAGGTGTCTTTCACGTTGGTGACCCAGTCTCGTATCGCCTCGTTGGTGGCATCCTTTAAAGTCTGGCTACCTGAGGTAACAGGTACCACCTCCGCACCCAAAAGCCTCATTTTTTCCACGTTCAAGGCCTGGCGCTCCATGTCCTCCACTCCCATGTAGACATGGCATTCAAGCCCCTCCCTGGCTGATGCAGTAGCCACTGCAACTCCGTGCTGGCCCGCTCCGGTCTCGGCTATTATCCGCTTTTTGCCCATCCTTTTGGCTAAAAGTACTTGGCCTATGGCGTTGTTTATCTTGTGGGCTCCCGTGTGGTTCAGGTCTTCCCTCTTAAGGTATATCTTCCTGCCCAACTTTTCCGACAGGCGCTCCGCAAAATAAAGAGGCGTAGGCCTACCACAATAGGTTGCAAGTAACCTTTTAAGCTCTTCGCTGAAAGATTTGTCGCTTTTTACCTCTTCGTACATTTTCTCCAGCTCGTCTAGGGCCGGTATCAACGTCTCCGGTACGTAGCGCCCGCCAAAATCTCCAAAATACCCTTTTCTGCTACTCATCTTTTCTTCCCTCCATATTCATCAGCTGATGGCTTCGTATAAGCCTTATTGTCTTCTCCATTAGACGGTGATCCTTGACCCCCGGCGAGACTTCCAGCTTGCTGTTTAAGTCCACGCCGCAAGGATTTACTTTTTCTATGGCTTCCAACACGTTCGACGGCCCAAGCCCTCCTGCCAAAATAAAGGGCTTTTCTACCTTTTGAGGGTCTATGGCTTCCCAACGGAACGCCCTTCCCGTCCCTCCTTCTCCTGCCTTTCCTGAATCCAACAGAAAGAAGTCTGCTACCTCGCTATACTTATCGAAGTCCATTGGCTCTTTGCTTCCAAAGGAAAAGGCTTTTATAACCCTCAAAGGAACGCTTCCAAGCAGGCTTGGATCCTCCTTTCCGTGAAATTGGACAGCATCAAAAAGTCCACTGGAAATTATTTCTTCCAGTAAGGTCCTGTCAGGGTCTGCCACCACTGCAACGACGCTTACAAAAGGGAAAAGCCTCTTGGTCAGCTTTTCTACATCCTTGACAGATACCTTCCTGGGGCTAGGAGCGAGGATAAACCCCAAGGCATCAAACCCCAGCTCCAACGCTTTAAGAACATCTTCCTCCCTTTTTAGGCCGCAAAGTTTGACCCTAACCATGGCTACCTGGTCCTTTCAATTATTTCCTGTATCTTTTCCTGAGGATTTTCCGTCCCCACCAGGTAAGTTCCTACTAAAACAGCGTCCACACCGCAGCTTGCTAGAAACACAGCGTCTTCCACAGAAGCTATGCCGCTTTCTGAAACCACCTTCCTCCTTAAGGGAGTTTCAAGCTTGTGCAGCAAGTTCATCATTTTCTGGGTAACCTTAAAATCTATGGAAAAATCTTCCAGGTTTCTGTTGTTTATCCCAATGATCCCTGCAGAGGTATCCATGGCCCTCTTTAGCTCCTCAGGAGTATGAACTTCTACCAGTACCTCAAGGCCTAGCTCCATAGACTTTTCCACCATCATGGGAAGCAGGTCACCTTCCAGGAGCCTGGCAATCAGAAGCACTGCATCGGCCCCTGAAAGCAAGCTTTCGTAAAGCTGGATGGGGTCTATTATGAAATCCTTGCGCAAAAGAGGCACTGAAGAAAGGGTGCTTAAGTTTTTAAGCGTCTCAATGGAGCCACCGAAAAAGTTTTTCTCTGTAACTACCGATACGGCTGCCGCACCTCCCTCTATGTACCTCCTGAGCCTGTCTTCGGAACTTAGCGTCTTTTCTATAATCCCCCTGCTGGGAGAGGCCTTTTTGATCTCTGCTATTACGGCGAGCCCCTTGCTGGAAGATATAGCCTTCCTGAGGGAACGGCGAGAAGCCTTCATCATCTGAATCTCCGCACTTTTGGCTTGCACTATTTCTGAAAGGATCATATCGCTTCCTCCCTTCTTGTTTCCCTTGCAAAGGCCCTTAAGCCTTCAAGGAGCTTGTAAGCCTTTCCGCTTGCAATTACCTCCCTGGCTAAAACAGCTCCTTCCCGGAAAGAACAGACAGTGCCGGCAGTAACAAAAGCCACTGCAGCGTTGAAGATCACAGCTTCCATCAGCGGCCCGCCTTCCCCCCTTAGTACCCTTTCCATCAGCTTGGCGTTGCTTTTTGCATCCTTGCCAGCCAAAAATTCGTTTCTTGCCCTCTTAAGCCCAGCATCTTCTGGCCTTATTTCCTTTTCTTCCAGGCTTCCGCGGTCAACAAGGCAAACTTTGTTTGGCCCCTCCAGGGAAAATTCGTCCATACCACCAAATCCACAGACCACCACAGCCCTCTCTACCCCCAACCCCGCAAGGGCTTCAGCCATAGGCCTTACAAGGTGAGGTGAGTAGACGCCCAGGACCTGAAACTTCACCCTGGCTGGATTGGTAAGAGGCCCCAGTATATTGAATATGGTTCGCACACCTAAAGCTTTCCTGATGCCAGCTACGTTCCTCATGGCTTTATGAAAATATGGTGCGTAAATGAATCCGAAGTTGGTCTTTTCTATGCACTCGACGACCAGGGATGGATCGTCAAAGATCCCCACTCCTAACTCCTCCAGAACATCTGCGCTGCCACACCTGCTTGAGACGGCCCTGTTACCGTGCTTTGCCACTGCAACTCCTCCCGCTGCCGCCACCAATGCAGCAGCGGTGGATATGTTAAAAGTCCCCTTTCCGTCTCCACCTGTTCCAACTATGTCCAGTAGGACACCTTTTTTTACGTTGAGCCCCATGGCCTTGTCTCTCATGACCTCCGCTGCTGCCCTTATTTCCTCCGGGGACTCCCCCTTGGCCCGCAAGGCCGCAAGGAACGCAGCGACCTGAACAAGAGGTGCTGTACCTTCCATTATGGCTTCCATGCTGTCCTTCATCTCAAGATATTCAAGGTTCTTCCTCTCCAAAACTTTTTCCAAAGTTCCTCTCATCTCTGCTCCACTCCTTTTTCAAGGTATTGTTTTGCAATTTCATGAAAATTCCTCAGGATCTTTTCTCCGTAATCGGTCATTATGGATTCTGGGTGAAACTGAACCCCGTATACTGGCAGGCTTTTGTGCTGCATGGCCATGATGGTCCCGTCCAGTGTGATGGCAATGACCTTCAGATCCTCGGGAAGAGATGACCTTTCAACCACCAAAGAGTGGTACCTTGTGGCTCTGAATGGTGATGGCACGCCTTCTAATATCCCTTTTCCACCGTGATATACTTCTGAGGTCTTGCCGTGAAAAGGAACACTTCCGCGGATTACTCTGCCACCAAAAACTTCAGCAATGGCCTGGTGTCCGAGGCACACGCCCAGGATAGGAATAACCCCTGCAAAAGAGCCTATGACTTCCTTAGATACTCCAGCTTCATCAGGAGTTCCAGGCCCCGGGGAGATGACTATACAATCGGGGTTCATGTTCTTTACAGCCTCACAGTCAATTTCGTCGTTCCTGCAAGTCAAAACCTCATCTACTAAAGAAAGGTACTGTACCAGGTTGTAGGTAAAGGAGTCGTAATTATCTATGACCAAAATCACCTAGGCCACCCCCTTCTTTCTTGAATTTTTCAGGACATCTATGAGGGCCTTGGCCTTGCTTTTAGTCTCCTCGTACTCTCTCTCAGGCACTGAATCGTAGACTATCCCTGCTCCTGCCTGTACGTGCAGATTTTTGCCTTCTTGGAGAAAAGTCCTGATAGCAATACAGGTATCCATGTCTCCTCCAAACCCTATGTAACCTACGGCCCCTGCATATGGCCCTCGGGCATCAGGCTCGATATCCTCTATGATTTCCATGGCCCTGACCTTGGGAGCTCCTGATACGGTCCCAGCCGGGAAAGCGCTTCTCAAGACATCAAGGGGCGTACAGCTTGACCTCCTGGTGCCTTCTACATTGGAAACTATGTGCATTACCTTCGAGTACCTCTCAATGTCCATTAGCTCCGTCACTTTGACAGTACCGGGAACACAAATTCTTCCCAGGTCGTTTCTTGCAAGGTCCACTAGCATTAGGTGCTCGGCTTTTTCTTTTTCATCAGCCAAAAGGTCACTTTCCAGGTACCTGTCCTCGACAGCGTTTCTTCCTCTTCTCCTGGTTCCAGCCAAAGGCCTTGTGGTTACTTTATCGCCTTCCAGGCGAACCAAAACCTCTGGGGAAGAACCGATGAGCCTGAAATCCTTTAAATTCAACAAGAACATGTACGGGGAAGGGTTAGCCAACTTAAGGGCCTGGTAGAGCACCAACGGGTCAACCTCCACTTGAGCAGTAAAACGCTGTGACAAGACCACCTGGCATATGTCACCAGCACAGATCCTATCCTTTGCCTCCTCCACCATCGAGAGAAAGGTTCTTTCGCTTACATTGGAACAGAATTCAACCTCTTCTTCGACAAAGCCTTCCAGCGGCACGAGAAACTCGGATTTCAAGACCGTTCGTTGCAGACTGTCCAACGAATCCAAAACATCGCTGTAAATGGATCTTTTTTCTGCTGGAGTCGCATCTTTGGGAATGGTAGCCGTCTCTATCAGGAGGACCTTATCATGTAGGTGGTCTACCGCTATTACGGAACGAAAGGCCATAATGACTGCCTCCGGGAAGGCACTGCTTTTAAGTTTCCTTGGAGGTTCCTGGTGAAAAAGCTTCTCCCAGTATTGGACCATCTCGTAGCCGAAATATCCAGCCAGGCCTCCGCAAAACGGAGGCAGGCCTTCAAACAGTTCATTTCTAAAGCTTGAAACATAACCTTCGAGGGCATCGTTGAACTGCTTTAGACCTCCGCTGCGAAGTACCTTGCCAGTTATTTTTTCTTCTCTAAACTTACCGCCTTCGAGGATAAAAAGCCTGTCGGGGTTTGCTGCTATAAAAGAAAACCTTCCTTCGTTGGACTTATAGAGTCCGCTTTCAAGGAGCAAGGAAAAATTGCTGTTCCTCGCAAGCTGCCGATATATGTTAAAGGGGTCTTTCCTACCCAAAGGCATTTCTCTCACCAGAGGGATTGCCCTGAAAAGCTTGCAAAGTTTCTCAAATTCGCTGAAACTCATTTCCTTTCTCAAACTATTCATATCTCTTTTACCTCCCTTTCCTCCGCTGGCATTCCAAATAAAAACGGGAGAGGCTCTTCAAGGCCTCTCCCGTTTTGGGGTTACAGTGAAAGCTGATACAAAACAAAAAGGGCCTTGAAGAGAATCCCGTTAGGGATCCGCCACCAAGGCCCTTAGAAAATCTATGTGAACTACCTCAGGCTCTTGGGGCAGACCATGAAAGCCTGCCACCACCAATTGCGCATATTTTTAGCTAATCTTACCAACGATAAGTCCTCCTTAAAATTTTAAGAGATACTATCACTTTTGCCTCGATCCGTCAAATTTTGTTCTCCTGACTCTAGCTTTTCTTCCAAGGTAAACCTATCAAGCATCTCTTCCAGCTTGCTTGCGTTTGACATCAAGTTCTGTGCCTCTTGCGCCAGTTGCACAGATTTCTCGCTAGTTGAGTTAGATGAGTCACTTATGCCTTCCACTTTTTCAACTAATTGATTATTGGCGAGAGTTATTTGCTCAATTGCTTCCGCTATCTCATGGCTCGCGGCAGCCTGCTCCTGAGCAGAAGCAGCCATAGAGTGTATAGTGCCATCAATTGAACGTATGTGTTCCAGCACTTTTTCAATGTTATTCTGAGCTTCTACAGCTTTCTGAGCTGTGTTTTTCATCTCTTCTACGGATGCCATTATGGTTGAAGCTGATTCCCGGGTCTCATTGCGCAGAATGTCGATCAATGAGCTTATCTCCTTAGCAGCACTATTGGAGTTTTCCGCCAGCTTTCTTACCTCATCTGCAACTACTGCAAAACTTCTACCGTGTTCGCCAGCCCTCGCAGCCTCTATGGCGGCGTTTAGAGCAAGCAAATTGGTCTGATCCGCTATTGTGCTGATGGTACCCACAAAAGATGTTATCTTTTCTACCGATTCGACCAATCGTTCCATTGTCTTTGCGTTGGTCTGAGCATCCTCAGAAGTTTTGTATACTTCCTTTATTACACGTTTAACATGGCCTGTTGCCTCTTCTCCTATTTCTCTCGTCTTTTCGGATAGTTCAGCAGCTTCGGCAGCAGATTCCGCTACTTTCCTGGAACCCACGGATATCTCTTCTATGCTAGCATTGGTCTCTTCCAATGAAGCCGCATTATTTTCAGCAAGGTCTCCCAGATCTTTCACAGCGCTCTGTATCACTTCCATGGCCTCATTTACCGAATCTGAAAGCTCGCTAAGCTCATCTGCCTCATGTTTGCTGCGTTCTGCCTCTTCTTTAATGGCCTCAATGATCTGTTTTTGATTCAGTATCATCTTCTCCATCTCTAAAGCAACTTCATAGATCTCGTCATGGAATGGAAAGGAATAACCCTTCAGAGATACTGTAAGATTACCGGCTCCAGCTTTTTTAGCCATGCTAGATAAGGCCGCAAGTGGGGATTTAATGCTGCGAGTTATCAAGAATGAAGCTATAAAACCTAACAATATAACTGCTATGGTAACAATTAAAGATACCCTCAGGTTCTGTGAGAGTTTTGCCACTATATCTTGAGCTACAGCATTGACCTTCTTTAAAGTCTTATCGTTGATCTCTGCAACCACTTGATTCGTTTTTTCTGCTCTGTTTTCCAAATCTTTTGCTATTCTTTGAAGGTTTTCCCAATCTTCGACTAAATTCTTAATAGCAAGTTGGTACGAATTAATGGCTTTTTCAACTTGCTGCAAATTCTTTTTGCTAGATAGAACATAAGTATCTTTTTTGAGAGCACTAACTTCCTTTTGAACCTCAGCCAATTTTGCTGCGTTCTCATTAATGTTATTACTGTCACGGCTTAACTGAGACTTATATATATCTAAATCCACTGCTTCTATAGTTTGCAATATTTTTATGGCTCTATCTATCTTACCAAGCCTCTTCATGACAGCTCCGACGCCGATTTCAAACTCTATTTCGTTCTTTAGCTCCTCTTTCTCTCCCTCTATATATGCTTTCATATTGTTTCTTACAACATTCAAAGCCTTTTCTGTAGCGGAACGGCTCTCTTTAATACTATTAATGGCTTCCGTTATTTTTTTGGCGGCATTTCTGAGGGATGCTATTGAGCTTGAAGCGACAGAGCTTCCTTCTTGAAGCTCTTCCATATCCGTTCTAGACATGGCCTTTTTTGTTGCCTCTTGCACTAAAGCTTCCGCCTCTTTTAGCTTCTCATTTCCCTTTTTAAGGTAATCATCTTTTTCTACAAGAGCATATCGGGAATAATAAGCTGCACCCTCTAAGAGAGACCTCTGTATCGCAGCAACCAGGTTTATCTCCGTAAACCTCTGTTCTGCTAGATCCTTTGTGGCGATCTGCACTTGCTGAAAGTTTTTCCACGAGAGCAATGTAACTATCGCAAACAAGGCAACAATGGCAACAAAGCTCCCTATTAGGCGAGAACCTATCTTCATGTTCTTAAACAAAATTCTCTCCTCCCTCCCCAACAAAACCACACTGCACAATCATTCTATAAAACCTAATATAAAGCCAAAGCGGTGGCCCAATAAGACCACCGTAAATAACCACTAAAGCTTTTTTATTTGAACCACTTTTCAAAAAGTTTTTTTCGGTTTTTCTCTACCACTTCATCTATCACGACTTTAAGCTCTGGAGTATCTTTTGGCATAGCTACTCCATAGCGTTCCCTGGTGAACTTCTGATCCAACAGCCGGAAGCGAGGATCTTCTTTAACCTTATACTGCAAGAAACCTCCATCATAAACGATCGCATCGGCCTCTCCATTGAGTACCTTTTCATATCCTTCATCTACGCTGCTAACCAAGACAAGCTGGTCAGAAAGCTGAGAAGCTACCTCTTCACAGATAGAATCCTTCAAAGCTGCTATTTTATGCCCTTTAAGCTGCTCTGGGGTCTGTACCGGAGAATCCTTCAGCACTGCAACCATTTGGCCACTCATAAAGTACCATTCAGAAAAATCACAATTCTTAAGTCTCTCCTCCGTTATGGTAATAGCTCCCATGGCTATATCAAAATCGCTCCAATCGTAGTTCGGATCCCAAGCCTTAGTTATCGCCTCCCAGCCTGGAAGAGATATTTCTGCCTTCACCCCTATGGCTTCCGCTATGGCATGTGCCATATCCACTTCAAGCCCCTTGATTTGCCCATCCTCCTCATAACAGAAAGGCTTGGTGACATCCAGCGCAACCTTTATGGCGCCTCTCTCTTTGATCTCCTGAAGGGTAGCTGCAAATGAAGCCGAAACAAAAACTAAGGATAAGATAACCAACAACGACGCCAACAAAAACCTTTTGCCCATGAAAACACCTCCATAAAAATTTGTATTCTATACTTTTTCTTAGTATAAGAAAGTGACCTAATCTATACAACAAACTCTCTTTGCCTTCGGGAAAATCGTTTGAGGTTTTGCCGTATTTGACAGAAATTTTTAACAGTGGTAAAAGTCTAATATGAAAGTTAGAGCCATGGGGGCGCCCGTTTGGGCTGAGAAGGTACCCCTAGAACCTGAACCAGGTAATACTGGCGGAGGGAATGGCAAGACAAAAGGAACATCTCCTCTGCCGCCCTTTGGCGGCTTTTTTCTTTTCAGGCATTCCTTTTAACTTGCCTCTTCCCCCTAAAAAAGAAGGAGGGAAAAGCATGTCAAAAACTCAACTAGAAAGCGCAAAAGCAGGGATAATAACGGAGGAAATGAAAACCGCAGCCATAGGCGAACCCCTCACTGCTGAACAAATCAGGGACTTCGTCGCAAAGGGTTGGGTCGTCATACCTAAAAACAAAAACAGGTCATTTCCACAGGTAAAGGCTATTGGCAAGGGCCTCAGGACTAAAGTTAACGCAAACTTGGGAACGAGTGACGAGAAAGCTGACCTTGAATTTGAAAAGAAAAAGCTGGAAGCAGCCATAAAAGCTGGAGCAGATTCCGTCATGGATCTTTCAACAGGCGGAGATCTAAATAAGGCCAGGGAATTTTTCCTTGAAAATTCTCCTGTAATGGTAGGGACAGTGCCAATTTATCATGTCGCCTCCGAGATGGCAAAAAAGGGCAAAAAAATTGAAGACATGACTGAAGAAACGCTTTTTGAGTCTATTGAGAGGCAATGTCAACAAGGGGTGGACTATATAACCGTCCACTGTGGCGTAAACTCAGAGACGGCTGCTAGGCTAAAATACGCAAATAGAATAATGCCCTGCGTCAGCAGGGGAGGCTCCATAACCCTTCGGTGGATGAAGAAAAATAAAAAAGAGAACCCCCTATACGAGCACTTCGATGAGCTTTTGAAGATAGCTCATAGGTATGACGTTACCCTGAGCCTGGGTGACGGGTTCCGCCCAGGGACCATAATGGATGCCATTGATGGGCCACAGATAAGCGAACTTCTAATCTTGGGAGAACTTGCCAAAAGGGCCTGGGAAAGAGACGTTCAAGTAATAATTGAAGGGCCAGGCCACGTACCTCTGGAACATATCAGGTCTCACGTAAAGCTAGAAAAGAAGCTGTGCCATGAGGCTCCTTTCTACGTTCTTGGTCCCCTGCCAACTGACATAGCACCTGGTTACGACCACATAACGGCAGCCATAGGAGGAGCAGAAGCTGCAGCTGCTGGAGTTGATTTTCTCTGCTACGTAACTCCGGCAGAGCATTTAGGATTGCCCGATGAAAAAGATGTTTATCTTGGCGTAATCTCTGCCAGGATAGCCGCACACGTGGGAGACATATCCAAAGGCATTCCAACAGCCATAGAAAAAGACCGTGCCATGTCCATAGCAAGACAAAATCTCGATTGGGAAACCATGGCAAAGCATGCTCTGGATGGAGATTATCTCCGCTGTAGGGCGCACATAGCCCAAGACAAAGAGGCATGTTCCATGTGCGGGAAACTTTGTGCCGTAAAGCTTGCTCGCATGAAAGATTGAAACAAAACCCATAAGGAGGAATAAAAAATGAAACTGGACGAAAAAATAATATCCAAGGCAATAATAACGAGGTACTACGAGAAGCTGCTAGATCATTTGAATGTCGACGTCGCTGTCGTAGGTGGCGGTCCTTCCGGTCTTGTGGCGGGGTACTACCTGGCCAAGGCCGGACATAAGGTAGCCATGTTCGAACGCAAGCTCAGCATAGGAGGCGGCATGTGGGGAGGAGGAATGCTCTTCAACGAAATAGTAGTCCAAGAAGATGCTAAAGGGATCCTGGAAGAATTCGGCATCAGAGTAAGGCCCTGCCTGGATAGCGGCTACTACACAGCAGATGCCATAGAGAGCGTAACCACCATAACCAGCAAGGCTGTACAAGCAGGACTTGTCATCTTCAACTGTATAAGTGTAGAAGACGTCTCTGTAGACAATGAGAAAATAACGGGGCTTGTCGTCAACTGGACCCCTATAGAAATGTCGGGGCTTCATGTAGATCCCCTCTCCTTTGGAGCTTCCTTTGTCATAGACGCTACCGGCCACGACACGGAGGTAGTGCACATGGTCGCCAAAAAGGCTCCAGGAAAACTTCTTACTCCGTCTGGGGAAATAGAGGGAGAAAAGTTCATGTGTCCCGATGAGGCAGAAAAGCTCACCGTCGAAAATACAAAAGAGGTATTCCCTGGATTGTACGTTGCCGGCATGGCCTGCAATGCCACCTTTGGAGGTCCCAGGATGGGCCCCATCTTTGGAGGTATGCTTCTCTCTGGCCGTAAAGTCGCTGAACTTATATCTCAACGGTTAAAAGAGGAGTCAAAGTAATTTTCAACAAAAAACGAACAAATGGCGGGTCGATAAGGTATGTGATCGACCCGCCAAAATTATAACCGCGCCAGCTTTTTTACTTTTATTTAAAATTAGTCTTTTCTATAGAAAACCCCTATTCCAAAGAAGGTCAAAACGATGGCCATTATTGGATTGAGCCAGTTGAGCACCGCGTAAGGCGCGTAGGCAAAGGCATTTACTCCAAGCATGGCAGACATGTAACCTCCGCAGGCAGTCCAAGGTATAAGGGGAGATGTAAGGGTTCCGCAGTCTTCCAAAGTTCTGGATAGCATCCTTGGTGCCAGCTTCAGCCTGTCAAATGCCGGCTTGAACATGCGTCCTGGAACTACTATTCCCAAGAACTGGTCTCCAAGAAAGAGGTTACCGAAGAGGCTAGCAAAGATAGTGGTGGAAACAAGGCCCGTCACGTTGTTGATGATCTTACTGATGGCGTTCAGGACACTTTCCAAGTAGCCGCACCTCTCCATGATCCCTCCAAAGCTTAGAGCACATATTATTAGAGAGATTGTCCACATCATGTGGTCCAGCCCTCCACGGGTCAGAAGCTTATCCACAGCCTCCACGCCCGTTGAAGCCTCATAACCATAGTGAGCTGCATTTATAAGATCAGCTGCAGAAGCCCCCTGGTATACAACTGCTATTATTGCACCAGCCAGCGTCGCCAACACAAGCCCGGGAATAGCAGGGGCCTTTTTAACTGCCATTAGTATAACTATGAGGGGGGGAATCAAGGTTATTAAATTGATGTCAAACTGCTGCGCCAACGTTGCCCTTATAGTCTCAACAGTCTGGGCATCTACTGCCTGCCCCTGGAATTTCATGCCCATAATGGCATAGAAAATAACCACGATTATGTATGTTGGTATAGTCGTCCAACACATAGCCCTGATATGGTCAAAAAGCTCTCCTCCTGCCACAGCAGGTGCCAGGTTTGTGGTATCAGAAAGGGGAGACATCTTGTCGCCAAAATAAGCTCCCGAAACTATAACACCAGCCGTAAGAGGAGCAGGAACACCAAGCCCAGACCCTATGCCCATAAGGGCTATTCCCACAGTGCCTGCAGTAGTCCAAGAGCTTCCAGTAGCTAAAGATACAATGGAGCACGTTAAAAGGGATGCAACTAGAAAGATCTTAGGAGTCAAGAGATTAAGCCCATAGTAAATCAAAGCAGGGACCGTTCCGCTCTGGATCCACACACCTACAACTACACCTACCATCATCAGAATTACGATAGGAAGCAACGCCAAGGAAATACCGTGCAACATGCCTTCCTGAATATCCTCCCAACCTTTCTTCAGGAAAAGCATACCGGTCACGGCTGAAATAATGGCCGCAATGAGAATAGGAATGTGGGCATCCACTCCAAGCTTCAAAACTGAAAAACCAATGACAAAAGCCGAGATAAGAATAACCGCCACCGACAACCATACGGGAGGCAAATTCTTAGATTGCTCTCTTTCCACTTTCAAAATCCACACCTCCAATATACTTTATGCAGTATACTGGCGCGCCAGAGGTATGATAACACAATCACAAAGCTCCCTCAACCCTAGCTTTTCCGGATCAAGGGAGCTTTTGCACTGTTATTCTTTAATAATGGACTATTTTAAAAGATTGCTCAATTTTTGCCCTCGAGGTTTTCCTGTAGTCTCGTCCACATAAAAATCCTTAAAATTTCATTCTTTTTCTCTAATGGCAGCTCTCCAAAATTTATTCCCGCCTCTACGACTGGCACTTCTCCTGGAGAAGTTTTTTGAGAAACCCAGGCAATACTACCCTGATAGGCTTTTTCTTTGTCCTTAGCGCGAAACTTGACGACACATGACGCACCTTCTGATATATCTATTTCGCCTTCTATAAATTGAAAGCGAACATGCGCACCACCAAAACTGATATCCAGCACTTCCGCCTCTATCCACGGACCTTCTGGAGAAGAGGCTATGCTGGCTTTGGTGCGAAAAGGTGCCCGAGCATATTTCCTTTGTTTTACATAATCAGTTTCTTCCCGTGGATTTACCGTGTTTTTAGGCTCTTCAGACATTTTCTCACCCCTTAATCCACTTCTGGCGTATTCTCTCAATTACTGTTAACCATACTTGTTAAACTATCTTCTTCTATAGTATACCTTACGCAGTTTCTGCCCTCAGCTTTTGCCTTATACAGCATCTCATCGGCTCTTTTTACTAAAGCCGAATCTCCCATCTTATAGGTCGCAACACCCAGGCTCACACTCACATGCCCCACCTTTGGTATTTCCATTTGGTTAATGCTACGCCTCAGCTCCTCTGCCAAAAGAACGGCATCATTTATGTTCGCACCTGGCAAAATTATTAAAAATTCCTCTCCTCCCCAGCGACCCAAGGTGTCAATTTTGCGTATTCTCTCCATAATGTTATTTACCAATTTTCTTAATACCAAATCTCCCACATCATGACCAAAGTTGTCATTAACTTTTTTAAATCGATCAATATCTAGCATTATTACTGAAAACACATTAAATCCTCGCCTTGCGCGCTCAAATTCTTCCTCCATTTTTTTCACAGTATAGCGGCGATTGTACGCCCCTGTCAGCGGATCTGTCACAGAGAGCACAAATAGTTCCCTCTCAAACTGCTTATGTTTTGTTACATCTCTTCCAATAGCAACAGTATAAGTACCTTTTCGTATTTCAATAGGTGAAAAAGAAACTTCCACATAAACGACTTCTCCGCTTTTGCGTTTAAACTCCACTTCAAATTGGTAACCAGATGTTTTTTCGAATTGCAACAAATCGCAGAGCTCCACGTCTTTCCCTGTAACGGTATCGCGCACCTTTTCTGGCATTAAAAACAAGGGGAATTTTTTCCCCATAATTTCTTCCTCTTTATAGCCGAAAATAACTTCTGCAGCCGGATTCCAAAACATCACTTCGCCCTTGCTATCAAGCATAAAAATAGCATCTTTTACCGTATTTACTATGGCACTTAAGGTCGCCTCTCGTTCTTGAATCTTAATATTTGCTTCGTGAAGTTTAAGTGACATGTCAATGTTTGAAAGCAAAGCTGCGTGTTCAGACCCCTTAGGAACATAGCCATAGGCCTTAACA
>NZ_JACDOB010000022.1 GCF_017656375.1 Thermovirga sp.
TGTGAGGATGTTAAGGAAGTAAGGGAAGGGTTGAAGTTTCTTCTGGAGATGGACGAGGAGATAGAAGTGATATCTGTAGCCGAGAGTGCAAAGGAGCTTTTCTCGCTTATTGACCAGAAAGGAACACCTGATGTAGTCCTGATGGACATAGGCCTTAAAGGGATATCAGGATTGGAAGCTACTTCGGCAATTACAGAGAAATACCCAAAGGTTAAAGTCCTCATTCTTACCATATTTGAGGAAGAAGAAAAAATTTTAAGGGCTATAGAAAATGGAGCCTCAGGCTATATTTTAAAAAACAGCAAACCTGAGGAGTTGGTCTCACAAATAAAAGCAGCCCACGCTGGGGGGGCACCAGTAAGCCCATCGGTAGCGAAGGTGCTGCTTAAAGAACTGAGAAAAAGTGCTGTTGAGCCTTGCAATAAGTATCACCTTACTAATAGGGAAAAGGAGATAATGAAAGCCCTTATGGATGGTTTGACCTATAAGGAGATAGCCCAACATTTCAACATTGCTTCTTCCACCGTAAAAAAACATATTTTGAACATTTATAGGAAGATGGAAGTCTCCAACAAAGTAGAGTTCATGAGGAAGGCCATGTCTTTAAGCTTAGACGAATGAAATAAAGTTTATTAACTTTGAATATATACACCAAAAGTAGTATTTATGTTCTCTTTATGCAGCGAATAAACCCGATAAATGGCCAGTTTGGTCAATAGTCCCCTCTGCAAATAAAAACTAAAATTTACTTTGGGTGAAAGTAGCCCAAAAATTTTCTGCTAGGGGGGAGAGAAAGTGAGCGAAAAAAGCGGTGGTTTATTTAGTTGGTATTTTAATACCAATCTTCTCTTGCGAATCCTCATAGGCTTGGTTTTAGGCGGAATAGTTGGCTTGGTGGCGAGAGACTCGATTTTGTGGGTAGCGCCTTTCGGCAGCCTTTTTGTGCGCTTGCTGAAGATGATAGTGATGCCGGTTATTTTGACTACTCTGGTCGTAGGTGCAGCCAGCATTAGCCCTGCTGAGTTGGGTAAGGTTGGAGTAAAAATAGTCATTTATTATCTTGTTACGTCTGCCTTTGCAGTTGCTATAGGGCTTCTTATGGGAAATGTCTTTAAGCCTGGGTTAGGCCTGGATTTGAGCAACATTGGAGAGGCTGCGGGCAAGGTTATTCAGAGGCCTTCTCTTGTTGACACACTTTTAAATATTGTTCCTAAAAATCCCTTTGCAGCCTTATCAGGAGGAGCAGTTCTTCCGACCATATTCTTTGCCATTATTTTTGGTATAGGGATCAGCTACCTTAAGATCAGCAAGGATGAAAGACTCAAAAAGTCTGGAGACATCCTTTTCAACGTTTTCGATGGTGCTGCAGAAGTAATGTATTTGATCGTCAGATGGGTGCTTCAGTATGCACCAATAGGGGTTTTTGCTCTTATTGCTGTAGTCTTTGCAAAACAAGGGCCGAGGGTCGTAGGGCCTCTTGGGACTGTAGCTATGGCTTGCTTCTTAGGATATATACTTCACGCCGTAGTGGTTTATGGAGGATTGTTAAGCCTTTCTGGCCTTAATTTCTTCAAATTTTTGGGTGGGGCTAAGGAAGCCATGATAACTGCCTTTGTTACCAGAAGCAGCAGTGGCACATTGCCTGTCACCATGAAATGTGCAGAGGAAAACCTGGGAGTTTCAAAGCAAGTTTATTCCTTTACCCTTCCTCTTGGAGCAACCATAAACATGGATGGTACAGCCATATACCAGGGTGTTTGTGTTCTCTTCATAGCTTTTGCAGTCGGCATGCCTCTTACTTTGGGCCAACAGCTGATAGTAATACTTACAGCAGTGCTGGCGTCCATAGGAACGGCTGGGGTCCCCGGAGCTGGGGCTATAATGCTTCTAATGGTGCTTCAATCTGTAGGGCTGTCAATGGAAGAAGGGTCTGCCGTTGCTGCTGCGTATGCCATGATTTTGGGTATAGACGCTATTTTGGATATGGGGAGAACTTGCATTAACGTGACTGGAGACCTTACCGGTACCACTATAGTGGCGAAAACAGAAAAATTGCTTAATATGGCCAAGTGGGGAAAGTAAAAAGTAAGTTACAAGGGCAAAGTTGATACTTATTGGGGCAAAGCATAAGCTTTGCCCTTTTTGTTTTTCAAGGGAAGTTTATGAGATAAAGTATGTAATGTATAATAAATGTTGTATAGAGTAGATATAGTGGCTTTGAAAAGGGGATGACAAAGGGTGATAACCGTTGTTGGCTGTGGTGCATTGGGATCTTTGTTTGCTGCCAGGCTATTGGAAGCGGGAATGGAAGTACAGGGATTGCAAAGGCCTGGTGCTCATTATGAAGCCTTAAAAGAAAAAGGGTTAACCTTGCTGGAGTTAAGTGGTGAAGAAAAAAATTTTACATTCCCTGTACATAAAGAAGTAGATGCATGCGCGCCGTCGGATCTTGTAATAGTCTTGGTGAAAGCCTTTCAAACTGCAGAAGTGGCTTCGTCTCTTTTGCCATTGCTAAAGGAAAAAGGAGTGGTCCTTACCCTTCAAAATGGGTTAGGCAACGTAGAAGTTCTTAAAGAATATGTTCCAGCGGAGAGACTTTTTGCTGGGAGTGCCACTTATGGGGCTCACAGGATGGCTCCAGGTATTGTTAGAGCTGCTGGAGAAGGGATAATAAAGTTTGGCCCTTTGGATGAGAGGACTGACGCAAAGGCGGTAATGAAACTTCTACAAGATGCTGGCCTTAATGTCCAGTTGGTGGAAGACCCAATGAGGGTTATATGGGAAAAAGCAGTTATAAATGCCATGATAAATCCCGTAGCAGCCCTTGCCCGATGCAGCAACGGGAAGATATTGGAGATTAAAGAAGCTTTAGAGCTTTCTAAGGCTCTTTTTGAAGAGGCTATTGAGGCTGCAAAGTGTGAAGGGATCGTTTTAGAGAGGGAGCCCTTATGGGATTTTGCTGTGGAAGTTATGGATAAAACAGCAGCGAACAGGCCATCTATGCTTCAGGATATCGAAGCTGGAAGAAGAACGGAAAACGAGGCTATATCAGGCTATATTCTAAGAACTGCTGAGAAAGAGGGCATATGCCTGAACAACACAAAGGTTGTTTACAGTTTGGTTAAACTTGCAGAGAACGCCGGATTAGAAAAATAACCGTATTGGAGTGATATATATGAAATGTCATCTTTGTGAAGAAAAGCCCTGTGGCAAAGGAAGACCGTGTATAGAAAAGGACAGCAAGCCTTTATACGAAGACCCCGAGGAAGCAAGAATATTCAAAGTTGCTGCTGAGGTTGAAGCTTTATATTATTGTGAGCTTTGCAGGTTGGAAGAGATAATGGAATTTGCAAGGCGCATGAATTATAGAAAAATAGGCCTAGCTTTTTGTATAGGGCTAGCGGAGGAAGCCAGGGTTGTAGGGGAAATCCTTTCGAGGGAGTTTGAAGTAGAGTCAGTGTGTTGCAAGGTGGGAGGACTAAGTAAAGAAGACTTTGATATGCCCTTAAGGCCTTGGATAGGCAAGGTTAGCTGTAATCCTGCAGAGCAGGCCAGGATCCTTGATGAGGAAGGATGCCAATTGCTGGTGGTTTTAGGTTTGTGCGTGGGGCATGACTCTATTTTTTATCGACATGCCAAGGCACCTGTAACAACTTTAGTCACAAAAGATAGAAAGCTGGGGCATAATCCTGTTGCAGCCATTTATTGCCCATATATAAAGAAAAACTTAAGGTATGAGCCGGAAGAAAGAAAAGGGGGAAAGCCAAATGGAGGTAAGTAAACATAGAAATGTTCCTGAAAAATTGCTTTTAGGGCCAGGCCCTACGCCTGTTGAGCAGAGAGTCCTTCAAGCGTTGGCTCAACCGACATTAGGGCATTTGGACAAAAATTTCGTAGCGATAATGGATGAAACAAGGGATCTTTTGCGCTATGTTTTTCAAACCAAAAACGAGTTGACAGTTTCCATGCCAGGAACGGGAAGCGCGGGCATGGAAACAGCCTGTGTGAACATGATCGAGCGGGGAGACAAGGTTATTATTTGCGAGCACGGAGTGTTCGGCACCAGGATGCACGACCTCGCCGAAAGGTGTGGGGCGGAAGTAGTTTCTGTCACTGCTCCCATGGGTAAGCCTATTGACCCAGAGGACGTAAGAAGAGCTATAAAGGCCAATCCTGACGCGGTGTTGGTAGGAATCGTTCACGCGGAGACTTCAACGGGAGTCCTGCAACCGCTGGAAGAGATAGCTTCTTGTGCCCACGATGCAGGTATGTACATGCTGGTTGACGCCGTTACATCTCTTGGAGGTATGGAGGTTCCTGTTGACAGGCTGGAGCTGGATATGGTCTACAGCGGCAGCCAGAAGTGCCTCGCATGCCCTCCCGGGCTTGCTCCTGTGACAGTCAATGCTAGAGCAACTGAAAGAATAAAGAATAGGAAGACTAAGGTTCAAAGCTGGTATCTGGATCTTACAATGATAATGAGATACTGGGGAGAGGAGCGCTTCTATCACCACACAGCACCAGTAAATATGATTTATGCTCTCAACGAGGCGTTGCGTATTATTGCGGAAGAAGGGCTAGAGCATAGGTTCGCTCGCCACAGAAAGAACGCCGAGGCCTTGTGGGCGGGATTGGAAGCCATGGGCCTTAATCTCTTGGTGGATCCTGACTACCGCCTGCCAAGCCTGACTTCGGTCGTGGTTCCTGAAGGAGTAGACGAGGCCTTGTTGAGAAAGCAGCTGATGGAGGACTACAACATAGAAATAGGAGCTGGCCTTGGAGAGCTCAAGGGTAAAATTATAAGGGTAGGCCTAATGGGAAGCGGCTCTAACAGGAAAAACATAGAGCTTTTCCTAGTTGCATTGGGAAGTGTTTTAAGGAAACAGGGCTTCAAAGCAGACGTAGCCTCAGCATTAGAAGTCGCCGAAGAAAAACTGGCTTAGGAGCATATCAATTGAACGGTAGGGGCTGGTGGCACAATCCTACCAGTCCCTTACGCAGCCTATTTGGGCGCTGATGGGAGATTTTTAGATGGGTAATAACAGGTTATCTCAATTTTTCTTGGCCATTTTGAGTGTGGTGGCCGTGGGGGTTGTGTTAAAAGTAGCTAAGGGAGTGATTCTCCCCCTTGTTGTGGCCTGGCTTCTTTATTTTATCTTTGCTCCAGTAGTAAGGATGATGGCAAGGAGAAGAATCCCTACTTTTATAAGCACAAGCGTAGTGCTTATGGTCTTCATCGGTGTGTGCTTTGGAGGGGCCTTATTCTTAAATGGGAGAGTTCAGGCATTAGTGGAGGCTTTCCCAAGGTATCAGACAAGGTTCGCAGAGCTAATTGTGCAATATTCCCAGCACCTCAATTTGCCCAAATATGTGATAACAAGCATCGACCCTGGCCCAATAATAGGTAAATACGTTTTTTCGTTGTCCACTTTTTTTGTGGGCTTTGTAAGCAATTTAATATTGGTGGTCATATTTTTGATATTCTTGCTTTCTAGCGCTCCTTACTTTGAACGCAAAGTGGAAAGGGCGTTTTCAAAAAAACACAGTAGGAAGATAATTCATCTTTTGCATACTATAGCGGTTCAAATAGGTCGTTACCTGACTCTCCAGTTTTTGATAAGCGCTGTAACAGGCCTTTTGGTTTGGTTGGTATTAAAAGGCATAGGAGTTGATTTCCCAATAACATGGGGAGCCTTGGCATTCGTGTTAAACTTTATACCTACCGTGGGATCCATCTTAGCTTCGATTCCCCCTATAGCATTGAGCTTTGTTCAATTTCATCCAGAGATAGGCCCAGTAGTGGTTACTGCCCTATCTCTTTTTGGAATCCAGCAGATTATAGGGAACCTGATAGCTCCAAAGATAATGGGAGAGAATCTCAATCTTAGTCCTATAGTGATACTGCTTTCGTTACTGTTTTGGGGGTGGCTGTGGGGGGTCACTGGAGCCATTTTGTCCATACCTATAGCTAGTGCTATTAGAATCGTCTGCGAAAACGTGGATCAGCTTAAGTTTATTGGTGTGCTTATGGGGTCTTCCCGCTATATCGAAGATAGTAAAAATTAATAAATTAATGGCTTGCTCATGGGTTAAGTTGGATTTGCAATAGTTTATCAGTGAGTTCTTCCCATTTTTCATACAGGGAAGAGAGTTTTTGTTCTATTTCATTCCGTTCAACCATTAGAGACGATATTTTTGACGAGTTGGATAGGACTTCTTCGGAGCACAACAGTCTATCTATTTCCTCCTTTCGGGTTTCAAGGGAGGTTATTTCTTCTTCAATAGGGTTTATTTCTTTTTGTATTTTTTGTTTTTTGCGATAGAGCTCGTTCCTTTGTATTGCCTCCAGGCGCTTTTTCTCCGCTTTGGACATGGTTGCCCTGTTTGTATCAAGGGGTTTTTTCTTAGGTTCTGGCTCAATGGAACTTCTTCTTTCATGGGCTTTCTGGAGAAAATATGTTACGTTGCCCAGGTAATTATGGCATTTTCCGTCTCGCACCTCTATTACTCGGTCCACTATTCCATCTAGAAACCACCTGTCATGGGATATTATTACAACTGTTTGTTGGCAATTTTTTATGGCACCAAGGAGGATTTCTCTGGTTGCTATATCCAGATGGTTGGTTGGTTCGTCGAGTATCACGAAATTGGCCTCTCCGAGTAAAAGCTTCAATAGTGCCAGCCGAGATTTCTCCCCTCCAGAAAGGCATGATATCCTTTTTTCTATGTCTTTACCGCTGAAAAGAAAAGCTCCAAGAAGATTTTTCCTCTCCTGGTCTGAAGCTTGAGATGTGGTGTCCCTTATTTCTTCCCACACGGTTTTATCCAATGACAGGTTTGATGCTGTTTCTTGGGAATAAAAACCTATTTTTACGTTGTGTCCCCAAGTTATGAGCCCATCAGTGGGCTGCTCTTTGCCTGCCATGAGCCTTGCTAAGGTGGATTTTCCTGCGCCGTTTACTCCCACTACGGCAATCTTCTCCCCGCGTTTAATTTCCAGGTTTACTTCCTTCAAAACAGAAAGGGGGCCATAATTTTTAGAAACGTTTTCCATTCTAAGGATGTTGAGTCCGCTTCTAGGACATGCGGGGAACCTAATTGCTGGACCAGTTTGTTCTTTGGTAATGGTGGGGGCAACTAACGAGTCCAGTTTTTTTAATCTGCTCTGGACCTGGGATGCTTTGGTTGCTTTATAACGGAAGCGATTGGCAAAAGCTAAAATTTGCTCCCGCTCCTTTTCTATCTTCATGGCTGTTTTCTGTTCAACTGCCTGCTGTTTCGCTTTTTCCTGAACATAAAAGGAATAATTGCCGTTATATACTTTAATTGTTCCATTAATGAGTTCTGCAGTTTTGTTCGTTACTGAGTCTAAGAAATGCCTATCGTGAGATATGAGTATTATGGTTCCTTTGAAAGTCTCAAGGTGCTGTTCCACCCATTCGGTGCTCTCTATGTCCAGATGGTTTGTTGGTTCATCTAGAAGTAGTACTTGAGGTTCCTCTAGAAGTAAAGAGGCCAAGAAGATTCGCATTTTCCATCCGCCTGAAAACTCAAGGCAGTTTCTCCTATAATCCTGATCGGAAAAACCCAATCCTTTCAGGACCTTCATGGCCTTGGCTTCGAAGGAGTAACCTTCTTTTATCGTGAAGGCTTCTCGTTTCTTTTCGTAGGTCATTAGTGTGCTTTTGGAGTTATCTCCTTCCGCTATTTTTTCCTCCAAATGGCGAATTTCCTTTTCCAGCCGGTCTATACCGTGGCGCTTTTTAAGGTAATCTATTATGGCCAAATCTTCTAGGTCCACGAATTCCTGTGGAAGGTATCCAATGGTCAGGTTTTGGGGTTTTTCGATGGCCCCTTTGTCAGGGAAAGTTTCCCCTATGATCATTTTAAACAGTGTCGTTTTACCTGTTCCGTTTTTCCCAATTAACCCAAACCTTGACCCTGAAGGTATGGTCCAATTTAGATCTTTGTAGAGTTCTTTACCGCCTAAGTTGAGATATATGGAATTGAAAGAAATCATAATGCCATCACCTTTAAAATTTAAGAGTTGTTTATTCGGGTTATTTCTCTACGTAAGTTCTTATATCTTCCAAGGGGTACCTTTTTTTAGGCCCACCCATAGGTGCAGAAGGATAGCCTACGGCTATTATCAAGACTATCTTTAGATTTTTAGGCAGCTTTAGGATTTTCCTTACAGCCTTTGAATTAAACCAGCCCAGCATACAGGTACCCAAATTTTCTTCAGCTGCAGCTAGCTGGAAGTGTTCGCATGCTATCCCTATGTCTATGAGTCCAAAATCAATGCCCTGAAAAAGCCCTCCCAGCTTGGGGGCAGCCTTTGTGGTTTTCTGTGTAACTACAATGAGGACTGGAGCCTCTTTGGCAAAGGCGTTCATGGAATATATGCCAGAAAAGGCTTCTTTTGCCAGTGTTTCTCTTAACGGTGTTTTATCGCATATAATAAAATGCCATGGTTGAGCGTTACAGGCCGAGGGTGCCAACCTAGCAGCTTCAAGGCATTTGTCCAACACGGTTCTATCAATGGGGGTTGAAAGAAAAGCCCTCACACTTTTGCGTTTGACCACCAGGTCGAGAAAAGACATCATTACCCCCCCTATTTTATGACTCTTATATCCATAGCCTGAAAGGATATAATAACAAAAACAGAGCGTTTAAGGAAAAGAAATTATATAGGATGGCAAGATTAAAATGTCAAACCTTAAAAGTATGTTATGTGTATTTCTGTTGCTTTTGTCTCTTTGTCTGTTTATTCAAAATGCAGCGCCTTTGGTTTTGTTTATAACTTTCCTACTTGTTTTGGGGAATGTACCTATGGCTGCTTTTATTTTGACATGCCTTTTTATGGCTTTTTCACTGCGCTTTCAACCAGTCAGCTTACCTTCTGGGTGGTTTTTCGTTATTGCTGTATTGGTGTTTATGGTTGCTAGTTTTTGGGGACACGCATTTTTGAAAGAACTGGACAATGCAAAAAGACGTTTGGAAATTTTTCTTTATAGGAGAAAACTGTACCGTATGATGGGGTTAGTCTTTCCCCTTGTAATATTTCCTACCTTAGGGCGCTCGGCCTATCAGTGTAGTCTGATAACTCTGGGCTCTATCTTAGTTGGAGTGGAACTATTAAGGTGGCGTAGTCCTTCTTTCAACGAGAGGTTTTGCAATTTCTTTTCGAAGGTCAGCAAGGAGGAGGAACGCCTTTCTGTTACTGGAACCACTATGTATTTGACATCTGCCGCTTTAACTTCGTTTTTCCCGGGGGTGATAGGGCCTCTTTCGTTGATCATTGTGACTATTGGCGACGCTTGGGCTGTTCTAATAGGAGCAAATTGGGGAAAGAAAGTCATAAGGAGGGGAAAGACTGTTGAAGGTACTGCAGCTTGTGTGTTCTCCTGCCTTATGTCCGCTCTGGCCTTTGGGTCGTTAGAAGTCTTTCATGGTGTAAGCATAAGCGCCATAGTGTTAGGTGCCATTGGTGCATCAGCGGCAGAGCTTCTTACAGAAGGCAAGTATGATAACTTTACGATGGCAGTAGCTGCTGCTTTGAGCATGTACGGAGTTTGGGTTCTATAATTTATTTTCTTCAAGAAGCTGCGCTCTTAGGTAACAACTTTCCCTGAAGGATGCTATCTCTGCTTCTAGGTTTGAATTTGGAGACTCACCGAAGAAAGCATGTATAACAGGAATTACTTCATTGCACCCTAAAGCCTGCAGCTCTTTTAACATAGCCCTCATCTTTGCGCTGGAAATGCCTTCTTGCATGCACGTGAAGGGGCCGACATGGAATATTCCACATATGGGAAGTTTTTGGCTGTCCAGGCGTCCATTTATGAACTCATTAAATATGCCGATAGACAGGGCAGATTCTCCCATGATGTCAGAATGGTAAACTCCTTCCTTCTCTATAGCAGATATTATTTCCCTTGGAGGTGGCAGTATGTGTCTTTCTTTCAAGTAGCATTGGACGCTCTTTTTAAATTTGCTGTTTGCAGAGGCCATGTAGTATTCTACTAGTAGATTTAGTGGATTTTTCCCTTTTTCCCAGGCCAGGAAGGTGACGTATTCCAGCCACTCGTAAACGGGGCTTCTTACGAGCTCTAGTCCCTCTTCTTCAAGTTTTTCTATTATGTCGCCGGTGTAAGGGTCGTGCTGGCGCATATATATTTCTCCCACATAAAGGACCAAGGGAAAACGCTCATTTTGCTTCTTGGGGAAGGATTCCATCATTTTTGCCGTTTCCACCAGCCATTGGCAAACGCTTTTGCCCGAGTTTCTCTTTACCAGGAGCTCTTTTAGAGACTCCAACCTGCTAGTAGCCAAATTGTTGAAAGCTTCTCTGCTTTTTGCATATGGTCGGAACCTCAAGATTAGATCGTCGAAAAGGTCCGAAGTTAGTATGGCTTCGTAAAGATCAGTAGCTAGTCTTAATTTGTCAAAATGACTCAACTTGAGGTTCAATGAATTGAAATCCATGTATCCTCTTGACGAGCTCGGAGAAACTATGGGCATTTCGCTTAAATCTAATTGCCTTAGCAGAAGTTTCAGGACTTCAGCGTATTTGCCAAATCGGCATGGGCCGCTGGTGGTGGGAAGGAATATTAGATATTCTTCCTGGAGTTTCTTGGAGCCCAATGATTCTTTGAGTTTCGAAAGTAAAGCCATGAGGTCTCCCATTACGCCTTTCAAAGGGAAGCATGTTTCCATAGATATGAACTTACTCGCAGCCTTTCTTGAATCAGGTGTGTTAGTGGGCACTACTTCGGTGTTGATTCCCCATCTCTTTGCCGCTGCTGCTGCTATTTCGCTTACCTTTCCCATATAAGGTATAAGCCAGGTTCTTTTGGATAGATTCCCATTTTTAGGCACTTTGGGGGAGATAAAAGTTATTTCTGTTTTTTTTTGTGTTTTTTGCCTTGAGCTGTAGTGCTGCATTACAACCCTATGATGAGCTTCAGCCCTGGTGGAGAAGGGGGCGTTATTGACTTGTGCGTCTGTCATCAGGTGGAGAAATGGTTTTCCGCTCGTCTTGAATATTTCACTCTCCATCATGAACTTTATCGAATCAGGCCCACAGGCGAAGTTCATGAGCCTTATGGGGTAAAGGCTATCAGTTTGGGATGTATATATGCTGGCTTTTAGAATTTCTACGCTTTGGATCCAGTATTCATTTTCCACTATTTTGTCTATATCTATATCTTCATATTTATGTCGGAGGAAAATTTGTGGTATGTAGCGCATGCCTCTCATATTGGAGAAAAGATGTCCAGAATTGGAGGAGGCTTCAGGATCAAGTAGCACGTAGTCCCTTCCTAACCCCACATATCCTGGCTCGCAAGAGGATGACAAAGAGAGCAAGAACTTTTCACCTATTCTTTCAATGTCGGCAAGGAAGGCTCTTACCTTTTGATTTGCGTAATCTATGGCTTCTTTTATCTGTTTCCTGGAAAAAGAAAGACCAATCGCTTTCAATGCCCGTGCGAGTTCTTTTCCCAAGGGGCCGTCTTTACCCAAGTGAAGTATGGGCATTATTAGCCTTTTTTTGTCAATGCTTAGAGCATCTTTCAACACGAAATTCTCTGCCTCGGTATAAATGCAAAACATTCTTTTCGTTCCCTTAGCGTCTAGCTCATCTATGAAGGATGGCATGAAGATATATTTTATGCGGGAATCCAATGACAGTAGTGCGGCATGTCCTGCAGATATTTTCATTGCCACACAATATTCGGTTGGAGCAAAGCGGGTCCCAAGCTCGGTTATTTTGTGGTTTGATATGGGAGTAAGGACGGGAATAAATCCGAGATGCTTCAAGAAAGCTGAGAAAAATATGCTTCTATGGCCCAACATCAGGCCACACCGTCTGATACCGACAGTAGGTGATTCAGGAGCTACTTTAGAGACATCCTGATATGATATGCCGTCGAAGTGTTTTTGCAGGACTTGGTGGAAAAGTTGAACATAATCTGTTTTTGGCGCTTCTGAAACCTCGCTGTTCCCTCTGGGGCAGAATCCTCCACTTATGATCTCTTCGCCACCCACATGGAATATCTTTAAAGTACAGTTACGTACTCCGCAAGAAAGTTTTCCCCATTTTTCAAGGCATGTTTTCTCCTCATATTTGAATGTCTCGTCGCCTAGGTTCCACCCCCTGAAGGCTGAACGTACTGGCAGGCCTTTTTGTTTAAGTTCCAGGACCTTGTTTCGTACCCACAAAGCTGCACCGTACGCTCCAAAAAGCTCTCTTCCAGGGTAAGCGTGGATTTCTTTACCTGTTACCTGAGCCATGGCCGCCAGGAATGCTTTGCCTAGAGATGGTCCGCCTTGACAGGAGCACTTATTCCCTACGTGTCTTGAGCCTCCGACGAACTTATGGAAATAGCTTTCAGCGGTGGCTCTTACAATAGCTGCGGCTATCTCTTCCTGGGTGAAGTTCTCGGCAATTAGGCGTTGTTCCTCTATTTCCATGAATACGCCACAGGTTGCGTCTATTATGGGGGTCCTTGGGGCCTTTAGGGCTTTTTCCTGGAGGGAAGTTTTCACGTCCAATCCCAGGATTTCTCCCATGTTTTCCAGAGTTTGGCCAGCTCCTGCCTGGCACGAATAGTTCATCCTTGCCTCTTCTACCTCGTCAAGGGGGCCAGAGGGCCCTTTTTTGAAGGTGGTGAACTTCATGTCTTGTCCGCCTATCTCGAAGATGGTGTCTATGTCTTTATCGTAGTGCCTTATACCTATGGCATGGCAAGTTATCTCGTCAACAGCAGCATCTGGAACGTGAAAGCCTTCATCTTGAAGCTTTTGGCGCATGGCTTTGCTGGAGAGTACGCTTTCAAAGAGCTTTCTAGCGGACCCAGTAGTGCATATGCCCATCACTTTATAGAGATCTTTATTGCGGGAAAAGTGTTTTATTATCTTTTGAAGAGCTCCCAGTGGGTCACCGTGAGTTGAAAGGTACAGGCTGTCCAAGATTTTGCCGTCTTTTACAGATACAACTACAGCTTTTGTAGTTGTAGAACCTCCGTCGACTCCTATTATAACTTCTGGGTCATGTACAAGAGCTTTTGCCTCCGATAGAGATTCTTTTAGGTTGTCATAAATGTGGACGTTATTTAGGTAATCTTTTAGAGGCGGGGCGTATTTTCTGTTCTTGCGCGCTGCGGACAGGGCATTGTCTATGTCTTGTGGGGTTAATACGTGGAAGTTGTTTTTTTCGATACACATTGTTGCCGCACCTATGGCTGCAACTTCAAGGAAATATTCAGGGGTAACAAGCTCCAAGTTTGTTATTTCTCCGAGGTAGTCTGTTAGGGGTTTTATCCTTGCCAGTCCGCCAGTTACTAGGGTTTTGGTGCCTTTTTCCAGCTTGCGAGGCCCTATCACGTCCTGCACGAAATTGGACGCAACAGTTTTGAACAATTTAGCGACAAGAATTGGCCTTGGTACCCCTTCGTTTTGGTCATGTATCATGTCTGATTGGATCACTACGCCACATCTGGCCCTGTAGGGTTGGGCTTCGTAATGCTGGGAGGCTTCTTCTATGGCTTGTTCGAAAAAGGCATCAAGGGGCATGTCTTTATGGAGGTCAAAGATTTTGTCTTTACAGTAAAGCCGCCTTATTTGTTTTTCTATAAGTGTGCCAGAACCGCCGCCGCACTTGGTGTTGGTGCTGCTTTCAAGTAAAATTGTTTTCCCTTTCACTGTTCCCATGCTGAAGAAATATGAATCTTTTGCGCCAAGGTGAAAGACATAGCGAGGAGTCTCTTCTATGAGAGCAATTCCTTTTGGTATGGTCACACTATCATATTCGTATAATAGTTGTGGGGTTGTTTCTGCAAGAATCTTGGCACCAATGCCTGTGAGGGCCGTGCTTATTACCTGAAAGTCTTTTGCAAGGTCGTTTATCTCTGGCAGAATGTGATTTTTTAGGGTTTCCAACGGGCGTCCAAAATGAGGGCAGGGCTTAAACCGTCGTACGATTTCCATGTTAAGCCCCATGGCGATACAATATATTGATGAGGAACCAATATCAATACCTATTACAGCTTTTGTCATGTGGATCCCTCATTTCTTGATTTGCCTTGGAAGAGTCTTATATGTGTTTTATTATATTCCTGTTTGCAGATAAAGAATACTGTGATAATTAATTAAAATTATATGCGAGGGGGTAGTCGAGTTGGATATTAAAGGATATTCAGGTTCCATATCTGAGTGGTCAGGAGATGCCTTGGCAGTTTTCCTGAATGAAGAGGATTTGGATGGCTTTAGATATTTAGGAGAGGATATTGCTAACGAGATTGGTCGGAGGGCTGCGGAGTCTTCCTTCAAGGCTAAAAAAGACACAACCCTTTGGACATGCCTTTTTGGTAGAAGGATCAAGCATGTCTTTCTTGTGGGGCTCGGTAAGAGGTCTGAGGTTAAGCTGGATGACTTTAGGAGAGCTGCCGCGTTAGCGGTGAAGCAGGCTTCCAAGGAGCGCTGCAGAGATGTTTTGATGGCGCTGCCAAAGGAAGCATCCCAGGATGTATTTTCGGCCATAACAGAGGGGGCTGTTCTGGGAAGCTACAGATTTACTAAATACAAAACCAGCGCTGAGAACGATAATAATTGGAATGTAGAAAAGTTGAATATAAAGGATGCAGGAGATGATGCAATAAAAGAGGGGCTTATATTTGCTAAAGCCCAGAACTTTGTGCGTGATTTGGTCAACGAGCCGGGGAACGTTATAAACCCCCTTTCTCTTTCGGATGAGGCAAAAAAGATAGCAGAGGAGTCAAACCTTGAGCTTTATATATATGATGAGAAACAGCTTGAAGAGATGAAGATGATGGGCCTTTTGAGTGTTGGAGGAGCGTCCAAGACACCGCCCAGATTGATCCACTTAGCGTACCGCCCCGCAGAGCCTATAGATAAAATTGCTTTTGTAGGCAAAGGCATTACCTTTGATAGTGGGGGATTAAATATAAAACCGTCAGATTTTATGAGGACTATGAAGGGAGATAAAGCTGGAGCTTGCAATGTTCTTGGCTTAATGAAGGCGGTTTCAGAAATGAGCCTGCCTTTTGAAATTCACGGGTTTATTGGAGCCGCGGAGAACATGCCAGGAGGAGGGGCTTACAGGCCTGACGACGTTATAAGAATGAGAAATGGCAAAACTGTTGAGATAGACAATACCGACGCAGAAGGAAGGGTTACATTGG
Organism: Thermovirga sp.; assembly: GCF_017656375.1. Taxonomy (GTDB): domain Bacteria; phylum Synergistota; class Synergistia; order Synergistales; family Thermovirgaceae; genus Thermovirga. The sequence goes on from NZ_JACDOB010000022.1 coordinate 15,207, forward strand.
CGGATGTCCTTTCATATGCGTCCGAGCAAGAGCCCTCAGTCATCATAGATATGGCAACCTTGACTGGTGCATGTGTCGTAGCTTTGGGGGAGTATACGGCAGGGGTTTTCTCGAACGATGATGATTTAGCCTCAGGCTTTCTTGCGGTGTCGCGAAAGACAGGAGAGAGGATGTGGCAATTGCCTCTTGATGATGAGAGGTTGAGGAAGAAGATCAAATCTGACATCGCTGATATAGTCAACGCTGCAGGCCGTTACGGAGGAGCTATAACGGCGGCCATGTTTTTACAGGAGTTTGTAGGTGAGGGCATAAAGTGGCTTCACGTAGATATGGCAGGTACTGATAACACCAAGGAGGAGTATGGCTACTACATTAAGGGAGCCACGGGCTTTGGAGTCAGGACGTGCCTCGCTTGGCTGAGAAAAAAGAAGGAAGAACTCCTCTGATCTAAACACGAGGTATTTGTTAGAGATGTAGCGATGTAGTATAATAAAGTATAGTTAGAAAAAGCATGCAAGTGGAGGTGAGACGATGGAGGAAAAGGAAATAGGGTGTGCGAGACCTACAGGTGCAATGGTGGGTGGGGAAATCCAAGAGGAAGCACTGGATAAAGTTGAAGAAAAGAAGGCTGAGGTGAAGGAGTCCATGACGGTTATGGTAGGCAGGCATGCTCCGGACTTTGAGGCGCCGGCATATTATCAGGGAAAATTTGTGAAGGTGAAGCTTTCAGAGTTTTTAGGCAAGTGGGTATTGCTTTGTTTTTATCCGGGTGATTTCACCTTTGTCTGAGCGACAGAAGTGTCGGCGGTCGCCGACAGGTACAAGGAGTTTCAGGAGCTTGGAGTGGAAGTTCTGTCAGTAAGTGTGGATAGTCAGTTTGTGCATAAGGTTTGGAACGATCAAGAGCTCTCCAAGATGGTGGAGGGTGGAGTTCCCTTTCCGATGATTTCCGATGCAGGTGGCAACCTAGGTAAGGTCTATGGAGTTTATGACGAGGATGCCGGTGTCGACGTAAGAGGCCGTTTTATCATAGACCCAGACGGCGTAATACAGGCCATGGAGGTGCTTACACCCCCGGTGGGAAGGAACGTCGATGAGGCCATAAGGCAAATCAAGGCCTTCCAGCATGTTAGGAATACAGGTGGTAAAGAAGCGACGCCTTCGGGATGGCAGCCTGGGAAGAAAATTTTAAGGCCTGGTCCCGATCTGGTTGGGGCGGTTTGGAAAGAATGGACTCCTAAGGATATTTAGTAATATATTGTATAGTGTCTGTAATTTTGTGAGGGGCGCCTTTAAAGGAGCCCTTTTTTACTGGAAGGATAGGGGATTTCAACCCTAAGTCCTAAGTCAAAATGAGCAGTATTGACTATTGAATGAAAGGGTATATAATTCTATTAGTGATAACGATTATCATTAACAAAAGGAGGGAAAGGCGATGCCTAGAGGAGATAGAACAGGACCTGCAGGGATGGGTCCAATGACGGGAAGAAGAGCGGGATATTGTGCTGGCTTTTCTGTACCAGGTTACATGAACCCTTGGGGTGGCAGAGGCTACTATGGATGGGGTCGTGGTGGTTTCTGGCGCTGGGGTCGAGGCGGTAGAGGTTTTGGAAGACGCTTTTGGGGACCCTGGCCGTATGCAGGGGTTGTACCACCTGAAGCCCCTTACGCTGAACCTACCGCAGAGGAAGAGAAGGAATTATTGAAAGACCAGGCAGAGGCCCTACAGAAGGAGCTTGAGGCCATAAAGAAAAGGCTTGAAGAGTTGGAAAGCTAAAAATGCCTAAGGGGTCAGTTTGCAGAAGAGAACGGGGGTAATTACCCCCGTTCTCTTCTAGTATGTTATATGTTTAGATAGCAAAATTTCCTCAAGCTCTCGGAGCTTGTTTTTGCCTTCTTCCTTTTTTTCGTAACCTATAGCTGTTATCAGGGCATCCAATATGGTCATAACAGATACTACTGAATAGTAACCCTTGGATGGAGCGGCAGGCAAGATAAGTGAAGCCCATTGAGATCCCGGAGATGCTATGTCTGTCGTTAAAAGCACTGTAGGAGTTCCTTTGTCCTTGGCGTATTTCATAGCTTCAATGGTCTGTAGTGCGTAATGAGGGCCACCGATTGACAAAGCCAACACTGCGTCTTTGGGTGAGCACTGATAAAGTTCGGAATACATATTATCTGACCCAATTATGGAAGGGAAAGAAATATTGTCCAGAAATTGATTAAGCATGGAATAGCAGTAAAGGGCTATCCCTTGCGTTGACCTGAGCCCGAGGACGTATATTTTTTTGGCAGAACATAGAATTTGAACCGCTTTTGGGAAATTATCAAGAAGCATAGGGGTCATGGAGTTTTTTATAGAATCAATGTTCCTGTTGGCTACCTCCCCTAGAATATTTTCCTTTGGCAGGAGAGAATTATCCCAGGATTCTTCCATTTGCCACCATAAACTTTGCCCAGATTCAAACATAATTTTCCGCAGGTCGGCTAAAAAATCGTGAAAAGCGCCATAGCCTAATTTTTTTATGGTTCTTATAACTGTTGCAGTGGAAACGCTACTGGCACGTGCTAGCTCTTCTACAGTCATAAAGGCCACATTTTGGTAGTTTTCTAATACAAAATTGCACAATTTTACCTGACTATGGGGCAAGGTTTTTATGCCATTTCTTAGCTTTTCAAATATACTTAAGTGCCTTTTTTGTTTTTTCATTGATAAATCCCCTTCCACCCAAAAGGAAACTTTAGGCTTAGTTTAGCAATAGATTGACGGCGACTCTAGAATAAAGTAATATAACATCGTCTGTAATAAATATTACCAAAATCTCAGCAAATGTAAAATTTATAACAATAACTGTTGTTGTTATTGTGATTGGAGTGGTGCAGATGTCAAAAAAGTGGGAATTATTATATTTAAGCCAGGAGGATTGTATCAAGGCTGGGGGAACTGACATGAAGGGAGCCATGCAGGCTACAGAAAGGTCTTTCTTTTTGCATGGCAAAGGCGACTTTATTCAGCCAGGCAAGCCCGTCATAAGGTGGGGAGGCCCTGAGACGGAGGAAACTTTGGGTAGAATAATGTCCATGCCCTCTTTTTTGGGTGGGGAGAAGTACAAGGAAGAACTTATAAAAAGAGGTCTTTTGGGGCCTGTAAACACGGCTGGGATAAAGTTCATTCCCAGCAGGCCATGGAACCCATCTAAGTATGGATTGCCTCGAGCCAGTGCAATAATTATTATAGTTGATCCTGATACCTTGATTCCCCAATGCGTGATGGACGGAGCTATAGTGAGTGCCATGCGGACGGGGGCTGCTTCTGGAGTTGCGGCGAAATATCTTGCCAGGAAAAATTCGGAAGTCATGGGTCTTGTGGGAGCAAGTGTTCAGGGCAGAACTCAATTGACCGCCATGAAATGTGCCTTGCCCTCATTGAAAGTGTGTAAGGTCTATGATATAAACGTTGAAGCATCTAAGAGATTCAAAGAAGCCATGTCTGAAATAGTAAATATGGAGATTATCCCTGTGAACAGTGCAGAAGAAGCGTTCAGGGGGTCTGATGTGATAAGCACTGCCACTATGGCAAGAGAGCCTTATGTGTGTCCCGAGTGGTACGAAAAGGGGGCTTTTCATGTCGAGATTTCCTTTTGGGACACTCCTCCCTCAGCTTTATCTGTATTCGATAAGATATTTGTAGATGATTGGTATCAGGTAAAGCACCACGGGGTAGACGTGTCTTATAGGGCAGTCAAGGAAGGATTCATAACGGAAGATAAGATATGTGGTAATCTTGGAGAGGTTGTGGTAGGTCTCAAGGAAGGAAGGAAATTTGACGAGGAAATAATATTTTTCAATCCCATTGGGCTTGGGATTCATGACCTTTCTGAGGCCTATAGAGTGTTTCAGTCAGCGAAGGAGAAGGGGATAGGACGGATGCTTCCTTTGTGGGAAGACCCTCAGGAGTGGTTGAATAATTTAAAAGTCTAGCGAGATGTGAGTTTAGCCTTATTTAGCTATGAACAATAATGGCTAAATAATAAAAAGGAGGAGGAGTAAAGAGTGAAGAAAAAAGTGTTGACTATGGTTATTTCGTTGTTGTTGGTGGGATGTTTTGCTTTTAGTGCGGGAGCAGTTGAGTTTGTGACAATTGTTACAGGTTCAACGGGAGGAACATATTATCCCGTAGGAACAATATTGGCGAACCATTTTAACCAGAAGCTTTTAAAGAGCGGTTTTAAGTTCTCCGCTCAGAGCTCCGGAGGAACGACGGAGAACTTGGATATGCTCAAGAAAAGTGAAGCTCAGATGGCTATAGCCATGTGTAACCTCACAGGTTTCGCTTATACTGGCACCAATAGGTATGAGGGTAAACCCAATCCTAACCTTCGTTATGTTATAGGCCTGTGGCCTGAAGTATCCCAGTTTGTCTATGCTAAATCATCCGGCATAAAGGGATGGGGAGACCTCAAAGGCAAGAAAATTGCTGTAGGGCCTGCTGCCTCAGGCACGGAGTTCAGTACCCGCACGATCCTTAAGGCCGTTGCGGGTTTGACCTTCGACGATATAACCCCTGAGTACCTTGGATACAGTGAGGCCTCTCAGGCACTGCAAAACGGCCGTATTGATGCAGCCCTTCTCGAAGCAGGCTATCCTACATCTGCAGTAACTGAGCTTTACGCAGGAAAGGCTAAAGTGGATATGCTGGTCTTTGATGATGAGGCTAAAGAGAAATTGATTAAGGTTGCACCCTGGTACGCTCCAGTAACTATCCCTGCAGGAACTTATCCCAAGCAGGATAAGGACATTCCTCTTGTAGGTGTTAAATGTTCTCTTCTTGCCCATCCTGATGTCAAAGAAGAAGTTGTTTATAACGCATTGAAGGTTATCTACGAGGATAGAGAGAGCCTGCTTAAGGAGCACGCTGTTTTCTATAAGGTGGATTTCGAGAACCCCTTGGCAGGCCTTTATGGTGCTCCTTTACACCCTGGAGCAGTCAAGTTCTTTAAGGAAAAGGGGTTGACCATTCCTGAGGAATTGCTTCCGCCAGAGATGAAATAGTGAACATAAGGCATTTTGCCTGAATTTGGGAGCCGGCAGGTATAGAGCCTTATGCCGCCGGCTTTTTAATCTTATAGGATGGAGAGGTAGATTTATGGAATTCATTAAGAAGTTGATTCCAAAGGGAGAGCATATTCCTACTCGCCAGTTTGCAGGGAAAATAGGCTTAATTGCGCTTATTTTGACTGTAGGAACGTCTTTAGTGCATGCGTGGATGAATAGTTTTGGTTTGTTAATGGCCATAAAAATGAATGCTATACATCTAGGCACAGTAATGGCTATAGTCTTCCTTTACTATCCCGCCACAGCCAAGTCTCCCAAGGATAAACCAAGTGCGCTGGATTGGATATTTGCAACCTTGGCTCTTTCAGGTGCGGTTTATATCCTTACCCAATACGATAGGATCTTAGCAGCTCATTTGAACGTGGGAATCCTAGACCTGGCAATGGCGACTACCACTATGTTTCTGTTAATAGAAGCAAGCAGGCGATCGGTAGGACTTCCTTTGACCATATTGAGCATAATCTTCGTTCTTTATACTAAGTTTGGCCCGTATTTCCCGGGCCTTTTTGCTCATCAGGGCTTCAACTGGGAAAGGATAATTATAAGAATGGGCCTTACTGATGAGGGAATTTATGGCGTTTCCCTTATGGTGTCTTCCACTTACGTTTTCATGTTTATTTTGTTCGGAGCCTTCTTGTCTGCAACAAAAACCAGCGATTTCTTCAACGATTTTTCTTTGGCACTCGCGGGTAGATACAGAGGAGGGCCAGCAAAAGTTGCAGTAGTGGCCTCTGCGTTGATGGGAAGCATTTCCGGTAGTGCTCAGGCCAATGTGGCCACAACAGGAGCTATAACCATACCTCTGATGAAGCGAGTGGGGTATGCCCCTCATTTTGCTGGAGCTGTGGAAGCGGCTGCGAGCACAGGTGGTATACTTATGCCGCCTATAATGGGAGCTGCAGCATTCATAATGAGCACCTTTCTTGGTGTCCCCTATGCGAAGATAATGCTCGCAGGTGCTACCCCCGCAGTACTTTATTATTTGGCTATAATGTTTATGGTGGACCTCAGGGCCAAAAAAAGAGGCCTTAAAGGCTTAAGTGTGAAAGATATTCCCCCATTGAAAGAGACATTGTTGAAACGAGGCCACATGATGATTCCTCTTGCGTTGATAATATATTTCTTGCTTGCAGGATACACGCCTTTGTTTTCGGCTTTCCTTGGGTTAATTTCGGTAATCGTTCTTTCTTTCCTGAGGAAAGAGACAAGAATGACCTTGAAAGATTTTATAAAGGCATTGGATCTTGGTGCACGCAGTGCAGCTCCAGTTGGCATAGCATGTGGTGTGGTGGGCTTCATTGTTGGAGCTGTAGGAATGACGGGGGTGGGGCAGATAGTGGCCCTTAACATAATAATGTTCTCTGGCGGCAAATTGTGGGCTGCCCTTATATTATGCATGTTCGCAGCTTTGATTTTGGGCATGGGGCTTCCAGCTACTGCTTGCTATATCATTACGGCTACCATTGCTGCGCCGGCCTTGCAGCAAATGGGTGTAACTCCCATAGCCGCACACTTCTTTGCATTCTATTATGGTACCATGTCTGCTGTCGTGCCGCCTGTTGCGCTTACTAGCTATACAGCTGCTGGACTTGCAGGTGCCAAGCCTATGAAAGTTGCCATTCACGGGTTCGGCTTGGCTTTATCAGGACTACTTTTGCCGTATCTCTTTGTCTACAACAACGCTATACTTCTGGTTGATGCAACACTTAAAACATACCTTTTCGTAGTTTCTATGGCGTTAGTAGGGGTATTTTCCTTATCCGTGGGGATAATAGGCATGTTGAAAGTGAATATGCCTATATGGGAAAGGACCCTTTTTGCCATTATTGGTATAGGGATGGTAAGCCCCATTGGGATTTATAAGCTTGTAGGGTTAGCACTTTTCGTGTGTATGATTGTACAGCATTATTGGAGGAATAAAAAATCTTTGGAAGGCTCTTTAGCTGACACCCTTTAAATCCATATTTTTTATCGAAAGGTCAAAAACAAAAAAGACCCGGGAGAAATTACTTACTAATTCCCCGGGTCTTTTTTGTTTTTGGTATTAGGGACGTGATGTTTGCAGGTTCTCTGAATTTATTTTGAGAAATTAAAAGAAGGGTTGTCTGAGGACGAAAGAGCTTCGTACAGCTTCTTAAAGGTAGATATTGCTTCATCTTCTGAATTGAATTCACCCAATATGTGGAATGTATCGTTACCTATTATTTGGCCCTCTATGAATATTTTTTTGTACCCCTCTAACCTTTTTATCCGAAAGGCCACGCAATTCATTATCTCTTTTCCGCTCTGGGTCATAACCCATGCCATATGGACACACCTACCTTGCTGTGTTTTTTAATGTTTCCATACAATAATAACACCAAATATGGAAATAAGGTAATCTTTTGCTTTGTCTTACTCTACATGAGCAAGAATTTTTAGGTCGACACGAAGAAAAATTTGCTCCCCGTTATTTTATTCATTAAAATGGCGACAAGAAGGTGCGCCAAAAATTATGAAAAAAGCCTATCTTGATTACGAAACTCTGGAATATTATAAGAACAACGCATTAGCCTTGGCTTGCAGGTACGCAAAAGCCAAGGGCGGAATTGAGCTGTGGTTTGATGTAGCTTTTCCCAAAGGTGCAAAGATCCTTGATGTTGGAGCAGCTGCTGGCCGTGATGTACTGCTTCTTCTTGAAGCTGGTTTTGATGCCTATGGAGTAGACCCATGCCATGAGCTTATTCAGGAAGGCACTCGTGTTAATCTAGCTCTGCAAGACCGCCTTTGGTGTGATGCTCTTCCGGAACTTGATACTATACCTGACAATAGCTTTGATGGTGTTCTTTGTTCTGCTGTTTTGATGCATATTCCAGAAGAGTTCCTGTTTGACGCTGCCTTCAATCTAAGGCGTGTCCTCAAAAGTGGTGGGCGGCTCTTGGTTTCCCTTCCAGTGGATACAGGCGGTAAACCAATACATGGACGTGACGAAAATGGGCGTTTTTTCAACGGCTTGGCGCCAGAAAAGCTAGAGCTTCTGCTAACACGGATTGGTTTTTCTTGCATTGCTCGGGGCGAAAACAATGATTCTCTCGGTCGTGAGGGGAGGAAATGGGTCGTACAGCTTTTTGTCCTGGAGACTGATGGAGCTGA
>NZ_JACDOB010000023.1 GCF_017656375.1 Thermovirga sp.
AGCAGCAAAAATATGCATCAAGCTTTTCGAAAAAGGGCTCTTTTCGTTCGAGGGGGAGAGTTAAAAATTGACGTATCAAACAGCGGGGTGTTGGTGTGGTAGCCCCGCTGTTTTAACATTTCAATCACAACCAAATAATCTAACTTTAATATCACATTTTACATTTACGGTATATACGTGGGCAAATATTCTTTTTCCAGTTCTCTGTACTGAGGAAATCCCACAAGCTCCTTAAAAAACCCGAAATCAGCTACAAGGTCCGTTCTACCTTCCGCCAATCTATCGCCTTTTATAGCATCCAAATAATTAACCATACCCTTTATGGCAGCAAAAAGAGGCCCAACTGGGATACTGATTCGGGCAACCCCAAGTTCCCTAAGCTTATCGATAGCAACCAAAGGAGTTTTACCACCCACGACAGCATCCATTAGGTTAATACTCACCGGTGCATCAATGGACTCTATTACATATTTTATCTGTTCCACAGAACGAGGAGCTTCAACAAATATTAGATCTGCTCCAGCCTCAGCATATGCGTTACCACGCTTAATAGCTTCTTCAACACCATTAACAGCAATCGCATCTGTGCGCGCGTTTATTACAAAATCGGGATCAATCTCATCTCTTACTTTACAACAGGCCTTGATCTTAAGGATCATTTCGTCCATTGGCACTATTTGCTTACCTTCAAGATGACCACACCTTTTCGGGAAAAGCTGGTCTTCAATATTCATACCAGCTGCACCAATTTTGATAAATTCCTCGGTCACCCTCATGGCATTTACAGCATTACCATAGCCTGTATCAGCATCAACCATTACAGGTACTTCAACACTGTCGATTATGTTTTTCGAAAAATGCAATACCTCCGAAAAGGACAAAAAGGCCATATCCGGAAGCCCCAAATACGTGGCCGAAAGTCCAAACCCGCTAACCTGAATAGCTTTAAAACCAGCCCTTTCTATTAATTTTGCAGAAATAGCATCATGTGCACCAGGGCATACCAAAGCCTTTCGTTCCAAAATCATTTGTTTCAATTTCGTAGTTTTCTTCACTAAACTCACTCCTATCACTTTTTGTGTTTCTCCTTTGTTATTTCATAAACGCTTCTCAGGAAAGCTATATAATAGCAAACAATATAAAGTTATCAATTTGTCCTCTTTTTCTTACCATTCCTATGGTTATGGTTATCATTACTTACTCTTTAGGTAGTATCTTTAACTCTGCAGTAGCTTTCGTTCCTTTATCTCCTATAGCTTCTATAACATAAGTACCTGGGCCGGATATTGCTTTGGGGATACCACCTCTTGGTTCCAATATAAAGGTACCATCGTCTTTGGCAACTACAATACCACCAGTGCCAACGGCACCAAAGACATAAGGAACATCTCCGTCATTTAAAATAACCCTTATCTTTTCCTCAGCTTGGAATCCTGATCCCATAAAAACAATTTTATCTCCTGGTTTACCCTCTGAGGGATTAATCACCAGTTTTGCTTCTCCCGCTATAGCTATTGTCATTCCGCCTATGCAGTATACGGCAATAATCACAGCAAAAATAACCATACTATAGAAACTCAGTCTTTTCATTTTATGGCACCTCCATCTCGTGTAAAAATGCCTTAAACAGCCCTACAGATATTTTGCTTTTGATAACTCTCTACACAATGCATCACTTTCTTCCTCATTCTTCTTCATGTTTCATCCCTACTGCTTCTGTCTTGCGTTTCTGACAAAAATTATTAACTATCCAAAGTGATACCGCCACAGCCAATCCTATGAGTGACACCACCTTATTAGGGTACATAAGTGCCAATCCAGCCACAAAGTAAAATAACCTCATAGGAAAGGCCAAAAGCCCCCTAAATCTGCCAAAGAAAGAATAAGACATGATGATCGCTCCAAGTAAAGCAGTTGCCGCAGCTATGACAATTTGCATCATTGGGGCTCGACCCACAAGAGCAGGATTAAGAACGAAAAAATAGGGAATCACGAATGCTACTATTCCAAGCTTAACCGAAAGGAAACCGGTCCTTACCCAATTTCCCCCAGCAATGCCCGCCGCTACTATTGCTTGTGTACATGTTGGGGGCGTGACACCTCCAAGAAGAGACCAATAAATGAAAAATAAGTGGGCAGCTACTTCATCCACTCCAAGTTTGAGAAGCGGCGGGGCAAGAATAGATAAACAGAGTACATAGGTTGGCACCACTGGCAAAGATGTCCCAAGGATGAAAGGAATAATCGTTGCAATAAAGAGTGATAAAAAAAGATTCTCTCCACCAATCGACATAATTAACCCACTTAACTTAGGAGCTATACCAGTAATACCAATCATATTCACTAATATGTTAACAGAAACCAGAACCGGAACAATTCGAGCCAAACCAACACCGCCGTCACTCATGGCAGATCCTATATGCTTAAGAGCCGCTTTTACACCCATACTTGGGATCTCACTTATAAAGAAGACTACTAGACAAGCCGCACATGCATAGAATCCTGCAAAAACTAAAGGCCTTCCACTAGCGATGCCGTAAAGTAAAACAGCTGTGGGAATTATAAGGGGTGCCATACGCCTAAAAGTCATTATCTCCTTCCAGGCTGGAATTTCATCCTCAGGCACAGCAGCAAGTCCCTCTTTTTTGGTTTGAAAATGTACACCTCCGAGAACTCCAGTATAGAAAAGCAAACACGGAATCAAAGCGTAACCTATTATCTTGATGTATGGTATCCCCAAAAACTCAGCCATCATAAAAGCTGCAATACTCATCAATGGAGGAGTTACCCCTCCTCCCGTTGAGGCAATCGCTTCTACTGCTCCAGCAAAATCTTTGTCATACCCAAGTCTTTTCATAAGAGGTATTGTGTAATTTCCTGTAACGGAAACGTTTGCTACTCCACTTCCAGAAATACTGCCAAAAAGAGCGCTTGCTATTACTGCTGTCTTTGCTGGTCCTCCCGAATATCGACCAGCTAAAGCTAAAGCAAGATCAATAAAGGTTTTACCACCGCCGGCTCCAGCTATCAATGCGCCGAAAATTATAAACATGGAAATAAACGTAGCCGACATTCCCGTTACTCCGCCATATATACCAAGAGCAGACCAATATAAGGAATTTAAAACATATTTTAAAGAAATACCCTTAAGCTTCCACATACCGGGGAAAATGGAACCTGCAAAAACATAGAACAGTAGAATCAGGACAAAAATCGGAATAGCCCAGCCAACTGACCTTCTCGCAGAGTCAAGAATTACAATAATCAGAGCCACGCCAAGGATCAAATCTATTGTACCTGCGGCACCTGGATACATATATATCTTCATCGTTTTTACAAAAACATTGATATTTGCGACAATAATTATACCGATCTGTACGTAATCTATAATAGTCAAGCCTTTTTCGGTAGCACGGCGGCTAAAGGGAAATGCTAAGAGAGCCACACTTAATCCCATGATAATGTGCAATGCTCTAAGCTGGATGTCAAAAAGTGGCACGAACACGGGAATTAGGAGCTGAGCACAAGCAAAGAACAAGCCACCCCAAACTATTAACTGTCCCCTAACATTTCCCGAATCTTTTTCGATCACCCTCTCGGACATGTTCGACCTCCTTTATTGCGAATTCCGCCACATCTCTCGAAGTGTAGAAGTGCAGTTCTTAAAGTGGTTTGCATCCTTTAAAGCGTATTCGACTATTTCCCCTTATATTCTGGGGGAATGAAGCGCTCCGGTACATCTATACCCCGTTCCTTTGCATATTGAACAAGTCCAGCATGAGCTGGAATCTCTCCTCCAGGAGCCACGTATTTGAAGTAATCTGCAATAGGATCCCATCCTCTTACCCCAGAATAGGCCGCTGCTACTTCTTCAAATCCCTCTACATATGCTTTAATAATCTTATATGCGACTTCCTGAGACATCCTCGTAGATGCAACAGCACCAACAATAGGGCATTCTTCATACATCGGGCCTGCCTCGGGTAACTGCTTTATAGTGCCTTTTTTCGTTTCCATAAAGTTTAAATATGGGTACACTTCACGTATTTTATCCACCTGTTCCTTGGTAAAACCTATTGCAGTTATCGGGGTTGTCAGGTTGACTTCAATAAGTGAAGAGTCTATAGAATTGAGACTACTTGATTTTTGTAACCCTACAATTTGCTTTTGCTTCAAAAGATTTATGGCATCTCCATATGCAGCTGGACGGAACTTTATATGTGTGCCAAGGACTTCATCAATCTTCACCATATAATTAGCTCCAGAAGAACCAGGCATGCCGGGACAAAAAACTTTACCAGATAATTCTCCCCAATTAGTTATTCCTGTATTTTTCCTCACATAGACACGATCAGCAATTATGTTTCTAACAAATAGCCATCTAACATCTTCCCATTTTTCATTTTTAAAGGTGTCCATTCCCTTGTACATTTGCATCGCTGAAGGCAGGTCGACGCAAAATGCAAAATCAAAGGCTCCTTCCTTCAGTCGTCGCAAATTATCAAGCGCAGCACCACTCTCTATGACGGTAACTTTAACACCAATATCTGCCTTGTTTATAACAGCCGCTCCTGTAACACACCAAGCATAAAGGCCTGACGTTGAAGAAGTGCTTCCCATATTAAGGTAGACAGTATCTGCCGCCGATGTTATCCCCACCATTGCAAACACCATCATTAAAGCCGCAACAACAATAAACCTTTTTTTCATTTCCTCCCCCTCCTATCTGTAGTTATGTTACGAAATACCGTTAACACCTAAAACCATCCGAGCACCTCTCTTTCTCTTGTTAAAGTCAGAGATTTTTTGCTGTTGTGATTACTTTTTAAGGTTGAAATCCTTATGTTTTTTGAGATAAGGGACAAGCCCTCCTTCATTTATAATATCCATCATTACCGGCGCCAGTGGTTCAACAACACAAGTTTTTTTCGTTCGGCAGTTTCGAACTACTTGCTCCTTCAAGTCGATTTCAAGTGGATCTTCAGCCCTAATATTGCTAGTATCACACACGAAAACGGGTAAACCTAGGTTAATAGCATTACGAAAGAATATGCGCGAAAAAGACCTGGCCAGAACTGCACCAATTCCCGCATATTTGATCGCGATAGGCGCTTGTTCTCTTGACGAACCGCACCCAAAATTCCTTCCAGCAACAATAAAATCGCCTGGTAAAAGTTTCTTGGTAAACTCAGGATCAAGATCTTCGAACAAATGAGATGCTAAACTTTTATAATCAAGAGTCTTTGTATACTTTCCTGCAATGATATAGTCCGTGTTTATGTCATCTCCAAAAACGTGGGCTCTACCTTTAAGAATTGGCTTCACCACATCACCCTCTTCCCTCTTCAATTCAAGTATTTCCGAGGATCAACTACACGCCCCTCTATAGCTGAGGCAGCACAAGTTGCCGGCGATGCTAAGAAAATTTCAGCCTTATTATTTCCCATGCGTCCCTTGAAATTCCTATTTGCAGTCGAAAGAACACGTTCTCCATCTGCCGGCACGCCTAAATGAGTCCCTGGGCATGGACCACATCCTGGCGGAATTATTGTTGCTCCAGATTCCACAAGGGACAACAAAACACCTTCCTTCATGCTCGCAAGCATTACATCTCTTGATGCTGGACATACTAAAAGACGTAGCCCCTCTTTAATTCGGCGCCCCCTAAGAATCTGCGCAGCTATCCTCAAATCTTCTAATCTGCCATTTGTGCAGGTACCTATAAAAATTTGCTGTATCTCTTCACCTTGAACCTCTTCAACCGAAAAGACATTATCTACTGTGTGAGGACAGGCCACTTGTGGCGTTAGATCAGAAATATCCCACTCATACACATCAGCAAATTTAGCATCTAAATCATCAAAAACAGGCTCAAATGCTCTATTTACTCTCCCTTCCAACCATGAAAGGGTGACCTCATCCGCCTCCATATAACCCGCTTTGGCGCCACACTCTATGCTCATATTGCACATGACCAACCTTTCAGACATGTTCATAGCTTTTATTCCGTCTCCAGCAAATTCTATAGCCAGGTAATCTGCTCCCGCAGCTCCTATACGACCTATTGTGTAAAGCATAAGATCCTTTGAAAAAACTCCACGTGGTAAGGTCCCTTTATAAATTATTTTCAAAACTTCAGGAACTTTAAGCCAAAGCTTTCCAGTTAAAAGAACTCCGCTCATATCGGTAGAACCCACTCCAAAAGATAGTGCATTAAGAGCTCCGTACGTACAGGTGTGCGAATCAGTGCCAACAACAAAATCACCAGGGCACACAAGTCCTTTTTCAACAACTACTTGATGACAAACGCCTTCACCTACGTCATACACTTTTATTCCTTGAGAGGTGGCAAAATCCTTTATCATAGTGTGGAGATTACTCACCCGCTCATTAGGGCTAGGAGTGGCATGATCAAGGACAAAACACACCTTAGAGGAATCCCACACGTGTCCTTCCTCATACTTTTTGAAAGCCTCAATAGCAATAGGGCCCGTACTATCATGGCTCATGGCAAGGTCTACCCTAGCCACTACATAATCGCCAGCCCTTATATCTTCATTACAATGACTGGAAAGGATTTTTTCAACAATTGTTTTCCCCATAATATTCACCTGGCATTTCTTAAATACGCTTCTTAATAGCTTTCTTTACTCAAAAGCTTTATCAGTTCACTTATATTTCCCAATTCTTCTAGGTTTTGCACACCCTCAATGATTTTGTTTAGTTTTGCTTCATCTTCAAAAGCTCTTCCCGCAAGCTGTTTAAATTTCCAAAAAAGCTCTTCTTTTGTAAAAGGATTTTTTGGATGTCCCTTGGGAAACTCTTGCCTCAGATGGAAGACTCTACCGTCTCTCAACCTAACGTCCAATTTGACCGTATACCTCAGCTCTCTTGGCAAATTTTCTATTTCTTCATCTGCTATTACTTCAACTTTTTTCATAAACTCAAGTATTCTGGGATCTTTAATTTTCTCTTCCGTAAACTGATCTATGAATGCCGTACCCTCAAGTAGAGTCACAGCACAAACGTAAGGGTGGCTCAATTGTGCAGCTACTATGCTTTTGATCTCTTGGTTGGAGAGAGCATATTTTTCCGTTATTGAGGTAGTGCGAACTGTTATTTTCTCAATATCATCTGCTTTTACATCTGGATTTTCCTGCATAAAATTCCTCAAAGCATCAATGGTAGTATGCTTGCTTCGACAAGTAGAATAAAATTTTAACCCTATGCCCATAAGTTCCCAACGCTCACCCAATTGGCCACAAATTCGCTCCTTGTCGTAAATATGATCAGAAAAACAATGATAAAAACCACCAAACTCGTTTTCAAATACATCTTCTATCCCAGTAAAACCCTCTCTAGCTAACAAACCTCCTATAATGGCTCCAGCAGATGATCTTGACGGAACAATCCGCTTTGCCATTGAAGTGAACTGAACAGCCTGAAGACCTCCAGCCCAGTTACCGGCTATACCCATAGCATTTTTTGTTTGTTCTGTATCAAGACCCAATAATTTACTAACTGCAGCTGTAGAACCAAAAGGACAACATGTTCCTGTATTATTAAATCCTTTGTGGGCAATTTCCATACCCACTGGCGCCGCCACTCTACAAGAAATTTCGAAAGCCAATGCAGCAGCAGTTAAAAACTCCCTGCCAGAAACATGCTCAATTAATTCTGCGAAGGAAGTCACACATCCCAAAACTCCCGTTGAAACATGTATTATTCCATCAGTATGTGTGTCATCTAACTCAAAGGAATTAATAGCGGCCCCGTTGATCATCATAGCTGGTATTACCGAGGTTTTCAGATCCGTACCCCAAATTGTAGCTTCTTTTCTATCAGACATTCTGCAAAGAACTTGTCTGTACATCTTCATCCAAGGTGTTGTAGAACCAAAAAGGGCACATCCATATCCATCTAACATGACATCCTTTAAATGAGAAAGAACCTCTTTGGGAATATCCTCGTAGCGCAAACCCACAATAAATTCTGACAATTGCTGATTAATTGTTTTTTCCACTGTTATAGTCCTCCTTCTAAAAATTTAAATTAGTGATTCTTTCCCTTTTCAGAACTAAGCAATCCAGACACTATTGATGCATCTTTCATACTGCAAATTCTTCTCACAGTATTAGCAATTGCTTCTTTATGATTGTCACTAATGAAATTTCCTGTTATGTCTTTAAACTTCGCTTCCAGCTCTTCGTCAGTCATGGGATTTTCTGGAGAGCCTTTAGCGTGGTCTATGCGGCAAGAAAAGGCGTTGTTCTCCTTGTCTATGATTTCAACTACCATTGAACGTGGATTGGGATAGTTTTTTTGTATTTCTGGATCTACCTCTATAACAATTTTTTGTCCAATCTCCCTAACCTTTTTGTCTGCAATTGCATCCTCAGTATAATCCTGCAGCCCTGCGCTTCCTCTAACGATTATTGACCCTATACCATATTGAAGGCTTAATCGCGCATGAAGAACAGATTGATAGCTAGGTATATCTGATCCCTGCTTTGCATTTTTGTGAGTTCTGATTATTATTTTCTTGATATCCTCGGGCTGCATTGGATGGTCTTGCAAAATTTTTTGGACAGCTTCAATCCCAAAATGCACATACCTACAGCTGCAAAAAGGTTTAAAATAAATTTTCAGAAACTCAAACTCTTCTCCAAGCCTCCTATCAATAATACTGAGATCATACTCGTCGGCAAAACAATGACAGAAGCCCAGATTTCCCTCTATAACACCCTTTGGGCCCGTAAACCCTTTCCTGGCAAGCCTAGCAGCAAGAACACCATTTTTCGCAGCATTGCCAGGATGTAGATGTTTTACTATTGAGCCATCAATTTCATATTGATTAATTCCAGACGCCAAACTTCCCGCTATCCCGATAGCATTTGTCATTTGTTCTGCGTTTAATCCTAATATTTTCCCAGCAGAAACTGCCGTTCCAAAAACTGCAACAGTTCCTGTAGGATGGAATCCTCGTAGATAATGAGATGGATTAATAGCAGTTCCTATGCGAAGCGAAACTTCATATCCAACCACAATTGCCTCTATCAAACGCTTACCACTGCACTTCGTTTCTTCTGCGAGAGCTAAAACCGTTGGAATAATAGATGAACCAGGATGATAAGTGGCATGTTTGGAGCCATCATCAAGTTCAAGCGCATGAGCCATCATGCCATTAGCCAAAGCAGCCGTAGCAACAGCCCGCTTCAAAGGAGGCCCTGCAACTGTCGCTATTCCCTCCTCCGAATGCTCTGCTGCTATTTCTCTAGCAATGCGACCCGTGGTTGATTGGAAGCAGCCAGCAATAATAGTCCCCATTGTATCGTAAAGACATCTCTGAGCTTGTTTAATCACTTCTTGAGGGAAATCATCAAGACGCGCAGAAACAGCATATTTCGCTAAAGTTCTAGCAAGAATATTCACATGAGTTCCTCCCTTTCACTCTAAGAACTTATAAGTATGATAAATGGCTAATATCAACAACTTATTCTTCCCAAGGAATCTCCAAACTAAAAAGCGGAGCGTATTGCTGACACCCATAAACATCCGTCTCTCCGGGTCCCCCGCTAGCAACATCACTCTTAAAATTCGCTTTTATACCCATGCCTGGATCGAAAAAATGAAAATTATAAATTTTTTCCACCGGGACCTGATAAGCTCTCGCTATGGCTTCTGGAGTTATAGCTCCACTCTGTTTGACTTTTTCATAAATTTCCCGATTATCAAATATAATTTCAAGAGTTCGCGCAAAATATCCGGCATTTTTGCTTCTTATAGTACGTGCCAGCTCACATATGTTCTTTGTCTTCATTGGACATACCTCCTGAAGTGGTTCACTATGTCTCCATAAGAGACTTCATTGGAATCGCTTCCGACCACAATTTGCCAAAGCCCTTCAAAAAACTCTTGTGGATAATGGGGGAACAACATGGATTGAAGTTTCTCTATATAATCACTGTCTTTGACTGGATTCTCTGGTTCTCCTTTAGCCACAGGAACAGCCATTTCAAAGGATCTACCATCCAAGAGGGTAACCTTCATCCATGCCCCACGTTCTTCGGGATACTTCTTATCCATTGAATGATCAACATCGATGAAAACCTTTTTCGCAGCATCTCGTAACCGCTGATCATTTAAAGTTTTTTCTCTATAATCTTGAAGTGTAACGTTTCCTCTATCCAATGCTAGAACAACCGCAAACGCCATGCTAAACATGGCCTCTTCAGCATTTCTGGGACAATTTATCTGTCCAACTTCTGCATAGCCTAGACTGTAAGTTTTAATGTCCACCCTTTTGATATCTTCAAGGTTGCAATTCAACTGTTTTTTCGCTTCACGTGCAATATCAATAGCTGCATGACAATGACGACAAGTTGGATAAAGCTTTGTGTAGGTGTACATAATCTCCCAACGCCTACCAAGGTCCCCCACCAAAGCATCCTCTAAGTATTCCCCATTACACATGGCTTTTAACCATCCATGCATACCCTCATACAGCGTCCTTGGCGCTTTGGCTCCCATTGAAGCAAGATCTGCTGAAATTACTCCAGCCATTGCAGCTTTACCAGGTTGCAGCGGCTTTATGCCTGGATGATCATGAAGCATTTCTTGTAACCCCGCACTTTGCAACCCCCCCATCGAAATGGCGTAAGCCATTTGCTCCTCGGTCAATTTCAGAAGATATGCACAACTGGCCGCAGCACCTATAGAACCACATGTTCCAGTTGAATGAAATCCACGCTTGAGATGAGAAGGGTTAATAGCTCTTGCTGTACGCAGCATTGCATCATATCCAATCACTATTGATGCAAGAATGTCCTCGAAAGAACTGCCCTCCCTTTCAGCAACCGCTAACGTAGCTGGTATCACTGCAACAGCGGGATGAGATGTCCCCCAACGATGCCCATCATCCAGCTCGATGGAGTGACCCATAACCCCCATAGCCATAGCAGAAACAAAAGCAGGCAACTTGACATCAAGACAAAGCACCGTAGCTTCTTCCTTGCCTCCTATTTCTTTTATATAAGCATTCCACAAAGGAGCTAACTCACTTTTCTTATAACCAACTGCGGTTACCGCCAAAAAATCGGCAAGGCTCCTTTTCGCCTTCTCAATGACATCAGAAGGAATATCAGATGATTTCGTGGAAGCATAAAAATTTGCAAGTTTAGTCAAATAAGTTTCCAACTGAAGCACTCCCTTCCCCTTATTCTCCAACTGTTTCGAAAGAAAACCTGAAGATCTTCTCGTCAAGCGGGTTTTCTAATCGGAGAAGATGATCTATAGTCCACTTATAACACTTATTTTTGGGATAAAGTGGCTCATCTGTAAGAAGAGCCACTGAGCCTCCTGACGAATTCATCTGGCCAGGATAACTCATGTAGAAAAATCTAAACTTCGCACATTTAGCTACTGTAGTCGCTAATTCTTCGTCTTTAGACACCACTTCTATTACTATGGCAACTTCATGCGAAGCAGTCTCTTTTATAGGTTCAATATCTTTCATAATGGCATTTCTCCCATACACATGGAAAAATAGCTGATACTGTCCTTTTCTAGATTCTCCGATAATCTCTGAAACCTTGCGCTTTGTGTCTTCGAGAATTAAATCTATATGCTCTATAGCTCTAGTATCACGAATGCCTACTAGGTGATAAACTCTATAGCCCGCTTCCCCCGCTCCTTCTAGTTTCACCTTATATGTCCCATCTGGAGAAGGCCTAAAAATACTATTTCTTACCCTTGTTATGCGATCTGTATCAGCTATATACTCAGAATTACGCATATCTAAAATTCCCCCAGGAACAGCCTGCGTAAAAGAATCTGTCCGTTCATACATGGAATGGGCAGCAACGCTATGAGGGGTAGCACGTTGCTTTGGATGCATGGGCTCTATAGTAAAAGAGTCCTCGTACACCGTAGCTATTATTGACTCTTTGATCATCTGCGGCCAACAGACTAAAGAAGCACATTCTGCAGCTTTCCCCATATGCAGACTAATCCCTTTTGGGAATCCTTTGAATATTGGGTAAGCAGCAAGAACAGCATCATCACATGCCCTCCCAGCCAATATCACCTGTGCTCCCTGTTCCAAAGCATGAATAATCTGGTCGACCCCCATACTAGCCGTTACGTTAGTAGTTTCATCAAGCACCTGCTGGGTAAGCTCATATGGGGCCCCTAAAGGCTCTATATCTCCTTTTTCTATCCTACTTGCCAGCTCTTTTTTAGAAATTTGGGAATAAATTCGGCACATCTTGAAGGGAGGCAATTTATGCTTTCTTGCTAATCTCCTTATGATATCGGCATATAAATCAACAGCCCTATCAGTCCCTGTAGTGCTACAGGATCCAACTATCATGGGCACCCCTTTTTTGCGACTCTCTACAAGCAACAATTCCAAGTCATGTTCTTCCCATTCTATGGGATTATGTGGCTTATCAGCCCCAAGAAATGTTGGCCCTGCATCCGCTGTGCCGGCATCAGCAGCAAAACAATCTATGTCTCTTTTTACTCCTTCATAAAAAGAACCTTCCTCAATGATATTGTCTCCCAAATTTCCTGTTGAAACCAAAAGAGAAACCTTCTTCATTCTACCGACCCCTCCCGATATAAACACACTAAGCCACTACAGATGAAGAAATAGAAACAGGCACCCTTTAATTACGGATATTTATTTCCGTTAAATATCGACGTTATATTATGCAGAAAATTGATTCTTGTCAAGCAATAAATTATAGCGCAACATTATGCCATTATGTTGAAGTAGATGGCGCTTAGCGCTATTCATATCGTAATTTAGGGGCTTTGTATTTATTGAATTTATTATCTCTTCCTATACCCAAAAACTAAGACAACTGTAACTATTTCACAGGAATCTGATTCCTAGTTGTTGCGCTTTTATCGGAAATGTTATTCCTAGCTATTGCACATTTATCGGAAATGTGATTCCTATTGTTGCTAGTATTTTAAATTTTGTTCTATAATAAGGTTCAAGCTAATTAAAAACCTTAAAGTTATTGTTGTTCTACTGGAGGGAAGACTTTGGGAACATGTGCATCTTATCCACCGGCTGTAATAGAAATTTTGAGAAATCTTTATTTTTCGGGCGACCCTCTGCATTCCACGGCTTTACAAAAGGCTCTAAGCATGGCAGGCATTAATTTGGATTCTAGGACTATCCGTTATCACGTTTCTAGCCTTGAGAGCAAGGGGTTTGTGCAACGACTGGGTAAAAAAGGGGTTATTTTAACTCCGAAAGGTATAGAAGAAGTTAAGGCTTTGTTGGTTTTTGAGCGAATAGGCATGACTTCTTTGGAAACTCAAAAGCTATTGGAACAATGCGACTTCGATATAGAGAAGAAGACAGGGAAAATTATTGTAAACCTAGCGACTTGCCCAAAGGATTCTATTTATGAGGTATTGGAAAACCTAAACAACATTTCTTCTTCTAGTATAATAATATCTCCCCTTATAGGCCTAATAGGAGAAGAGCAGAGGGTTTGGAACATTAACATACCTAAAGGACAGATTGGAATAGCTACCATATCATCTACTAATTACGAATCAATATTTTTTCGCAATGGAGTCCCTCTTACTAACTCAGCAACCGGTCTATTCAAAATAGAACAAAATAAACCTAAAGGTTTTACGGAGCTCATTTGTCATTCAGGAACTACCATCAGTCCCGGCCAACTTCTTTGTAAAGGGCTTTACACCCAAGTATCCAAATACCTAGAGACAGGATCAGGATATGTAACAGCTAGCATAAAGGTATTTCCTTCTTTTTATTGTGAACGTGCAATCAAAATTGCTAACTACCTGAAACAACACCTCTTAAATTCCGTTTTCGAAATGGGATGCATAATGCCAGAAAACTATCGTATGAGTGTTAATGATAGAAACAAAGGTTACATTATTGTCTTTGGAGGCGCCAATTATCTAGCCCCTCTCATTGAAAAAAACTTCACTTCCGATATCCATATAGCAAGTTTGCTTTTCGACCTTGAAAACATGTTCACACCAAAAGAAATTCTCTTAAAAATAAAAAACAACGATATGCCACCCTTATCTAGGCCAATAATAGACCAAATAAACTTTTAAAGATGAAATTAGCACATAAGCTTAAACTCCTTTGTTTTCTCAACAAATGCATTTATAATTTTCCTCATCTTTTCGTCCGAGAAATACATTTCTTCCGGGTGAAACTGTACGCCCCAAACAAAACTACTCGTGGTGGATTCAATAAACTCAACTACTCCATCCTCAGACAACCCACTTACCATGAATCCATTAGGGATATTATTCACGGTCTGAGCATGGAAACTATTTACTTTAATTGATTCATTTCCCAAAACTTTCCTTGCTTGGGTTTTCTCTCTAGTTAGAAGCATGTGAGTAGGGCAAGCCGGCTCTTCAACTTGATTATGACCTTTTACAGTATCCTCATGCAAGCTTCCCCCTAGGGCTTCAACTATCATTTGCAATCCCCTACATATCCCTAATACCGGGATTCCCTTACTATATGATTTCAGAAAAAGCTCCCTTTCGAATTTATATCTGCAAGGCTGTTGTTCTTCAAGTGTACCTATCTTTTTTTCTTTCTTGGCAAGTGAATCCCCACCTCCAGACAATATTAAGCCATCTATGAAATCTGTAATTTCATCAACATTAAAATCTCTAAAAACATCTTCTGTCACAAGGGGAATTATAAATGGCAAACCACCCGCATCCAAGATACAATCTATATAATGTTTCCCTACATAAAGATATCCTCCCCTACCTCTCTCGTGCCCCCAAGTCTCAACTGACCAAGCACAAGTTATACCTATCACTGGCCTTGCCAGTTTTTCTTTTTGTTTTTCATAGCTGTTTTTCCCTCTAGACGGCTTCATTCACACCATCCTTCCCGGTCTATTCAGGGTGTATTCTCCTTCTATCAATACTTCCTCGCCATTGACAAACACAGCCTTAATACCTTTTGCGAACACGTGAGGATTTTGAAAAGTTGCCAAATCCCTTATCTCAGTCGGGTCAAAAACAACTATATCTGCAAAATATCCTTCTCGAAGAAGACCACGTTTTTCTAGCCCAACTTTTTTTGCAGGAAGATAAGTCATCTTCTTAACAGCTTCTTCCAACGTAAACAAACCTCGATCCCTTACGTAATGCCCAAGAACCCGCGGGAAAGTGCCATAGTATCTTGGGTGAATTTTCCCTTCTCCAAGTTCTCCTTTCGGAGCCACAGCTCTACCATCAGAGGCTATAATTGCCTCTTTATAGCTTAAAAGTCGCTCTACATCAGAGTCACACATACCAAAAACAACCATTTTTATGGCGCCTCTATTTTCTCTTATTAAGTCCAATATTGATTCTTCGGGCGTGCATTTTTTCATCCTGGCTATTTCTTCAATACTTTGCCCCTCGTAAAACTTGTTCGGACCTGCCACAAAAGTAATCCGATAATCTGACCAGTCCTTCTTCCCTGAGTAAATCGTATTCATCTCTTTAAGAATAGCTTTACTCGCAGTTTCGTCATTAAGCAATTTAAACAACTTGCTGAAACCACCCTCTTTTGCCCATGAAGGTAATAAATCCATCAAGCTGCTCCCAAATGCTTTATACGGGTAAACATCGTAATCTATAGAACACTTTCGCTTCCTTTTTGCAACATCAATAATTTGGATTAATCTCTCACTTTTACCCCAATTGTTTTTACCTTCTGCTTTTAGGTGAGAAATTTGCAGATTAACTCCTGTTTTAAAGGAAAGCTCTATCATCTCCTTAACATTTTCTTCTACCCAATCACCTTCATCTCTCATATGTACTGACAGCAACGCGCTTCTTGATGCAAGTAACGAACCAATAGCGTAAAGCTCTTTTTTATCAGCGAATTTACCTGGCTCATATTGAAGCCCCAAGGACAACCCTTTAGCACCCAAATCTATTTCTCTCTCTAATATTTCTAAGAGGTGTTCTAGCTGGCTCGCTTTGAGCGGAGCATTACCTGCTCCACCCACTGATATCCGCAACGTCCCATGTCCAACTAAAGATGCAATATTGACTGCAACACCTTTAGAAAAAGCAAACTCCAGGTACTCTTTCTGGCTTTTCCAATGCCAGAATAACTTCTCATCTTCTTTAATGTATGTGGTATTCGTAAGGAAATCTACTAATTCCTCAAAATAGCTCCAATTGACAGGTGCTGGACTGAAACCACAATTGCCTACGACCTCTGTTGTTACACCCTGGCGAAGTTTACTCTCACATAGAGGGTTTTTGTAGAGTGTAAAATCAGTGTGAGAGTGAATATCTATAAACCCGGGGCAAACAACAAAACCGCAAGCATCAAAAAGCTTTCCTTCTGTTGTTCCAATAGATTCAACCACAGCAACTATCTTATCCCCTTCTATCAACACATCTCCTTTAATAGGCTCATTTCCTGAACCATCTATTATTGTTCCGCCTTTTATTATTATCGCCACAATAATGACCCCTCTTCTAATCTCTCAAGCGTGGATCCATAGAATCTCTTAATGCGTCACCAAAAAGATTGAAACCCATAACAACAAGAATAATCATAACCCCTGGAAAGATCGTTATCCAAGGAGCATCAAAAAGAAACGAACGACCGGAACTCATAATGGAACCCCAGCTAGGCATAGGTGGTTGAACTCCTAGACCTAGAAAACTAAGGGTGGCTTCCACAATGATCGCCTTTGGAACTTCTAAAGTTGTTAACACGACAACAGGTGCAAGGGCATTTGGGAAAATGTGCCTAAGAATAATGCGCAGGTCAGAAAAACCTAAAACTCTCGCTGCTTCCACAAATTCCTGATTTCTCAAAGAAAGAAACTGACCCCTTACAATTCTAGCAAAAGCAGCCCAGCTACACGCTGCAATAGCCAAACAAACATTAAATAAACCAGGACCTAAGATAGCTATAATGGCGATTGCTATGAGCGTCATGGGAAACGCCCAAGCTATATCCATCAGCGCGCAGATACACTGATCCAATATACCACCATAGTAACCCGCAATACTACCCAAAAGTAATCCGACTAAAAGGGATATTCCTATAGCGAGAAAACCAACCTGTAAGGAAACTCTTGAACCATAAATTACCCTGCTAAAAATATCTCTTCCAAATTCATCTGTCCCGAATGGGTGCTCAAATGAAGGCCCTTGTAACATTTCAGGGAGATTCTGCTTAGCATAATCATATGGGGCGAGAAGTGGGGCAAAAATGGCAATTAGTATGACTGCAACCATTACTATGAGCCCAAAAAGTGCAGCTTTGTTTCTGAAAAGCCTACTACAGCATTCAGCAAAGGCACTTTTACTATGCTCGATCTCATCAATTTCAGCTAATTCATTCATCATGGTATGATTGTTCATGTTTACCTCCATGTTAGACCCTAATATATTAAATATTTATCTCAACTTAATTCTGGGATCGACTATAGCATAGAGCAGATCCGCAAAAAGATTACCTAGGATAATAGCAGTTGTAAGGACAACCATTCCTCCTTGAACCACCGGATAATCTCTCGCTAGAATAGCTTCAATCATCATCCTACCCAATCCCGGTCGTGTGAAAACTATCTCCAAAACAACAGAGCCTCCCATTATCCAGCCAATCCGTAAACCTAGAAGGGTAATTATAGGTATCAGTGCATTTTTCAGGGCATGCCTATTGATAACCAATTTCTCTGAAAGCCCTTTGCTTCTAGCAGTTCTTATATAATCTTGCCTTATAACTTCCAACATGCTTGATCTAACCATTCTGGCAGTCAATGCCGCGTCAGTAAAACCTAACGTTAAAGCTGGCAAAAAAAGATGTTTCCACGTACCATATCCTGAAACGGGGAATAATCTTAACTTATAAGCAAATATGTATAAAAGCATTAAACCAAGCCAAAACGTTGGCATGGATATCCCCACAAGAGAGGTAACCATGCAAATATAGTCAGTAAGAGTGTTCCTTTTAATGGCTGCTTTAACACCTATCGGTATAGCCACAAGAAAAGAAATCAACAAGCCTGCAACGCTTAATTCCAAAGTTACAGGAAATCTCTGGATTATGATCTCTGCAACTGGTCGGTGCTGAATGATAGAAGTCCCAAGATCACCTTTAAGCAAATTACCAAGAAAGTGCAAATATTGAATAGGAAGAGGACGATCAAGCCCATATTGATGGCGAATATTCTCTCTTATCTCTGGTGTAACATTAGGCCCCACAATCAAATCAATAGGATCACCTGGTGCTAGATGAAGCATCAAAAAAACGACTACAGTCATGCCTAACAAAATCGGGAATAAGAAAAAAATTCGCTTAATTACATACCTTAACACCAGCACCACTCCTCAACTTTTCAAATCCACAAAACCCACTCTTTTGTTTTGTTAGCGCATGGAGGAACAGATAATCTGCTCCTCCATGCGCTAGTTTTAATTATCGAGATGCTATATCTATACCATCGTTATATTGAATCATCCATGGATGGTATTTAAAATTCTTAACTTCCTTACGAACAGCAATAATATTGTTTGGAATATAGATAGGGCACCACACCGCCTGTTCTATCAAATAACGTTGTACCTTCTTATAGCCCTCTGCCCTTTCTTCCCATGTCGGAGATGTCGCCGCAGCGTTAATCATCTCATCAGTAGTCTTATCTACCCATCTCGAGTGATTTGGATACGGAAATTGCGAAGACAAAAGGAACCAATCAAGTATATCCGCGTTTGGCCAACTATACAGCCTTATAAAAAGCTCCTGCTTGCCTTCCTTCAGCATAGCCTTGTAACTAGCACTATCATAAAGCTGTATTTTTGCTTTAATACCTATTTCTGCTAGTTGGGCTTGTATGACTTCGGCTAATCTTTTACTAATCGTGGAATTGTCAGCAGAAAGAGTTGCTTCAAATCCATTAGGATATCCCGCCTCAGCAAGCAAAGATTTCGCTTTTTCCGGATTATATTTATAGGCAAGCTGCTCACTCTCTTCTAAATACTCATCTTTCAAGGCTGGCGGTAAATATCCATAGGCCACCTGAGCATTACCCCGGAATATGTATTTCACTATTCTCTTCCTATCAATAGCATGATTTATAGCTCGTCTTACAAGTACATTATCAAAAGGTCTTTTATCACAGGCATAAGCCAAATAGCCCAGCTTCGTGGCTGACCCCTGCACCAAATTTATCTCTGGATTATTTTTAAGCCTCTCAACAAACATAGGAGGAACATCACGTAATACATGAACTCCACCTGTCTCTAGTTCCATAATGCGAGAGTTTTCTTCAGGAATGGCTCTTATCACTAATTCGTCTAAAAGAGGTGGACCTTGATTTGACATCCAATCTGGACCCCAATTATAATCCGGGTTCCTAACAAGAACAACTCTGTCTCCTTTTATCCATTCTTTTAGCATAAAAGGACCCGTCCCTACGACAACCTTGTGGCCATAATCCTCTCCATACTCCTCGTAACAATTAGCCGGTTGTATGCCCGCAGCGGTATTCGACAAGTTGAAAAGCAGATTAGGGAATGGGTAATTCAGCGTAAACTGCACGGTATAATCGTCAATCACCTTTATTTCTTTGATTGCCTTTAAATCACCTGCAAAAGGTGAAGCTGTCTTAGGATCCTTTATCGTATCGAAGGTCCATTTAACATCTTCTGCAGTGAAAGGCTTCCCGTTATGAAACTTTACTCCCTTTTTAAGGTGGAAAGTCCAAACCAAACCATCCTCAGAGGTTTCCCACTTCTCCGCTAACCCTGGGCGATACTGGAAATTATAATCCCTCGTTACAAGACGATCATGAAGATAAATAAGCGCGTCTGAATACCATGCAGCCTTAATAGTATCTAAGATATCTCCATCTCTGTTTAAAGCATGAACAAGAACCTTTTTCTCTGCTGCTTCGACTGTTGTTGTCTTAATACCTCCCAAAACAACTGTGAAAGCAATTAAAACAAAAACAAGCGCCACACAACAAACAGAAAATACTGTACCCTCCCTTCGCATCCTACCAACTCCCCTCCTATTTGATTTTGTTCTAAATATTGCCACTCTGTTTATTTTAAACAAAATGACATGCCACAAAATGCCCTGGAATCGGCTCCTTAATTCCTGGCTCTCGCTCTGCGCAAATATCTTCTACCAATGGGCATCGGGTCCTAAATCTGCATCCTGTCGGAGGAGATAATGGGCTTGGAACATCTCCTTCAAGAAGCATGCGTTTTTCCTTTTTTCTTTTATCAGTTATTTTAGGAATGGCAGCTAACAAAGCTCGTGTATAAGGATGTAAAGGGTTATCAAACAACTCATCAGTCGTTGCAATTTCAAATATCTTACCTAAATACATTACAGCCACTTTAGTGCTAATGTGCCTTACAACGGCCATATCGTGTGAAATAAACAAATAGGTAAGTTTATATTCCCTCTGGAGTTCCTCCAACAAGTTAATAATTTGTGCTTGAACTGAAACATCCAAAGCAGATACTGGCTCATCACATATAATCAATTTAGGCTCCACCGCTAACGCGCGAGCTATCACCACCCGCTGTCTTTGCCCTCCGCTAAACTCATGGGGATACCTACTTAAACATTGCTTAGGCAAACCAACTACATCAAGAAGCTTGGCAGCCTGTTTACGTCTTTCATGAGGTTGACCTTTACCATGAACAGCCAGAACTTCTTCCAGAGTATCACCAAGTGTCATCCTGGGATTTAAAGAACCATAAGGATCTTGAAAAATTATTTGAACTTTCTTACGAAAATGGATCATCTTCCGCTTATCATATTCGAGAATATTTTGATCCTCAAAAAAAATTTTGCTTCCTTTCTGAGGTTCCACTAAACGAAGAATAGCTCTTCCTGTTGTTGATTTGCCACAGCCGCTCTCTCCTACAAGGCCAAGAGTTTCCCCTTCTTTTATCTCAAAGGCAACTCCCTCCACCGCCTTAATATAGCGGGACCTACTCCATGGAAAACCATCTTTTATCGGATAATAAACTCGGAGATCTTCTACTTTCAATAGATCCTTTGACATGACATCCCTCATTTTTCAAAATTATGAACCAACCAGCAACGAACCAAGCGATCACCTATATTCATCAATGGTGGTTCTTTCTCACATTTATCCATAACATAATCACACCTGCTCCTAAAACGACAGCCATGTGATATTTCATTCGGAGATGGAACTACACCCCTAATTGGACGAAGAGGTTTTTTAGGCCCATCTATAACAGGAATTGAATTTAATAAGCCCTTAGTATAAGGATGCTCCGGTGATTTTAAGATATCCTCCTTTTTCCCACATTCAACAACTCGCCCACAATACATAACAACCACTTTATCTGCTATCTCGTTTATCACTCCTAGGTCATGGGTAATAAAAAGTACAGCTGTTCCTGTTTTTCTTTGAAGATCCTTCATCAATTCTAGAATTTGTGCCTGCACAGTAACATCCAATGCGGTCGTAGGTTCATCCGCAATTAAAAGCAATGGATCACATGCCAATGCCATTGCTATCATAACCCTCTGTCTCATTCCGCCGCTCAACTCATGCGGATACTGATTTAACCGTTTTTTAGGCAAAGAAACCTTACACATTTCAAGCAGTTGCTCACTTTTCTTTAAAGCATCCTTTTTAGATAACCCTTGATGCAGGATAATAGCTTCCGCAATCTGACTTCCTACAGTATAGACCGGATTTAGTGATGTCATTGGTTCCTGAAAAATCATTGATATCTTATTGCCTCTGATTTTACGCATCTCCTCTTCTGTTTTTTGCAAAAGGTCTTCTCCCTCGAAAAGGATCTGTCCACCAACTATCTTCCCTGGTGGGTTTGGTATCAAGCGCATAATAGACAGAGCAGTAACACTCTTTCCCGAACCAGACTCTCCTACAATACCTAAGGTTTCACCATAGTTAACAGAAAAACCAACAGAATCAACAGCGGGGATGACATTTTCCCCTAAGAAAAAATAAGTTTTAAGATTATTGACTTCCAAAACAGGGGTAGACAATTTTACACCTCGCTTAAATGATCCTCAAAGTAACGGATATCCATTTCCATTTACTAGGTTAAAATACCACACCGCTTAAGTGGTGTCAAGCAAATTTACACAAAATATGGGACTTGATCCGAGCGCCTCTCCTTTATAAACAACAAAAACAAAGAAAACAGGAAGTAACCCTTCATGATTCCATTATGCCGGTGCTTAAACTAAGGCTGCTCTGAAGGTAATATGTAACCTAATAGGAAAGGGGGAAACAGCTAAAGAAATAGCACCTATAATGGGTCTTATCGAAAGATGGGTAAGAATATTGGCAAAAAGAAAAAGAGATGGGCTAATTACTGAGAAGTTATTGAGGTAAAAAAGACCAACCCTCACATAGAATCTCTATTCCTTGAAACTAAACATAAAAGTAACATGGATGAGACCTAAAAGGCTTGCAAGAAAGCTGAACAGAGTTCATCAGAAATATCTTCCGAACATAACAAATGGCAAAGCTCTTCCACCAAAAGTCTATGCAGTTTTGTTCAAAGGCTATCTCCTGGAGGAAGAGAAATGAAAGGAAAAACACCGCGGGAAAAAATTCATGAATTATCTTTAACCAGTTCAAAAACAGCTACTTTCATACCTCCACTGCTATTGAACAAATTAAGTTCCTTCATACTTCAACTGGTGGGAGCACACCACATCTGCTGGGACTCCCACCATACTCTTCATCTCGTTAAATGGAAGCAAATTACGGCTATTTGCATTTATTCCTTATATGCAATTACTTCAATTTCAACAAGGGCATCCTTTGGGAGTCTTGCTACTTCCACAAAGGCCCTAGCAGGATAATCGGAAGTAAAAAACCTCCCGTAAACTTCGTTAACAGCCTTGAAATCATCCATGTTCTTAGCAA
>NZ_JACDOB010000024.1 GCF_017656375.1 Thermovirga sp.
GGGCTAACCTTCAAAGTGAGGTCTGAACGGCAATAAACTATGCCATCTACTTCTTTTTTTGAAAATAGCAACCTTCCTCCCGTAAGCTCTGCCAGTCTTACTTGATACACCCCTGGCAGTTCGTCCTCCATCAAAATGAAAAACCGGATGCCGTTAGCCAGCGCAAAACAACCTAGTCGAATCAAGCCAGGCAAATCACTAGGCAACGCCTTACTTTCTATTACTAAATCTTCCCCTTTTTCCCCAAGAAGTTCGAGATTTTTGTCATCAAGACGCATCCTCCCCCCTCTAAAAAGCATGGGCTTACCTTTACTCTCTTTTTTAACAATGCTTATTTCTGCAAAGCTCCCCTCTATTACACCTTCCAAGATTACTTCATCTCTATTGCACTCACAAAAAGGACTCAGCATCTTCGCGTCAAATTCCCAATAATCCTGATTTCTTGACGGATTCTTCAAAACCAGATAGCCTTCACTAACAACGGGCTTCAACCACGCTCCCCTAAAAAGCCTGGTATCAGTTATAAAAACTTTCCCATCTAAACGGAAAAGAAACCACGCCTCAGGAAATGCTTTATCTGCTATCTTTCTAACTTGTCTTCCATCCCCAACAGGCACAGAGTATAAAGCACCACTTTCTGCTAACACCGCTATCTCGGAAGAACTTAAGAACGCAACGGACCTCGGCTTACATGAAATACTAAATCTTTTAACTTTCTTTTTTTCTTTAGCATTAAACAAATAAATGCAACCAGAACGCCTATCTGCAATAGCTAGCAGTGGGCCATAAGAATCCAAAGATACAGGCTCAAAGCCCAACCCACCCTCTGGTTTCCAAGAAAAGAGCTCTTCTCCCGAAGAGACATCAAGGAAATAAATCTTGCCTAGTACAAAATCTGAAACAGCCATGACGTTCTCTCCAACATATACTGCATCTGACAGGGCTCCTGCGGGAAGGTCTTTCACATATACATCCTTAACCTTTTTCTTATCCAATTTCACCTTTTTTATTCTGCCATCCCGAAAACACAGCACATACTCCATGTCTCCTATTGGCAGGACTCGCACTATCCCTTCACCCACAGAGCCTGAATAAAGTTTTTTCCATTTTAGCGTCTCAAGGTCTTTTCTGTAGATGTACAGCTTTCCCTTAATCTCATCGGCAAATACAAGCTCATCTCCTAAACTAGCAGGCTTTGTCGGCATATAGGGGAAAAACTTTCTAATGGGCGAAATCCCTAATTTTGTCCATATATTAAAAATATCGCTTAGAATTATTTCATTTGTTTGAACGCCCTTAGCAAGAGCTTCTCGTACATATCGCTCCTTTTTCCTTATATCTTCCATAAAAGACCTTGCAAAAGTATCCTTGTCCCTTACTTCCAGATAAAACCTTAAATTTTTTGCTGCCTCTTCGTATTTACCCAGAGTGTAGAGGCAATATCCCTTAAGCAGGTAATAATCCACCATATACGGATCCAATTTTATAGCCCTCTCCAGTTTATTGAGGGCTTTTTCTATCTCTCCCTCCATGGCATGCTGATAAGCAGAAACAAACGCAGCGAAACCATACATTCGCTGCGCTTCAGGCAATTTAATTGGTTCTTGTGCATAACCCTTAAGAGGGTTACCAAAACCGGCAAAAGATAAAAGGCATATTCCTAACAAAAAAAATAATATCTTCTGCTTTCTTACACGAGGCCTAGTACTTTTATCCATATCACTATAAATCTTTTATGCCTCCTCTACCGTTGCCGGATCTATTATCAAAGCCACACTGCCATCTCCCAGAATGGTTCCCCCAGAGAACCAATTTATCTTGACCATCCCTGTGTTACCCAAACTCTTTATAACTATCTCCTGCTGGCCGATAAAATCGTCTACGATAAACCCTATCTTTCTAAACCCTGCCCTCATAACTACAACAGGGAGAATCGAAGTATCTTCTCGCTTAGGCAGGCCATAGAACTCCCTGGAATCCACAAGGTAGAGCATTGAGCCTCTCAGCATGGTTACAGTGCTGCCATTTACTATCTTTACGTCCTCTTTGTCTACCAATAGAGTCTCATCTACGCTCTCCAGAGGAATTGCATAAATCTGCCCGTCTATTTTAACCAAAAGGGCAAGAACTATGGCCAAGGTTATCGGCAACTTGACTTTTATAGTCGTCCCTTTATTTTCCTCGGATTCTATAGACAGCCGACCTCCTATAGATTCCACTTTGTTCTTTACAGCATCAAGGCCTACACCTCGACCTGAAATATCGGTCACCTTATCAGAGGTGCTAAATCCGGGCATAAAAAGAAACTGAATAGCATCCCTCTCACTTATCGAGTCAATCTGTTCCTGAGATATGAGGCCCTTTTCAACAGCTTTTTTCAGTATTTTCTCCTTATTTATGCCTCGCCCATCATCCTCTACGGAGACCACAACGCTGCTGCCATCCTGATAAGCTCTTATTCTCAATAAGCCCTCTTCCGGCTTGCCCTTGGCTACTCTTTCCTCTGGGGGCTCAAGGCCATGATCTAAGCTATTTCTTATCAAATGCACCAAAGGATCTCCTATTTCATCTATAACTGACCTGTCCAGCTCCGTCTCCCTACCTTCAATTTCCAAATGAACCTTTTTGCCTAACTCTTTTGAAAGGTCCCTTACCAACCTTGGGAAACGATCGAAGATAAAGCTTATTGGGAGCATCCTTAGCTTTGTAACTAATTCTTGGATTTCCTTTGATATTCTGCCTAATTGCAGGATAGGCTCCTCAAATTCTTTCAAATTGCTTTCTTTTGCCAAGCGCTCTATCCTGGACCTTCCAATAACCAACTCTCCAACAAGATTTAATAATTTGTCTAAACGGTTTACATCCACTCTTACAGTTTGGCTTGTCTTTTTCTTTATGTTCCTTATAGCTTCCGTTGCACGTTCATTGGTTTTATTAGGTATCTTTTTGTGCACATTAGCCTCATCAACTGCATTTATATTTCTCTCAACGTTGTTGCCTCCATCCATTACTTTTTCACTTTCTACTATTTCCCCACTTTCCTCTAGCATATCCTCTACATCACACGATTCAATCTCGCTCACATCCAAAACAGCACTGATCAGCCTGTCGCTATTTACGCTAGTCTCCAAAAATACAAAAAACACGTCACCGGAGAACTCTCCTTCTACTAGCTTTTCCATCTCCGGTTCCGTAGATTCAACTCTGCCCAAGGAAGAAAGTTCCTCCAAGACCATGAAAGCTCTTGCTCCCTTAAGCATGCAACCTTCTTTCAATTTCACCTTTATCTTCTTCAAATAGGGCGCCTTTACGTCTTTTTTCTCAATATTTTTCTGTTCTTCAGCAATGGGAGCCGATGCCTCTGAAGAATCTGCTGTGCCTTCACAAAGTTTTTTAAGCCGAGCCTCAATATCCGATATGTCTATGGCTGTATCGTCCTTTCCGGACCTTATTTCATCCAACATCAGATTCAGCGTATCCAGGCACTCAAAAAGCAATGCAATGTCCTCGCTGCGGCGCAAGGCCAATTTCCCCTGCCTTGCCAAGTCCAGTACATCCTCCATTTTATGAGTAAGTTCCGCCATTTTAGCAAAACCCATAGTTGCAGCCATTCCTTTAAGGGTGTGAGCCACTCTAAAAATCTCGTCTACAACACTGTGATCTCCTTGTTCAAAAGCTAAAAGGTGCTCATTTAATCGCTGAAGGTTTTCCTCTGTTTCATCTACAAAAGGCCCTAAGTAATCTTTCATATCCATAAAAGTCACCACTCCCTAAGAAGCATCTTTGAACCCTATTAGTTGCTCTCTTTCCTTTTCTTTCTGTCTACTATAAACATCCCACTGCCATCTATATCTTTTGAGGGATTTTCTTTAAGTCTCTCTATCTCTTTGTTAAACTCCATCAGCAGTTTTGCTCTTTCCCCGCTACCCTTTCCAAGCCATGGAGCTTCTCTTTCAAAAAAGCCTTCCTCAGCCAAAATATAAATGTAGATAGGCTCAACGCCCAACTTCTCTGCCAAGCTGACAGCATCAAGCTGTTTACCTTCGGGGGAATCTAACAAGACATTCCTAGCCTCAAAATAAATTCTATCCAATTCTTCCCTGCAAGCCTCACAAACTTTAGGTCCCCTTATATAGGTAAAGGCCTTCCCACAGATACGACAGTTCTCCAATGTAGGAAACATTGCATCTCCCCCCTCTCCACAATCTTAAGTTTAAGAATCAGCCAAGGCAAAAAAAACTTCTAAAAAAGGGAGCTTTCTGACAAAAATACTATATCGGCCCTTCTATTCATGCTTCTATGAAGTTCTGTGTCATTGGGCATTATGGGTCTTGAGTCTCCATACCCTACAGCCTGAAGCCTTTTGGATGATATTCCTGCATTTTTCTCAAAAAATGCGACTATCCTTGCAGCCCTTAAGACAGATAAAGTCCAATTATCTTTAATTACTCCACTTGATCTTATAGGTACACTATCCGCATGACCCTCAACGGATATATTGTTGGGTAGTTCCTTTATTATTTTAGCAAGTATCAACAGAACCTTTTTACCTACAGGCCTAACCTCATACTCACCTCGCCTGAACAGCAACCCTTCGGCAATAGACACCACCACTCCTCGCTGATTGACAGTTATCGTCACATCGCTTTCGAGCCCTTCTTCCTTAAGAACAGCCTGGATTTTTTGAGCCACTTGCATAATGTCCTGCGTACTCTTTTTAGATTCCCCGCTACTTTCCATTGACCGGCCCGAGAAGACAGCTTCCTGCTCCTCGAATGTTTTTCCACCCTTCATAACACCTATAGCATCCTTAAAGGAGAACATCATCTTTTTAAATTTAATAACATCTATAGTTGAAAAAGAATACAAAAGAATAAAGAAAGTAAGAATAAGGGTGACCATGTCACCGTATGTCGTCAGCCAGCTTCCACCGGAAGATTCTTCTTCTCTTTTTTTCTTTCTTCCCATCGGATATACCTTCTTACCTAAACTTTTAATCTATTACTCCAACAGTGTTGACTTTTGACTCCTTTGGTATCTCGTTATAGCTTAGGACCACAATATTTGGGAAAGTCCTTTCTAACAGCTTCCTCACGTAGAACCTTACATCAGGGTGAACTAGGATAACCTGAGGCAATCCCTTTTCAAGGAGTTTTTTCGTGCCCTCTCCAACTGCCCTATTAAAGTCTTGTACGGCTTGAAAGTCCATTTTTATATGCCAACCCTCTACCAGGTTGCCCTGGATAGAATCCTTTATCCTTTTTTCCCACTCTGGAGAAAGGGTCATAACTGTAAGTTCCCCTGTTTCTTCGTCTGCGTTCTGATAGTATATAATCCTACCCAAAGATTCCCTTACTCTCTCGGAAAGGAAATCCGGACTCTGGGTTACCCTTCCATAATCTGCCAAAGTCTCAAAAATACCTGCAAGGTCTCTTATTGGCACTTTTTCCCTTATAAGATTCTGCAGTACCTTCTGTATATCGCCAAGACTCAAGTATTTCAACATCTCCTCAACCACCGCAGGAGCCGTTTCCTTGACCATATCTATCATGCTCTGCACTGTCTGTCGGGTCAAAAGATCAGCTGCATTGGAACGAACCACCTCAGAAAGGTGGGTGGCCAAAACAGAAGGCGCATCCACTACGGTATAACCTAGTTCTTCGGCTTTAGCTCTCAGATCTGGGGTTATCCATAAGGCATCCAGGCCAAAAGCCGGCTCCTTAGTCGGGATG
Source organism: Thermovirga sp. (assembly GCF_017656375.1). Lineage (GTDB taxonomy): Bacteria > Synergistota > Synergistia > Synergistales > Thermovirgaceae > Thermovirga. Next base: position 5,733 of record NZ_JACDOB010000024.1, read on the forward strand.
CCAACCAAAGAACCTTTTGTATGCCCTGTATCTATGGCCATGTAATAATCTGGCATAAGCTCGGCAGTTTTCTTAGGCACGCCTCTAACCTTTATCACATACGCCGTGGGCTTCAGCTGCAAATTATCTTTTATTCTAACTGGCGGAGTAACCACTCCCATCTCCAGCGCCAACTGCCTCCTTAAAGTCTGTATCCTTTCAAGCAAATCCCCTCCCTTGGAAGGCTCAATTAAAGGTATGAGGGCATATCCCACCTCTAATTCCAGAGGATCCACAGCTAAAAGTTTCATAACGCTATCAAAACTGCCTGGCTCCGCCTTCTGCTCCTCAGCAGGAGCTTGAGGAGCTGGAGCGGGCTTAGAGCCTTGTGCGATTTCCGGTCTCTCCGGCTCCTCCTTGCCCTTCGCCTTAAATATCCACATCCCTTGAAGACCCAAAAATGTCGCCAACGCAATAAAAGGTATCTTGGGAAACCCAGGGATCACTGCCAAAGCCAAAAGCAACACAGATCCAATCCACAGCGGCCTGTAGTGATTTATCAAAGATTTAGTTATATCTTTTCCAAGATGGCTCTCTCCAGCTGTTCTGGTTACCAATATACCTGTAGCAGTCGAAAGAATCAGTGCTGGAATCTGGGCTACAAGCCCATCTCCTACCGTGAGAAGGCTGTATTTTTGAGCGGCTTCCGCTATGGTAAGGCCTTGTTGAAATATGCCTATACATATTCCTCCAATAATATTTATGGTGGTAATGATTAGACCTGCTATAGCATCACCTTTCACAAACTTCGATGCGCCGTCCATGGCTCCAAAAAAATCCGCTTCCCTTTGAACCATTTTTCTACGCTCTCGAGCTGTCTTCTCGTCTATTAAGCCGTTACCAAGATCTGCATCAATGGCCATCTGTTTTCCCGGCATTCCATCCAACTGGAAACGGGCCTGCACTTCCGCTACTCGCTCAGCGCCTTTAGTGATAACCAAAAACTGTATCAAAACCAATATGAGAAAAACAATTCCCCCTACAAGGTAGTTGCCCCCAACAACAAAGTTTCCAAAAGCCCCTATAAGTTTTCCTGCATACCCATGGAGCAGAATAAGTCTCGTGGTTGAAACGTTCAGCGCCAACCTAAAAAGGGTGGCGACAAGTAAAATAGATGGGAATGCAGCAATCTCCAACGCATGCTGTACGTAGAAAGTAACTAATAACACTATCACTGCAAAGGTAATGTTGAAAGCCAAGAAGAGATCCAAAAGTGCTGTAGGCAAAGGTATTACCATCATAACGACAATGAGCACCACCATGAAGGTGATCCCCATATCAGAGTATTTCAATATTCCTTCTATTGGTCCTGTCTTCACCTGCTGTTCCATATTTTACCCCAAGCAAACAAAGTTAAACCTAATCCTCCTCAAGGGAGGCTATCTTTACTTCCCCATCAAAATAGAATTTGACCTCTTCTAATTCTTCCCTTACTTGAAACTTGTCATTTCTTACAAAGACAGAAACTCCAGGATAACATATCTTTTTCACTACCACTTTTCCCTTACTTCTGATCTTCTTAATCAATTCATGCACCTTGTTCAGGAGTTCATTCGCTTCTTTTTCCTTCTTCTCCAAATCCTCCAAAAGCTGTATAAACTTTATCGCCAACAACTTTTGTTTCTCGTCAATCTTTTTCTCTTCCGCCAACTTAGTTAAATACCTTATATTTTTCTTAATAGTTGTTATTTTAGAATCCAACTCTTCCTTTTTGGCACTAAGCATCCGCTGTTGTTTGAGAAGACGGGGAGAGACGCCAACACGCACAATAGTCTTTGTTCCCACCTTGCTCCCAAGAACGTTGCACTCTACTTCGCCTCCCGAACGCAACTCCCCTCCAGCTATGACTCCCTTACCGCCCTCTGCCAAACGTATGGAACCCTCTGTCTCCACCTCGCAGTGCATCAAAGCTCGCTTAAAATGTATATCTCCCCCTGCAGTTATTTTGCACTGGTCTGCATATTCCAAAAAAAGCTCCCCTCCACACTCAATAACGCCTCTTTCCATGCCCCTGACACTAGATTCAAGTTTCATTTTCCCGCCAGATTTTAAGAAGGCTCCCTCTACTACACCCTTTATCTCCAGATCTTCCCCAGCTATTACAGAAAAATCCTCCTTTACCCCTCCAGTTACAACAATGCTGCCAAAACACTCTAAATTACCGGTACTGTAGTCTACATCACCTCTTACAGTCAGAACTGTTTCAACAGTGAACTTGTTGCCCTCTTTAAGGATGAAGCCATTGGCTGTGGCCCTTATCTCCAAACCATCATCAGAGAGCTCCGTATTCGCTCCTGCCTTAATGGAAAAATCCTTCGGTTTTCTTACTTTTATTGCATTACCAGTTACGTCTTTACCATCCTTGCCTTCTTTGGGTGGTATCTTCTTCGCTATGAGAGCCCCCTTTTTAACATTTGGGATGAAGCCCAAGGACTTGAAATCTACCACCATCGCATTTTCCATTTCCTGCAAACTCTTTTCTGCTATCTTTACAAACATCTCTATCTTGGCGTCTTGACATTCTTCTGGGGCTTCCCCTTCAGCAATAACTATCCACGTTGCCAAAAGGTCACTATCCCCTTCCGCAAACCGCTTTAAGACATCTTCCTTTATTCCAAATACAACCCCTGCGTCTTTTAAAGCCTTTCGAATGTGTTTCTCCGCTTCCTTTTGTTCCAAACTCCTGATTGAAGGCTCTACATATATCTCAGCCTTTAACTTATCCTCAGAAAGTCGCACCTTTACCCTGTTACCTATCGCTCCAACAGATTGCCATTCTCCATCTGCTTTATCAAGGATCTCCCTAACCCTGTCCAAAGATATTGCCAAACCAGCCTCACCAAGTCCCTCCATCAGCGAAGCAGGAGAGACATTTTTATCCAGCACCTTTACCCATAACAGCCCATCTTCTTCTTTTAGCTCAAATGCTTTTGACCCAGCAGTCATCCGCCCTCACCCCCAAGGCTAGCTCCTTTCTCTTTTATTCATTAGCGCTAAAACAGTCCTAACATAATGCCTTACGATAGGATAAGGTGGAACGCCCCCATACTTATCCACCCTCGCCGGCCCTGAATGATACGCAGCAAGTGCTAGCTCTTCATTACCCTCATACTTTTCCAAAAGCGTCTTAAGATACCTTATGCCTCCATCCAGATTTTCTTCTATATCAAAAGGATTATTGACTCCCAGCATCTTGGCGGTAGAGGGCATTAGCTGCATCAACCCCATAGCCCCAGCTTTCGAGACAGCTTTTGGGTTGCCTCCTGACTCCATTTCCATGACTGCCCTGACCAAAGATTCCTTAACACCGTATTCGCGGCATTTTCTTTCAAGGACCTTCTCTATCAATGCAAAGCTGCTCTCTTCCGCATGATCAGCTAAATTAACAATACCTTTCCGCCCTGTAAGTGATTTTCCGTTCTTGAATATTTCTTTTGCGGCTTGCTTTTCGTAATCTCTTTCTTTCTCCTCAAGGACCTCCACAAACGTAGAGCCCCCTCGAGAGACATTTTTATCCCCCACAAGGCGGCGAATCTCAGCTATCCGGTTCTTTACTCTCTGCACACCTGAAAAATTAGGCCCTGGAAGACTCTTCAACATAAATCACCGTCGCCAATATTATGTGGATCGTACAAACATAAGCATCGCTCTCTCGTCTAGCTCCTTCTGCTGATCTCTCAAAATTTCCTTTCTCAACCCCTCTTTTTTCCTCTCAACCATTCTTTCAGCCAGCTTAAGGTCCAAATTTTTCTTCAACAGCTCCTGCCTCAACTCATTTAACTGTTCTTCAAGCTCGCACTTGTATTTCAGCATCTCCTCCAGCTCTTCCTCCATTGAGCTTAACTCCATTCGCACTCCCCATAACTCTTCCAAATAAAGGCTCCCATCTGAACATTTTTTGCGAAAGAGATCTTCAAGCTTCTGTTTCCTTCGCGCAATATAATTTATTGTTTCCACAACAGAAAGGTGCTTATCCTGAACCTCAACAAACTTTGCATAAGCCAAATCCTTTATCCTTTCCCTTAAATTCTTGACTTTTTCTGCCTTTTTCAATTGGGCCCTCAATGCAAGTCACCTCCCCATACCGGCAATGCAAGAAGTTTCTCCAAGGTTTCTTCAAATGACGAGTACTCTTCAATATCTTGTTTGAGAAAAGCATCAAATTTGTCTTTGTTCTGCACTGCAAAATCCAATTTGGCGTTGCTTCCTTCCTTGTAAGCCCCCAAGTTTATCAATTCTTCAGCTTCGTAATACAGGGAAAGGTTTTCCCTCAAGGATCTGGCTGCTTCTTGTTGCTCTACAGACGTAATATCCTTCATCAATCTGCTTATGCTTTGCAGAATGTCAACTGCAGGATAGTGATTCCTCATAGCCAGATTCCTGGAAAGCACTATATGCCCATCAAGGATACCTCGCACAGTATCTGCTACAGGCTCATTAAGGTCATCTCCCTCCACCAGTACGGTATATATGCCTGTAATGCTGCCTTTATCGCTGTTTCCAGCCCGTTCCAAAAGACGGGGCAAAAAGGTAAAAACCGAAGGGGTATATCCCCTGGTAACCGGAGGCTCTCCCACAGCCAGGCCTACATCTCTCTGGGCCATAGCAACCCGTGTAATTGAATCCATCATCAACAGAACGTTTTTGCCTATATCCCTGAAATACTCGGCTATAGCCGTACCAGTCAATGCTGCCTTCAGCCTTATCAAAGGAGGTTGATCCGATGTTGCAACCACTATGACTGAGCGCCTCATACCCTCTTCCTTGAGGTCCCTATTCAAAAACTCCTGAACCTCTCTCCCTCGTTCTCCTACCAGCACTATAACGTTCACATCTGCCTCGGTATAGCGGGCCATCATGCCCAACATGGTACTCTTGCCAACACCAGACCCGGAAAAAATGCCTATTCTTTGCCCCTGCCCTATCGTTAGAACCCCATCTATAGCCCTAACCCCAACAGACAACACATCTTTAACCGGTTTTCTTTTTAGAGGATGAGGAGGGTCGTTCTGCAACGGATAGAATTCTTTAGTATCCAAAGAACCCTTTTCATCTATAGGCTCTCCTAAACCGTTCAGCACCCTTCCTAGCAAACCTTCCCCCACTGGAACTCCCATAGGCTTGCCAGTAGAAAAGACGCTACAGCCTGGACCTATTTTCTCTAAATCCCCCAATGGCATTAAAAGTATTCTGTCATCCCTAAACCCAACTACTTCACACTTTAGGGGCGCCTTACCCTTTTTTCTAAAACGTATCTCACACAAGTCACCTATTTGGATATCTGGCCCTATAGACTCAATTATTATGCCAGTAACATTTGAAACCTTGCCATTGATGGATATGAGTTCTGTATCTGCCAGTCTTCCCTTTAGTGCCTCAAAGAACGCAACCGATCTAGAAGACACGGACTTCCTCCCCCATGAGACGATCTACTTCTCTCTCTATAGCCTCCAACTGCACCTTCCATCGGGCGTCATATACTCCCATATTCGTCTCAACTATGCAGCTACCCTTTTCCACAGCATCATCCGATACCAGCTCAAACTCATCCACCACTCTTTTAATTTCGGCCATCTCCTCACTTTTTTTGAGGAAAGCATCTCTGTCTGCGGGGTTTACCAAAAGCCTTATCTTTTTCCCATTACTGACCTTAGTCATTATCTCTCTGAAAATTCTTACTGCCACCTGATCATCCATCTCTATTTCTTTTCTAAGGAGTCTACTAAGAACAATTTTCCATAGCTCTACCATTATCGGAAGACTTTTTTCCAGCTCCCGCTCTAGCCCTTCTTTCAGGGCTTTTGCCGCTTCCTCAAGGGCTTTTCCTATCATTTGAAATTCCTTCTTGTATTTTTCCGTAAGGCGCTCTTCTATCTCTTTATAGGCCTTTTTTATTCCTTCTTGATAGCCCTTTTGAAAACCTTCTTCCATTTGCTCTTTCTTCATTTTCTGGGCTTCTTTAGCGGCCTCATCCATTATTAGCTTTCTTTCCTTTTCTACCAGCTTCCGCTCCTCTTCCAGTTGACTCTTAAGGCTCTTTATCTCTTCTTTAAGTTTCTTTTCCCTCTCCAGTAGCTCGGCTATCTTTTTCTGAAGCTCCTGTTTCTCCGCAGCAACTAAAAGATATGGATCTATCTGTTTGCCACCTTCCAGCAAAAAAAGATTATCAGTTGGAAGCACGACTTCCTCATGGTTGAGGATTATGTTTTTGACAACCTTTCCTTTGTGCGCATTACGCGACAAAATCATCACCGCTTCCCATCAACACTATTTCCCCAGCTTCCTCCAGCTTCCTTATAACTCCAACAATCTTCTGCTGCGCCTCCTCAACATCCCTGAGCCTGACAGGTCCCATATATTCCATCTCTTCTTTGAGCATCTCTACCGCCCTGCTCGACATGTTCTTGTAGAATTTCTCTCTTAAATCGTCGCTTACACCCTTGAGGGCCATAGCCAGATCTTTGTTGTCAATATCTCTGAGTATTTTCTGCAGCGATCTATCATCAACTTTGATGATGTCCTCAAAGGTAAAGAGTTTCTTGCGTATTTCTTCAGCCATCTCGGGATCTTTCTCATCCAAAATTTCCAATATTTGCTTTTCCGTTTTCCTTCCTGCTTTGCTGATAATCTCAACTATGGAATCTATGCCTCCAGCTTTGGAGAAATCTGCACCGACAACAGCACTGAATTTTTTCTCTAAAACCCTTTCGGCTTCCCTCAAGACATCAGGTGCTATGCTGTCCATTTTGGCTATACGAAAAGCAACATCTGCCTGCAGTTCTCCTGGAAGGCCAGAAATGATAGCCGCTGCCTTATCTGACGGCAAGTAAGAAAGTATAAGCGCTATAGTTTGGGGATGCTCTCCCTGGAGAAATGAAAAAAGTTGCATGGGATCAGAGGTTCGCAAGAAGTCAAAGGGCTTGCTTTGCAAGCTGGACGTCAATCTTTTAAGCAGCTCTTCCGCTCTCTCTTTCCCTAGAGCCTGTTCCAAAAGTTCCCTTGCATAGCTTACGCCACCCTTACCTAAAAATTCTTTGGCCATAACCATTTCTTGAACTTCCTTGAGCACGGCCCTTCTCTCTTCCGGAGTAATCTTTCTTACCGATGCTATCTCCAGGGTAAGAAACTCTATCGAAGCTTCATCTAAATGCTTATATATTTTAGCCGCCTTCTCGGGTCCTAAAAGGATAAGCAGCATAGCAGCTTTTCTTCTACCTTTAAGTTCCATCAAGACTCCTCCAGCCATTTTTTGATGATGGAAGCCACTTCTTCAGGGTAAGAATCGGCATATAGAGCAATCTGCTCCTCAAGTATCTCCAGTTCGCTTTTGGGAGGATTCAAGATATCCACCCCAGCAGCAGCTTCCCCTTCCTGAGGCGCCGCAGTCTCTTCCTCTTTTCTCCTCCGCCTGAGGATAAAGCCCACTCCAACTCCCAAGACGATGGCGCAAACTGCAGCCACAAGCAACCAAAACAGCTTGTTAGATAAAAAGCCCGCCTCATCTTCATATCCCTGCATATCCTTAAAAAATTCCTCCGGAGAGGCAAAAGGCATAAACGCAACAGTAAGGCGATCTCCACGGGCTTCATTCAATCCTAAAGCCGCAGCTATGGAGTTATAAAGCTCTTCCCCTGGATTGTCCTGCTCCGAACCATTTATAACCACTGACGCCGTAATTCTCTTTACTGTACCTGGCGGCCTCTCCTCGTTCTCCTGCAAGGTGGAAATTTCATAATTGGTTATTTGATCTGTCTTGCTGTATTCGCCTCCCCCTGCGTTAGTGGACCTGACAGCATAGCCCGGTATGTTAGAAGAGGTTCCCACTCCCTGAGTAGGAGCAGCCGTTCCTGTGTAACTCTCCTCCGTTGTTTGGGTACTACGAACTACTCCTTTACCACTGCTCTGAGGAATAAACTGTTTGGACGTCTTACTCATCCGGCTAAAATCTAGCTCCACTCTAACTCGGACTACAGAATTGCCTGGGCCATATATGGCGGTAAGCATATTCTGTATCTTCTTCTCCAAATCCTGCTCTTGTCGCCTCTCGAGCTCCCGCTGGACAGAGGTGATGCTTCCGCCCGAAGGCAAAAGAAAATCACTCTCACCAGCTATACCAGATAACAATCTTCCAGAAGTATCTATGACAGACACGTTTTCAGGAGATAGGCCTTCCACGCTGGAAGCCACGAGCTTCATGATGGCCTGCACCTGATCATAACTTATCTCTCTTCCCGGTTTTAACCCAATCAACACGGACGCCGTAGCCTGCTCCTGTTCCTTCAAAAAAAGCCTTTGCCTGGGCAGAACAAGGCTCACCCTGGCAAAACGCACGACATTTATTTTGCTTATCGTTCTCGATAACTCTCCCTCCAGGGCCCTGACATAAGCTACCTGCTGTTGAAAGTCGGTCATACCCATCTTGGTGTTGTCAAATAGCTCGAATCCAACAACGCCATTTCTAGGGAGCCCCAATGAAGCCATGCTTAACCTGAGCTCATACACCTTGTCCTCGGGCACAAGCACCGCTGATGCTGAAGGGTCTAGCTTAAAAGGAATCCCCTTCTCTTTTAAAATGCTTACAATAGCAGCCGTGTCCTGCACCTGCAGGTCAGAGAACAAGGGGACATAATGAGTGCGCCCAGAGAAAAAGACGATCCCAAAAAGCAAAATAAAGGTAAAGACAGCGCTCCCCGAGATGATCCACCTCTGTCTCTTGCCCAAGGACCCCCAAAAAGATTTAAGTTTTGAAAAAGAATTCTTTATAAATTCCATTCGCGCGCCCGCCTATTGTAGTCTTCTATTTATTATTAAACTGACATTCGAACCAACTGGGCATATCCATCTAGCAATTTATCCCTTATCATAACGGCGAACCTCAAGGCTACATCCGCCTCTGAGACGGCAGCAGCAACCTCTGAGATATCATTAATATCCCCTGTAGCCATAGCCATCATGGCCTTTTCTGCATTAACCTGCAGATCGCTGACTTTTTGGAATCCTTTTTCAAGGACTTTTTCAAAAGAAGGCACTTCAGCTTTATCTTCGACTTTGTTATTTCTATTGCTTAACGACGGCACACTTTTCGTGTTAGATAAACCATACGCTGCAGATAGGGCCCTCAAGTCCACAATGGAGCTCAAAGACTATCCCCCCTAACGATAAAGTTCTATACCTGCACTTCCAGCAATGGCCTCAAGGTCTTTTCCAGTTTCTCCAAAATCTTCTTATGAAGCTGCGATACTCGAGATTCGGACACTCCAAGTGCCTTTGCTATCTCCCTGAATGTGCGAAATTCGAAATAATACATAGTGACCAACTTTTTTTCCCTCTCGGAAAGCTGATCCAAGGCTTCATAAAGTTTACTTATCTCTTCATTTTTTTCAACTACCTCTTGAGGACTTTCTTCGTCGCTGGCAAGCACCTCTGACTTATCAACTTCAGAATCCTCCAACGACAACTCTTCATCTAGATATCCAATAAAACATCTGTTGGAAATTTTAAGTATCTCGTTCAGCTGCTCTTCGGTAACATTCATCCTCTTTCTCAAGCCTTCGTTTGTGACTTTACCCTCTTCCTGAAACTGCATCTCTGCAGCTCTTTCTAAAGCCTGCAATTTTTCTCTGCCGGAACGGGAAACCCAATCAAATTTTCTTATCTCATCCAGAATGGTACCTCTTATCCTAGATACTGCATATGTCTGAAAGGCAAATCCTAAGGACGGGTCATAACGCTCAATAGCGTCTAAAAGACCAATATTACCGTAACTTATCAAATCCTCAAAATCCAACCCTCTTGGAGGTGTAAGATTCATTCTCTTTACTACAAAATATACCAAGTAGTGAAATTTCTTAAATAAAACTTCCCGAAGCTTGCTCTTTTCCTCACTCTCCGCTGGAGCACTTTTGTAGTCTCTCCACAACTTATCCAAAGAGCGATAAGCGTCCAACGCCTCTTGGGCCTTGCCTAACATGAGACCGCCCCCTCGGGAATAGGTATGCTTTATAATACTATTTATACTTTTATAAATAATATTATAAATAGTATTATAAATATTGCAACAAATATTGTGTGTGATGTTTAAGTGGGTATTAGTCTAGCTTTTCCCTTTTGTCTTCTTTCTTCAGCGAATAAACGTGGGCCAAAACTTCAGCTATTGCCACATATAAGGTTTCAGGAATTTCTTCCCCGACCTCTACGTCTCTATACAAAGTCCGTGCCAGAGCTTTATCTTCGACTATCGGCACTCCCGATTCCTGAGCTATCTCCTTTATCCGTAAAGCTATGTACCCAGCCCCCTTAGCAACTACCTGCGGGGCGTTCATTGCATCCCTGTCATACTTAAGGGCCACTGCCAAATGAGTAGGGTTAGTCAATATGACATCCGACTCAGGCACCTGGCTTATCATCCTTTGCCTGGCTATCTCAGATTGCCTTCTTCTAATCCTCTGGCGAGTGAAGGGGTTACCTTCCGTCTGCTTGAATTCTTCTTTCAACTCCTGCTTAGTCATTCTTATGGAGCGGGCGAACTCCCATTTCTGATAGGCCAAATCGAACACGCCAAGAACCAAAAGAGCTCCACCCAACTTCAAAGCCAAACGGAAGAAAATAAGAAATACCTCTTTGGCGCCAATATATACATCTGAATAGGAGATTTGCCTTATTACTGGAATTTCCTTGCGAAGCCCATAATACAACACCCAAAACAATATGGCCGCCTTCAACACAGCCTTTATCGCCTCCACCAGCGACCGCAAAGAAAACATTCGCTTCAGGCCCTTTACAAGGCTAAACCTCTCAAAGGACGGCACAAGAGGCTTAACTGTAAATTTGAACCCTACCTGGCGGGATAATACCAATATCAATACAGCAACAGATACCAAAGCCAATGGGAGCCAGACCTTCAGAAAGAAGGCCGTACTCTTTCCAAAAGTAGCCTGAACCCACTGGCCTTCATCCCAGGCTGCAAGTGGAGCCCATTGGAAGCACCACGTGAGATAACCCCTAAAAAAATTCCAAAAAACACCCGACAGCGAAAAAATAACCAATATGCCAGCCAATATGTTGACCGCCGCTGTAAGATCCTTACTTTGTGCTACATGGCCTTCCTCTCGCTCCTTGCGCTTCTTCCTGGGAGTGGCTTCTTCCGTCTTCTCTTGAGAAGAAAAGAGCTGCAAGTCAAAAAAAGGGGCACCTTTAAGACCACCAGGAAATTCTGCCTTAAAGATACCTTCCTTTTGCATTTCTTTGCTTTTCTCTCTCATTACCTATGAAAGATAATCTACCAGTGTAGGCTGAACCACTTTAGCTATGGTAGCCAACGTAGCCTGGTAAACCATTTGGGATGTTTGAAACTCCATAGCTGCCTCCGCTATGTCCACATCCATTATCTTGCTGTATTGCTCAGTGAAAGCGATATTGTCGGTCTCAAGCCTCGATCTGGCCGCCTCGTATCTTCTCTGCAAAGCCCCTCCAAGGGCTCTGGCTCTCAAAGCATCGTCTATAGCCTGGTCCAACTTGGGCAAAAAGGAATCAGATATTATATCTACAGATCCTCGCTCAACTGCCTTAGCCAGATCATCCAGAAGGGCAAAGACATCCTCTTCCCTTTGATTTGCCGCGCTCCTCGTTACAACTCCCTGATTATAAGGCCCTGTGCTTTCTCCCCTGCGCGGAGAGACAGGTCCGGAAACTACATTTATGCCTGCCGGGGGAGTTACGGTTAAAACCTTACCTCCTGGAGAATAAAACACTAACTCCTCTGTGCCCATGTTATCTACGACTTTTGCCTCAACATCGCCATTGCCAAAACGGGCATTAACTAAGTCTGCAATCTCAGACAAAGTACTAGCCCCTCTTAAGTCTATATCATCACTATAACCATCTACAGAAATGCTTAGCACACCAGTGTTCCCCGCCCAAGTACCTGCATTTAATCTAACGTCTGTGTCCACTTTAAAAAGCCTGGAAGGTGTCCCCTCCACGTCATAAATACTTAGCGGGCTTCCATCCTTTGCCGACAGGCCCAATCTTAAATTTCCTGTTCCATCGGACATCAAGGATACATCAATCCATGAGCCTGCAAGCGCTTTCAATTTTTCTGCAACATCGGCAAGAGTTTCTGAGGGGCCCACTCGCACAGAAAGCTCCCTGCCTTCTGTGGCTATAACGAAGCTACTCTCAACACCTGTAACCGTTGCAGCCGATACCCAATCTCCAATTATTCCCGTCTGCAGTCCTGTCTCTGACGCCAACCCTGACGTGATGCCTCCCAAAGAGGGATCTGCGTACGGCAAATCATAGATCCTAAGCGGCTCTCCTGTAGCGCTATAGAATACCACCCCACTATCACTATTGATCAAATCAAAATTCAACTTATCGGAACCTACCTGTTTTTGAACAGCCAAGGCAAAAGAACGGGGATCTATGTGCACTCCATCTGAAGCAATTACATCGTCCCTATACAATTTAACCTCATAAGTGCTGTTACCTATCTCTACCCCTATCTTGGCAGGGATCTCTGCGCTAATTGCAGTCGGGAACTCTACGTTAGAGAGGTCGCTTGTATATCGAGCTGTATTCAACCCCAAAGTCTGGCTCCACGAACCTTCCTTATCGTAGACATTCAGAGGGCTGCCATCCTTGGTGTAAATAACAAGCCTCTCTGAAGCGCCTTCAGAATCCTGCGAAGTGGTATCAGTAACGTTGCTTTCTGGGCTGTCCTTTTGAACAACAACTTCAAGCCAATCCCCAGCTACAGCTTTTATCCTATCGGCTAGCTCACTTAATGTAAGGTCAGAGTCATCTTGGATGACAAGCCTGACGCTGTTTTCACCAGAGGACAACACCATATCCAACTTGTTAGCAGTTGTATCCCCTATGACACTTCCTGGGGCAAAAAACGTGGATTTTCTGTTAACCTCCAAGCCCAAAAAGGAACTGAGCCCCATTCGGTTGATATCTTTAGAATCCTCCACAGTTTGCGACTTCCTAGCTACTCCAAAAAGATCAACCGCGCTTCCAGAAGCCTCGAAAGAAAATGGTTCTGTATTATCCGAAGCCACAGCTATGGAGCCATCTGGGCGCTCCCCAGCCCAAAGACCCGGTATATCTGCTAAAGCTTTTGCCACATCGCTCAAAGTATTTCCCGCAGATATGCCTACTTCATAATGCTTGCCATCTCCCATGATAATAGAGATTGTCCCATCCTGAACAGCTGACCATGCAGGGCCTACTACCTCAGATGTCATCATCTGCCCTCTAGCTGTACCATCACCCCAGGGTACAGAACTCACCCTTAGAGGCTCCCCTGATAGGCTTTCCAGCACAAGCCTCTGGGT
>NZ_JACDOB010000025.1 GCF_017656375.1 Thermovirga sp.
ATAGGGCACGTATCTCCTGAGGCAGCAGCAGGCGGCCCTATAGGCCTTGTGAAGGACGGAGACATGATAGAGATCGATATACCTAACAGAAAACTCAACCTGCTGGTAGATGAGAAAGAACTAGAAGAAAGGCGCCAATCCTTCAAGCCAAAACACCAAGAAACGACAAGCTCCTTCCTGGAAAGATACAGGCACTTCGTCACCTCAGGCAGCACAGGTGCAGTTTTTGAAAAGTAAAAAAGCAAGGCAGCTGGGGGTTTCCCCAGCTGCCTTTTTGTTTCACAAACAAAAACCTAAAACTTTTATAATCTTCGCACTATCATTGCCACTCCTTGACCTCCACCTATGCACGCGGTGGCTAAACCTATTTCCTTGTCATAATTTTTAAGCGCATATATAAGGGTGGTTAATATTTTCGCTCCTGTGGCTCCAATAGGATGCCCAAGGGCTATAGCTCCGCCGTGAATATTGCACTTTTCCATGTCAAACGGCATCTCCCTATGTACCGCCAAAACCTGGGCCGCAAAAGCTTCATTTAGTTCTATAAGGTCAATGTCCTTCAAGGTAAGGCCTGCTTTTTCTAGTGCTTTCGGCACAGCAACGGTAGGGCCAAGCCCCATGTGATCCGCCGCCAAGGCCCCGCTTGCATAGCTTACTATTTCCACCATAGGTTCGTATCCTTGCGAACGTGCCCACTCTTCATCGGCAACCACCAATGCGCTTCCTGCATCACACAACGCTGAGCTTGTTCCTGCCGTCACTGTTCCCCCTTCACGGAATATGGCAGGCAGCCTTCCTAGCTTTTCCATACTGGTATCTTCTCGAGGAATCTCATCGGCATCAAAGATTATAGTCTCCTTTTTCTTTTTCACACTTATGGGGACGATCTCTTCTTTGAAGAGGCCATTCTTCGTAGCAAAAATAGCCTTTCTGTGGCTTTCAAGTGCGAAGGCATCCTGCTCTTCCCGGCTGATGGAGTACTCGTCGACAAGAATCTCCGCAGTAGCACCCATTAGCATTCCAGCCAAGGGGCACATAAATCCATCTTTATGCAACACGTCTAACGCAGTTTTATCTCCCATCCTATGGCCCCAACGTGCTTCAGGAAGTATGTAAGGTGCTTTTGATGCACTTTCCATGCCTCCTGCAACGCCAACTTGCATATCGCCTAAGCGAATCTTGTCGGCAGCAAGCATTACAGCCTTCAAGCCTGAGCCACATCGTTTATTTACAGTAAAAGCCGGAATGCTCTGGGGAAGCCCCGCCTTGTACATGGCTATTCTTGCAGGGTTTGCTCCTACTCCAGCCTGCCACCCATTTCCCATGATTACTTCACCAATTTCTTCCTTCGAAATTCCAGACCTTTTTACAGCCTCGGCTATGGCAAAACCTCCAAGATCTGTAGCCTCAAATGAGGACAAAGTCCCCCCGAACTTTCCGCCCGCAGTTCTGCATGCAGAAAGCACAACAGCCTTCCCCATATTGTTTCACTCTCCTTTTTCCGATAACATAGCTTCAAAACGCACTAAAACCTGGGGTTTGTCAATTCTGTTCCTCATCACAGCCTTTCATGATACTAAGGTTCGAACTCGTTACGTATTCAGCCTCGGTAACTCCCTTAAGGTCCTCCTCAGTAACCCCTGGCGCTATCTCTTCAAGTACCATCTGCCCATCCACAAAGCGGAAAAGGGCGTACTCGGTTACAACTAGGCTCACCACCTTAGCCCCAGTCAAAGGCAAGCTACATTTTTTAACCAGCTTTGGCTGTCCCTTTTTAGTGGTGTGCGTCGTTGCAACAATGACATGTTTGGCTCCTGTCACCAGGTCCATGGCACCACCCATACCTGGCACAAGCTTACCTGGAATCCACCAATTAGCTAAGTTGCCTTCTTGATCCACCTGCAACGCCCCTAGTACCGTGGCATCCAGATGGCCACCTCGAATAAGCCCAAAACTGAAATCACTTGCTATCAATGCTCCGCCAGGTATAACTGACAAACAACGACCTCCAGCACCTATAAAGCGCAAATCATCTTCTGGCGGTTTTGGTCCTGCTCCAACCACCCCATTTTCTGTTTGAAAAATAACTCTTACTCCTTCTGGAATGTGATCGGACACCAATGTTGGAATACCTATTCCCAAGTTAACCACATCGCCATCTTCAAATTCCATGGCGATCCTCCTGGCAATCCTGTGGCGCACAACTTCTTCACTAAGTACGGGAAGCATAGTATGAATCCCCCTTCAAAACGAGAATATCGACCAGGATCCCTGGCGTAACTACATCGTTGGGATCCAGTTCCCCCACTTCTAAAATGGCATCCACCTCAGCAATAACGAGGTCAGCCGCTGCGGCCATCGCTGGATTAAAGTTCCGGTTTGTCCCGAAATATACCAAGTTGCCATAGCGATCTGCCCTATAGCCCCTAATCAGAGCCACATCGGCTTTGAGTGGAAGTTCTAGAATGTAGCGTCGCCCCTCTATTTCAATTACCTGTTTACCCTCCTCATAGACAGTGCCGACGCCTGTAGGAGTAAGAACTCCCCCCAAACCAAAACCTCCGGCACGTATCCTTTCAACGAAACTCCCTTGAGGCACAAGCTCCAACTCCAATTTACCTTCATTAAAAAGTCGCTGCGTGGACTTGTTTAATCCAACGTGAGACGCAATCACTTTCTTTACCTGCCCTCTCGAAACCAACTTTCCATGTCCCACATCATCGTAAGCTGTGTCATTGGCAATAAGGGTCAGGTCGCTTGTTCCCGCTTCTACCAGGGCCTCCACTAGGGTATATGGTATTCCTCCATAGTTAAACCCACCAATCATTACGGAACTTCCTGGTTTAATATGTTTAACTGCCTCTTCAGCAGACATGACAGGCTTAATTACTTTTGTCGGCATGATGGTCGGATTCCCCCTTTCTTAAATTTTATCTTTCTTCGGTAACTGTTTTATTTCCACTTTTCGCTTTCCGATGCTGGATAAGCATAACGCCTCCCAAAATGGCAAGGCCAAATAGGTCCGTCCAAAGCCCCGGCTTTATTAGTGCTAAAGCTGTGATGGCGAAAAGACCTCGCTCAAGCAAGTTAAGCTTAGAAATGTAGTAGTTCTGAACACAGGCGGCAAGGGCTATTACGCCAAGAATCGCGGTACCGCTGGTAAGAAGAACCTTCCACAGCGGGGCCTGGAAAAGAAGTGCCTGATTATATGCAAACATGAAAGGCACAATGAACCCTGCCAAGGCGAGTCCCAATGCCGTGAAGCCAGTCCGCATAGCGTTGGCGCGGGCTATACCGGCACCGGCATAGGCCGCAAGAGCAACTGGAGGCGTTATATCTGCAATAACACCATAGTAAAGGATAAAAAGATGAGCAGCTAACATGGGGACTCCCATCTTGTGAATCGCAGGAGCTGCCAGGGTTGAAAGGATAATATACTTCGCTGTCGTTGGAAGCCCCATTCCAAGGATAATAGAAGCAATCATCGTCAATATCAGCGCCAGGAAAAGTATTCCATGGGAAAGCCCTATTATAAATGAAGTGAAGGCTAGCCCCAATCCCGTGATTCCAACCACTCCAATTACTATACCCGAACACGCACATGCCGCAGCCACTTCTACCGCAGCAGTTCCACCTTCGATAAAAGCTTTAAGTATCTTCTCCGGCGTCATCCTGTGTTCTTTAGGACCAATCCAGCTTACGCCAATCAAAAGTACAATGGACCAGAAAACGGCCTTGATCGCTGAATAGCCCAAAGCCAGGAAAACAATAAGAGTCACCACTGGCAGCAGAAGGTGCCATCCAGCTTTGAGAACCTTAGATACTTGGGGAAGCTCGGACTTGGGAATTCCCTTAATGCCTTCGCGGCCTGCCCTGAAATGCACCATGGCGAAGATGGAGAAAAAATACAAAAGTGCAGGTATTGCCGCCGCTACAACGATAGTCCAATAGGATATTCCCAAAAATTGGGCCATAACGAAAGCCGCTGCACCCATGACGGGCGGCATTATCTGGCCACCAGTTGAAGAGGCTGCTTCTACAGCTCCTGCAAAGTGACTTGGGTATCCAACACTTTTCATTAGCGGGATCGTGAAAGATCCTGTGGTAACAGTATTGGCCACGGAACTACCAGAAACACTTCCCATCAGAGCGCTCGCTACGACAGCGGCCTTTGCGGGGCCACCCCGACTACGGCCAGTCAACGCAAATGCAAGGTCAATGAAGAATTGGCCTGCCCCTGAAATGTTCAAAAAGGCCCCAAAAAGTACAAACAAGAAAATAAAGGAAGCTGAAACTCCCAAGGGAACACCAAATATACCATCCGTTCTCAGGTACATAAAGGGAGCTAGTTCGTCTATGGAAAATCCAGGATGAGCTAACATCCCAGGAAGGTAAGGACCGGCAACGGCATAAATCAGCGCTACTATAGCCACAATAGGCAAGGGCCAACCTACGGTCCGCCTGGTTGCCTCGATGACCAGTATTGTCATAATCACACCCAGGTAGACGTCTGACGCGATGGCACGTCCTTCCCTAGCAGCTATAGCATCCCAGTTTATTAAAATATTAAGACATCCATATATCAAAAGCCCAGCAAGAACCCAATCCCATATATCTATCTTGTTCGCTGGCCGCTTACTGGAAATTGGATAAAGCAAAAATATAATAGACCCCATAAGCAACCAGTGTATTGTCCGCTGTTCCATAGCAAATAATAGGCCAAAAGCAGCGGTATATAAATGGAAACATGAAGCCGCAATAGCTAGGGCAGCAACAGTCCAATACTGCCAACCTGTAAGCTGGCGCTTTCCACCTTCAAGTTTTCTTATGATTTTTTCGTCAATGCCCTTTTCCCCTTGAGCCGTATTTTTCACATCGTTCATGTGCAATCCCTCCAAAAGAAAATAAAACTCTCTTGTGAAATGGGGACGGGCATAAATCCCATCCCCACGTTCAACATCGACTTACTGCTTGGGCGGATATCCCTGCTCGGTGAAATACTTAACTGCTCCAGGATGGAAAGGAATTATCCCTTTGCTGGCTTCCTCAGGAACAAAGTGAGCCGCCTGGGGCGTAACATCCATAAATGCGTCTTTGTTCTCAATAAGAGTTTTGACAAGCTTATAGGCAAGACCTTTGTCCATATTTTCATGCACAATCATGTAGTTCCCGTCGGCTATAGTAAGTACTGGTTCTGTTATGGATTTATATACGCCAGGTTGAAGCGTATAAGGCAACAGGAATGGGTTTTTCTCCACAATCTTATTGACAAGATCTTCCGGCAAGGGGATGAAATGTACTTTACGAACCGCCTCTACCTCCATGACGGCCGCACCAGGAGCTGCGAAGTTCCAGAATACGGCGTCTATGTTACCGTCCTTGAGAGCCATGGCAGCTTCAGGCTGGGTCAACTGCGCCATCTTGAAATCCTTCTCTGGGTCTATACCCGCCGCCTCAAGTATCATTCGGGTTAGAACCTGGTTGCCACTTCCCGGAGCCCCTATGGAAACTCGCTTGCCTTTCAAATCCTCAAAAGTTTTTATGCCTGTTCCCTCAACGGTCAAGATATGCTGTGGTGCTGGATACATGTTGAAAAGAATTCTTAAAGGCAATTTCCCGTCTTCCTTGAAAGCCCCTGTTCCTGTATAGGCTTGCCAAAGAGTAGAACCCATTGTCATCCCCAAGTGCGCCTTACCAGAGGCAACAAGACGACAGTTCTCTTTGGAGGCCGCCGTCGTCCTAGATGTGGCCTTAACATCAATACCTGCTTTATTCAAGACCTCCGCCATGGCGCCACCAAGGGGATAATAAGTACCTCCCACTCCTCCGGAACCGATGGTAACAAAAGTCACCGCAAAAGCAGCAACCGAAAAAGCAAGAACTGCCATAATCGCCAAGGGTACAATAACCTTTTTCATTCTGCATACTCCTCCTTTTCTCTACTCAATCCACTTTTAGCAGAACCCTACTATTAGCTCTTACCTCCACAAAAACTAGCCTATAGGAAATGCCGTTACCACCTCCCTGCCTTTACATATTATTTGAGCAATCTTCCCGAAGCTGCTTTCAGGCTGTCTTCAAGTATGGACAATATCTCGTCTATATGCTCTGCTTGAACGACAAGGGGCGGGGCGACCATGAAACTGTCTCCATTCACACCATCAGCCATGCCTCTTCCTGGATAGACAATCAGTCCACGCTTTGTGCATTCTTCAGAAACAATGCCCACTGCATTCTCTGATCTTGGGAAAGGCCGCTTCTTCTCTTTATCTGCCACTAATTCCACGCCTCTCATCAAACCAAGCCCTCTAACCTGGCCGACGATGGGGATATCCTCAAGTTTCTTCATCCCCTCTCCCAAAAGCTCACCTTGTTTCGCCGCGTTTTCAAAAAGAGCATGTTTTTTCATATATCGGACCGTAGCGGCAGTGGCCGCTCCTGAAAGGGGATTTCCGTTATAGGTATGTCCGTGGATAAAAGCACCACTGCCTTTCTTGATGGTTTCCACTATTTCTTCTTTCACGAATATGCCTCCCGTAGGGACATACCCTGCGGCCATGCTCTTGGCAGCAGCTATAATGTCCGGAATCACTCCCCAGTGGTTGACAGCAAAGGGTTTTCCTGTTCTGCCAAAACCTGTCATAACCTCATCAGCAATGAGGAGAATATCGTATTTGGCCGTAATCTCTCTAACCATAGGCCAGTACTCGGGAGGAGGATTGAGGGCTCCCACGGTAGAACCTACAACCGGTTCTGCAAGAAACGCTGCAATATACTGAGGCCCAATGCGCTTTATAGCTAACTCCACTTGGCGAGCGCACATCACATTGCATGAAGGATATTCCTGTCCCCACGGACATCTATAACAATAGTGCGTATCTACTTTGGGATGTTCTTTGAACATCGGGGCAAAAACACGGCGGCGAGGCATATTACCCCCCACGGACATTGTGCCTAATGTGCTCCCATGATAGGAATTATATCTAGAAAGTATCAGGTGTTTCTGGGAACCATTACCATCGCGCTCTACGTAATACTGTCTTGCTAGTTTTATAGCTGACTCTATTGCTTCGCTGCCACCACTTACAAACCAAACCCAGTTAAGGTTACCGGGCGTTATTTCCGCTATTTCTTGTGCGGCTTCTTCTGCTGCCTTGTTTCTCCACCTTGATGGATGAGCAAAGGCTAATTTTTTAAGTTGATCCGAAACGGCTTCCACTACTTCTGGAACACTATGGCCTATGCTTGAAATCAAAGCTCCGGAGCATCCATCAAGATATCTTTTGCCATTTTCGTCATAGATGTAAAGTCCCTCTGCTTTGACAGCAAGTGGCAATTCTTGTGTGAGGCTCCTTGGGAAAACTTTTCCCTCTCCCAATCTTATCATCTCCTTTGCGTTTTACTCCTTGAAATCTATGGTAGCCTTGGCAGCATCGCCGGGCTGCTCCTTTCCCTGATAAACGCCTGTCTCTTTCCAAATTTCTTCTAATTTTGCAAGCTTGTCCCTCACACCATCACCCAGAGTACGAGCTGCCGCCAGGATTATGCAGTTTATTATGCTAATAGGAGCCGTAAAGGAGTCGATAAAAGATAGTGGATTCCACGGAGCAGTTATCACCAGTTCAGAGGAACGAGCAAGAGGACTTGAGTAATCGTTAGTAATAGCCGCAACCTTTAATTTTCTTTTCTTTGCATACTTCAGCATATTTACTGTCCAAGTGGTGTACCTGGGAAAACTTATGCCTATAACAAGAGTTTTTTCATCTGCACGCGTGATTTTCTCTATGCCCGTCTCAATATCCAGAAGCTCAACATTGGCAAACAGCCACGAGAGATAGTGATAAAGATAATATGCAAGTGCCCTACTGCTTCTGTGCCCAACCACTAAAATTGACTTGGCTTTCGCAATTTCCTCTCCCAAACGTTCTATAGTCTTTACGTCAAGAGTTGATTGGACCCAACTTAAAGAATCTATATCGCTTTTGATAGCCTTGTGAAACAGGCTTTTTGCCTCCTTCCCCGAGTACTCTCTTATTCTTTCTAAGGTTGTCAGCCGCTCCATCAACAAATCCTGCACTGCCATACGAAGGGCTGGATACCCGTCAAAACCTAAAGCTGAGGCAAGGCGTATTACCGTCGACTCGCTAACACCAACTTTCTCCCCCAGTTGAGATGCTGTTAAAAAAGCCGCTTCCTTAGAGTTTTCCAAGAGGAACCTTGCTGTCTTCTGCTGTCCTGGTGTAAGGTCCTCCATTTTTTCAGCAATAAGTTTTCCAAGCACCTAAAAACCCCCATGCATTTATAAATATCAATACGAAAACGAAAAAACTTCATTTTAAATTCTTTTTTGCAGGATTTCCTGCAAAAAAGAATACAGCTTATCGTTTGTTTTGTCAAATAAATACTCGGGCACCACTGTATGTAAATGTACCTTGTATTGTGGCCTATCTACTTAACCCCTTCATACTAGTGCTGTGCAAACAACTTAAACAAAGAAAACAGGAGGTAACTCGCCATAAACATATCTTCTTTATTGAATTGGTGGGAGCCAACCATATTGGCTCCCACCATCCACTTCATCTCGTAAAAGGAGGTAAAACTATGGCACCTTACAAGAATATATGCTCAAATAGCATCTACAAAAACAACCTGTTCTTTCCTGGAAAGATACAGGCATTTCGTCACCTCAGGCAGCACAGGTGCAGTTTTTGAAAAGTAAAAAAGCAAGGCAGCTGGGGGTTTCCCCAGCTGCCTTGCGCGTCTTCTGCCCAACCTATGTTTTTAATTTATTTCTTTTCCTCGTATCCAAGGAATTTGGCTTCGTCTTTGTACCCTAGCTCCCAAAGGGTGCTGCGGTATATTTCAAGATACTCCTTGCCTTCAGGAGTTTTCATGCACTCGTCATAAACCAGCTTCAAGCCTATTTCTCTGGCCTTCTTTTGGTCCTCTGGGCTCCAGGTTATAATCTCTATGTTGGGCAACTCTTTCCATTTCTCTCTTGCCTTGATCTCATGGACGTACACCATGGCGGAAAGATAACGGGCCCTATCCAAAGCTGCAAATACTATATCCTTGTAGTTCTGGGGCAAGGAATCCCAAGCAGCAGGATTAACAGTAAGAGGGAAGTACTCACAAGTACCATTCTGGAATGCTGGGTCTATAACATATTTAACAACTTCGTGGAAACCCATCCTCATGTTCTCATCCCAGAAGGTCCATTCTGCAGCATCTATATTGTGAGTCTGTAAAGCTGTATATATCTCAGGAGAAGGCAGCGAGACAGTGGTAGCGCCAAGAGCGTTGTAGAACCTTGCACCGAAGCCAGAGGTACGAATCTTCTTACCCTTAATCTCTTCCAGATTGCGAATAGGCACAACAGACATGAGTTGCTCATAGAGAGGGCTCACCATTGCATGGCCAAGGTACTTTATTCCATGTTTGGCGTAGAGCTTCTCAAAGTATGGGAAAAGCTTTTCCGTCATATAGGCACCCTCAGCATAGGTACCCAATGGATCTCCAGGACGTGTCGTGAGAATAAAGCCTGGATCCTTCCCTGGCCAATAGGCACCATACACCATGGAAGCCTGGACGACACCGTTTCTGAGGTTGTCGAAGGTCTCAAAAACCGGGAAGAGAACACCAGCTGGGAACACTTCAATGACAAACTCTCCGCCCGAAAGGGTCTCGACAGTCTTGCCGAACTCCTCGGCTATCCTCTGTTGCTCCGTTCCAGGCATCGCATGGGTCACCATTCTCCACTTCACCTTAGCAGCAAAGGCCGCGTTTGCACCCATAAGCACTATCGCCACCAGCAAAAATGCGGTTAAAAATTTACGCATTATCCTGCATACCTCCTCTTTGTTGTTTTTGGAATTCAAACTTTTCAATGGAACTAAATTCTATAGCCCTCTACCACCTCCTATTCCATAACAATAGTTTCAAATCTCTTTAAGTTAAAAGTCCAAAAATTTCACAATCACCGATTCATCATAATCCCAAAACATGTTTTGGGAACCATAAGAAAAAGTCAGGGAATACGAACATTATTGCTACACATACCACCTGCAGCGCCAAAAATGGCAAACTGGCCCGGTAAATTTCTGTTATAGTGACATCCTTTGGCGTAACTCCCTTCAAATAGAAGAGGCTAAACCCAAAGGGTGGGGATAGGTAACCACATTGCAGCAGAACATTGAAGACCAGGCCTACCCATAACGGATCATAGCCCAACCTAGCCAAGATAGGTGCAATTATAGGAACAGCAAAGAATATGATGGCCCCCGGCTCCAAAAACATCCCAAGAATAAAGTAGAAAATGGAAGAAGCAATGAGAACCATGACAGCCCCGCCCGGCATGTTCATTGCAAGCTGGGACACCAGGCGGTTTCCTCCCACTCCTGAAAAAACGGAACCAAAGGCGGTAGCTCCTATCATGACCCAACCCACCATCGCCGTAATGGAGAGAGTTTCATAACAAGAGGAAAAGACAATCTCCCAATTAAGTCTCTTTTTTATTAAACCTATCAGCATCGCCCCCGCTGCTCCGAAAGCAGCAGCTTCCGTCGGAGAGGCCATCCCAGAAAGTATAGAGCCCAAAACTAAAATTATAAGAAGGCTTGGCAAAAACACGCTCTTTAAAGCAAGCATCTTTTCTTTGAAAGACGCCCTTTCATCTGGAGGAAGGGGAGGACACAAATCAGGCTTAATAAAGCTCCTTATAAGAACATACGCCACATACATGACACCCAAGAAGATCCCTGCAGTTAACCCTCCAGCAAAGAGGCCTCCAATTGAAACACCCGTTACTGCACCGTAAAGAACCATGTTGGTGCTTGGAGGTATAATCTGTCCCAAGGTGCCAGAAGCCATAACTATACCCATGGAGACGTTCTTGTCGTATTTGTACTTCAACATCTGGGGAAGGCCTATCAGGCCCAAGCCAATGACTCCAGCCGCTACAACCCCCGAAACGGCACCCAAGAAGGCCCCCACTATTACAGTGGCTATTGCAAGACCACCCCTCAAGCCGCCAGACCATTTATAAAAAGCATCGTAAAGGTCCTCAACTACGTTGGTTTTCTGGAGTATATAGGACATGTATATGAAGAGAGGAACCGCTATTATGACAAAGTTGTTCATGGCTCCCCAGGTGGCCGAGATCAAGATGTTCAAAGCCCCAGGGCCCCACAAAAAGTAAGAGAAAACTATGGCTACAGCAGAAAGGGAAAAAGCAATAGGAACTCCTGCTGCCAAGAGCAGGAACAAAGCCGCAAACATCAATAGGGGTAACATATCGCCACTCATCGCTTACACTCCTTTTTCGCCTTCGTTGTTATCAGGACGCTGAAACACAAGGCTCATCATGTTCTTAAATGACTGCCAGGACATAAGGGCACAAGATATAGGTATAACCCATCGGTACCACCACACCTGGGGATTGAACGGGGTCTGGTGGGTGGATCGTTCCTTCATGATAGTGGAGCGGATCGCCGTCGGAACGCTAAGATAAATCATAACAAGCACAACAAAGAGAACCACAATTTCCCCAAAAATCCCAAAGATCCTTCTCCATTTAGGAGGAAGGTAATGGTTGACTACGTCCACGCTTACGTGTTTTTTCAGCATGTGGCAGTACGCAGCCCCCAACATGAAGAAACAACCGAAAAGGAATATGGAGACTTCAAAAGTCCAAATAGGTGTCCTGTTAAAGAAAAAACCTTTCATGGAACTATAAACTATGATGGCAATAAGGGGTAGGATCAGAAGAGATATCATCTTTCCTAACTTGTTCATTCGCGACACTCCTTAACTTAAAGATAAACATAAACTTACCCAACAACGGTGTTTCCCTAAATCGAAGGATACTTCTATTTGTAGACACAAAAAATAAGAGGAAGGAACCCTAGATGCCCTGCAAAAGACGGAATCAGCAGGTTCTATAACAGGTGAGCGCTCATGTTACATAAAGAACAAGGCGCAAGTCACAAAATATACTATATGCCATTCTTTCTATTGTCAACCTGTAGACTGTATAAATGATTAGCAGTGAATACAGAAAATTACAAGAATTTTTAAAATTCCTTGAGGAATAAAGAATCCATGAAAAGCTTTTGAAATGTAAGGTCATCTTCAAGCGGAACATGCTCTGCCTTCTCAGCTATAGCACATGCTTTGGCCCACTCTTTTTTGCCTCCGAGCAAAATTAATTTTGCCCCTTCTCCTGCACCATTACCCACGGAGACTATCTTGTCTTTCATAATCGAAGGAATGAGGCCTATCTTTATAGCAGAAAGAGGGTTGATGTAATTGCCTAAGGCTCCAGCCAAAATAAATTCATCCACGTCTTCCCAGGTGATTTTTGCCCTATCTAAAAGGATTTTCATCGCGGCCTTTACGGCACCTTTGCTCAACTGTACCTGGCGTATATCTTTTTGAGAAATAACAACGTCATGCAGCTGGCCCTTTGCAATAACTACAGATCTAACCCTTCCCTTTTCCATTACCCTCGACGCCAACGATGGATAATTTATCTTTCCAGGAGACTGAATCCTTCCGGAAGGAAGAATTACCCCTTTTTCAACTAAGATGGCTACTGCGTCCACTAGGCCTGATCCACTTATCCCAAGAGGGACACCTCCACCTATTACACTAGGAACAAGGTCACCATCTTCCCATGCCACAGCGCTAATTGCCCCTGAAGAAGCCACCATTCCACAGGAAATATTACCCCCCTCGAAGGCAGGCCCTGCAGCCGTCGAACAAGCCCAGATCTTGCCCTCGTGGATAAGAGCGATCTCTCCATTGGTCCCAAGGTCAACCACAATCCTAGTTTTCTTGGGCATAACTGACTCAACAAAGTAAAGAAGCCCTACCATATCTGCTCCCACAAACCCTCCTATGAGGGGCAGGAAAAGGAGTCTTGCGCTAGGCGAGACAGGTAAATCCAAGTCAACCGCCAAATCACAGGAACCCTCCCTGGTCACAGGGCAAAAGGGCACCCTACCCAGCGTGATGGGTAATATACCCTTAAAAAAGTGGTGCATGCACGGGTTCCCCACCATTAGGACCTCCTCGCAGTCCTTCAAGCTGACCCCTACGTCCTCTGCGAGGCGCTGAAGAAGAGAAGCCACCCTACTTCTTAAGACCTTAACCATCTCCTTGAATTTTTCATGGCAGCCTGTAGCCTGAGCTATTCTAGAAATCACGTCTGCTCCGAAAGCCGATTGAGGATTCTTCGCTACTGCAGCTCCCAGCTGGTGGCCTGTTTCCAAATCCAACAGGTAACAGGCAAGGGTGGTGGTTCCTATATCACAAACCGCCCCAATTATGGGCTTTTTTTTCTTTTGTACATCTATAGATACCACATCATTACATCTTAAAGTCACTGCCCCTTCAAACCCTCGGCCGACCTCGGAAAGGGCGGCAACCCTGGCCATGACTTTTTCGGATATAGGATTTATTTGCTTTCCTGCCTCAAGAGCAATTTTTCTCCTCAACGCTTCTTCCAAGCTTTGATTTACCTTTATTTGTTCCCATGGAAGAGAGACATAAACCCTCTTGATATCCGGAGAAAACTTTATCTTCTCAAGTTTAGGCAAATCAATGGAAGTTATTTTTTTGTCTCCCTCTATCTCTGCAGAGCTCAAGATTACCTGGAGGTCCCCAAGCACCATTACCCTGCAGGCAAGCCTGTATCCCTCTGAGAGGCTTCCCTCTCCCAAGGCGTCCCTTTCCAAACTATCTGGTGATGAGACCTCCCCTGATACCATAACCTTGCATTTGAGGCAAAGCCCTAAGCCACCGCAGGGAGCATCTATCTTTATATTTTCTGCCCTCAACACTTCAAGAAGGTTTTCCCCTTCCTGGCACCAGCAAACTTTAATAGGCTCACCGTTTACTTTTATCTCTATCCTGCAAAGCTTTTTGTTTTTTTTCTCTTTTTCTTCCAAAATAAGCCACCTCAAAACTAACTGTTAAAAGGAAATGCGTTTATGTTTTCGACGTTCCTCAAAGTTGCATATTTGCGAGAAGAGCGCAAGTGGTACCTCATGGCTGCTTCTGCTGCTTGAGGGTCGTGCTCTTTCAAGGCTATCACAATGAAATGATGTTCCAGCGGAGAATCCAGCTCTTTCTCATCAAGCTCATATATGGGGTCGAACAGGGCCAAAAAGATATCGTAGCGCAGTATCAAGTTTTTTATGCTTTGCTCCAAGAGACTGTTTCCCGAAAGCCTTGCTATGGCTCCGTGAAATTCATCGTTAACCTCTATGTAGCTCTTAAGATCCCTTCTGTGAAAGGCCTCCTTCTCTTTAAAAATCAGCTCCTCAAGATGAACAATGCTTTCATTTGTTGCCTTTTCTGCCGCCAAGGCCGCAGCGACAGGTTCCAAAGTTTCCCTCATGAAAACTACTTCCTGAATATCCCTTGAAGAGGGTAGGGCCACAACCGCTCCCTGGGTAGGGGACGGCTCTGCAAGGCCTTCTGCCATAAGGCGCTTGATGGCCGCCCTGACCGGCGTTCGGCTTATTTTCAGTTGCTTTGCCAAAGCGGGCTCAGAAAGCCTACTCCCTGGCAGAAGCTTTCGAGCAAGTATGGCCTGTTTTATTTTTTGATAAGCTTCATTTTCCAATGTTCCCGTAGTAGGCAAAAAAAGCCCCCCTCTGCGCATTTTGAACATGACTATAATTTATAATAGCTTAAAAATAAAAAATGGGCAGAACTTGAGATTTTACATTCAAGCTCTGCCCAAAACCCAAATCTATGATTTTATAGCTCGTTTATTTCATGATGGACCTTTACTCCCCGTTTTTCCATTTCCTCTATGAAACGCTTAACCGCCACTTCGTTGCTTCCTATCATCTCAGGGGTATTCACTCCAGGCATGTTCACTATTCCTTCAGCAATGAGCCGGCCCATAATTACGCATGGGAAACCTGTCGTGCGGGCCATTGAGGTATATCCAGTCTCCATATCCCTTTCGTCGTACATAACGAAGGTATGACGAACCTTCTTGCCATCCTTCTTACCAGTCACATCTATCTTGAAGAACGTAAACTCAACCTCATCATCTTCCAGTTTCATCTTCGGGTAGGCAAGGGCTGCAAAAAACTCCCTCGGTGCTATTTTGCACCCTTTAACCTCGATGGGCTCAAGGTCAAAGAAGCCTATTTCCCTCAAAAATTTCAACCTTTCGGCCGTTCCAGGATATCTCAAAGTCTTTTCGGATATGTTTTTGGCTGGTATGGTCTTGAGAAGAGAGCGAAGCCCATCGGTGAGAAAGCCTTCCATCTCCGGCAGGTCAAAGCCTGGTATGTCAAACTTGTATACCTCGTTCATGCTCAATGCCGGCATCTCTACTATCTTGCCATCTTTCTTGAAGCGAACGGGACGGACATACTCCTCTATGCAGTCATCTGGAGAAAAGACAAACTTGTAGTTGAAGGGCTCCTTTGGCTCTTTAGGAAGCCCCGTAACGTATATATCAACGTCCTCAACCTCGTCAAGTTGGTGAACGGCGCTTCCTATCAGGACGTTGGAGAACCCCGGCGTCACACCTACGTCTTCGAAGATGGTAACCCCCGCTTTCTTGGCCTCCTCGTCCCACTGGAAATAATCTTCGGCCATGAAGCTTATATCCGACATGCTCTTGCCAGCTCGAATTACCGCTCCCACCATCTGATAGCCCAAAAAGCCCGGAACCGCCCCTATTACCAGGTCGTAATCCTTGACGGCCTTCTCGATGGATTCGGGATCTGCGAAATCTACGTCGCTACGAGTGTGCACAGCCCCATTAGACTTCTTCGCTATCTTATCCAAAGCTTCCTGGCTTTTATCTGCGACAGTCACATCATAATTCGGGTCCGCACCTAGATCTAGAGCCATTACAGAACCAACGAGCCCGCCGCCTAAAACTATCACCCTTTTCATTACTCCTACCTCCTTGACTATTTGTGTATACATATTTTGAATACAGTCCCATTATAACTCTATCTTCCCCTGACGGTCAAAGGGGCTGATGGGATTATGCTTTTTATGGACTTTTCTTGGAAAGTCCTGGTAAAATCTTGGATGCTGCAAATCATCCCAAACATGGGAAAATATTTTTGAAGGGGCATGAGCCTTGAAAATTTTTATTGAAAACAAGTCTAGGTTGAAGGTTTCAATAGAAGCTGTATACCAAAAAGATCTTCCTGAGCCTGATCTTGTTGAACTCAAGCAGCGTTATGGCAGGCCTCCGGCGCTGCGCAGGAAATTTGAGGCTTTCCTCCGCCTCTGGAAAGATAGCCTTCAGGATAAGCTACTTAGGCCATGTGCTAAGGTGTCCCTTTTGGATAAAGAAGGCTTTCGCAAGATCGTGCCTTCTACCTTTGAAGATCCCCTCTGTTTGGCTGCTCCTGCCGTGTGGACTATAGGTTCAGAGCTTGAAGAGTTTGTGTCTGAGTTAATGGGAAAAGGCCAAAACGTTGAGGCCTTGTTGTTAGACGCTTTAGGCACTTTGGTGCTTGCAGAAGTCAAAAAAACAGTACGAGAGCTTGTAACAAAAGAAATAGCCTCGCCTCTTGGACTTTACGTATCAGAGCATTACCCAACTGCAAAAGAACAGGACTTATTAGGCCCTAGTGCCCTGGTTTCCCTCACAAACAGCGAAAAGAGTATAGGAATAAGCTGCCTGAAAGGCGGGGGGCTTCATCCTTTGAAATCTGGAGTTTCAGTTTTCTTCCTAACCAAAGAGGCAAAAAAACTCTCTCCCTCCGGGGAGCGCTGCGACCCGTGCATGGAGCAAAAGTGCCCATATTTTCAAATTGGAGGGTGTGCTTTTAAAAGGGCAAGCTGCCATTTTGAAGGATAAGAGGCTTGCCCTGTCCTCTTTCTAAAGCCCTGAATTATTCCATTCTTCTTTACTTTTTCAAATACTCCACAGCAAAGGCTGCATAAAACTCCGCTGCCTTTTGTAATTTATCTATTTCCACGTATTCGTTGGGCTGGTGGGCTAACTTTGCTTCGCCTGGGCCAAGAATCAACATTGGCAAGCCCATTTCCGGTACGAAGGCTGCCCCATCGGTATAGTAATTAACTCCTTGAGGCACTAAGGTCTTTTTGAATACCCTTTCCCCTACCTTTATAGCTAACTTAACAAATTCATGGTCTTTATCCGTTCCAACAGGGGGCCTGTCATTTTCTACCTCTATAGCCATATTAAGCTCTGGAATGTCCTCTTTCAGCTTTTCAATAATGGCCTTAAAGTCTTCAAGAATTGCACTGTGGCTCATCCCTGGTACTGTTCTTATATCCACGGTCATTTCACAGCAATCAGGAACGACGTTAGTCTTTATACCTCCCCTTATGGTGCCTATATTCATGGTAGGGCAGCCAAGGAGCTCATGTTCCTGATATTCAAATTTGTAGCTGCAAAGCTCTTCCATAAATTGTTTCATGTGTAAAATTGCGTTTATGCCCATCTCAGGCATGGATCCATGAGCCGTTTTTCCTAACGCTTTTACATTTAGCCACAACGCTCCTTTTTCTGCTATATACAACTCGTTGTCGCTGGGTTCTCCAATCAGGATAGCTCCAACTCTAGACATCTCTTTTTCTTTTAAAAGCTCTTTTGCCCCAATACTATCGGTTTCCTCACCCGCTGTTCCGGCTATTATGAGGTCCCCTTCAAGCTCTATCCCTGACTTTTTCAAAGCTCCTGCAGCCATAATCATGGCCGCAAGGCCAGATTTCATGTCTGCTGCACCTCGGCCATAAATTTTATCCCCAACAATTTCTCCCGAAAATGGGTCATAATCCCACTTCACATCCCCTGGGGGCACCGTATCAAGGTGACCGTTATATAGCAAAGCCGGCCCCTTGCCTTTTCCCCTTAAAATCCCCACTACATTTGCCCTGCTTTCCCCAATTGGACAAATACGAACCTCAAGCCCTAGTTCCCCCATCTTCTCCGCGAAAAACTCAGCCAGAGGCCTCTCGTTCCCCGGCGGGTTAACCGTGTTTACACGCAGGCTTTCCGACGTAAGTTTCACAAGCTCATCCTTATCTATAAATGACGCTATTTCGCCTATCTTCACTTTTCTCCCCTCCTTCTAAATACCATCTTGAGCAAGTCACATCCTGTAGTTTCTTCTTTCCAAATAAGCTCCAAG
>NZ_JACDOB010000026.1 GCF_017656375.1 Thermovirga sp.
TTTTCTTGTTGTCTAAAAAATAATTTTTAATTTTTATTCTAAATGCCTCATTAGAAGCAAATTCTATTGCTAACATGGCCAATGCGGCGGCACCTACAACCAGTGCCTTGTGGGCCTCTGGCTTTTTGGTTGCTTCTGCGAATTCTTTGGTGTGTCTTTGTATTGGTTTCTTGCTTATGGATATGAAGGGGTGAACCATGGGGCAGATTTGGCTTATATTGCCGGCGTCAGAGGCTCCCTCAAAAGACCATTCATTGTCTTCTTCTACTTCAAAATGCATGGACTTAAAAATGGGTATCAAAGCCTCTTCAGCAGGTCTATTGGGAAGAAATTCCCAAAGGTCGTGGCCTACGATCTTGTGGTTTGTTTGCAGGCCTCTGTTTTGAGCAATCCTTGAGGCTTCTTTGTAGACGTCCTCAAGAAATTTATCAATCAGGGTTTTTTTAGCAGAGCAAAATACGAACCTGCCTGTTATCTGTGATGTTGCCTCAAAAGGATCTTTCTCCCCGTTTAGGACTATTCCACTGACCAAGGCCCCATGTGGGCCTTGTGTTTGTAGTTTCTCTAAGGCTTTCACGAAATCAGCGAAAGCTGCTAAAGGATTTGGCCCCATAAGTTGACCCCAAGGTAGTGCTTTACCGTCTGTGGTAAAACAAAAATCCCTAGTGCTCATAGCTAGAGAGCGGTAGCTTACGTTGCTCTTTCCGGAAGTTACATGAGCCATCAATGCAAGGTCTGTGCCCCTTAAATGGCCTTTTTCAGCTAGATGGGCTTTAAAATCTCCTATTTCTTCAGAGGGGGTTCCTAGTGCTGTAATTTTAATTGGTGGAAGAAGAGGGGCAAATCGGGACAATAAAACTGCGGAAAGGCTCGTCAGAGCGCCACTCAGATTATGTCCGCAGCCATGACCTATTCCCTCCAGGGCGTCATACTCTATAAGGAAGGACAATGTCGGTCCTCTTTTGCCAAAAGTGCCACGGAAGGCAGTTTGGGTAGCTGCGAATGGTTTCTCTATGCGAAAACCAAATTTTTCCAAAGTTTGAGTGTGCAAGAGTGAAGAATTATATTCCTTTGATGAAACTTCAGGTTCATGAGCCAAAGCATTGCTAAGTTCCCAGAAATTGTAGGAAAGTTTCGAACTCAAAGTGAGAACATCTGTAATGCTAATCATGGTGATATGTTTGACCTTTCATTTGTTATGTTTATAGGAATTAGGAGAAGGTTGAACCTTCTCCTAACAAGGATTGCGGTTACTTAGAGCTCTTCTGGTTCACAAAGGTTCTCCGGCTGTTTTGCGGCACGGCCACATCGTTTACATATATATTTGGCATCTTTTACAAGTTTTTTATAGTGGTCCAGATTGGCTTCAAGTATTCCTAAATTGTGAAGATAGCATAAGTGGTTTTCGTGACCTTCATGTGGCATATTAAACTTTGGCATGCTTTTTTCCTCCTTTTTTTCTCAACTTAACTAGTCTTACTTCACTGCTCTTAATTAATCTGCTAAAATATATAATAGCAAAGATTGAAGATTTTGACTAGAATTATTATTCGTTGTATTGAACAATAAGGAGGTGTTTTACGTGAAAGAGGAAGCCAAGGTAGTAGTCACTAATTTGAATTGTACTTCAGCCTTAGAATGTTTCTTGGAGGACGGAGTAGAGGAACTCAGGAATTTATTGGATGATTTGGATGATGGTTGGATAGAGGGTATGAGTATAACTTCTGAATATAAAGACCAATAGCATATTGGGTTGAAACTTTAAAATAAATGTCGTGTGGGCTGATTATATAATCAGCCCACACGTGCTATAAGGGTTTGTAGAATTTTTATAGTGAAAACATTCCAAGGGATAGGATTATGATTCCTAGCAAGTACATGAAGATACTATAGCTCCAAAAGAATAAGATGTCTTTTTGAATGAGCGGCAATATTTTCTTGCGGGCTTGCTCATAGTGGAACAGGAAGAAATAGCTTTTGGGCAGTGCGAGAGTTATTAGCAATGTTATAACCCACGAGAAGGGCACCTTAGTAGTGAACTCTACGTACCAAGTTATGGCAACAATCAACAAGCTTATTGCACCAGTTACCCATAGCCAAAAAGGCTGCCTTTCCGGAAGAATGTATTCGAGCACGAAAGCCCTCCATCTTTCTCTAAGTAACAATACTATAGGAGCCAGAGTTATCATTATGACGCCTAAGACTAGTGCTATAAATTTGAAGTAGTACATATTGATTCCCCCCTTTATAAGTTTTATTCGGTGGGAGTAACGGTTCCCTCAGGGAAAATTTGCTCACATATGTCGTTTTGAATATCTACCTTGAACCAATACCCCTCAACTGGGCCTATCTTGAAGCCTTCCCTGTTTAACCTGTTTAATGTATAGCTTACTATGTACTTGCCTTTTTCTTCTGTTGGCTTTATGCCCCACCCGATAAGTTTGAACTTACCTTCTTTGCTGACCTTTGACACAAAAGCTTGCAGTTTTTCTTTCGGCAAATAACTTTCCTTTACAATTTGTATAGCCTCGACTTTGGCCTCTATACGGGACCAGAAAAGAGAAAAAGCCCCTAAACATATTATAAAGACTAACACTACCAGTAAGTATGTTTTGCGGGGAGTCAGCGAATTCTTTTTAGAAACCATATTTTTAGCCACCTCCTGTTTATATTATGGCATATAATTTAAAATAATTTTGGGGTTTATATTTGTGTTTTAAAAAGGAGTTGTTATGTTGATAAGGGCTTTGCTTTTTTTGCTGGTGTTTTTGAACTTTTTAGGCTTGCCATTGACCCCATCTTGGGGCTTTAACTGTGCAGCCGACCTGACCATAACATCTACCGATACGTTCTTGCTTGCTGTGAAGGAAGTGCAGCTTGAGGACGTTAAAGAAGCTTTTGTGAAGCATTTTGGAAAAGACCCTCTAAGGTGGCCTACTCCTTTCAAAGGGATCCACAAAATAGGTACAAAATGGTCTTCAAGGGCCATGAAGAGCAAATATTATAGGAAAGTTTTAAGTGAAGAAGACAAGCAGAAGATGCTTCTTCAGGTAAATGACCCTGCAGAATATTGGGCAAGAAACATATACAACGGTTGGGATTATGGTGAATGGTTTGACCCTTCTCACTTGACGGTAGAAGGTTTGCCACTATGTTTTTTAGATCGCTATTTGGAGGAGGTCTTTCCTCTGGCATGGACCGACATAAGGAGCACTTTGAGAGTTAAGGAGTACATGTTAGGACTGAAAGATTTTCAATTTAAACCTTATAACAGTTACGACAAAAAAGTTGCCCTAAAGAGGCAGCAAGATGTTTTTGCTTATAACAACAACATTATAGAAGCTGCAAGGCGTTATGATCCTGAAAGGGATGTCGCGTTCTTGTCTTTACTGCCAAGGTTTGTAGACACCTATTGGCCAGGAGATGAAAAGGTTGAAAGGAAATTAGAGGAACAAAAAAAGAAGGTTGAAGAAATAGTTTCTCAATCGGTAAAAAGAACAGAGCATTTGTTCAGAAAAAATTTTTTCGATAACATTCCAGAGATGGCTTATTCCTGGACAAAAGGTTCATCAGTAGAAGGGCACTTGTACATTGACGTTAAACAGCAAAAGGATAAGTCTTTTGAAACTTTAGGCCGCGTAGTTAGGATATATGATGGCCTAAAGGAAGCCAACGGAGAGAAAAGAGCATTTGAGGAGTGGAATGCTTTTGCTCTTCAGTGGAGCTCTTATCCGTTTTTTGATGTTCGGATAGGTGAAAATGCACAAGCCTTTGAAAACAACGATAAGAACCTTGTTTTCATGAGAGTTCGCGAAGGACAGAAAGAGTATTTTTACGTGGTTTCAAGGGGAGAATCTGGTTTAGGGCACAAGGTGGTCATAACCTGTACAGATCCTGAGATACCCCAAAATATAATGGAAGAGATATATGACCAGCTGTTTGATGCCTTTGTTAAAGCTTCAGAAATGGCATATAAAAACATTTTTGAAGATAAAAGCCGTAGCATTTTGATTCCAGGCGGGACCCAAAAGGGCCGCCAGCTGATAGTATCTTGTAATCTAAGTAAGAACGAGAAGGGGATTTTGCTGTTAAATAAAGATACCTTTGTGACTATAAACATACAGGTTAGAGAGAAAAGAGAACCTGTATCAAATGCAAAAATTGTGCTGAAAAAGCCTGAAATTGGAGAAGTATGGTCTCCATTTGTTACCGCTGCAGATGAAGAAAACCTTTATATAACCACTGATCCGTTAGGAAAGAGTAGTGTCATTTTTATACCTCCTAGCATTGATGAGCTTAAAGAAAGAAATTTAAGTGCTAAAGAACTGAGTATACATATTAGCGACCAACAATCTGGCGAAGCTCGGAAGATAAAGTTTAAATTTGAGCTCCCATTGAAACTCAGAACGTGGCTTGAACATGAGGCTATTCCCCGAGGGAACCCATTTTATAATCGGGTGTATTTCCGTATAGATGGAGGCGAACAGCATAATAAGGGAGAAAAATGTAAGGTTATTATAAGGGCTACGAGCAGCAAGGGTCTGTTTTCCTGCTCTCCTGATGGGCCATGGCTTAAAGATCAAATATCTCTGGAGTCAGAATATGCTGAAGAACACTTTGTCTATTACAAGTGGGATCAAAATAGCAAGATGAAATCTCCAGTCGTGGAAACTATAACAATTGAGGCCCCTGAGATAAATCTGTTTGACATAAAGACGTTTATTGTAGGTGTTGAGCCAATGATCAAAAGCGTAGAGATAGCGGAAGGGGAAAAACCCATTCCTGGAACCTATGTGCCATTGAAATTGACTCTTGGAGATAAAACGGAGGGCGAGAGTGATTGGGGCTCTTTATTGAGATCTTATGGGCTTAATCCAGTTTTGGAGATAGAACCTATAGAGATTAAGAAAACTGCTTTTGAGAATCCTAAAAATGAAAAGATATTGGAATTGCTTTTAAGCAGAGTTGCAGGAGTTAAGGCCCCAGGCGGCGCTCTGAAATTTGATCCATCAGATTTTGTCTTTGTAAAAAAAAGTAATTCCCAATGGGTGCTAGTAAAAAGGAATTTGTACCCTGGAGGATTACAAGGGTATCCAAAGGGTCAAAGTTTTCCTGGTTTCATGCCCATGAGTTGGGGGAATTACAGGTTCCGCATAAAGCTGTATTTCGAAGACGAAAATAGTAATGTATATAATGGGCTAACTAGCACTTTTGAAGAAGAAATCCCTATATTCCCTCAGTCGAAAGAGCAAATGGAAGGAGTGTCCTTACTGCCCCTTTTGGTATTTTACAGGGCCTTATTTCCAGATGGGCATATAGGGGATTTATCTAACGATATAGAGATAGAGCGGAGCTTCCAGGAAGGAAAAATAGAAGAAGGGGCGTTTCTTCTCGGAAAGGGCTTTTCCAATATATTTTCTATTCCTGAGGAACTATCACCTTTGGCCAAAATGAAATTGGAGAGACTTAGGATGCTGGCGGCCTGGGCAGATGGCAGAGAACCCAAGAAAGTTCCAATTTCGGAGATAATAAACTCACTTGAGACTTTCCGGGAAAAGCTTCTTGTAACTATCGGAGGAGTGTATGCTGAGGTGCTTTTGGGCGATAGCCGAGAGGATGGAGGTTTGCCTCATTCATTGGATAGTTTTAGCGATACTCAGCGAAGGATATTAAAGGTTATTCAGGCTTTTCTTGATGGTTTTGGCGACTATGGGTTTGTGGTTGTATTTGGTAATGAAATCAATGATTTGGATTTGTACGACAAGGAAAGCGGCAAGCAATTGAAGCCAGTGAGGGACCAGATTTTCACGACAAAAAGCCAGGAAACGGAGAGGGTGTGGGTTTGTGAGACGGGAGCCCTTGTGCCTCTCCGATTGGGCGAAAACCTTGTCATGGACCTTTATAGCACCCATGGCCCTGTTTTGGCCATAAAGATCCTTCCTAATGGAATAAATGTAAGGAGGTTCTGTGTGGATAAGCCTAAAGAGAGAGTGAACATATACGGAGATGTAGTAACTCCTTGAAGTATTTAGTTGTATGAGGGGGATGGGCCCAAGGAGGCCCAAACTCCCTCATAAGATAAATTACCTAGGCAGCAAAAACCCTTCCCCCACCTCATCATCTTTTTGTTTTACCAGGAAGTTAAAGCCCGTTATGCTGGCTTTGCCTTTAATGAAGGGAAATATGCTTTGGAACTTTCCTATCATAGGTCCAGGTTTATAAAATCCTTTGAACACGCTTCCTATAATGCTCTCATGAAGGAAAATCTCTTCAGGGGCGAGTTTCCCTTTTGAAGCAAGTAATGCCATCTTGGCGCATGTTCCTGTTCCACAAGGGGATCGATCTACATTACTTTCGCCAAAAACAACGCAGTTTTTAGTGGGGGCGTTATCTCTTTCAAGGGAAAATTCTACTAGGCCAACGTAGTTTATGTGGGGTTCTGTAGGATGCTCTACTGGGCATCTTTCGTTTACAACTTTAAGAATCTCTTGTCCGACTCTTAAAAGTTCGGGAGCTTCTTCCCTTTCCAGGGAGAATCCTAAGTCTTGAGCTTTTACTATGGCGAAGAAATTGCCGCCATAAGAAATATCGAGGCGAATTTTCTTACCTCCAAGAGAAGGTAGTGGAATCTCTACGTCCGTGGCATATACGAAAGCTGGTACATTTGCCAGTGTAACTTCCCCAACCTTACCATCCTTGTATTCTACGTCCAAAGTTATCTGGCCAGCAGGGGTGTCCAGTACAACCTTTGTCACAGGTTCAGTCCTTGGTACCATGCCGAGCTCCACCAATGTATAGGCTGTTCCAATGGAACCATGCCCGCACATGGACACTCCATCTCCCGAATCCATGAAAAGAACGCCATAGTGGGAGTTCTCTCGCTCTGGGGGAGTTAAAAAAGCCCCAAACATATCGGAATGCCCTCTTGGCTCATGCATCACGAAATCCCTAAAATCCTTTAGATTGGTTTTAAGATATTCCCATCGCTCTTGCATGGTTTTTCCTTTTAGCCACGGTCCGCCTCCTACGATGATTCTTGTAGGCTCTCCCCCAGTATGGCTGTCTACTACGGCAGTAGCTCTCGTCAACTCCATGAAAATCCCTCCTTGCATGCATTATATTATAGTTCAAATTGGCTTAATGTTTGAAACATTCAGTTGAACTCTGTTTCACAAGATTGTAGAATAAAGCAATAATATATAAATATATACATGTTTGAAATTTTTGTCCATGGATCGAGGAGGCGAGTTGGAGTATGGCAAGAAACACAGCGGATGTGGCTATTATAGGAGGAGGAGTTCATGGTTGTTCTGTGGCGTGGCATCTTGCGAAAGAGGGCCTCAAGGTAGTGCTCTTTGAGAGAGACTATCTTTCCTCAGGTGGGAGTGGAAGAAGTGCCGCAGGAATAAGACAGCAGTTTGGTACGGAGGTTAATTGTAAGTTGGCTTTATATAATTTAGAAAAATTTCCGGTACTCCAGGAAGAGCTGGAGTATGAGGCGGACTTGGAGTACGATCCTTCGGGCTATTTGTGGATAGCTTATAGCGAATCTCAGCTTGAACAGCTGAAGAAAAATGTGGAGCTTCAGAATTCTTTGGGCATAAACTCTAAAATCCTGACGCCAGAAGAAATAAAAGAAGTTGCTCCAGGCTTGAACACCGAGGGAATGATAGGTGCCAGCTGGAACGAGAAAGATGGACATATAAACCCCCATACTTTAACTTTTGCTTATGCAGATGCAGCTAAAAGGTTGGGAGCTGTGATACATACTCAAACTCCTGTGACGGGACTTGAGGTCCAAGCGGAGAAGGTTGTAGGCGTTAAAACTTCAAAGGGAGATTGGGATGTGGGATGTGTCGTATGCGCCGCTGGGCCATGGAGTGTGGAAGTAGCCAAATGGATAGGGCTGGATGTTCCCATTGTGCCAGAAAGGCACCAAATACTGATTACAGAACCCATAGAGAGAATGAAACATCCCATGACTTTGTGCTTGGACG
The DNA here is from genome assembly GCF_017656375.1 of Thermovirga sp. Lineage (GTDB taxonomy): Bacteria > Synergistota > Synergistia > Synergistales > Thermovirgaceae > Thermovirga. The sequence goes on from NZ_JACDOB010000026.1 coordinate 7,998, forward strand.
ATGGAAGTTACTTTAAGCAGTGTCCAAACGGCACCTTTATGCTGGGTTGGGGTAACCCCAATGAGAAGAAGGATACAAGTTTTGAGTCTTCATGGGAATTTTTGCTTGAGGTTTCCCGTAGGGTATTGGCCAAAATGCCGTGTCTTTCAGGGGTGAGGGTGGTCAGGCAGTGGACTGGCCCATATGACATAACTCCTGACCAACAGGCTATAGTGGGCGCGACACCAGTGGAGGGCTTTTACCTTGATTGTGGCTGGAGTGGTCACGGATTGCAGTTTGCTCCCTCAATAGGAAGAATAATGTCTGAAATCGTAGTGGGTAAAGACCCCTTTATAGATGTATCCGTTTTCAGATTCACCAGGTTTGAGGAGGGAGAGCTATTCTTTGAGCCTGCCTGTATATAATTGCGAGAAGGGGGCCAAAGGCCCCCTTCTTTTTAAAGGTCTACGCTTAGACCCACCCCGGCGTGGGTTACTTTTTTGTAAATATCTTCTGCCACAACTACATCTTGAACGGCTAACCCCACAGTTTTGAATATGGTTATTTCATCTTCACTTTCCCGCCCTACCTTTTTGCCTGCTACAAGTTCGCCTAGCTCACCACTTATCTGGTCTTCTAAGAGTAGGCCTTCTTTTAGAGGTTTTATCAAGTCGCCTGATTCTTCCAAAACAGCTTCTCGCGAATCTAGGAAGAGCTTGCCACATTTGCCAAAGATTAGGGGATCAAGCTCTTGCATGTCGGGGGTGTAGGATCCTACAGCGTTAATATGGGCTCCCTTTTTTATGTCCTTAGCATTGAAGACAGGACCTCTCGCTGTGGTGACAGTTGTTATGATATCAGCACCATTAACGGTTTCTTCAGGAGTGTTAGTAGCTGTAAGCTTTACCTTGTTGAATGGGGTATTTGCTTTAATTTTTTCTATCAGGTTTGTTGCTCTTTCCCTGATGGGATCAAATATCCTTACTTCCTTAAGCGGCCTTACGGTTATCATCGCTTCTATTTGGGAGGGCGCTTGTCCACCAGCCCCAAATATTGCTCCTATTTGGGCATCCTTTCTGGCCAGCAGATCGGTAGCTGCGCCGCTTGCAGCTCCTGTTCTTATCTGAGTTAAAACTGTTCCGTTCAAAATGGCTTTAGGCATTCCAGTAGTTGCATCCATAAGAGTCACAACAGAAGGGATTGCAGGCAGTCCTTTCGAAGGGTTGTCAAAATAAACGGAGACTATTTTTATGCCTACTGCGTCCAGCGGGTCTTTTACGTAGGCTGGCATGAAGAGGACTCGGCCGTTATGTTTTTGGATAGCCAGATGGGTTCTTAGAGGAACGTCGGTTGAGCCTTCAGAAAATAGCTGAAAGGCCTTTTTAGTAGCCTCAACAGCTTCCTTCATCGTATAGACCTCTTTAATTATCTCTCCACTTATAAGAAGCATCTTTCATACCTCCTCAATAAAATTTGTCTAGTTTTTTAAATCCAACCTTGGCAGGGCTAAAGCAGATGGACAAACAGCTATGCCTCCCCTTGATGTGCAGCGGAGTTCCTCAGGGAGCATACGGCCTACGCTGTCCACGGCATCTATTGTTTCATCCAGAGGGACGAGGTTTTGGTAGCCGCCCAGTATAAGGTCAGCACACAAGAAAGCTTGAGAGGCTAAGGCAGCGTTTCTGGTGTGGCAGGGGATTTCCACTATTCCCTGGATAAGGTCGCATACTGATCCCATTACATTTTGAAAGAGTATGGAAGCGGCATCACAGGCTTGGCTGGCTTTTCCTCCTGCAGCTTCTACTATCGCTGCAGCGGCCATTGCCCCTGCAGCACCTATTTCTACTTGGCATCCTGCTACTTCAGCTGCAAAGGTGCTTCTTTGGTCCAAAAGAAGCCCTATGGCACCAGCTGCCCACAGGGAACGTACAGCTTCTGTCTTGCTGAGTCCCATATCTTTTATGAGTGTTGCCATAACTCCAGGTATAAGGCCTGCTGAACCCCCCGTTGGTGCTGCACATACTACTCCTCCCGAGCTGCTTACATGCATGGCTGCCATGGCCCTTGCGGCAGCCTTTAAGTGAGTACCTCCAAGAAACACTTTGCCTCTTTCTTCTGCTTCCATGATTTTTTTGGCAGTTGGCCTAAGTAACTTCATGGATATTTTTTCGTTTTTCAGTCCTTCTTCCACTGCGTCTAACATTAAGTGAAGTCGTTTTTCCATTTCGCTGTTTAGAAAGTCAATGGGCAGCTTTAGAATTTCATGTTCATAAAAAAGTGCCGTTTCCCCTAACGACCAATCATTTTCATTTGCCAACTCAAGCAAGTGCTTTAGATCCCTAAATAATTCTTTGCCTGCAAGAGGGAACATTACCGGCCTTGCGTACTTTAGTTTTTTTGCCAGCTGTGATTTTTTAAGGATGTCTATAAGGTCACTTGAAGGTTCGAATGGAGAAGAACCGTGCAACGTCAGCTTGTTGTCGCAGGTTGTTTTTTCTATGTTCTCTGTCCATTGTTTAAGTAATTGAATTATTTGTTCTTCTGTGCCTGGGGTGGCTTCAATCAATATTTCATGTCGGTCACCTTTGATTAGGACGGGGCAGCCGTCGACGGATGTTATTTCTATAGACCCTCCCCCGACAGATTTGGCATGTAGCCTTACAGAGGATCCATCTTTGGCCTCCAATACAACTAGCAAGCTGTTGGGGTGATCGGCTTCAGGGAACTTTTCCAGCTTAAATGAAACGGAAAGTCCCATCTTTGGAGCCAGATCTAGAACCTCAAAAAAGTCAGGATCTGTTAGGTCTTTGCCCAGGAGCCCTGCTACTAAAGCCAAATCACTTCCCTGATCGTGATAACAGATGGCCAGTGAACTGGTTGGATCCATTAAGAAAGTAGCTTTGCAGGGCTTGCTCCCCAGCAGATCTTTGGCAAGCCTTCCGATTCTCCAAGGACCAGCGGTGTGAGAGCTTGAAGGCCCCCTCATTATGGGACCTATAACGTTATTTAAAATACTTACTTGCTTCATCTTTTCTCCCATCCCCTCATTCTTTGCTTTTCTTGGTTATTGCAAAAGCACAAAAAACACTCTCTATATTTTCCTAATATCTTGACAAAGTGCAAGCAGAAAATATAGGATATAAAATGTCTTATATCCAATGTTTAATATATCACATATTGAATAACATTTGCCTCAATTGAAGAAAGGGGGGTGTTCAGAGAAGAAGAGAGTAAGTTAATGTCACATTTTGTGTTGTGAAAGTAAAAGGGGAGACTTAGGTGAGTGGTTTAATGAAAGGAGTTGGAAGAAGTGGGTAAAGCGAAAACGTGTGTAGGCGTTGTGGTGGGTCTTGCAATGGTTTTGATGTTGTTCGCAGGTACAGCCTTTGCAGCGCCGGAAATTACCTTGAAATTTGCGGGACAGTCTCCGGCGGACCATCCTGCGACGATGTTGATGAATGAGATAGCAAAGGAAGTGGCAGAAAAATCAAACGGTCGTATTGAAGTTAAAGTTTACCCTGCCAGTCAGCTAGGAGACTATGAGCTAGTATACGAGGAAATGATTCGTGGAACTATAGATATGTCCTGCACCTCTGTGCCTAGCCAGTTTGACCCCAGGCTGGAGTTGGTTTATATCAACGGCTTTGTAAAAGGTTATGATGACGTCAAAAAGATCTTTGCGCCTAACGCTTGGCTTTTTAACAAGATGGACGAGTTAAACCAACGTTTGGGAGTGAAACTTCTTGGGTTTTTCATTGAAGGTATGATCGGCACAGGCACTGTAAAGCCTGCCAACGAGCCCCTTAACCCCGCAGTGGACAAAGGCGTTTTGATTCGAGTACCCAATATGGATGTTTACAAGCTTGCTGCTGAGGCTATGGGATACAGAACAGTGACCATACCGTGGTCCGATGTTTATCAGTCTCTACAGACCGGAGTTTGTGAAGGTGTAAACGGCTTTTCCGTGGCGGCTGCCTACACTATGTTGAGGGATGTGCTCAAACATTGGTACATGACTAACTATTCCCTGGAGTGCTTGAACTATATGATAGGCATGAAAACATGGAATAAATTGAGCCCTGAGGATCAGAAGATTATAGCTGAAGCCGTAGCACACGCAAGCGCGAAGAGTATTGAGGAAGCCAAAGCAAACGATGAAAAATATATGCAACTGATGAGGGAACAAGGAATAGATGTACATACCTATACCCCAGAAGAGCTTGAGCCTATAGCAAAGGCCTGTGCTAGCACGTGGCCAAAACTCGAGAAGAGAATGACTAAAGAGTTAATTGACGAGTTTAGGAAAGAGCTTGGGCCGAAATAATTTTCTCTAGAATTATTTTAGGGGCCAGAATGCATTCTGGCCCCTAAGTGTTGGCTATATCAAAAAGCAATAGGGGAGTGTTCGTTTTGGTGAAAAAGCAAAATAATATAGTCGAGATTGAAGAATCTGTAGGATTTAAACGACCGAGTAATATTTTTGACAAGATAGTGATAAATTCTTTTTCTTTGGTCACCTTTAGTATGTCCATATTGTTGACTATTCTGATATCTCTTGCTACGTTTACACGCTATATACTAAAAGGAGATCTTTATGGTTATGAGGAATGGGTCAAGCTTTTGGCATTCTGGCTTTATTTTTCAGGAGCTGCCATCGGTGCTTTCAATGGAACTCATGTTTCTGCCGATTTGGTTCAATCTTACGTGCCTGATGGCAAACTAAAGAGATTTCTTGTTTTTTTGAAAGATTTGGTAACCGTGGGAGTTACGGGGCTTTTTGTATGGTATGGGTACGACTTTTTTATGTTTGGATTTAGGGGGCCTTTGGGTACCGGCGTGGCTATTCCAATGACTACTATTTGGAGGATACCCCTTTGGACGTCCTATCTTGCCGTTTTCCTGGGATTAATTTTTATGCTCTACTATTTCTCCGTATACCTTTTTAAGAGTGCCAAAGAACTGTTTTTAGGAGGTTCGAAATGATTTACATTGCCATTCTTATATTGTTAGTTTGTCTAATGTTAGGTGTGCCTGTGCCTGTTAGTTTTATGGCTTCTTCAGCATGGCTTATTTTCTTTGGTGGGCCTGATGGTACTGGTTACCAGGCGACGCAGCTTTTGCCTTACGCATTCAGCAAGATAAACTCGGTTCCCCTGATAGCTATTGCCCTTTTCATAATGGCCGGTGGCATCATGGAAAGAGGCAAAATAGGCGAAAAGCTCATAGATTTGGTAGATGTTTTTGTGGGGCACATAAAGGGTGGTCTAGGAGTAGTTGGAACCATCTCCTGCGCGGTTTTCGGATCGATATCAGGGGCGGCATGCGCAACGCTTTCCTGCATTGGGACAATCATGTTCCCCAGGTTGAAGGCAGAAGGTTATCCTAGGGGGCATTCTGCAGCTTTGATGGCTAATGCGTCGCTTCTTGGTCTTTTGATACCTCCAAATGCCACACTTATAATTTTTGCTTGGATAAGCGGCCAGCCTGTCCTTGCTTGTTTTTTATCTACAGTTGTCCCAGGGTTGTTGACTATAACATTGATAAGCCTGGTGAACATTTGGTTGCTCAGAGACAACAAGGAAGTTTTAGTAGCTCATCGTAGGAGCAATGAAGAAAAGTGGCGATTGTTGAAGGAAAGAGGAAAAGTTGCTCTTCCGGCCTTATTGCTTCCCATTATAGTCCTTGGGGGAATATATGGAGGTATAATGACTGTCACTGAAGCTTCCGCTGTTGCAGTCCTTTACGCTATTCCCGTCGGCATGTTCGTCTATAAGGGGTTTGATTGGAAGGGCTTATGGGCCCCGGTTGTGGAGTCTGCGGTTACCACAGGGGTAATTATGGCCATGCTCTTTTCTGTGTCCATGTTAAGCCGCCTGTATTTGTTGGAAGATCTGCCTTCGAGGCTGTTGGTGCTTTTCAAGTCGGTCTCAGAAAATAGGTGGGTCATTCTTTTCATGATCAACATCTTCCTGGTGATAATGGGCATGCTCATGGACGACATCAGTGTGGTTGTCCTTACTACTCCTGTATTGATGCCCATAATTATGGAATTGGGTTTCAGCCCAATTCATTATGCTGCAATTGTTGGCGTAAATACTGGATTAGGGTGCATTACCCCTCCTGCTGCTCCAGTCTTGTACTTGGCGGGGAGGCTCAACAACACACCTATAGACGAAATGATGAGGCCGGCCCTTTACTTTATGTTTTTGTGTTGGGGACCAGTGCTTATATTTACGAGTTATTTCCCCAAGTTGGTTTTGTTTTTGCCTCATGTAATATTAGGGACACCATGGTAAAGACGAAGGAGGTGTTGGGTTGTTTTATAGAAATTTGTTTGCGGCCCTATGTTTTTTGTTTTTGCTGGTTGGACTTGCGACATCTTCGGTCTACGCTTATTGGCTGTGTCTTTTCTGCGGGGCTTTTTCCAGGACAGCTGTAAAGAAAAAGTGGCCTGATCCTCCTTATGCTCAAAGGATTTTAGAAATTTGCAAAAATTTTCTAAAATCGTCATTACAAGAGAAAGCATAGCGTGCATGAAAGTCAAGCAGCCTATGCAGTTAAAATGTTATAAGGAACTTAGATAACAGCTTGCGCAGAAGGCTAGATGTCAGATAAGTTTGATTTGTTAAAATAGATATACTATATACGGAACAATCAGAGTTGTTCTAATATCAAATATCTGATATATTAGATATCGAATAGGTGGGATGGATTAGGCATGTTAAGTAAAGAAGTTATTATGACCAAATCTTTGAGGGAACAGGTTTATGAATATTTAAGAAGGAAGCTTAATATGGGGGAGCTTAAGCCTGGTGCTTTTTTGAATTTGAACGAGATGAGCGCTAAGTTGGGAATAAGCAAAACTCCCTTGAGGGAAGCATTGATTCAGCTTGAATTGGAAGGGTTTGTCGTCTTTTATCCCAGGAGAGGTATTATGGTTAATCCTTTGACAAAAAAGGACATACGCCATGCTTACGAGATAATAGGTGCCCTGGAGGCAGCCGTGATCCTTTCTAATTTCGATAAGCTGAGCTCTGATGAGAATATTAGGAGGCTGGAAGAGGAAAATAAATTGATGCGCGAGGCGTTGGATCGTGACGATTTTGATACTTTTTATGAGCATAACATTGCATTTCATAACGTATACCTTAATCTCTCCGACAACGAAACTTTGATTAAGACCGTTATGACTTTAAAAAGCAGGTTATACGATTTTCCGAGAAGAAAAGGTTTTGTTAAAGAGTGGGAAGTGATTTCTACCGGGGAACATGAAACATTTGTAGGTCTGATAAAAGACGGCGATGCAAGAGGAGCATCGGAATTTATAAGAGACGTTCATTGGTCGTTTAAAGTTCAAGAGAGGTTCATAAATATATATTATGCGGAGGCTGAAGCTGCTGAGAAGTCGGCCAGATAAGTTAGTTTGGTAAAGTGATTTCTAGAGAAAGAAGGAAGTGCGCTTTGGAAAAAGGGGTAATTTTTGACATAAAAAGATATTCCATACATGACGGACCTGGAATAAGAGATACAGTTTTTTTGAAAGGATGTCCTTTAAGATGTTGGTGGTGCCACAATCCAGAAAGCCAAGCCTTTGAGCCAGTTGTGATTTATAAGGCAGATCGGTGTATTGGATGTGGAGCTTGCGAGAGAGTATGTCCGAAAGGAGCCATACGCTTAACACAAAGAGGTTTTGTTGCTGATCCAGAGCTTTGCGATAACTGTGGTGCATGCGTAAAGGCCTGCCCAGCAGAAGCCAGGGAGCTTATAGGGCAGGAAGTTACTACCCAGTGGATTATGGACGAGATAGAGAAGGACGTGCTCTTCTTTGATGAATCCAAAGGCGGAGTGACCTTTTCTGGTGGGGAGCCTCTTTCTCAGCCTAAATTTCTTGAAGAGCTTCTGATGGAATGTAAGAAGAAGGATATCCATACAGCGATTGACACCACAGGATATGCACCGACAGAGGTGCTGATGCGAATAGCCCCATATGTAGACCTTTTCTTATATGACATAAAACTTATGGATGAAAAAAAACACGAATTTTATACTGGCGTCTCGAACCAACTAATACTTCATAACCTGCATGCTTTATCAGAGAGCGGAGCTTCAATTTGGGTAAGGGTGCCAGTAATTCCAGGAGTGAATGACAGTCAAGAGGAGCTTGATGCCATATCAAGTTTTGTGAGCACCCTTGGCGGCGTGGAGCATGTTAATTTGCTTCCATATCACGGAACGGCAGTTCACAAATATGAACAGCTTGGGATGAGTTATCTTTTGAAGGATCTGAAAAACCTAACTAAAGAGGAAGTGGGAAAGTTTTCCCGTATTTTTGAGGATAAAAACCTTAAGGTTAAGATTGGAGGGTAAAAAATGAACGAGCGAATTAAGAGGCTCAGGGAGGAAAGTTATGAGACTCCAGTTACGTTGGATTACGAAAGAGCTGAGATCATAACGGACTTTTACAGGGAAAATATAGGGAAATACTCCGTTCCAGTTATGAGGGCCTTGGCGTTTAAGGAGCTGTGTGCGAAAAAGACCATATACATAGGTAAGGACGAGCTGATTGTAGGTGAAAGGGGCCCCAAGCCTAAATGTGTATCTACCTATCCAGAGCTTACATGTCATTCGCTGGAGGATTTGGAGATTCTGGACAAGAGGGAGAAAACCCCTTACAAAGTATCCGAGAAGTGCAAGCAAGTCTACAAAGAAAAGGTCATACCCTTCTGGAGAGGTCGATCCATGCGAGATAGAATCTTTGAACAGCTTGACGATGAGTGGAAGGATGCCTATGCTGCAGGTATCTTTACCGAGTTTATGGAGCAGAGGGCCCCAGGTCATACGACATTGGACGGCAAGTTTTATAAGAAGGGCTTAGAAGACTTCAAGAGGGAAATCGACGAGTCCATTGCATCTTTGGATTTCCTGCATGATCCTGAGGCAACTAAGAAGAGAGAGCAGCTTAAGGGAATGCGCATAGCGTGTGACGCTGTGATACTTTTTGCTGACCGCCATGCAGAGTTGGCAGAAAAAATGGCAAAAGAAGAAACAGACCCCAAGAGGAAAGCAGAACTTGAAAGGATAGCCTCAAATTGCAGATGGGTACCGCGTTATGCTCCCAGAGATTTCTGGGAAGCCCTTCAGATGTATTGGTTCATGCACCTTGGAACTATCACCGAATTGAATGGATGGGATGCTATGAATCCAGGTCACCTGGACAGGTATTTCTATCCTTTCTACAAGAAAGACCTGGAAGAAGGGAAAATAACGAGAGACTGGGCGAAAGAACTCCTTTCTGCTTTCTGGATCAAGTTTAACAACCATCCAGCACCTCCAAAAGTTGGAGTTACGGCGGCTGAAAGCGGGACTTATAATGATTTCACCAACATAAACCTTGGAGGGCTGTTGCCCGACGGCTCTGACAGCGTCAACGAAATATCCTACATGATGCTGGAGATAATGGACGAAATTCACTTGTTGCAACCACAGGCTAACATCCAGTTGAGCAGAAAGACTCCAGATCGTTTCCTCAAAGCTGCGTGTAGAGTCATAAGGAAAGGCTATGGATATCCGTCTGTATTTAATGCTGATGCGGTAATAGCAGAAATGGTAAGAGCTGGTAAAACGCTGGAAGACGCCCGAGAGGGAGGAACAAGCGGTTGCGTCGAGACAGGAGCTTTCGGAAAAGAAGCATACATTCTTACAGGATACCTTAATGTGCCTAAAATACTTGAAATTACCCTTAACAATGGCGTTGATCCCATGACTGGCAAGAAGATAGGCATTGAGACAGGCGATCC
>NZ_JACDOB010000027.1 GCF_017656375.1 Thermovirga sp.
CCTATTGCTTAATCCGCACTCACTTTCCCTTATAAGGGGGCGGTCCGGGAGACCGCCCCTTTTTTATTGACTTATATAAAATTTATCATATAATCATATAAGAATATGATTATGTTTGGGAGTGGTTGCATGGCCTCTGTAAAGCGAACCCCACAAAGTGAAGACCTTGCTTGCGATGTCTTCTATGTTCACAAGGACAAAGCCGAAAGGGCAAAGTCCTCCATGCTTATCGATGAAGTTTTCCAAGAGATTAGCGATTTTTACAAGCTCTTTTCGGACAGCACGAGGTTAAAGATACTGTGGGCTCTCAGGAGTGGCCCCCTTTGCGTGTGTGACCTTTGTGCCGTCGTGGGCATGAGCCAGCCTGCTGTTTCTCAGCAGCTTCGAAAGCTTAGAGACGGAAGAATAGTGAAAAGCAAAAGGAATGGCAAGGTGGTTTACTACTCGTTGGATGACGAGCACATAGAAGCAGCGTTGGATATGGCAGTGGAGCATGTAGCAGAAGGCAAAAGATTGGAGGGTGAACCTGAATGATAGAGCGGCAGGTGGCGGACATCTCAGAACAAAAGTATCTCTTGAAGGGCCTTGCTTGTGCGGGCTGCGCAGCAAAGATCGAGCAAGCACTGAAGAAGACCGAAGGGATAGACGAAGTGGATTTGGATCTGTCAAAAGGTACCCTTTACATAAAAAGCAGGTTGGCCAATGAACGTGAAACCGTTACCAATGTGGTAAAAAGTTTTGAGCCTCACGTCGAAGTGGTGCCGAAAGAAGCTAAAGAGCCGCTGCAAGAATCAGGGGACGGTTGTTGTCCCTCTGGCGGCACTGATTTAAGCCAAGACTCGTCTAAAGTTACTAAAGAAATGGCTGTAATGGTGTTTTCGGCCTTGTCCCTTGTTTTGCTGTTCGTGGACCAGGAGAGACCATTCATTCATTACCCTTGGAACTATGCCCTAGCTTTATTGGGCTATTTGGCCGCAGGCAGCAGCATCTTAACAAGGGCAATAAAAAATTTGACAAGGGGTATGGTGTTTGACGAATACTTTCTCATGGCTATCGCCACGATCGGGGCCTTCTTCATAGGGGCTCTTCCTGAGGCCGTGGGCGTCATGCTCTTTTTCCGAATAGGGGAGGCCCTTCAGGATAAAGCAATAGACAGGTCCCGGAGGTCCATAGAGTCGCTTTTGGCTTCCCGCCCCAAGACGGCTCTGGTCAGCGTGGGCGGGCAGCTGGTTGAGATGGATCCAGTGAAGGTAAGCCCAGGATCCATAGTGGTAGTAAAACCGGGGGAGAAGATTCCCTTGGACGGCGTAGTGGTGGAGGGCATTTCATCCGTAGACACGTCTCCTCTTACGGGCGAATCCCTTCCTTTGGGTGTTTCTCCCGAATCTGAGGTAAAGGGTGGCTTCATAAACAAAGAGGGGCTGCTCAGGATAAGGGTGAGCAGGCCCTTTAAGGAGTCTTCCATATACAAGATGATGGAGCTTGTGGAAAGGGCTTCTGCTAGAAAAGCGAAAGTGGAGAAATTCATAACAACCTTTGCAAAATACTACACTCCAGTGGTTGTACTGCTCGCGGTTGCTGTCGCTTTTGTCCCCCCCTTGATTATGGAAGGTGAAGTCTTCTCAGACTGGCTTTACAGGGCCCTTGTGCTCCTTGTCATATCTTGCCCATGTGCCCTCGTAATAAGTATCCCATTGAGTTATTTCGGCGGGATAGGTCTTGCTTCAGCGAGGGGTGTGTTAATAAAGGGTTCAGTTGTCATGGATGCCCTTAACGATGTAAAGACGGTGGTATTTGATAAGACTGGGACCTTGACGGAAGGAATCTTCAAAGTTCTCTCAGTTGAACCCTTTAATGGCTTTGATGAATCAGAGGTCTTCAAGATGGTTTCTGCTGCAGAACTTCACTCTAGTCACCCCATAGCAAGAGCTATATTGGAAGAGGCAGAGAATCGAAAGCTCAAGGTCAAAGACGAAGACATAGAGCATCATCAGGTGTATCCCGGCAAAGGTGTAAAAGCGATTTGGAAGGGCAAAGAGGTAATCGTTGGAACCAAGGAATTTTTGATAGAGAACGGGATAGAAGTAAGGGAAAGCGCAGAGGGCGCTACCGTGGTAAACGTGGCTTTTGAAGGCAAGCATGCAGGAAGCATCACTCTGGGAGATGCCTTGAGGCAGGAGGCCCAAAAAACAGTCTCGAAACTAAAAGACCTGGGAATAAAGCGGCTGATCGTGCTTTCCGGGGATAATCAAAAATCAACTGAAGCTGCTGCTGGTAAAGTGGGCATTTCTGATTTCAAGGGTGCCCTGCTTCCTGAGGGAAAGGTTGAGGCAGTGGAAGAGGAGATGGAAAGGGCAGGTGCAAAGGACAAGCTGCTTTTTGTTGGGGATGGCATCAATGACTCTCCTGTTATAACCAGGGCCGATGTGGGAGTTGCCTTGGGGGGTATAGGCAGCGATGCTGCAATAGAGGTCGCAGACGTGGTGATAATGGGCGATTCCCTCGAGAAGATACCGGAAGCTATATGCATAGCCCGAAGGACCCGAAAGATAACCCTGCAGAATATTGCATTGGTGCTTACTGTTAAGGTTTTTTTCCTTGCCCTTGGGGCTATGGGGGTAGCGACCATGTGGGAGGCGGTCTTCGCCGACGTGGGAGTTGCATTACTTGCCCTCGCAAATTCCCTCAGGAGCATGAAATTTAAACGCACAGGATGTTAAAAAAAGCCCCCTGCAGAAGCAGGGGGCTTTTTTGTTAAGCTCTCCTATTCCCCGAAGGATATTTGTCTAGAGGCCAAAGGGTTGGGCCATCCCAATTTTCCAAGGTGTCTGAGCCGTAAAGTTTTTCTGCTTCCTGGCTAAGCCCTAACTTTTCCATGGCCTCTTTTGTAGGTAGGCCGGTTTCTAGGTCACAGCCTCTTAATTGATAATAAGCTTCAAGCATCTTTTCATGTTTTGCTTCTTCCTCTTGTGCCTCTTTTGTTCCAATCATGTCCCATTTTACAGGGAACCTATCGTCTTTGCGGCGTATTCCCTGCCTGGCGTTGAATGCCATTTCAAGCAAGTACACCCTGTCTGACGCCTCTTCAAGGTCTTTTTCGCTGTAGGTCTCTCCGGTCACCGCAGACATCAGGCGGGCGAGGCCGTCTAAGAGGGGATATTTAAAAACCAAGGGGACGGCGCTGGCCCAGTTGTTAACGGCGCCTTTACACCTTCCGATCATGTCGGTCAGGGTCACTGCCCTTTCTGCTATGAATAGGGTTTTGACCGGGTCCTCTTCGGGTATGTGGCCATTTTTTATAAGGTCTGGCCATAGATCGGGGTCATTTTCACCGAAGGCCCAGCTGCGGCCCCGCAAGTGGTCAGCTCCCCTAGTGGAAGTTGCGTGGGCCAGGGAAAAAATTCCAGCCGGGAAGTGCCCCCTGCTCAAGCCTTTTACATGGTAGCAGAATGGCATGGATTCTGGACCAATTATCTTTGCAATATTATAAAGCCCTTCTGCCACAAGGTTGCCGAAACCCTGCCTTAAGGCTATTTGGTGTATAAGTTCTATCTGGGCCTCTAGGTTCTCCCAAGAAAGGTCTAATCCTTCTGTCTCTTTTTTCCCTATAATGCCTCGGTTGTACAAGTCCTTAACGAAAGCGATGGCATTTCCAAGCCCTATGACGCACATGCCATATTTGTCAGCCAGGTTTTCCATAGTCATGATTGCCACCGGATCGGTGATGCCTGAATTGGTTCCAAGGCAATGAATACACTCGTGTTCCATAGCTTTGCCTATTTCCCCCTTGTAGGGACCTTCTGGTATTTGGAAGACGTCCTTGCAGGGCACTACACAGCTTGCACAGGCAGTACGAGCTACTTCATACTTCTTGAGTGACTCCGGCAGGAGTTCTTCTGGCGCTTCTTCTGGGGCCAGATATTTTTCGTTGTTGCGGTAGCCTGGGTACCAACGGATCATGCCCACGTGGGTGCCTATTTTTGCTACTATATCTTTTTGGAAGGAGTCATTCATCAAGTAATCCCTGTCCAATTTGGCCAGTTCCTCGAAAGTTAAAGGGTCAGCTATTGAGGTTTTCGTTTTTCCTCTTACAGCTATAGCCATCAGCTGCTTGGCCCCCATAACAGCACCGCTACCTCGAGCAGCAGAGTTATGTTTGTCGAAGATTACAGAAGCGAAGCGTACCATGTTCTCTCCTGCCTGGCCTATGGCGGCGACAGAAAAATCTTTCCCGAATCTATCTTTTAAGGCATCGGTTTTTTCCCATGTTGATGTTTCTTTTAGGTCCTGTGCCTCTATGAGAGAAATTTGGTTTCCATCTATTATTAGGGCCACAGGAGAGTCAGAAGCGCCGGAGAAAACTATCTGGTCGAAACCGGCTCTTTTCAGGGCAATGGCGAAGCTTCCTCCACCGTTGCCATCTCCGAGAATTCCCGTGAGCGGAGATAAAGTGCTTACGTGGATTCTACTGGTAGAAGAAAGGCTAGTCCCTGTGAGAGGCCCTACTGCAAAACATAAGAGGTTTTCCGGGCTTAGCGGATCAATGCCAGGCTTGATGTGATTGTAAAGGACCCAATCATTTAGTCCCCTACCGCCTATAAAGGTAGTTAATACTTTCTTGTCTATATCGTTGACTTTTATTTCTTTGTTGGTCAAATCGACCCAAATTGACTTGCCACTCCACCCGTTCATGGGGTTTGCCTCCTTACTTTTTTTATCTAGGTGCCTTATTTGTTTTACTTTGTGCAGGTAAGGTAATTCTAACCTTCTATTGGAATGTCCGCAATAATTATTTTCCCTTTGGTTTTTGCGGTTGTTGCAGTATAGGTAAAATGTAAACCATATAATTTAGTGAATAAAAACACTTTTTTGAATATGCTGTATTTTGTAGCATTGTATGCTATAAATATTGTATATATAACCTGTAATAATCTTGGGGGTGATAAGGGGCACTGTATGAAGGTTTAGAAAGAAGAGGGAGAGACTTAGAAAAGGAGAAAGGGGAGGATTTAAGTATGAAGGAGAGTCAAATGCGGCAACCAAGTTTAGGGTTATCTATAGCTTTATTTGCTCTATGTGCTTTTATTATAAGCATGGGAGTTTTGAAACTTGGTGTAGATGCTCACATACCAATAGTCATTTGTGCGGTTATAGCGGCCACCGTTGGGGTAGTGATACTTAAAAAGCCTTGGTCGGAAATAGAACAAGGAGCCCTTAACGCTATTGCCGTTGCCCTACAGGCCATAGTGATATTGATGATAATAGGCATGGTAATTGGTATATGGCTTAAGAGCGGTGTTGTACCTTCGTTGATTTACTACGGCCTTTCTATACTTTCACCGTCCATATTCTTGCTGGCAACCCTCCTTATATGTTCTATAGTTTCTTTGGCTACAGGATCCTCATGGACTACAGCGGGAACTATAGGTGTGGCCATGATGGGTATAGCCCATGGCCTTGGTGTGCCAGCGCCGGTAGCTGCGGGAGTCGTAATATCAGGAGCTTATTTTGGCGATAAAATGTCCCCACTTTCTGATACCACCAACCTGGCGCCTGCAGTGGCTGGTTCAAACCTGTTTGATCACATAAGGGCGATGGTTTGGTCTACTGGACCTACATACATATTGGTTGCCCTTATTTGTATAGCTTTCGGTATGAAATATGGTGGGGGCACTTTAGACGCAGCTAAAATTGATGCCATGCAGCAGATAATGAATGCCGAGTTTAATATAGGATTTTTAGGTTTTATTCCCCCGCTTCTGGTTATAGTGTTAGCGGCTATAAAGACGCCGGCCATTCCAGGACTATTTTCAGGTGTCGTTGCGGCAGCCTTGATGGCTTTTGCTCAGGGAGACGGCCTCGGCGACATAATAAATGCCATGCATTACGGCTATGAGGCTGGAATTTCCAGCCAGTTTGCCTCCGCACAAGGGGATGCCCTGATGCAGCTAATATCCCAGACAGGACTTGTAAATGTTGCTCCAGAAATGGCTCAAGAGGTAGGTCAGACTCTTACGGACTTGCTCACTAGGGGTGGGCTGGATTCTATGATGTGGTCTATTTCTTTGGTTATGTGTGCCCTTTTCTTCGGCGGAGTTATGGAAGCATGTGGCTTTTTGGAAGTGATAGTGGGATCAATAATGAAGATGGTGAAGAGCGTCGGAGGAATAATGGCTACCGTTATTGCGTCCTGCTTTATCTCAAACCTCTTCCTTGGTGACCAGTACTTGTCAATCGTCATTCCAGGAAGAATGTTTAAAGTTGCCTTTGAAAAAGTGAATCTTGCCCCAAGAATGTTGTCCAGAGCTCTAGAGGACGCAGGTACCTTGACTTCTCCGCTCATCCCATGGAACACCTGCGGAGCTTTCCAGTCAAGCGCTCTAGGTGTGCCGACCCTTTCGTATTTGCCCTATGCCTTCCTCAACTATTTGAACCCGTTAGTTTCCATACTTATCTCTTACATGAAGATAGGTATTTACTGGAGAACATCTAAAGGCGAGGATGTAGTGGCAAGAGAATATCCAGGCTAAAAACAAAAATTTTTTAAAAAGGGGGGAGACCCCCTTTTTTTATGGTTGTTTATTGTATATAATCTATAAATGTATATATGAATACAAAAAAATAGCATAAACAGTTATTGTGTTGTAACAACAAGAAGGGAGGAGTTGTATTTATGAAAGCGGTGCAGTTAGGAGCAGGATTAGTTGGGCAACTTATTGCGGCAGACCTTGCTAAGGATTTTGATGTGACTGTTGTGGATCTTAACGAAAAGACCTTGCAGGAGATCAGGGAAAAATATCCGTCAATTAAGACTGCTGTAGCATCTGCAACAGATGAGAAGGCTCTTGCGCCAATTCTAGAGGATGCGGATATAGTGACAGCAGGAGTCCCTGGAAGATTTGGGTTCGAGATGATGAAAACAGTAATAGGCTTGGGCAAGAACCTTGTGGATATTTCTTTCATGCCAGAGGATTTTGAGGAATTGAACGATTTTGCGAAAGAGAAAGGCGTAACAGTTATTCCCGATATCGGAGTTGCCCCTGGTATGTCTAATTTCCTTATGGGTAGAGGTGCCGCATTGCTAGATGAAGTGGAAGACGCCCATATTTTCGTGGGAGGCATTCCCACTAAAGAAGTTCCGCCCTTTAATTATCAGGTGACCTGGTCTCCGAAAGATTGTATTGAGGAGTTCACTAGGCCCGTCACTATAGTTAAGGATGGTAAAAAAATGGTTGTGGAGGCCACATCGGGCCTTCACCAGCGGGAATTTCCTGGAGTAGGAACCCTGGAGGCCTTTTATACTGATGGTTTAAGAAGCCTAGCCAAGAACATCAAGGCTAAAAACTTGGGAGAGA
Organism: Thermovirga sp.; assembly: GCF_017656375.1. Lineage (GTDB taxonomy): Bacteria > Synergistota > Synergistia > Synergistales > Thermovirgaceae > Thermovirga. Next base: position 7,356 of record NZ_JACDOB010000027.1, read on the forward strand.
TGACCCTCCGTTGGCCGGGACACGTGGAGCAGATGAGGCTTTTGAGAACTATGGGCATGTTTGATGAGACACCCAAAGTCCTTGGTGGCAAGGAGGTTATACCTCTCGAAGTTACCGCAGATCTTTTGTTCCCTCTATGGAAGATGGAGCCCGAAAAGGGAGACAGGGACCTCACGGTCATGCTCGTTGAGGTGCATGGCTACAAGGGTTGCGATGAGGTTACATATAGCTGGTATCTGTTAGATTATTTTGACGAAGAGACCTGGAACACCTCCATGAGCAGATGCACTGGATCTACATGCGCTATATTTGCTCGCGCAGTAGCTGGCGGCCTGATAAAGGAAAAGGGAGTCCTTCCGGCGGAGAAACTTGCCCATGATGACAATCTGTACAAGTTTGTCTTGGAGGAGCAGAGGAAACGTCGCATAAAATACACCGAATCCGTGAAGATAGTTAAAGACGTTCACTAACATAAAAATATGAGGCCTATCACGTTTACTTTAGGGAGGAGAAGGGCTTAACCCTTCTCCTCCCTTTTTATAAACTGAAAGTTATGGTTTTGTTGCCACCGGCTGGGAGGGTTTTCGTTTTCCCTTTAATGCATACATCTATGGAGCCTGCGATGGTAGGAAGGTCCTTTATCGTCAGCTGGGATGGCGTAATTGTTATGCTAAGTTCGTGCCCTCTATATCTCATGTGGAAATGAAGTCTGTCTAGCTCTTCTGGAAGTATGGGGTTGAATCTTAACATATTGCCCCTTGCCTCAAGCCCTGTGTAAGCTCGCTGCAGTATGTCTACCGTACCTGCCATGGCTCCAAGGTGGATTCCTTCTGGGGTAGTGCCTCCCTGGATGTCCGCTACATCACTTTCTAGGGCTTCTGAAAACAACTGCCAGGATTGGTGGTTTTGCGAGCTCACTAGCACCCAGGAGTGAACAACTCTGCTTAGGGTGGATCCGTGGGATGTGCGCTGCATGTAGTAATTTGTGTTGCGAGATTTCATCCTTTCATCAAAGGGATATCCCAGGTTTTGGAAAATTCCCTCCAGCTCTTCCTGGCTAAAGAGGTAAAAGAGCATTAAAACGTCTGCTTGTTTTGAGACTTTATATCGGTTGGTCGAGTCTCCTTCAGCTTCAAGTATTCGGTCCAGCCTTTGGATGTCTCCGTATTTTTCGCGATATCCGTCCCAATCAAATTCCGCAAGTTTATCATATCCTTCGAACTGGCTTATGATCCCGTCGTCGTGGAAGATTATGGTCATCTTCTTGGCTAAGCTACTCCACATTTTTATTTCTTCATCGGAGAGCTTTATCTTCTCTTTCAGCCTTCTGAAGATTGGCTGGGGGAGTATGGAGATCATCTCCAAAGCACGGCTCCATATCCACGACGCCATTACGTTGGTGTAGGCGTTATTGTTTAAGCCTGGCTTTTCTGACCATGGGTAGGCATCATGATATTCGTCTGGCCCCATCACTCCATTAATTTCGTACCTTTTGGTTTTTTCGTTCCATGATGCCATGCTAGCCCAGAATCTTGCTATTTCAAAAAACATCTCAGCTCCGTAAGAGCCCAAAAATTCTAGGTCTTTTGTTATTTGGAAGTACTGCCATATGTTATAAGCTATAGCAGAGTTTACATGCCTTTGTAAATAGGAATTGTCCGGCAGCCACCTTCCAGATTTAGGGTTCAGGTGAAGCCTTTGGGTTTCCTCCCTTCCGCTACTTCCACTTTGCCAGGGATACATGGCCCCTTTAAGCCCTGCCTCTTTGGCTGCCTTTCTTGCCGCACCAAGCCTTCTAAAACGGTACATGAGAAGAGACCTGGTTATTTCCGGCATTCTTAAGTTGAGAGTTGGGAATATATAAATTTCGTCCCAAAAAATGTGCCCCCTATATGCTTCCCCATGCCAACCCCGGCTTGGCACGCCAACGTCAAGATCCATGGTGTGTGGTGAGGTTGTCTGAAGCAAATGGAACGTATATAGCCTTAAAACCCTGGCCATTCTGTCTCCTTGGTTTGGATCTTTAGGGAATAAGTCTATGTCGAACTGCTGCCACAGGTGCTTCCATGCCTTAGCGTGAGGTTCCAGGATCTCTTGAAAAGAACCAGCCTTGTACAGGGCTTCTTCTGCCTGAAGAGAGCATTCAGATATGGCACTGTCTCTGGATGTAAATAATGATACAGTTTTTTCCAGCCGTAATAGTTGGCCTTTATTTAGGTTTACCTCAAATTTTTGCCCTATGTAACCTCTTTCCTTTAGGAGTTTTCTTTCAGGGAAAATCTCTTCGCTTTCAACAAAAACTTTAGTCCTGGCTCCCTGGGCTATTCGAATTTCCGATTGGCTTGTCTGTACTTTAAGTAGCATGGAATCGTACCCTAGCTCTTTTTCCAGTAATCCTACAAGGTGTTGGTTATTTAGTTGGAGGTAGCGTTTTACGCCGGAATTTGTGACCTTCCCGTCCAGAGCTGATAGGATTTCAACTTTTCCTGAGAAATTTTCAGCCAATAACGTGGTTTCCTGTACTGCAAGATGGGGGTCAGACATGCTGACAATCCTGCGATTTCTTAGGACGCATATTCTTCCTTTTTCGTCCTCAAATCTGATGCAGCGATGCAAGACTCCCTGATACATGTCCAGCTTTTGGCGATAATAAAGTATTTTAACTTTTGAAAGGTTAAACCAGTCGGAACCTTCCAATTTAAATTTCAGGGGTAGCCAGTTGGGAATATTTACTAGGTCTTCGTTTTCCACGACCCTACCAGCTATTTCTGTCTTGAGCCGGTTGTAACCTCCAGCAAGGTAGGTGCCTGGATAATGTACGCCGTCTGCGTCGCTTTCAGCGGCAGCCCCTCTGGTGGCGAAATAACCATTGCCCAAGGTGCATAAAGCCTCCCTGAGCCCCTCTTTTTCAGGCTCGAAGCCGTCATAAATGAAACTCCATGAGCTCATCGTCTCACCCCCTTTGAGAAAAGATCAGCCAGGTTTTCAAGATACTGCTGTACGCTGTCAGTATCTGGCAAGCTAAAGGAAGCGGCACTTCTTTCCTGGAGTTTACCCTTGGCAACTACTATTCCAATCCCCCATTCTATAAGGGCCCTAAATCCATCTTCATCTGTTACGTCGTCTCCTATATAAAAGGGTAGAGTGGCATATTTGGGAAACCCTAAGGCATCTATGAGCCATTCAAGGGCTTTCCCTTTATCCCAGTCTATGGCGGGCCTTATCTCGAATACTTTTTTGCCATATCCCTTCTTCAGAGAGGGGAATGAGGATATCACACGATCCACTGCTTTTTCTATTTCCGTTACCCTTTCTGGATTGACCAGCCGGAAATGGACTGCAATAGAATATTTTTTACGCTCAATTAGTGCACCTTCGATGTTTTGGATTTTTGCTCTTAGTATGCTTTCTACTTTATCTAGATCTGAAAGGAAAGCCTCTCCTTCCCTAAAGGCTTTTTTGAGCTCTATTGGGCTTTCTATATCGAAGCCGTGGCTTCCAGCGTAAGTTAAACCTTCTATGCCAACCAGATTCTTGACGTCTTTTAAATCTCTTCCACTTATTATGGCTATTGTCGCTACTTTCTTAAGCCTTTGTAACGTCTTCTTTGTTTTTTTAGAAAGGGTGGCTAATTCTGGCCTATCTACAATGGGTGTTAAGGTCCCATCATAGTCCAAGGCCACGAAGGGCTTCTTTCCTAAAATCAACTCTAGCTTTACCCGCTCAAGAACTTCGCGGGCATCTGGGAGCTCATTTATAGGCAAAGTTGTGTCAGGTTTTTCCCCATCTACTGTAACTTGTGATAGGTTTGAGGTTACTACGTGGGCGCCTTTTTCCAATAAAACTTCACCATGGCCTGTTCGGTCCACACCTATTACCATGCCGAAGTTTCCTCTTTTCCCTGCTTCGACACCAGATTCCGCATCTTCTAACACTATGGACCTTGAAGGAGAAATACCCAGCTTTTGAGCAGCATATAAAAATAGATCGGGATGAGGCTTCCCCTTTAGATTAAAGTGTTCCAGGTCAAGGCCATCTGCTTTTATATCGAAAAGGCCCTCAAGTTTGGCGGATTTTATCACTAAAGATGCATTTTTGCTTGAGGTTACTAAGGCTATTTTGAAGTTTTTCTCTTTCATGAGCTTAATTAGGGCCAAAGCACCTCTATAAACAGTTACACCCTCTCGTTTTAGCAGTTCCTGAAAAATCAGGTTTTTTCGATTGCCAAGCCCACAGATGGTTTCTTTACCTGGAGGATCTGAAGGGGAGCCGTAAGGCAAGATTATTCCTCTGGATTCCAGAAAACTTTTAACTCCTTCGTAGCGAGGTTTTCCGTCCACAAAAAGGGGGTAGTCAGTAGATATATCGAAAGGTGTATCGCTTTTACCGGTCTTTTGTAAGTATTCATCGAAAAGGCTCTTCCACGAAAGGGCGTGCAGCGTGGCGGTTTTAGTGATTACCCCGTCCAAGTCGAATAAAGCAGCATCAAATAGATTTCTGCTTATATCGAGGTTACTTTCTTTATGTGTGAGCACTTAGTATCACCACACTTTCCTTACATCATCATAATAAGGTATTTGGATAAAATACGCAAAATTGTTCCCGCCGAATCTCTTTTTTGTAATATTATGTAAAGATACTTTGTCTTTGAGAGGAGAGAAAATGGTAGGTTTTTTTAGGAGTATAAGATCTAAATTCATTTTTTCCTTAGTATTGATAGTCGCATTGTTCCTTGCAATGCTTTTGGCATTCACCTATAGCTCGTTGAAAGATGCCGCCCTGAGAAACGCAAAGGAGCTTTCCAATGCAGCCATGAGGCAGACTGAAAGCAGCATTGACATGTTCTTTCTTGAACTAGAGAGGTTAGCTAGGGCTTTGGTCAAATATCCAGCTTTTAAAAACATCAATACCGATGATATGAGGGCAATTATTTTGGCCGAAGTGGAGGCTAGAAAAGATTATCTCAGGGCAATTTACCTTGGGACGAAGGATGGGAAAATGTACGAATGGGGCATAGGGCCAGGTTTTGTAAATAATAGCCCTATTTTTGAACTCTCTTATGATCCAAGGGAAAGGCCTTGGTTTAAAAGGGCGCTTTTGAAAGGTAGTTTTTCCATATCGGATCCGTATCTTTATGCGAGCTTTCCAGCTTTAGGTATTACTGCGGTGCTGCCTGTTTACGATGATGTTGGAAATTTCGTTGGAGTTTTAGGATTAGATATTCTTCTAGAGGATCTACAGAAAATGGTAAAAAGCTTCAGGATAGGCAAAAATGGCAAAGTGGTTATTTTAAACAGGGACAACCTGGTGATCGCTAGCCAGCTTGAGGATGGAAGTGCTGAAGCAGGGCATAAATTAAAGAAATTTGACCTTTTTGACCCAGCGAAGCTGTCCAACTATCCAGATAGTTACATCATAAAGCCCGATAGGTTGGGTAAGAGATATTTAATCAGTACCTCGGAAGATAAAATCACAGGATGGAAAATCGTGGTGGCCTTGCCGTACGAAGAGGTCATTTTACCTGCCATAAGGGACATCAAGGGGATAATTGTGCTTGAGGTGCTTCTCACTATCTTTTTAGGGTTTGCTCTATTTGTCATGAGTAACAGCATGATAATTCATCCCCTAAGAGGAGCTATAGAGGTTATAGAGGCTGCGGGGAAAGGTGATGCTATTATAAGGATGCCTGAAGATAGGAAAGACGAATTTGGGATTTTGGCCCGGGAGTTTAACAGGCTAATAGAGACCGTCAGGGATTACCAGAAAGAGCTGGAAGACAAGGTCAAAGAGAGGACCCAAAAAATAATAGAGCTCCAAAAGGAGAACCTCAGATTAAGGCTGATAGAAGAGAAGGAAAGGATCTATGGCTACTTGCACGATTCTCTGGGTGCTAGGTTGACCAATATAAATATATCCAATGCCGTGGCACAAAAGGTTATGGATAAAGACAAGAAAATACTGAAGGACATGCTTCAAAGGATTGAGACCAACACAAGGCTTGCCATTTCGGACCTTCAGGAGATCCTCAAGGGATCTCCCCTTAAGAGCAGGCAAATGATAGATTTTTGTCAGATTTTGTATGCTAATGTAAAAAGCAGGCTGGAGTTAAAAGGCATAGAGCTTGAGTGGCATTCAGAATTGGGGCACTTACAGAGGGAGCTTTATAAAGGGGTGCGTTTCGAACTTGAGAAAATTATCCAGGAACTGACGAGCAACGTACTTAAACACTCTGAGGCTCGCAACGTAAAAGTCGCTCTTTCAGCAGATGAAGATAGGTTAAGGCTTGAATTTGCAGATGACGGTATTGGGGGAGCTGTAGTGGACATAGAGAAGAGAGGCTACGGTTTGGCTGGAATAGC
>NZ_JACDOB010000028.1 GCF_017656375.1 Thermovirga sp.
ACTCCTTCACCGTTACACTAATCTAAAGCAAAGCAATTTTCAGATCACTTAACAAGGAGAGTAGCTGATTCATGGAAAAACCCTATTACCAAATGACCACAAAGGAAGTACTTCAAGCTCTGGGCACCAGCGAAAATGGCCTGCCAAGAGACGAGGCTGAAAAAAGGCTACAGCAATATGGCCCCAACGAGATCGCCGAAGATGTGGCTATATCCAAGTGGATGATTTTCCTATCTCAATTTAAAGACCTGTTGGTGATGGTCTTAATTATCGCCGGCTTCATATCCCTTGCCATTGGAAGCGTAAGGGATGGCGCCATAATGTTCATAATAGTTATAATAAACGCCTTGATCGGCTTCTTCCAGGAATATAAGGCCAACAAAGTTCTGGCTCGCCTAAAAGAACTCATAACGTCACCAGCAAAGATTAAAACCGACGGTGAGCTCACAGAAATCCCCCAATCCAAACTGGTCCCGGGAGACATCGTTTACATAGAAGCAGGAGATAAAATCCCTGCAGACATCAGGATCCTTGAAGCATTCAATCTCCGAATAAACGAATTTTCTTTAACTGGTGAATCTGTATCTCAAGAAAAAAACAATAAAACTATAGATCACGAATGCATCCTGGCAGATCGGGAGAACATGGCTTACATGGGAACAACAGTAGCCTCAGGCTCGGCCTACGGCGTAGTAGTCGCAACAGGCATGGAAACCGAAATGGGCAAAATCGCAGGGATGACCCAGGCTACAACTACTACGCAATCACCACTGCAAATAGAGCTCGGCATATTGGCAAAGTGGCTTACCGGCATCGTAATTATAATAAGCATAGGCCTTTTCGGTGTGGCACTCTGGCAAGGCCTGGGACTTTTCATGAGCATGGTGTATGCCCTTGGCATAGCAGTGGCTGCTGTCCCACAGGCCCTCCCTGCCCAGGTCACCGTAGCACTGGCCTCCACCAGCAAGCGCCTGGCCGAAAAGAAGGCTGTAGTCAAAAACCTTCCATCTGTCGAGACGTTGGGCTCAACCACCGTAATATGCACAGATAAAACAGGAACACTAACGAAAAACGAAATGACGGTGACCACACTGTGGTTCGACGAGGCCGAATATCGGGTAACCGGGATAGGATACGAACCAAAAGGCGAAATTCTCGACGAAACAGGCAACCCTATACCAGAGGATAAGATAAAAGAACTGGAAATAATGCTGGATGCCGCAACCATGGCATCTAACGCTGAAATACACCCTCCAGATGACGAGCACAGCGGATGGTACCCTATTGGCGATCCAACTGAGGCTGCTTTAATTACCCTTTCAATGAAAGCAGGAACGAGAAGCCCAAAGGAAGACGAAGAAAACCCTGAACTTTACGAATTTCCTTTCGACTCAGAGCGCAAGCGCATGAGCTCTGTAAGAAAATTTGGGGACCGCCTGCAGCTAGCCATGAAAGGTGCCACTGACAGCGTGCTCTCCGTAGCAAAGTATATTTACCGCGACGGCAAAATATTGCCCTTAACAGAGGAGGATAAAGAAAAAATACAAAAACTCAATGAAGCCTGGTCAAAGCGGGCACTTCGCGTCCTTGCCATTGCGTTCAGGCCCCTTGAGGCAGACGGCCAGGACTATGTACTGGAGGAAACCGAAAAAGACGTGGTCTTTTTGGGGCTTGTGGGAATGATAGACCCCCCAAAAGAAGGTGTTAAAGAAGCCATCGCAAACTGTCACCAGGCCAAAATAAGGATAATAGTCATGACCGGCGACCACGCCATTACGGCACAGGCCATAGGAAAAGAAATTGGGCTTTCCGAAGAGGGTGACCCTCCAACCTACACGGGCGCCCAGATGGAAAAGATGAGCGACCGTGAACTTACGGAGATCCTTATGTCCCATAAGTCTATAATCTTCTCCCGCGTGGCTCCCGAAGACAAACTCCGCATAGTTAAGCTCTTGGAAGCCCAAGACGAGGTTGTGGCTGTAACTGGTGACGGAGTAAACGACGCTCCCGCCCTCAAACGGGCGGCAATTGGCGTAGCTATGGGGCAAACGGGAACGGACGTGGCAAAAGAGGCGGCAGAGCTAGTGCTTTTGGATGACAGCTTCCCCACCCTGGTTGAGGCCGTCAAGGAAGGGAGGACGATCTACAAAAACCTCCGAAAAACCGTCCTTGCCTCTATGACGACGAACATGGCTGAATTGATGGTGGTCCTCCTTGGCTTAGCAGGCGTAGCCATGAAAAACTGGGCTATACCTATCCTTGCAATCCAAATTTTGGCCATAGACCTGTTGGCAGAAGTCTTGCCCTTGACTTGCCTTACCTTCGATCCACCAGATGAGGGAATCATGAAGATGCCCCCCAGGGATCGCAGCGACCATATAATGAACCTCAAAAATTCACTAGAGGTAGTGTTTTTAGGAGGGCTTATGGGAACATTGGCTTTCCTCAATTTTGTCATGTTCATGAAGCAGCAAGGCATAGTCTTGACCCCAAATATGATGACAACTCCGGCATTTGCAAGGGCAACGGCCATTACGTACCTAACCATTGCCTATTGCCAGTTTGTTAACATCCTTTCCCGCAGAGATGATACAAAAAGCCTGTTCAATAAAAACTTTTTCTCAAATAAAATCCTTTTAGCTTCGATACTATGGTCCATAATGATGGTATTTGCAGGAATCTACATGCCGTACATAAGCGATTTCCTTCGCTTTAAAGGCCCACAGCTCTCCGACTGGCTTTTCATCCTTGGGGCGTCCGGCATTTACCTCGCCGTTTATGAAGCTATAAAACTGTTTCGGAGAGTAAGGAGAGGGGAAAGAACATCTACAACCTTAAGATAATCTAGAAAGGCATAACCAGGACACTCTCTGGATCTATAAGAATGCCCACTTCTTCTCCATGAGAAAACCTTACCGTTTCCTGAGAGTAAGGAATAAAAGCATGGATCAGGTGACCTGGTTCCAGCTCTATCTGATACTCCATTCTATCGCCCACAAAAACGCTGCTTAAAATACGTCCCTTTAATGCTGATTCGTCCGATCGGGTGAGATTTACGGCTTCGGGCCTCACAACCAGTGCAACCCTTGCGCCAATTTTAAACTCTGAGGATGACGTGAATCTAGCAGATATAACTCTGTCGTATATAGACACCTCAAGCCTTCCGTCCTTAAATGCTATTACTTTACCCTCGAAAATATTAGCCTGCCCTATAAAATCGGCGACAAACAGGCTCTTTGGCTCAGTGTAAAGCTCGAAAGGCGGTGCAACCTGCTCTATCTTACCTTTGTTCATCACCGCTATTCTATCGGCTATACTGAGGGCCTCCTTCTGGTCGTGAGTGACATATATACACGTTATGCCCAAAAGCTTTTGAAGTCTTCTTATCTCCGCCCTCATGTATATCCGGAGCTTGGCATCAAGGTTAGAGAGAGGCTCGTCCATCAATAAGACCTTGGGGTTTATAACAAAGGCCCGAGCCAAAGCAACACGCTGTTGCTCTCCACCGGACAATTCATTAATGAACCTCTTCTCTACTCCCTTGAGCCCAACCATTTCTAACACTTCATGAGTCTTCTTTCTTATTTCCTCTTGAGAAAACCTCCTTATCTTCAATCCATAAGATACATTGTCAAAAACGTTCATATGAGGGAAAAGAGCATAATTCTGAAACACAAAGCCAATTTTGCGTTTATTGGGTTCCAAGGCAGTTATATCCTGCCCTTCTAAAATCACCCTTCCTGCTGTTGGACGCTCAAAGCCGGCAATCATCCGCAAAATAGTGGTTTTGCCACAACCCGAAGGCCCTAAAAGTGCCACGATCTCCCCTTTTTTTACATTAAGGCTAATGTCATCTACAGCCTTGAAAGTCTCATTATCCTTCATGAAAACTTTTGTAAGATGCTCAAGCAAGATAAGATCCGACACCCATCAAGACCTCCTTAATTGCCTTAAATAGCTTGGATAGGCTATTTTAAACAAAAGATCTATTAACCCTAAAGCGGCAAACACTATCAATAAGAGTACTACGGAAAACGCTGCAGCTTGGGCAAAAAGCAACTCAGTGATGCATTCCAATATGCGAACAGTCAAAAGGCTCCACTGGACAGAAACCAAGAAAATCACCGCACTAACTGCAGTCATGGAAACGACAAAAAGATAACGCATTCCCGACGTAACCGCCGGTATTATAAGAGGCAGCGTAACTTTCAAAAACGTAGCCAACCTCGATGCCCCAAGACTTAAAGAGGCCTCTTCTATGGACGGGTCAATCTGGTGCAGCGAAGCAACAGTGGCTCTTATCGCCGGAACATCATACCTAAATGCGCAAAGAGCTACGATTATCGTCATGGTACCTGTCAAAACCAAGGGCCTGGAGTTAAAAGCTATGATATAAGCGATACCTACAACCGTTCCAGGCAGAACATAATTTAAAAATGACGTAAATTCCAGCGTTTTTCTAAAAGCAAGGTCCTTTCTACTCACCAAATAGCCGATGGTCACTCCCAAGATCGTACCCAAAACTGTTGAGACCAAGGCAATAAGTACTGTGTCCTTTATAGCCTCCCGGCCTACAGTAAAGACATAAGCATAATTTTCTAAGGTCAAGCTATTATCTACACCCCACACCTTGATGAGGGACCCTACAAAAATAATTGAATACAGAAATATTATGAACATGGATACTACAGAGATAAAACCCAAGATGAACACTTTCGCTATGGCATTTGCTCCCTCTAAAGAGCTTCTTGCCCCTGATTTACCTGTTATGGTTACATAGCTTCTGCGCTCTAGCCAGTAGTGCTGCAACAAGTACACCATAAGGGCTGGAACAAGCAGTACGAATGAGATAGCTGCTCCTCCCTTCAGGTCGTACATCCCTGTAATCTGAAGATAGGCTTGAGTCGTCAGCACGGGGAATGTGTGCCCTGCCATCACAAGAGGTGTTGCAAAGTCTGCCAAAGAGCAGCCAAAAAGCAGCAAAAAAGCGTTACCCACTCCTGGCAAGCTTAAAGGCAGCGTTACAGTTTTAAAAGTGTTCCATCTCGTGCTTCCCATGCTCATTGCGGCATCTTCAAGGTTTGGATCTATGCCGTCCAATACTGCAGACAAAGTCATAAAAGCTATGGGGAAATAGGTTAAAACCTCTGCAAGGCACGTGCCTAAAAAACCATAGATGTTAAAATCAGGCATACCTAAAAGCCTAAGAAGTAAACCGTTAGGGCCCAACACCAACGTCAACGCAATACTGCTAGTAAAGGGAGGAGAAACAAAAGGAAGGACAATCACAGCCCTGATAAACCATTTTATGACCTTGGGCAATGTCATCCTCGTAGTCCCAAAGGCAAACACAAAACCTACAGAAGTCCCAATAGCAGCAACAGAAGTAGCCAATACAAGGCTGTCAAAGAGGGCTTTCCTGCTATACCAATTAGTGAACACCTTGGTTATGCTGCTTAAATCCAATGTCCCATCAGTTACAAAAACTACATAAATAAGCTTTCCCAAGGGATAAAGGACAAAAAGGCCCAAAAGCGCCCACAACACCACCAAAAGCGGCAGTGCTGTGGGCCTTACAACAGCTTTTTTTAAAGAATGTTCCTCATTGTTGGAGAACTTCATTCACCCATCTCTCCACCAACCGTTCACGATTTTCTCCCGCCCATTGGATATCCAAAGGTAATATGTTTATATTAGACATATCCAACATCGGGTTGGAAACTTTAACGTTTGGATTGCTTGGAATAAGGTTAATTTTACTTTCTTCGTAGATTTTCTGCATCCTTTCAGTAGATGCCCAATCTAAGAATTTTTTCGCCAATTCCGGATGCTTGGCTCCCATTACCAAGCCCATGGCTTCTACGCCTGCTACAACGCCCTCTTTAGGATAGCTTATAGTGACATCATAACCCTTTTGCAGCATCTCAAGGGCATCCACCAGGAAGAAAACCCCTCCTGCGGCCTGACCTGTAGCTATAGGTAACGCTCCACCTGCCCCGCTTTTAGTATAAACCTGCACATTAGCGTTAAGTTTCTTCTGATATTTGAAGGCCTCATCTTCTCCTAAAGCTTGAACAAGGCTCAATATCCTATACATCGCCGTACCAGAAGTCCTTGCATCCGCCATCTGAAGCTTTCCTTTGTAAGCCGGATCCAAAAGGTCATACCAGGACGCAGGAGCCTTCAAATTATGTTCTTTTAAGAACTTAGTATTAAACATGAAACATATAGGATCCACCGCTACGCCAGTCCAATAACCTTTGGAGTCTTTGAACTTGTCAGGGATATCCTTAGCGCCTTTGGGCACGTATGGTTCGAAAAGCCCTTTAGGTATACCGTTCACAAACGCTTCAGCCATGTTGCCGAAAACTACATCCACCTGAGGATTGTTCTTTTCCGCCTCCAGTCTTGCCTGAACCTCGCCAGAAGAGAACCTCATCCAATTGACTTTTATACCTGTATCTTTGGTGAAAGCAGTAAAAATAGCGTTAGCATACCTTTCAGACCAAATAGTATAGGCATTAAGTGCACTTTGACTCGCAAAGGCCAATCCTGGGGAAACAACAACAATCGCAATTAGAGCTAAAAGTACGCTCCTAAAAAACTTTACCTTTCTCATGATTTCCCTCCTCACAATATACCATTCTTTATCCTGACGTATTTAAAATACTCTTTTTCCTCTCAAAAAAACATATCCAGATATACACCAAATAAAGGCTAATCTGGCACTAATAAGCAACGTATACGATATTGACAATAATCAAAAATCATAGTATTTATATTTTAGGATTCAGTTTTGGATACGAATTAGTGAATAGGAGGACAATATATGAGCGGCAAATCTTCTGCGGAAGAAATGGCTTACTCCAAGATTATTGACCTGCTCCTTTCAAAAAATTACGCGCCAGGTGACCGTTTGATAGAAACGGAGCTCGCAGAAATGATAGGTGTTAGCCGGACACCTATCCGCAACGCCTTGCGTAAACTCGTAGCTGAAGGATTGTTAGTCACCGGCAAAAACAAAGGGTGTTACGTCCCCCATCTCAATGCCAAAGACATGAAAGAAGTCTTTGACGCAAGAATTTTCCTTGAAGGCAAGGCTGCTTTCGAAGCTGCTTATCACAGAACTCAAAATGATATAGAAACCCTCTTACGGATTATTGAAGAGGAGAAAGAATATTACAAAAGGGGCGATGTTGCAAATTACACTAACGCAAACAAAAACCTGCATCTTGCGATCGCTGCTCTGGCTAGAAACAGCTATATAGACAAATTCGTGAGACAAACCTTTTGGCGCTCCGAATTGTATATCTTCTATTTCGATCGCTTCTACGCTCCAGATTTGTCCAAAGTAATTCTTAGAGATCCCCATAAGTCTATAAGCTGCATCGAACATGAAAAAATTGTAAAAGCCATAGTTGAAAAAGATTCTTCCGGCGCTGAAATAGCCATGAAATCCCATCTCAAAAGCACTTACGAGTATCTTTCCCCACGCTTTCTCATGTACGGCCCTTCCAAGGGATTTCAACCAGAGTCACCAAAATATAACGAATAGAAAGAGAGGTGATGCTCCGTTTTTAAAGCCACGATGGAAACTTCAATTTTTTAAAATCCATGCTGTAGAGAGAAAGGAGAGAGTAAGTTTATGGAACATTATGGTTTATTGTCCTTACTTCCACCTATTATCGCCGTTTTATTGGCTGTGCGGTACAAGAACGTAATCGTAGCCTTATTTTCAGGCGTTTTAATAGGCACTCTTGTTTTGACCCATTGGAACCCTATTGCGGCTTTGAGTATGACGATAAAAGATTACATATTCAAACAAGCCTCTGGTGGCTACAACTCAAGCCTGCTGGTTATGATGATCTTCATCGGAGGTTTTGTAGGCGTAGTTACCCACTCCGGAGGTGCAAAGGCTTTCGCCGAAAAGGCCGCCCACTTGATCAACACCAGGGCAAAAGCGCAGATTGCCATATGGCTAAGTGGGATAGCCATCTTCTTCAGCGATTCTGGGAACCCTCTTATCTTAGGGCCTGCATTTCAACCCCTTACAGATAAATTAAGGATAAGTAGGGAAAAACTAGCATGGCTGCTTGACTCCACTGCCTCTCCGGTATGTATTCTCATTCCTTTTATCGGTTGGGGTATATACATCATGGGGCTAATCCGCAAGGAGTACGACATCCTGGGAATTGGAGAATCTGAACTTACTGCATTTTTTAAGGTTATACCGTTTCAATTTTATGCTATAGGCACCCTTTTCATGATTCCCTTGGTAGCTTTTCTTGGGTTCGAATTCGCCAGTATGTATAAAGCCGAAAAGAGGACCATCGAAACGGGCCAACCCCTATGGCCAGACGCAAAGCCCGCAAGACCAGCTGTTGAAATCACCTCTGAGGAAGGCACCCAGGCCAATGCATCGATGATGATCATCCCCCTGATCGTGCTCTTCGTATGCATTTTTGGCCTCCTCATTCCTCACGGGTTCCCTTTCAAGAAGATACCCGGCTCTACGTTGCGCATGGCCCTCTGTTTCGGCTACTTCATGGGTGCCCTATCTTGTATCATACTAATGGTTAAGAATAAGGTCAAAACCGGATCAGAAGCTTTCAGTATGTATATGAATGGCGCCAAAGAAGTAGTTTTCATCCTCATGATCCTCGTTCTGGCGTGGTCCCTGGGATCTGTCTGTAAGAGCCTAGGTACAGCAAAATACATAGTCGCCTTGGCCAAAGGCAACGTGGCTCCTTGGCTTGTCCCAGGAATCATATTTGTGACCGGTGCTCTCATAAGCTTCGCTACCGGAACGTCGTGGGGAACATTTGCAATACTCATGCCTCTTGCAATACCTATGGCACACGGCTTAGGAGCTCCGATGTACGCTTGCATAGGAGCAGTATTAAGTGGAGGACTTTTTGGAGATCACTGCTCTCCCATTTCAGACACCACGGTCCTTTCCTCCATGGGCGCAGCTTGCGATCACATTGATCACGTCAAGACTCAGATACCCTACGCTGTAACTGTCGCCCTTGCCAGTTTTATTGCTTACATAGTCGCAGGCCTTACTGGAAGTCCTGTAACGCTGGCTTTAGGACTAGCTTTGGTAGTAGGGTTCACACTTATCTTCAGCAAAATATGGGGCTCAAAACTACATTAAAAACTCGGGCAGGCTAAAACCCTGCCCGATAATAAAAATTGCTAGAAAGGTGGACGAATAATGGCACAGATTTTGATTCTCGGAGCAGGCCGAGTTGCTAGGCCTTGCGTACAATACCTCCTTAACAATACACAACACATGGTTACCGTGGTAGACATAAGCGAGGACAACTTAAAAAGAGCTACTGCAGGCCACCCTAGGAGCCAAATTATAGTTGGTAACGCTGCTGACGAAACGGAACATTTTCTAGAAAAACTAAAACCTGACATTGTAATAAACCTTCTCCCAGCCCAATTCATGCCCCCTGTAGCTAAAAAATGCATACAGCACGGCATAAACTACGTTGACCCCTCATATATAAAAGAAGAAATGCGCTCCCTTGATGCTGCGGCCAAGGAGAAGGGCGTTTTGCTCCTGTGCGAGCTTGGGCTTGACCCTGGTATAGACCACATGTCGGCAGTCAAAACTATCAGATCCATCCACGATCAAGGCGGACTTGTAGAATCCTTCTGGTCCTGCTGCGGCGCACTTCCGTCCCTGTGCGACAACAACAATCCCTTTGGGTACAAGCTTTCATGGTCTCCGGAGGCGCTGATAGGAGCCAGCAAAAGAACCGCCCGTTTCCTTAAAAACGGCAAGATCGTGGTTCTTCCCGATGGCGAGACCTACAAGCACCCAAGCCTGGTGGAAGTGGAAGGCTTAGGCTGCTTCGAGGAATACGCCAACGCCGACTCCATACCCTATATAGACCTATACGGCATAAAGGAAGCAAAAGAAGTCTACAGAGGAACTTTCCGCTATCCTGGATGGTGTGAGCTCATAGCCAAAATGAATCAGCTGGGCCTTTTTGAGACCACGGAAATGGACCTGAAAGGGCTCACCTACAGAGGCTTCATGGCCCAGGTTCTGGACACAGACAAAGAAAACGTGGAAGAAAAGCTTTGCTCCGTCTTAGGAAGGGAAACCTTCTCTACCCTCTTCCTGAAGCTCAAGTGGCTAGGCCTCCTTTCAGATGAAAAAATCCCCTTCGCCACAGGCTCACCACGCAGCGTGACAGCCTCACTGTTCCACAAGAAGCTGGTGTTCTCGAAAGGAGAAAAAGACCTGGTTGTCATGGAACACCGCTACGTAGCCAGCTTTCCTAAAGAGAACATAAAGAAACTGATCACATCCACCCTCGTATGCACTGGATCGGTGGACGAGGACACCGCAATAGCTAAGACAACCGGCATACCGCCAGCGATAGGGGCGATGCTAATCCTGAACGGCAGTGTAAAAGCCAAGGGAGTGCACGCTCCCGTACTGCCCGAAATATATGAACCCTCCCTCAAGCTGCTAGAGAAGGAAGGCATAACTTTCACCGAAAGAGAAACAATCATAGGAGACTGATATTCTGCATAACTCCCTCAAGGTTAGGGATGATGCTGTTTGCACCTTCCCTAACCATTTTTAGAAACATTGGACCTATTTCCGTAGTCATCTTCACAGCCTAAACATTTTATAAAACTTAGTATTATAAAACCTGTTGGCTGTGCCACATTAGCATGCTAACTATTGTAGCGGAGGCACCTACATGAGACCCACGCGCCAAAAGCCAAACTTTTGATGTATGCCCCTACTGTAGGACAGAGCAAAAAAGCAACTTTAAAAGGACCTCACAACATTTCTTCATTAGCCCTAGCACAATAGGGTTAAGAGCAGACGCATGGTGAGGTTGGTAATTTATCGAGGCTGCTGCTTCAATTCCAATGATAAGGCAGGCTCGGGACACCAAAGGTCAATATTTGTTAATTCCTCCATACTCTTTTACCTGTTAAAAACAGGATTTTCCAATTTGTAAGTAACGAATACATAAACAAAATTAAAGTTATTGAATATCATATTTTGTAAGAGTAAAATAAATACCAGCATGGTTCTTCCTTAATGTATAAAAAATAGCCCCCGATATTTGCTTTTTGTAAAGGAGGGCATACTGTGATTTGATCAAGCATCTAAAAAATATACGGCTAGCTACTAAACGAGCAAGGATATTAAATAGGCTTACTTACAAAAGCGGACTTGGAGAATTAAACAAAAAATATCGATTGCTCATTGATGTTTCTATGGGCTTTTTTAAGTGCAATGATAGAGAATCTCTTGCTAATACCCTTATTAGCAAGCTTCATGAGAGAATGGGATTCGATAAGGCTTATTTACTTCTCAGAAAAACGCCTGAGGAACCCATGGCGCTTGTTGCCTATAGGGGGAAAAAGATAAAAGAAGAAATAGTACGTGAGGTCGCCTATAAGGGTGGCGGCCTCGTGGGAAAAGCCTTGGCAAGAAAAAAGCCTATTATTTCAAACGATGTTACGAAAGATCTAGCCTTTGTCAGAGATGACGAAAACACCCTTTCTGAGATGGTGATTCCTATAATATGCGGTACAACGACCTGGGGTGCCCTAATAATAGATAGCTACGCCAAAAACGCCTTTAACAAGATAGATCAGGAACTAGCCAGCATCCTATGCAGCTATTTTGCATCAGCCTTAACAAGGCTTTATCAATACGAAAACCTTCAGCACAAAAGCAACATGGAGAGGCTTCTGTCTGAAATAGTAACCGAAGCCGCAAAGGAAAATGACATTAAAGCTATTTGTGAGCGTGTTGTAAGAGATTTATCTCAAAAAACAAACTTCCCGTGGATTGATGTATGGGAAGTTGTAGATGAAAAATCAGGCAAGACCCGTCTACTCTACAGGCACGAAAGTACACCAGCTGACCTAATAGCCCAGGTAGAGTCAGGTACTGGCCTGGTTGGAAAGACGGTGAGGTCGAGGAAAACTCTGTATTTTCCTGATGTAAAAAGTACCCCCGGCAACATATCGTTAAATTCAATATGTAGCTCTGAACTGAATGTCCCAATAATATTTAACGATAGAATTTTCGGCGTTCTCAGCTTAGGAAGTCCATTAACCAACGCTTTTAAAAAAGAAGATATAGAAATCATTGAGATTTTAGCAAAACATTTAGGGGTTTTGTGGGCTTATCAGGACCTGTTGGGGCAAACCACACTTCAAGCACTGAAAGACCCCCTTACGGGCCTATGGAACAGGAGATATTTTTCTGAAATGCTTTCGAAAGAGATTTCCCGCTGCAATCGATATGGAGGTGTTTTTTCAATAGCCATTATGGATCTTAGGGGATTCAAAAACATAAACGACATCTTTGGGCACCTTGAGGGGGACAAAATACTGGTTGGTGTAAGCAACTTTCTAAAAAAACAACTAAGAAGCTCCGATGTACTAGTTCGCTATGGGGGAGATGAATTTATAGCAATTCTTCCGGAAACAGGAAAAAACGAAGCTTTGAAACTTTGGCGGCGGATAAAGACAGACATAGCAGATAATTATTGGGGTGAGTGTAAAACTACGGTAGATATAGATTTTGGCATAGCCTCATTCCCAGAAGATTCTGACAATCATGAAGAACTTATAAAATTGGCAGATGATTGGTTATACGTTAACAAAAAAGCAGCAAAAAATATGGCTTAAGCGTAGATTCCCCATTACTTCTTAGGGGCAAAGGTTATTATCATAAGCACCGCCAATATGATTATTCCACCTGCAATCAAAGTGTGAAAAGTTACTGTATCACCCGCTATAAGCCAACCCAGGAACACTGCTCCGACAGGAGTAACATACGCATATGTCGCTACTTTTGAAGGCCGACAAACCCTCATTAGGGTCATATAACAGACAAAACCAACAAGGGAGCCAAAGACCACAAGATATGCCCATGATAGGACAGATACCATACTAACGCTAGAAGGGTCAAAGCTCTTCCATTCACCCACGAAAAAGGATGCCAAAAACATGAGCGCTCCCCCAGCGAGCATCTGGGTGGATACAGCAAGAAGCGGAGATGATGGCGTATCGCTGTACCTGGAATACAAAGAGCCTGTCGCCCATGAGATGGATGCAGCTAACACTATTGCAATGCCCAAGAGATTATAACCTTCTCCTCCTATATGCCGGGTAAATATTATAAGGAGCGCTACGCCTATAAACCCCAAAAACACACCTGCCATTTCTATGGCTCCAGGCCTACCGCCACCAAAAAGCAACCAATTAAACAGCACTATCCACAAAGGAACCGTAGCTATAAGCAGAGCTGCAAGGCTTGAGGAAATATATTTTTCCCCCCATACCACACTGCCGTTTCCAAGCCATATGACCAGGCCACCTGTTATAAGGGCACTTTTCCAATGGCTTAAAGACAGTTTCTCTTTATTTCTAAAGCGAGCAAAAGTGTAAAGCAACGCCCCGGCTACCAAAAATCTCAAACCCGAGGACATGTATGGCGGGATAGTCTTTACCATATAGTAAATGGCAAGGTATGTGGTGCTCCACGTTGAATACAATCCTACAAACATTAAAATGATAATCCAATTGGGGATTCTATCGCGCTCTAACA
>NZ_JACDOB010000029.1 GCF_017656375.1 Thermovirga sp.
ATAAACGAGGAATGGGTGTTGGAGTTGAAATTGAAAAAAGTAGAAATAACCTCTAAGACCAAGCCGTGTAGTTCAGGTACAGAAACAAGGGAAGTAGAAATTGAGCACCTTGGGAGGGACGGAGAGTGGTGGTAAAGACTTTTGAACCTGTGGAGGTTCGCCCAAATAGAATAGTATTAGATGGGGAAGCTATAGATCAGTGGATAGAAAGAGCATCTCAGGCAGATGTATGGTTTAGGCTTATACAGGGGAGGGCTCCAGAGCCTATTGAGATTAGAATCTTTAATGCTATATTGTGTGCCATGGCGGATCACGGCAGCACCCCTCCAAGCACGCAAGCTGCTAGACTTGTTGCTTCAGCAGGCTCTGGTATCCACTGTGCTCTGGCAGCAGGGTTATTGGCGTTTGGGGAGCATCATGCCGGGGCAATAGAAAGGGCTATGGAGTTGTTTCAAAAGGCTGTAGAGTCTAATGCCCAAGCGGAAGATATCGTTTTAGAATTTTTGGCTAATCACAAAAAAATTCCTGGTTTTGGGCATAGATATCACTCAAGGGATCCTCGAGTGAGACCATTAGTAAACCTAGGAAAATCCTTGCCTAAAAGGTCTCATTTGGAGCTTTTCCTGAAAATGGAAGAGACCTTACGAAGGCTAAAAGGAATAAATGGTAACATCGATGGAGTGAGTGGCGCTCTTCTCCTTGATTTGGGTTTTACAAAAGAAGTAGGCAGAGCTGTTTTCTTCGCAGGACGCCTTCCAGGAATAACAAGCTGGATAATAAGGGAGACCCATTCGGGCTACTTCAAACGCTATAAATTGCTTCTCAAATCCAATAACGTGTAGCAGGGATTTCCAAAAATATTGTTCTTAATGGTGATAATAAATCAAAATGTTGCCTACTGTAGGCGAATGTACTATAATATACTAGCTATTTGTACACTTTTATCTGCGAAACCTAGCCAGATATTTTTCATTGTTTGTAGGACACGCTTAATTCCGTTCATAGGAAGCGGGGGACCCAATTTTTAGGGGTGAATCCCACGTCAGTGGGTAGGGCTATCCTCTTTCGGTCCGAACCCGTCAGCTAACCTCGTAAGCGTGGAAAGAGGGTTTATCCCTCACTTTGGCGTTATTCCTGTGTGACAATGATTAAGCTTCAATTGTCGCAACAAAAAAGGTTGCGATTGTCGTGTTTTGTATTCTCAGATGAGTCGAGGAGGGATGAATGCATGATAGAAAAAGGTGTTATGGCGCCTAGTAAGGTGGAAAGAAAACGTTCATTCAGTATTAAAAACAATAGGCAACCTGAGTTTGCAACCGTACATAGGGTAAAAATTGAAGATGTGAACCAGATTTACGAGGTTGCATGTTCGGTAGGTACAGCGATCAAGGATCCATATAAAGGTTTTTTGATAGACGATTATCTCTCGGATCCTGAGTATTATAAAAATATGTTTGCCAAAGCAGCTGAGGAATTAGATCATTTTTATGTAGCTAAAAGGGAAGGTAGAATCCTGGGGTTTCTTATGGCATATCCGAAGGATAAGCTGTTAGAAATAGACCCCACCTGGTTGGATGAGATAGTTTGGGATCCAGATTTCGACTACGGTGAGAAAACGAAAAATTTTGTGTTAGTGGGAAAGACGGCTATACGCTCAAGCTTAACAGGTAAGGGAATCGGATCTTTGTTATATACCCGGTTGATAAGGGACGTAAAGGCCAAAGGCATCAATGATTTATTTGGCGAGACGGTCATAAATCCGGTGCCCAACTTTGCGTCACTTGCTTTCAGGATCAAGCAGAACTATAAGCTCGCAGGAATAAGATACGGTAATTATAAAGGAAGAAAGGTTACAGATTTGATCTATCACAGGCACATATAGCATGCCTGCGGTAGATCTTTCCCTTATTATCCTGCCATTACTTCCTCAAGGCTTCTGAAAAAGATCCCCTTCGGGGATTTTTTTATTTTTTTGGCGGTCAAAAAGACGCCGTCCATATATATATCGCTTGTGTAATCTTCGACAGAAATCTTTATGACCTCGTCCGGCCGAGCTAAGGTTATCTCGTGTCCCGAATATGGCCCAGGCCAAGGGAGCCTTTGGGAAAATACCTGAACGCCCTCTATTTTCCCTCCCAATACACCGGGATAGGTCTCTTTGCTCTCTATTTGACCCATTTCTCCCTCTGATGCTGCCTTGGCCAGGCTTGCAGCCGTTCCGCTAGGGGCATTGGCCATCTTGTGGGTGTGTTTGTCGGTAATAGTAATGAATGGAAAGTATTTCCTGGCAGTCTTTATGAACTTGGTTACAAGATATATCCCAAGGCCGTAGTTTGGAATTACTGCCCAACGAAGGCCTTTTTCAATGACTTTCCTTTCATATGATTCTAACTGTTCCTCGGTGAGTCCTGTTGTTCCTATGACTGTATCTAAGCCCAAATCAAGGTAAATTCCCATGTTGCTTTCAAGAATGGATGTTGATGTAAAATCTATTACCACATCGGGGTTAGAAGTTTTAAGCCCTTCTTTCAGGTCTTCTGACGCAAAAATTCCAAGCGGCTTGATTCCCGCAAGAGTTCCTAAATCCTCACCTGTCTCTTTGCACCAACCCCCGACCAGTTTGAAATCTGTTTTTTCTTGAATCGCCCTTATGATAGTGCTGCCCACGTTGCCCGATGCGCCTGCGACAAATATTGTTATCATATCTGATCACTCCTTTGGGGTTTAATCCCAATATCTTGAAGAGTGTAAAACTTGCTAATTCTTGGGGACCATAACAATTTAAAGCATATACTTCCGGCCTGTTTTTTTCAAGAACTTTAATGCAGCATGCCTGCAATCGCGCACAGTTAGAACGCAACCAAACGGCAAGATTGATTGCGCTGTTTAGCGCAGAAGAGACTATTACCCTTTGAGAGGATGTAATGTTTATTTAGGATGCGATTATAAAAGTACGGCATGTTTGGGAGGGGATGTCATGGCTATTGTAAAACCGTCTGGAGTAAATGAAGGTGGAGAGGAAATGCCGAAAGTGTCAGCAACTGCTGCACGGAAAGCGGAGTTGGCGCGTAAGCGTGCTAGGACGTTGGCCAAGCAACAGCAAGCTGCCGAACGAATAGCGGCAGCATCCTCGCAGTTGGCTTCGGGCGTTACGGAGGCTGCTTCTGCAGCGGAAGAGCTAAAACAATCGATAAACCAGGTTGCAACAGGAGCAGAGGAGGCATCCGGTGCTGCTCAGGAATCTTTATCTGCATTTAAACAGGTCGTTGAGGCCGTGGAGAGGCAAAGACAGAACTCTGAGATGGGGCAGACAAAGGTAGAGAGGACTCAGGATATCCTGGAGCAAACAGGACAGAAAATAAACGACATGGTCGCCAATATAGTTCAATCGGCAGAACGCCAGGCAGTTTCGGTTGAAAAGGTCTCAGAATTGGAGAAGCAAGCGGAAAATATAGGCGAAATAGTGAAGACCGTTGGGCGCATAGCGGATCAAACTAATTTGCTTGCCTTAAATGCGGCTATAGAGGCAGCGAGAGCCGGGAAACACGGTAAGGGCTTTGCTGTAGTAGCCGATGAAGTTCGTACTCTTGCCGAGACATCTGAGAAGAGTGCGGTTGAAATTCAGGAACTTGTGCGACAAATTCAAGATGAAGTAAACGCTGTAGCTAGAGGTATAAGCGCGTCTGCAGAGCAGTCCAAAGAAGAAGCTCAAAAAGGCAAAGATGTTAAGGAAAAGCTCGAGAGGATACTTAACGATGCCGAGGAAATTGTGAAGGGAATACAGGAAATAGCTTCCGGAGCCGAGCAGTCTGCAGTCGCAAGCAAGCAAGCATTGAAGGGGTCTGAAGACATAGCTGCTGCTGCAGAGGAGCAGGCTTCTGCTGTGGAAGAGGCCGCTAAATTTGTATCGGAGCAGGCCAAGGCCCTAGCTGAGACGGAACAAGTGGCACAAAACCTTAACGAACTTGCTGAGG
Source organism: Thermovirga sp. (assembly GCF_017656375.1). Taxonomy (GTDB): domain Bacteria; phylum Synergistota; class Synergistia; order Synergistales; family Thermovirgaceae; genus Thermovirga. Next base: position 3,975 of record NZ_JACDOB010000029.1, read on the forward strand.
AATTGAAAAGTTCGACAGACACAGCGAAGAGTGCGGAAGATGTTGCATCTGCAGCGGAAGAGCTATCTTCTACATTGCAGGAGATTAGGCAATCATCCGAGCAGATTATGACCGCCTTGGATCAGATCAATAGAGGGGCGGAAGTTCAGGCTACCAGCACCGAAGAGTTGGCAGCAGCGGTTGAACAGATACAAAAGGGTTTAGATATGGCCTTAGAGAGGTCCAAGATGTTAATGGAAAATATTGCTAAGATAAGAGAATTACTTAAAGAAAACGAACGTGACGTGACAAGTTTGGCTGAAGGAGTGATCTCCTCACTGGAAGGTGCGAAAGAAAACGTAAAAAGAATCAAAGACCTTGATCTTATATCGAGGAAGATAGATAAGATCGTCGAAGTTATAACAACAGTATCGATACAAACCAACATGCTAGCAGTAAATGGAGCTATTGAAGCGGCGAGAGCGGGTGTTTACGGAAAGGGGTTTGTCGTGGTATCGACGGATATTCGCAATCTGGCTCACGAATCGGCCGAGAATGCCGACAAAATAAAAGATTTGGTGAAGGCCGTTCAAGATCAGATTGGGGTTGTTAAGGGAGACTTGGAGGAGATTATAGATCAAGCTAGTGGTGAGGTCGCGAAAACGGAAGAGGTAATTAAGGACTTAAAGAGAATAGACGTGGAAATAACTGGAGTGGAAGAAGGGACAAAGGAAATCTTAGCGGATGCAGAGCAAATAGCCACTGCTATCGACCAAGTGAGAAAAGGTGTAGAACAGATAGCTGCAGCGGCCCAGGAAGCACAGCAAGCTACCGCCGAAGCTGCTGCTGCTGCTAAACAACAAGCTCAAGGTGCGGATGAGCTTGCTGCTGCCATTGAAGAGATAGCATCTCTTGCCGATGAGCTGCAGAGTGGCAGATGAGGGAGGTCTTTGCCATGACTGAAGGGAGTCGGTCCTGGAGGGAGGATGTAGTATCTGAATCCAGTGAAATAGATGTTGATGAAGCTGAGGCCCGGCAGTACGTAGTCTTTTCCGTAGGCGAAGAGTCTTTTGCCGTAGACATGGCGCCAGTTCAGGAAATTATAAGGGTGCCATCTATAGTGAAGGTGCCCTTGGCACCGGAATCTCTTGTGGGGCTTGCCAATCTCAGAGGAGATGTGTTGCCCATTATTTCATTGAGGCGTATCTTTGGGTTGAAAGAGCGGGAATACGATGAAGCAACTAGGGCAATAGTTATAAATACAGGTCAGCCTATAGGGTTTGTCGTTGATAAGGTGGTAAGCGTGGTGGCCGTAGAGGAATCACAAATAGGTGATATAGATACAATTCGCACTTCCGTGGATGTTGATCTGTTATCTGGTGTTCTTATGGGGGTTAGCGATCGTTCAGTAACTATGGTTTTGGATTTTGAAAAATTGATTTCCAAACAATTTTCGGACTTGTCCTTTGGTGGCGATGTGAGCGCTGATTCGCAACCTGGCTTTTCTGAGGGGCAAGGCGATATTGAAGAAGAAGAAAGCGACGAGATTCAGTTTGTGAGCTTCAATATCGCGGGTCAGGAATACGGCATAGATATTCAAAATGTTCAAGAAATCGTGCAAGTGCCTGAAAACATAGTTCGGATACCTAATGCCAGGGCTCACGAATTGGGTATAGTGACCTTACGGAATCGTCTTTTGCCCATTGTGAGTTTGAGGCAGATTTTCGGTTTGCCTTTGGAAGAGATCACGGAACAGAATCGCATAGTAGTAGTTTCGCTTGGTTCTGCATCTGTTGGGATAGTTACCGATTTCGTAAACGAGGTGCTGAGAGTTGCCAGAGATGATATTGAACCTATACCGAGCCTGCTGTCTAAGGGAGACGATGCAACCGACGATATAAAGGGAATTTGTAGATTGGAGGATGGTAAGAGGTTGGTGTCCATTGTTTCTGTGGAGAATCTCTTTAGTAGATCTGAAGTCAAGGAGGCCCTTGGCGCTATGAATGATATGGATGGAAAGATGAATCCGAAGGAAAGCGATGACTACGAAGATGAGGACGAAATGATAAACGAGGAACAAATGGTGGTGTTTTGCTTAGATAAAGAGGAATTTGGAGTTCCCATAGAAAACGTGCAGGAAATATTGAGGGTTCCTGAGGATTTGACTTTTGTGCCTAAAGCGCCATCTTATGTTGAAGGCGTGACGAATCTGAGAGGTATGGTTTTACCTGTGATAGATTTGCGCAAACGCCTTGGTATGCCTGTTTCAGAGCGTTCTGATAGGCAACGGATTATTGTCTTTCTCATCAATGGGATTCGTACAGGATTTATAGTGGATTCGGTTACTGAGGTTTTAAGTATCCCTAAGGATGAGATAGAGCCAACGCCGAAGCTATTTGCGGCTCAATCCAACCTCTTGCCGCGAATAGCTAATATTAAGAAGCAGAACAGGATGATGCAGATCATAGAGGTCGCGAATTTACTGGAGGACGGAGAGTTTTCCGAGTTAACAGAGTTGATTGACAAACAAAATTAATTGCAAATTTTAGGAACAGGCGGGGTGGCTATGATAAAGTTGCTGATAGTGGATGACTCTGCGTTAATGCGGCGTTTGTTGACGGAGTTGTTCGAGCAAGAAGGAGATTTTGAGATACGCCAAGCGCGAAACGGAGAGGAAGCTGTAAGGTTAAACCTTGACTTTCAGCCTGATATCATAACTTTGGATGTAAACATGCCGGGAATGGACGGAATTACGGCTCTTTCTCTCATTATGGCGGAGCGCCCGGTTCCAGTTATCATGGTCTCTTCCCTCACAGAAAAAGGTGCGCTTGTGACCCTGGAAGCGCTGAACTTGGGTGCCGTTGATTATGTTCTCAAGCCCGGTGGAACAATTTCCCTTTCTATAGATGAAATAAAAGATGAGTTGATTAGTAAGGTCAGGGCTGTCGTCAAAGCTAAGGTGAGGAAGAAGGAAAGAGCGGGTGCTGCTTCAACCCAATTTGCCCCTAAATCTGTCTCCAAGCCTGCAGGCACAGCAGCCAAGATCTCGTCTGGGCGTCAAAAGTATGCGGAGGAAGGTCTTGTCGTGATAGGGGCCTCTACCGGTGGTCCTCGTACCTTGGAAGACATTCTGGTATCTTTTCCGGCGGATTTTCCATGGCCCATACTTGTTGCACAGCATATGCCGCCCCTTTTTACTAGTTCGTTTGCAAAGCGCCTTGATGGCTTGTGTCCTTTGAACGTTATCGAGGTTACAAAGCCAATGGAGGTAATGCCTGGTGCTGTTTATTTAGCCAAGGGTGGAGCAGATATGGTGGTTACCAGGCGAGTTGGCAAGTTAATGGCTGTGCCAAAACCTGAAAACCCGAAATATCTTTGGCATCCAGCAGTAGATTTGCTTGGATGGAGTGTTTTAGAGCATTGTGATCCTAAAAAGGTAATAGCGGTGTTGTTAACAGGCATGGGATATGATGGCGCAGAATCTTTTGCAGAGATTAAAAGGCGTGGAGGTCGTACGATTGCCGAATCGGAAGAGTCAGCAATCGTTTTTGGAATGCCTAAAGAGCTCATAGAAAAGGACGGTGCTACGTTGATACTGCCGGCCGAAAAAATAGCTTCTCAGGTGAAGATATGGATAGGTCGAGAAGTTAAAGTAGGGTGATGATGATGGGCTTAATTAAGCGACAAACGGAAAACAAGTCAGATGGTATAGAAAAACGTAGCCGCAAGAGGGATTTTGCCGGCCTAATAAATCAGCTTTCCAGCTCTAGTGCCAAGGAAAGAAGATGGGCAGCGAAGGATCTGGCAAGTTACCCGGAAGCCGCAAGGGCTCTTCTTGATCGGCTAGAAGTCGAGGAGAGCGCGTCTGTAAGGGAGGTTATCTTTTCGTCGCTCATTCAAATTAAAGATGACGTTGCGATTTCCGGATTAGTTGATCTTTTGCGTAGTGAGGACGTTTCGCTTCGAAACGGTGCTGTAGAGGCACTGAGAGAGATAGGAGCATCTGTGGGGCCATATGTGAAAAAAATGTTGGAAGACCCTGATCCTGATGTTCGTATTTTTGCGATAAATGTTATGGACTCCATTGATCTTCCTGAGATTGAGGAATGGTTGCTTAACTTGATTGATCGTGAACAGAACGTAAATGTGTGTGCAGTGGCGCTGGAGGTGTTATGTAATATAGGTACGGATAAATCAAGAGGTTCAATAGAAAAGCTTAAAGAGAGATTTAAAGACGAGCCTTACATTCAATATGTAGCAGATATAGCGTTGAAAAATATAGATTGAGCGAGGGTCTTCTTGATATGGTTGTAAAGCCTGTTGTGATCACTGATTACGATTTTGTCAAATTTAAAGAGCTGTTTTACAAAAAGACAGGGATCAAGTTTGATGTGTCCAAGCGTTACTTTGTGGACAAAAGGCTTGTGGAACGAATTGAGGCTTCTGGTTGTTCCAGTTTCCGTGAATATTATAATTTGCTGCGCTCGCCGGAAGGCATGAAGGAATTTCAGGAACTGATTAACGTGATGACAGTAAACGAAAGCTATTTTTTTAGGGAGGAGTATCAATTCAAGTGTCTCGTAAAGTCGGCATTACCGGAGATAGTTAGCCGTAAGAAGGATACAAAACCTATTAGATTTTGGATTATTCCATCTGCTGCAGGCGAGGAGCCTTATTCAATAGCCATATATTTATTGGAAAAATGGGACGGAATAGATAAATGGGATGTGGAACTTATTTCATCTGACATTGATACAAAGGTTTTAGATCAGGCGAAAAGAGGCCTTTATTCGAAGCGTGCTGTTCAGTATGTGCCGGAAAAGTATTTGCGAAAATATTTTACACGCACAGCTGACGGTTATTATCAAATATGTGATGATCTTAGACAATCGATTAGATTTACCAGGGTTAACTTGTGTGATCCAAATGAGACTAGGTCTTATAGAGATTTTGATATTATTTTTTGTAGAAATTTATTGATTTATTTTGACGACGTATCACGTAGGTTGGCAGCTGAAACGTTTTACGATGCCCTTAAGCCTGGAGGATTTATTTTCCTTGGACATTCTGAATCTATGAGCCGTATCTCGTCTCTTTACAGGATACGGAAATTTTCTGAGGCTATAATTTATCAGAAACCTTTGGAGGAGCTATGAAGAGGAAGGAGAAGGGGAAAACTATATTAATTGTGGATGATGCTTTAACAGTGAGAATGTTTCACCGCCAGATTCTGGAGGGTGGAGGTTATTTAGTTGAGGAGGCAAGTAATGGCTTTGAGGCTTTGGAGAAGGCCATACAGTCATCGTTTGACCTATATATAGTAGATATAAATATGCCGTTGCTTGATGGCTATGGTTTTGTGCAGAAGCTGCGTCAAAACGATTTGCCTCAGGTGCCGGTTATTATGGTTAGTACCGAAGCAGATGCTAAAGATAGAGATATGGCATTTGAATCGGGGGCAAATTTTTACATGGTGAAGCCCGTAAAACCAGAATATTTGTTGAAAGTTGTTCATATTTTGTTGGGGGAGGTGATAGCTTGAATCCCCTGTTGGAGCAATTTTTGTCGGAGTCTAATGAGTTGTTGCAGGAGATAGAGGATAAATTGATTGATTATGAAAAAGACCCTGAGAGCGAGGAAATAGTCAATGGAATTTTTAGAGCGATCCATACGCTGAAGGGGAACAGTGGGCTGTTTGATCTTCCTGACTTGACGAAAGTGCTTCATGCCGCAGAAGAAGTCATGGATGCAGTGCGGGATGGTGAGATAGGTTATTCTGCTGAGTTGGTTGACGCGCTTATGCAGGTAAAGGATTTTGTAAGCCATGTTTGCACAATGGTGGCATCAAATGGCAATGAAGTTTCTGTGAATAAAGAAGAGGTAGAGGATCTAATAGGTGCCCTTAACCAATTTAAGAGGCGAGAGATTCCTGTTGAGAGAGAAGCTGAAAAAGAAGATATATTGGAAGATAAAGTTACTGGGATAAAGGTAGGGGATATCTCTATCTTGGCTATGATTCCAGAATGTATAAGGATGCAAGCTTATAGTGAGGCTTGCAAGGGAGAAAAAGAAATTTTCTTAGTAACGTATATCCCGGATGAGGGATGTTTCTTTGTTGGTGATGATCCTTTTCACACAGCTATGACGACACCTGGCTGTATGTGGGGTCATGTAGATGCCAGAGAACCATGGCCCGAATTGGTGGAAATGGATGTATATCGTTGTGTGCTGAGATTCAAAATTCTTGCTGTTACCACAAGGGAAGAGTTGGAACAGTTTTTCGAATACGTATTGGATCAGGTGGAAATAGAGGCTATTCCGCCATTGGCTTTGGTTATCCCTCAGGGTGATCTTGAGGAAGGGCCTGTTTATGAGGATTTTGTTTATGATGCTTTGGAATACATAGAGCAAGGCGATCTTGTCTCTTTGGATAGAGCAGTAGAGAGTTTGCTGGAACTTTCCAATCCAGATCTTTGGTTTGCGTCGGCTCTTAGGTGGTTACGGCTGATAATGCAAACGCAGCCGGATAATGTTGCAGCTTTGAACGTTATTGTCAAGGCTATGGAGACTTGTGAAATGCCGGATTGGAGCAAATTAGAGGTCTCTGATAATGTTTTAGCTTCCCAAGAGAGCGAAGAACGAGATCATGCTGAGAGTGCAGAAGTTAGTTCGAGGTTTTCCGTTGTGTCCGAGGAATATGAGAAGATTATTTCTTCCGTAGTGGCTGCCCAAAGGCAAATTTTGTCTTTAAAAAATGATGTCCCTTGGTTTGAGGGAAGGTTAAAGGCTGTTGCAGCAAGTTTGAGGGCATGTTTCGATGCGAAGGGAATAGGATCCAAAGGGCTGGAAGAAGCTTTAGATGCGTCCATTAAAGCTAAAACTGGTGAACCGTTGTTAGCTTGGCTTGATGGTTTCCATGTGGAAAATTCTCTAGATGAGGAGATTCGCTCTTCTAACGTAAATACGTCGGATTCATCCGTAGAAGAGGGTGCTAACGCCAAGGGAATGAAGTCGTCGCTAAACGATGGTTTTGAACAGCAGTTTGCTTTGTCTAGAAGTTTTAAAGTGGATCAGGAAAAGGTTGATTTAATGATGAACCTGGTGGGAGAGTTGACTGTTTCCAAGAACGCTTTTCCATATTTGGCAGAACGAGCGGAATCTCAATATGGCATTAGGGAGCTTTCTCGTCAGATCAAACAGCAGTATACGGTGATAAACAGGATAACCGAAGAATTGCGGGACACCATAATGCAGATTCGCATGATGCCTGTTTCGGTAATCTTTCAAAGGTTTCCCCGGTTGATCAGGGATACTTCCCGCAAATTAGGCAAAAAAGTGGACCTAGTGTTGAAAGGTGAGGAGACCACAGCGGATAAGAATATCATAGAATCTTTAGCAGATCCCTTGATCCATATAGTTCGTAATAGCTTGGATCATGGAATAGAGACACCCGAAGCCAGAAGGGCTTCCGGTAAGCCAGAAGTGGGAACTATTACAATTCAGGTAAGCCACCAGCAAGATAGGGTGCTGATAGAGATACAAGATGACGGTAGAGGGATAGATCCGGCAGCGGTTAAGATGAAAGCCTACGAGAGAGGCCTGATCGATGAGAATAAGCTTGAACATATTACGGATAAGGAAGCAATAGATTTAATTTTTCATCCTGGATTTTCGACAGCAGAAAAGGTTTCGGAGCTTTCAGGAAGAGGAGTGGGAATGGACGTAGTTCGCACGGCTGTAGAGAGGCTTAATGGTTCCGTGCAAATAGAGAGTAAGGTTGGCGAGGGGACTAAGATTTCTTTGCTATTGCCGCTCTCCTTGGCTGTTACAAATATAATGATTGTCGAATCTAATGACCAACTGTTTGGGATATTGATGGATGATGTGATAGAAACAGTTCGTGTAAAATCCTCAGATATTCACTATATAAAGAGGCAAAGAGCTGTAGTATTGCGGGGGCGTGTGCTTCCCCTTGTCTCGCTGAACGAAAGGCTCGGGATATCGGCCGAGCAAAAATTGAATGATGACGGCGAATATGCAGTATTGGTTGTCAAAAGAGGGGTAGAGCCAGTTGCGGTGATTGTGGACGCATTTCGTGGTACTACTGATGTAATATTGAAGCCGATGAAAGGTGTTCTAGCGGATATGAGGCTTTATCTTGGAACGGCCTTGTTAGGGGATGGTTCGATAGTTATTGCTCTCAATGTAAAGGAGTTGTTGGGATGATCAATTTGGTAGATGGCAAAGTGGTCGTTTTCCAAGGGACAGTAAGCGTGGAGGAAGCAGAGGAACTCTTAGATTTGTTGTTGAAGGTTCCTGATGCTGAGATTGATCTTTCTGAGTGTACACATATCCATTCTGCGGCTTTGCAGGTGTTAATGGCTGTTAACCCTACAATTAAAGCTTGGCCGTTGAAAGAAGATCTATGTGTTTGGTTGGAGCGTGCACTTAAAAATATGAAAAAGGGTGATGGTGATGGTTAAGAAAATAATGGTTGTAGATGATTCGGCTACCATTAGGATGAGTCTGAAAACTGTCTTAACCAATAGTGGATTCGAGATTGTACAAGCCAGTGATGGCGAGGAAGCGTTGAAGATGCTTCAAGATGGCACCAAACCTGATCTGATCATTACGGATATCAACATGCCTAAGATGGGAGGGCTCGAGTTGATAAAGAACGTGCGAAAGCTTCCGGGATTGCGTTTTGTCCCAATTTTGGCTCTGACTACAGAAAGTGCGCAGGAGAAAAGAGATGAGGCAAGGAAGAATGGTGCCACAGGTTGGATCGTAAAACCCGTAAAAGGTGCAGAGCTTTTGGGGGTAATAAAGAAAGTTTTGCC
>NZ_JACDOB010000030.1 GCF_017656375.1 Thermovirga sp.
TGAAAGCAAAGCTGCGTGTTCAGACCCCTTAGGAACATAGCCATAGGCCTTAACATTTTTTATAGCTTCCAGTGTGACCTCATCTGATGTAGCAGTTAAAAAGACAATAGGGACATCTCGTATTTCCGTAATTCTTCGTGCCGTCTCAATTCCATTGAGTTCTCCTTCAAGCACTATATCCATTAAGACAATATCTATCGTCTTGTCTTTGCGAATTACTTCTATAGCCTCTTTTCCGCTGGCCACACGCGTCGCAACGTATCCACCTTCCAATAACAAATCCTCTACAATCTTGCTATAGAATTTGCTATCTTCAACTAACAAAACCTTTTTCGCATCTTGAGCCTTTAAACTCATTTAAAAGACATCCCTCTCCTAAACTACAATCCCTCATCATTTATTTATGATTTATGAAACATCTACTCTTTTATTACTTCTATCCTGTTCTTGCCATTCCTCTTCGCCTTGTACAAAGCTACATCCGCTCTCTTAAGTAAATCCTCCGCTGTATCCTGAGGCTTATACTCCGTTACCCCAAAACTTGCAGAAACATTAATGCCTTTCTTGAGCTCAAAATCCCTGAATTTTTTCCTTATCCTTTCGGCACACTCTCCTGCTTCATGGGCCTCAGCCCCTGGAAGGACTATCACAAATTCTTCCCCCCCATACCTGAAAGCAAGGTCTGAGATCCTGAGATTCTCTTTGATTACTTGCCCGAAATCACGAAGCACTTCATCTCCGGCATTATGCCCATGCAAATCGTTTATTTTCTTAAAATCATCTATGTCAGTTATAATGATGGAAAACTTGGAATCTCCAGACCTTTCAATATATCGTGCGATTATAGACTCCATATCATGTCTTGTCCTAAGCCCCGTAAGCGGGTCCGTCTTTAGATATTCTATGGATTTGACAACAGCACTGGCCACATCGCCAAGTTCATCCCTCCGTTTTGCATATCCACCCAACAAACCAGCGTTCCACTCGCTTAACGACTTCTCCATATCTTTAAGGGGCCTCAAAACCTTGAAATAAACATACCAAAGAAGCACCAATCCAAAAACAAAGCTTACTGAAAACGCAGCAACAAATAGCTTTACAAGCAATCTCTTTCCTATAACAGTTAATTGGTCTTTCCCCTCAAATATCATATATGCCACCGGGTTTCCGTTGCGGCCTTTTAAAGGAATACAATAACTACCTAATCTGCGCTCTGGCTTTACATATTTTATTTGCACCTTACTACTGCTAAAAAGAGATAGCTTTTCTAAATAATGGGAATCCAAAACCTTTTGTATAATTAAATATCCTTTAGGAACAGTTTTGCGTTCAACGTCATATGCAGGTTGAATTGGTGCAATCAAAACCAGGGCCACATCTTCCCCTAGAATCTCATAAAATGTCTTAAACTGAGGTTTCTTAAAATCTAGGCTTTCAATATACTTTCCCACATTTGTCCCTTTAGCAACTTTGCCATCTTGAAAGATAACTTTCTCTTTACTATTTACAACTATTATGCCATCTACTCTATATTGAGAGAGAAGGGCTTCTAGGGCAATATTATCCCTTGCCCACCCCTGGTCTTCGGTTATGGTAAAATCCACCATCTCATCCCACCAGGAATAGTCCCTTGCCACAAAATCGTAAATTTTGCTGACCTCTTTTACAACTTCCCCCGCGTTTTTTCCCAGCTTTTCGTTTTGCTCTACGGCGATTCTATGGAACTCTTCAATAGTTGCAACAGCAATAAAGGAGATTATGAATATTTCTAAAAGTATTATTAAAACAAGGAACCCCAAAAACTGCCGTAAAAAAGAACGTTTCATCGCCTACTCCGTTCTTAAAACAAAAAATCTGCTATCAAACTTCAAACCAATTCTCCTCCGGGCAAAGCAGCTTAACAGAAACATTTCCTCCGCATCTTTGCTTCACCAAATTCGCAACCTCAAAGGCCGCTTTCTCGTGCTCCTCAAAAGGTATGGCGTTCATCATCCCATCGACGTTTATCGCCACCCAGGAGGTTTCGGGCATTATCTTGCTGGAATCTCCGTTCTTCCAGCACCACCCCCGGCAGAAAACATCTTTGCTCCCTGTATCATAAAGTATAATCTCGCCCGGGGTGGGATTCTCTATATCCTCCGGTTTACCAAGAGGCCGGTAGGCTTCACTTCCCTCCGCACGGCCAAGCAGCAGGTCCCCTTTTACCACGCTGAGGTCATCTCCCCCACAAGGCACGAGATACCTCAAGCTCACAATATTGAATATGCAAACGAGCTTATTCACGAAAGGCAAATCCTTACCAGCTCTTACCCGTTTCACCAGGTTCGCCACAGATGGTGGAAACCTGTTGGGGTTCAATTTCATATCCTTGAAGACCTCGCGCCAAACATTAATTCTTGGATGCTCCTTGAAATTTTCCAGGTCCCCGTTCTTTCTAACTGCGAGCTCCTCCGCCCTCAGCATTTTTTCAAGCTCTTCATCTGGCCCATCGTTGTTTACGCCCTTAGCCAACACCACGTAGCGCCTGTAATATGGATACGCCTCAAACACCTCTTTTGCTATCTCTATCCTCAATCTACTTCACTCCTCTTATATTAACTACCTGAAGGCTATTTGCATGAATTATACATAAAAATAGGGTCACAACTCAACAATTCTGGATAGGCCTAATTTGGAAGATGAGACTGAATGTTTTCCACGTGTTGCCTAACGCTATCCATGAGCTTCTCCACGTTTTTCTCTATGGCATCGGCACTGTTTCGTATGGTCCCTACCTTGGTCAATATATCAGATGCCCGCTCCAGGGCTTTAAGTATGTTGTCCATTTCTCCCCTTATATACCCTTCATCAATGGACTCTTTCTCCTCTTCCTTTACCCTGGTTACTATCATCGCTCTGGCTATCCTGTATGCCGCTTCCAAAAAGACAACAGCTTTTTCGGACATCAGGCTCTCTTCGTCCACTGTCACCACAAAGTCACTGCCCAACCTATAAAAATCTCCTACCTCTGGCGGCTCATAGCCCTTACAGAAAACAAAAATTCCAATATCTGCTCCCCTATTTTTCTTCGCCCTGTCCAGTTCGTCCTTTATTTTCTTAAGTGTGTACCCCGACGCTTTCTTAGCTTCGAACACTATTATCTTGCCTGGAGCAGCAGTATCATCTCCGAGGCGGACCACATAATCTCCCACCTTTTCATAGGCCACAAGCCCCTTGGAGCCAGAAACGTTCTCCGATTCATCCCCGAGCCAACGCGCCAATTCAGCCAACCTGCCATATAATGCATCCTCGAAATCCCTACCCTTTGCCGTACCACGCTCGGCTTCCTCTTGTCTTCCCTTTTCTTTTTCTAGAAGGGCTAAAATGGCTGCATACTGTTCAGAGGCTTTTTTCTCAAACTTTTCCAACTCTTCCCGAATAGAGCGCTTAAGGCGGCTTAGTGCACTGCTTTCGTCATCTAGAGAGAAAGAACCTAAGACTTTTTGGGAATTTTCTTTTATTATTTCCTCCACCAGCTTTTCTATTCTAAACAACAGCCCCTCTCTATTCGAAGGGTCCACCTGCCGTCCCAGGAAGCTTTCCGGACCTATCTGCCTCTTCAGCAGCTCACTTAGCCTGCCTTTTTCCGTATCAAAATAAGCTTCCATGACCCTCGAGAGACTGCCATTTTCTCCAAAGTAACGATCAAGACAAAGGGGCAGTGCTCCGCCTTCGGCCTTGAAGTACTGCTCCAGTTTTGTCTTAAGCTCTTCTTTGAAATCTTCCACAGCCCTGTTTATCTCTGTCTCAACCTGGCGGAATTTCTCCTCTACCACCCTCGTGTCCAAAGATGGTGAGGCTGACTGAATGGCTATTACGCCAACTTTAAGGGCATCAAGAGCTTTCTCACACCTTGTTTCTTCAGGAAACTGTTCCAGGTACTCCAAAACGACCCTCTCGGTTACCTCCAAAGTCAGAACTATTTTGTCCCTCATATTTTCATCTCCTCAAGGCTTGCCTATGCCATAATAAACAAAACCCATATTACGCACTTTCTTTGGGAAATATTGGTTCCTACCATTGAATATGGGCGCTCCCAATCCGGACACCTGAACTGAGGCCATCCCATAGCCGGAATAAGGCCATTCCGAACCTTCTAAAGCTTCGCAGAAGTCGCTGCAAAAAACGACTCTTCCATCATCCGGCAAAAAGGCCTCTGCATTATTAACAGCGGCAGGACTAGAGCAGCCACACTCCAGCAAACGGGGTAAAGGGCTATCCTTTAACAATATGAGGCAAAAGCTTTACCCCAAATTCCAGCGTGTAAGATAAAAGTTATTTTCATGACTTATATATTCCTTTGATTACCATTGAACTTATTTTATACTATGCTACTTTTTATATAATACTATTTTGAGAAGGTGAGAGAATCATGTTCGTAAAACTACCATATGATAAAAATACGATTGAAGTAGACATCCCCGAGGAAAACCTAGAAGGTTTTCTTGAACCTATAAAGGTGGCGCCAAAGGATAAACCAGAAAATATAATAAAAGCCGCTCTGGAAAAACCTATCAGTAGCAAACCTCTCATGGAAATAATAAAGCCAGGAGAAAAGGTCGCCATAGTAACAAGCGATATTACCCGTCCTTGCCCCTCTAAAATAATGCTCCCTCCAATATTGGAAGCACTTGAGAAAACTGGAGTATCAAGGGAAAATATAACCATTGTCTTTGCCCTGGGGAGCCACAGGCCTCACACAGAAGAAGAAAAAAGATATCTGGTAGGCAACTACATCTTCGAAAACTACCGCTGTATAGATCACGACCCCAACGATTGTGTGCCCTTAGGCAAGACTAGCAGAGGAACTCCAATTGAAATATTCCGCCCCGTTGTAGAGGCGAACCGCAGAATTTGCCTTGGGAATATTGAATTCCACTATTTTGCAGGATACAGTGGCGGTGCCAAAGCAATATTCCCTGGAGTTTCCACCCCTCAGGCAATCCAAGCTAATCACAGCATGATGCTGGATTCAAACGCCAAAACAGGAAAAGCAAATGGCAATCCAGTAAGAGAAGACCTTGAAGAAGTTGGAAGAACTCTCAGAATAGATTTCATTCTCAACACTATTCTTTCAGCAAAAAAAGAAATCCTGTATGCTGTTGCTGGCCATTATATAGAAGCTCACAGGGCAGGCTGCAAAATATTAGATTCCATAGGGAAAGTACCCATCGAAAAAGAAGCCGATATAGTTATCGTATCTGCTGGAGGTTATCCTAAAGACATAAACGTCTATCAAGCCCAGAAAGCCTTGGACAATGCGGCTCACGCTGTAAGGAGCGGAGGAATAATTATATGGATCGCTTCGTGTAAAGAAGGCTTCGGATCAAAGGTGTTTGAAGAATGGCTTAAAGATGCAACTTGCCCGCAGGACCTACTGAAAAAAGTAGAAAAATCTTTTCAACTGGGGGGACATAAGGCTGCCGCCATAGCCATGGTCAGCAAGAAAGCTTCTATATGGATGGTCTCCGATCTCCCAGAAGAAATTGTAAAACTCTTTTTTGCAACACCTTTTAACAAGCTAGACAAAGCAATACATAAAGCCTTGTTAAAGTTGGGCAAGGACTCAAGAATATTGGTCATGCCAGTTGGAGGATCCACTTTGCCAGAGATACGAGCTTAAAATTACAAAAATCAGGTCACCTTCGAAAAACAGCCAGGCGACCTGATTTTCATATGTTCTTTTTAGCCTCCAAGAGTGTTAGGTAAAAACATTATGATTGATGGACAGTATGTTAGAATGATCAGATCAACCAAAAGAATTAATAGATAAGGTAATACTTCTCTCGTAACCTTCTCAATGGAAATACCTGTAATGCTGGATACTACAAAAAGATCTAAACCTACTGGGGGCGTTATACAGCCTATAGCAAGGTTCACCACCATGAGGACACCAAAGAAAACCGGGTTTATACCCATGGATATAGCAACAGGAAGAAGAATAGGGGTAAGTATAACCACAGCTGCCGAAGCGTTCACAAGGGTTCCCATAAAAAGTAAGAGCACATTTACCAGCATTAAAAAGACTACAGGGCTTGACGTCAAATTTGCAAACACCATACCCAACTTGTGCGGAATTTGAGCATTGGTGAGTATCCAGCCAAATAAATTGGCAGTACCTACGACAAACATAATCATCGTAGTGCTGACAGCAGCTTTAAATATTACCTCTGGAATGTCTTTAAATTTTAGTTCCTTGTAAATAAACATCCCTACACAAGCACCATACACAGCTGCTACTGCAGCAGCCTCTGTAGGAGTAAAAACACCTCCATAAATTCCTCCTATTATAATAACCGGCATCATTAATGCCCAAAAACAATCCTTAAAACTTATCAATATCCTTTGTAAAGATATTTTTCCCTCTCCTACATATCCTCGCCTTTTAGAAATAAACCAGCTTACGAGGCACATAGAAACTCCCATAAGAATACCTGGGGCAAAACCACCTAAAAACAAATCCGCTATTGACGTATCTGCGACTACACCGTAAACAACCATAGTTATGCTAGGAGGAATTACTATGCCCACGGTTCCACCGCTTGCAACCACTGCAGCTGCAAAAGATTTCCTGTATCCCCGCTTCTCCATCTCATCAATCAATGCCGTACCTATTGCCGCCGTAGTCGCTGCAGAAGAGCCCGAAAGAGCAGCAAAAAACATGCCAGAAACAGCAACAACCAAAGCAAGCCCACCGGCTAAAGCTCCTACAAGGGCATTCGCAAAATCAACAATTCTTCGTGTAACCCCCCCGTAGGACATGAAAGCTCCAGCGAGCATGAAAAACGGCACCGCCATGAAGGAAAAAGAATCTACAGATGTGAACATGCGCTGAGCCACTAACACCAAAGGAAGTTTGAGCATAGAATAAAGAACAATAGCCGAAGAAAGCCCCAAACCAACGGCAATAGGCGCACCGGTAAGAAGAATTAAAACGAAACTTGTCATGATTATCCAGCCGACCATCGTATCCCTCCTTAATCGAGATGAAGCTGGGGCTTCGTTTCTGAAGAAGGTTTTTTTAGAGTTTTTAACATTTCTTCAATAGTGTTAAGGATCATCGCAGCCGATCCAATGGGCAATGCATAATACACGTAGGACATCTTTATCTGTAAAGCTGGCGATGTTTGGAAATAAGTTCTTTGAATCATGGTTATGCCGTTCTTAAAAATTATGATCATAAAAACAAGCGTCAAAAATTGGGCAACAAGGCGAAGAGCTTTCAAAGGAAATCCTTCCAATCGTTCTGATAGAACACCCACAACCATATGTCCTCCTCTACGATGCACTACAGGAAGACAGAGAAAAACACACCACACAAAAAGATATCTTGCCAATTCTTCCGAAAAAGAAAGGGAATTATGGAAAACGTAACGAGCAATTACCTGAACAAAAATTACTGCAAGCATTGCCCCCATCACTATTATCACAACCTGTTTTAACAATTTATCAAAAAGAGAGTTTATTTTTTCAAGCAATGCCAAGCACATCCCCTCCTTTCACAAAAAGGGGGGCAGACCATTTGCCCGCCCCTATCAAACAGCAGGGTTATTGAATATTAACGATAGCCTCTATATTTTCCTTACCTACTTTTGATTCAAATTGTTTCCAAACTGACTTTGTAGCTTTACGGAAAGCTTCCTTATCTACATCAGTTATTATCTCGCACTTCCCGCTTTCTCTAATCTTATCCCAATATCCTTGCTCTAAATCTATAGCTAGTTGCCTTTGCCAATCCTTCGCCTCGTTTGCAGCTTCCTGAAGTATCTTCTGCTGTTCAGGAGTTAGCTTGTTCCAAGTTATCATACTGATAACAAGAGGTTCTGCAGAGTAGGTATGTTCTGTAAGAGAAATATATTTTTGTACCTCAAAGAAACGCTTGGTGTAAATGTGAGCAGCAGGATTCTCCTGCCCATCAACTACGCCCTTCTGCAAGGCCGTAAAAAGTTCTCCAAAAGCCATTGGCGTAGGATTAGCGCCCAAAGCCTTCATCATAGCGATATATATAGGCTGCTCCATAACCCTAATTTTAAGTCCCTTCATATCCTCTGGCTTTCTTATAGGACGAACATTGTTAGTCATGTTCCTTACACCATTTTCGAAGTAAGCTAACACCTTCAAGCCTTTTGGCTCAAGCCCTTTGGCTATCTCCATGCCCACGGTGTCCAAAGCCTTAAATGCATGAGACCTGTTTCTGAAAATGAAGGGAAGATCAAATACTGCAACCTGTTCGTGAAAATTACCTAGGACAGCGGTACTCGTCAGCGTCATATCCACAGTTCCCAGCGTGAGCCCTTCTACCAAGTCTCTCTGATTTCCCAACTGGCTACTTGGATAAACTTTTACTTCCATCGTTCCGCCAGATTTTTCTTTTACAAGGTCTGCAAACTTTTGCGCTCCTTGAGCGTAAGGATTCTTAGGATCCGCAATGTGTCCCAACTTCAAAGTCACTTCAGCCGCAAAGAGAGTACTCGTTAAAAGAAACACCAACCCTAACGCTAATGCTCCTACACGTAAAACTTTTCTCACTTTTACTCCTCCTCCTTTTTACTTTTATTGATTGGTTATGGTTATCCTTATAATGGCAACCTAGCCACACCGCTGTTACAAGCAGCTTCCGCCACGGCCTTTGCAACAGCAGGAACTACCCTTGGGTCAAGGGCACTTGGAATTATGTATTCAGGCGACAATTCCTCTCCCGAAACTAAATCTGCCAGGGCCTTAGTCGCCGCAAGCTTCATTTCTTCATTGATGGCTTTTGCCCTTACGTCCAAGGCTCCCCTGAAAATTCCCGGGAAGCCAAGGCAGTTGTTGATCTGGTTGGGAAAATCGCTTCTCCCCGTAGCCACCACGGCTGCCCCTGCTGCTTTCGCCTCGTCGGGGAATATTTCCGGCGTAGGATTCGCCATCGCAAAAATTACAGGGTTCTTGGCCATCGAACGAACCATCCCCTTCGTCACCAAACCAGGCCCAGATATCCCCATAAAAACATCTGCCCCCCTTATCACATCTTCAAGGGAACCACTCTCTTTTTCCGGATTCGTATTTCTCGCTATATCCTCCTTAGCAGGATTCATGTGCTCTGGCCTTCCATCGTAAATAGCGCCAGCTCTATCACAGAGGATCACGTTCTTTGCCCCGGCAGATAATAAAAACTTAGATATTGCCACACCAGCAGCACCCGCACCACTCATAACAACCTTCACATCCTCAATCTTCTTGCCCACAATTTTTAAGGCATTAAAAAGTCCAGCAAGCGCTATAACCGCTGTACCATGTTGATCATCATGAAAAACGGGGATCTCCAACTTCTCCTGCAACTTCCTCTCTATCTCAAAACACCGCGGCGCAGAAATATCCTCCAGATTTATACCCCCAAAGGAAGAAGCTATTTTGGAGACGATATCTACTATCTCGTCGGGATCCTTTGAATCTACGCATATAGGAAAGGCATCTATGCCCGCAAAGCGCTTGAAAAGCACCGCCTTGCCTTCCATGACAGGAAGCGCAGCGTCTGGCCCTATGTCTCCAAGCCCCAAAACCGCAGTCCCATCGGTGACCACCGCCACCATGTTGCCTTTGGAGGTAACTTCAAATATTGAGGAAGGATTTCTCTCTATCTCCCTGCAGGGCTCCGCAACTCCCGGCGTGTAAACTAAAGAAAGGTCATCCATAGTCTCAACTGGCATCTTGCTTTCCACGCTTATTTTGCCTTTAAACTGCTTATGCAATTTCAACGACTTCTCATAAACACTCTCTTTGTTATTCATGATCTTCTGACGCCTCCTGAATATATCTGATAAATAAAAATGTCTAACTTATGCAAGTTTTATACAATGTAAACTATAGGGAAACTTTTAAGATCCACAAGTATTCGAACATAGTGTTCTTTTCTGTACATTTTTGTTCATGCATTTGAAAGCCATTCTGTCTGGGAATTAGGGGGGTAACATAGCTAACGAATCAACTTATATTTATTAACCGGACGACCTTTCTCTTTGTAATGAGGTTTCATTACGGCTTTTCCACTAATTACAAGGTATTCCAGGTAACGTCTTGCTGTTACTCTAGAAATACCCGACAAGATAGCTACTTCATCTGCAGAAAGAAAGGTGTTATGCTTCTTGAGCAAGGTTATAATTTCCTCAAGTTTTACAGGAGAAAGGCCTTTGGGAAGGTTTTCTTTCATTATTACCTCAAGTCTTCTAGCCATAATGGAATCTATGGCTTCTTGATTAAGATTACAGCCGACATGTTGCACCTTTTCTCTAAATGTCTTGTAAGCTTCCAAAGCAGCTTTAAATCTTTCGTAGGTGAACGGTTTAAGAATATAATCAAAAGCTCCTCCTCGGGTTACCTCTGTAAAAGTTTCCGCTTCGTGGGCTGCGGAAACTACTATCACATCCACTTTCTTTCCCGAACGTCTTATTTTTTGAAGTGTCTTAACGCCATCCAACTCGGGCATAAAAATATCCAGAATAACAAGGTCCAAATCCAATGAAGCTAACTTTGCAAGTGCATCTTTCCCATTAGAGCACACTCCGATAAGAGAAAAACCTTCTACAGACATAACATATCTTGAGTGTATTTCAGCAACCGTGGGGTCATCGTCTACAACAAGAACTTTAATAGGCTCAACCATTTACTGCCCTCCACTGGTCAAAGTTACTACGAACTCTGTAAAACATCCCACTTTTGATTCCACTGAGATTTCTCCTCCATAAATATCCACAATTTCCTTCACATTGAAAAGCCCTATACCTTGACCTTCTTCTCGCATGGAAAATCCTTTTTCAAATATCCTATCAAGATATTCTTCTGGAATACCATGGCCTGTATCCCTCACACTTATAATTATCTTCCCTGACTCTTCAAAAATTGCAAAATCAATGACTCTTCTTTCTTTTTCTATGTGCATAACCGCTTGTATAGCATTTTCTAGGAGATTGCCAATAATAGTAACCAAAGCATTAGTTTCTACTTGAGAAGTGTTACCTAAGTAGCTGTCGGGATCTATATTAAACTTTATGCCTAACTCCTTGCAACGGCCAAACTTACCTATAAGTAGCCCCCCGACAAAGGGGTTCTTTATCTTACGTGTTATAAAAGAATAACTTTCTCTTTGGTCAGTTATTATGTCCGAAATGTACGCTATAGCTCTTTCCGTCTCTCCTAAATGGATAAGTCCCAAAATTGTATGAAGTTTGTTCAAAAATTCGTGTGTTCTGACACGAAGCGCATCCACAAACCTCTTCACTCCCGTAAGCTCTTCAGCAAGCGCTTCGAACTCCGTCATATCACGAAAACTTGAAATAGCACCAACAATGCGATTTCCCTCTTTTAAAGGAACAGTACTAACCATAAGCCTGCGAGAACCTATTCTTGCTTCTCTATCTACAATAGGTTGACCCGTTTTGATAACGTCCATAACTTTCGTTTTAGGGAAAACATCGGACACATGCTTTCCTATAGCGCTGCCATTTAAATTTAATAATTTTTGGGCTTGTTCGTTTAGAAGAGAAATTCGTCCACCGCTATCGCATGCCAAAATCCCCTCTCTTATGGAGTTTAATATGGTTTCTCTTTCCATTAAAAGTCTTGTGATTTGATATGGCTCAAGACCTTTTATTTCTTTTTTAATGCTTTTTGCCAAAAAACGTGCTCCTATTATGCTTACAAAAAGACCTAAAATCAGGGCAATGAAAAGGTTCCGTAAAAGCTTCATTTGCATTGCCTTTATATCCTTGATCAGGATTCCTACAGAAACTGCGCCGACGACTTTCCCTCCCCTAATAATGGGAACAAAAGCCCGCATCGAAGGACCCAATGTTCCTATAGAATTAGAAATGTACTCTTTCCCCTGAAGTGCAGGCCCTTCGTCCCCTCCAACAAAAGTTTTACCTATTCTTTCAGGTACAGGATGAGAATAACGGACACTCCTACTATCCATTACTACCACAAATTCTACGTCGGTCTTTTTTCTTATCCCATCGGCTAGTGGTTGAATTATAGATTCAGCTCCAGGTTTGCCTACGTTTTCTACTATGTCAGGTATAGAAGCAACAGTTCTGGCTATGCTCATAGCCTTATCCCCAAGCTGTTCAATATAAGGAGAAAGAACAGTTGCTTGTGTAACTATCCCCACTACTGAAAGCCCAGCACAAAAAAGCCCTACTGCTAGAAGAACTATTCTAGTCTCAAGGCTTAAAAAGGGTTTTCCCCTATGGGATAGCTTCAACACAAGCCCTCCTGCTTCTTAAAATTTTTCCAGGTGGATCTTGCTGTATGGCAGTTCCCCTTGTGGTATAGGCTTTTTCTCCTCGGCGGAATAGCCTACCGCTAGAATGCATAGCACTCTGTAGGGATCAGGGATGCCCAAAAGG
>NZ_JACDOB010000031.1 GCF_017656375.1 Thermovirga sp.
TCTTTTTGGGGCTTTGCTTCCTTCTTTCTCTCGCCTTCGGCCTTCTTGTGGCTTTCAGCAAACAGCGTCTCCTTGTT
This sequence comes from Thermovirga sp., assembly GCF_017656375.1. GTDB lineage: Bacteria > Synergistota > Synergistia > Synergistales > Thermovirgaceae > Thermovirga. The sequence goes on from NZ_JACDOB010000031.1 coordinate 78, forward strand.
GTAAACCATGACAGGCTCTAAAGCCGCACCAGGCCTGGGTATAATGGAGACCGAAACCACCTTGTTCACCTTCGAGGCTGCAGCGTGGGCAGATAAAAGAGCACTCTTAACAGCCGAAACATCCCCCTTTATCTTTATGGTTATCATCCCGCTGCCTCTGGAATTTTCCCTTCCTACGAGCTTTATATTTGCCGTCTTGCACGCTGCATCCGCCGCCTCTATAGCTGCAGCCAAGCCTACTGTCTCTATGAACCCAACTGCTGCATGAGAATCACTCATTACTACCCACCCCTAACGTTCCCTAATCCTTCCATCACGTACGCAACTATCTTATTAACCAATTCCTCGTAAGGTTCCTCGCCCGCTTTAGCCAGTTTCAGTGTGGCGCTTTGCAATTCCCTCGAAAGGCCCTTAGGCACTTTCCTTTTCTTCAAAAATTCCTCTCTATCCAACAGCGGCTCCCTCTTCACGAGCCTGGAAGCATTGTGCCCCAGCCACCTCAAAATCAGTGGGTCCCCACCGTGAAATGCGGTAACGTATGGGGGATGCTCCGAAAGAGAAAACACAGTTACAGCGCTTTCCGTCCTGTCCAGCCCTATCCCAACTTCCAGCCTGGAAAGAACAGCGGCTTCTTTGGCCAGAGAGGAAGCCCTACCATCCGCCCTCCTGCCCCATGCAATAGGCACTCCCTCTTCTTCACAGCCGGCGCCTATGTGCCTCACCCATTCGTCAGGGCACGAATCTGACAGCAAAAGAACTACAACTGGCCTGTTTTCTTGTATATCCTTAAGCTCCATGGGACAGCGCTTGTTCATCCTTCTAGCCCCTCCGCACTTCGCTCAGTCATTTCACTGGCAGCCCCTTACTGGCAAAACCCAGCACCAATCCCGTGGCCACCGCATTACGGGGCCCCTCAGTTCCCCTTATGTTCCCCTGGCCAGCCACTACGCCAAACCTGGAAAGGGCGTCGGTTATCATGGACGGGATTTCAAAGTCTAAAGCGGATCCTCCAACAAGGACAACGTAATCCAAAAGCCTCACGTTGCCCGCCGGAGAGACCCTCTCAAGTGCCCTCATGGAATTGGCAACAAATACTTCCCTTTTGGCCCTACGCCTTATTTCCCTTATCCTCTCCACAGGAATATCCAGTTCTAGAGGCATCAGTATGTCGTCTTCCACGACAAGGGCATTCTTTCCAAAAAGGTTGGGCGATAAGGGGTTATCGAAAAACCGCACCCTTCCATCCTCCTGCCGGATGTGGAAGGGACTTTCGACCTTACATAATGGATAACGCTTTATGGACTCTGCCAGCTCCATGCTCTCTATGCCCAGCTCACTGGCTATTATGGTGTTGACCATATTCCCCGCGCCTGCAAGGTGGATTAGGTCAATATCACCGTTTTCTTTCATCAAAGAGGCATCTGTGCTCCCAGCTCCCAAATCCAAAATAGCCAGTGGCTTTTTTGTTCCTGGGGTAGTAAGGGCTCCCCTTACGGCCATCTCTGCCTCGACTCCACCAATCATGACCCTCACACCCGTCTCCTGGGAAATCGCTTCAGCCAACTGGCTCATGGGCAGCTTCTCGGTTTCCACCATCACAGCGAGGGCCACCCCATGTTCCTGGGAGAACTCGCCGGCTATCCCACCTACAACTTTCTGGGGAACCAAGGTGTCAACCGCCAAAAGATCCTTTATATGGATATCCGACACTGGAAGCCCTGTAAGGTTGGACATGGTCCTCCTTACCCTCTCCATCATTCCTCCCACATTAGTGCCAGGTTGGCCAAATATGTTCTTGATAGGCTGGCTCTCTACCAAAGCCTTCATTATGGCCTCCGCACCGCTTTCCACATTGACGGTTCTCCTTCCTGAAGCCCCATCAATGTAAAGCTCCCCGGCAGGTATTCGCCTTTCCTTAACCTCCCCGGAGGGCGTCTTTATGACCACCGCGGAACGATTACCTATCAGGGCCCTGGCCACGGGAACGACATGCTTGGTCTCCTCAGGCGAAAGGGAAAAAATAGTAGCTATACCATAAGGGTTAGACAGCACCTCTATGACCCTCCCAGGCGGAGCTACTTCTACACAGGCAAACATGCCCAGAGGGACCTTTTCTATGGACATTACCTCGTCTACTATGGGCATGACCTTGCTGATGCGGTTGGCTATGAGGACTCCATCGTCCCCCTGGCATATGGCACCCTCTACTGAAATTCCCTTTTCTATCGCACTGTTTATTGCCTCTGACGCAGCTTCATAGTCCCAGTTGGAGGGAATCACCACTATAACAGGGGAACCTCGCTCCACATCCAACAGATCATTAATATGAACAGTCCTGCCTTTCCCTACTCCTACGCCACCTGGCGTTGAGGGGTTATGGCCTATCATAGTGGACTCGGTCACTATAGTCTCACTTATGTTCTCCATGGCCACATCGCCTATGACAGGGGCGGCTTCATTTATGCAGATCACATCTATCTTGGAAAAATCTTCCCTGCCAAAGCCTATCTTCTCCAGGGCCAACCCTAGGGCCATCTTTACACCCCTTACATTCTGGGTTGTCCCCTTAAGGCCAGTGGTCTGATACAAAGAGGAAGACAAAAATTCCACCTGGCCATTTTCCACCTTACCCAAAGCAACCTCCGTGGTTGAGTTTCCTATGTCAATGCCAGCCACTATGGGCACCATAACCCCTCCTTAGCTAGTTCTTAATTAGGCGCTCTTTAGAAGCCCCCTACGCTCATATACGTCCGCAGCTTCCCTTATCATCTTGGCGTTAACCACTGCGTTGTACTGGCTCTCCAGCTCATCAGCTATATCTAAAAGTTCCTGCTTGGTAGATCTGCGAGGCCTCAGGGCGTTATATATCTCCAGCAACTTCTTGTCGGGAACCTTTATAAGCTCCGCAGACCTTCTCAGGTTCATAGCCACCTGCGCCTTGCCAGCAGCTTCAGCAATCTGGGCCTGATATTCCAAAGCCTCAGGAGTGATGCGCAAATCTTCAAAGCCCACCTTGCCGCTCATGAGGTTGTCCAAATTGACGTCCTCAAGGGCTTTGCCTGTAGGCGTCTTAAGAAGCTCTGGCCTCTTAGAAGCGACAGGATAATCTTCTACCTTCAGGTGGTTTTTGCTTTCTCCCCCCCTCGGGGCTGCATCTACAGGAGTATTAGCCGATCCCATGACCTCTTTCAGGGTCTTTCTTACAAGTTCCGCTATGAGCTGCTCATTCAATTCCATAGCCATTCCTAGCACCCCCTCATCTATCAAAGGCAACTTCAATTTCTACCGGGCCTTTTTTAGGATCGACAAACCGCATCTCCTTGTTGTGTAGAAGGGCTGCCAAACCTTGGTAGCGAGGCCTCGCCATAGGGTCGTTCTTGGTGGGAACAGGCACTGGACTCTCGCCTTTGGCATACTTTGCAGCGTTGCGACCTATAGCACGAAATGTCTCCGGATCCAAAAGCGGCGACTGAGGGAATAGCTCCAGGTTTTGAAGGGGAGACAGGTCTTTCTGGTGAATAACTGTCGTTCCTCTAGAGAGCACCCCTATACCTATGCCAGATCCGGAAAGCTCCGCTGCTTTTTTGCCTATGAAAGCTACATCACATGTATGTGACACCCTTACCACCCTTGGTTTCAGCCCCTCTTCCTCTATTCCCGCCATAAGCTGCCTTAATACTTCAGAATGAGGGGTGCCAACTATAGTCTCGTTGAAACCAACCCCAAACCCAGGAGAGATGCCAATGGCCACATCTCTCGGGTCAGAGCTCTTTTCAGCCTCGCCTTTCTCCACAAGTTTCATGGACGAAGCAGCTTTAGGCACCGAAGCGCTTTCTGCCTTTTTCCCTGTTTCAGAGGAAGGAACCATTTCAGCTAAAACTTCAGCTATGACCTTGCGAATAACTTCTTCATTCAGAGAAACCATAGTTTCACCCCCTTTAAACGTCCTCTGCCCTTATCGCCCAAGGAACATCCTTTATCTCTTCCCAACGCTCAGGGCTCATCTGATAGCCTGTCATAGGCCCTTGGTAAGTGTTAGGATCATTGATCGCGCTCCAGACGTAACCGCTTTCATCGATCCATGCAGAGGTCTGGAGATAGTCACCAGAGATGCGCTGCTTCATCATCATCAAAATGGCCTCTGCTACATCCCTGTAGCCGCGTTTAACCAATGCCTTTATAACGTCCACGCCGGTTATTCCCTCTTTCATGATCCTGTCAGCGGCTTTCACGTCCTCTGGAATATTCCTCGGTGGAACATCCTTACTGGTGTTGGCATAAGTGGCTGCTTCCACTTCTTCATCCGTGATCGGGGGAAATCCAAGTTCCTCGTAAACAGCCTGAAGTGCCCTTGCTGCCTTGTTCCTTACCGCAATGACGTCTTCCTCCAACACAGGGCGGACTCCACCGTCTACCTTGAAATCTCGCTGCAAGGCAAGGTAATCGTCTATGTCCTCTATGTCCCAGTTGGACCCAGCAAACATGTTGTCGCAATTGGGAACAGCAGAATATCCCGAGAAGATAAGGTCCGTTCCCGGGAAAAGCTGGGGTATAGTCCTTGCTGTACGGCGCAGGTCAGAGTGTGAGAAGGTTTGGTCGTTGCCAGAAGCAACCTCCATGCCCATAGCCATCGTCAAAAGGTTCTCCGCAGCTACAGCCCGAAGGCCACTTGGGACAGCTCCTGGAACACCTATGACAGAGATAGAACCATTCTGTAACCCTTGGACTCCCGCACCTTTAGTGATAAGGATACAGCGGGCTTCCAAGTAGAGCATGCTCTTGCCCTCTGCGGCTCCCATCTGGACTTCACTTCCTGTCCCGCTGGTGAACCTCATCTTTATGCCTCTGCTGGCGTAGCACGAAGCCAAAAAGGCCTTTGACCACGGCGTATCATCGCCATCTACAAATACGCCCTCCGTACCATAGACAGAGACGGTTTCCGCGTAGGCCGTAAGACCTCTCATGCCTATCTCAAGCTCAAAGGATTCTTCCAGAGCGTCCTGAGTCAACACTCCAGGGCGGCCAACCTGAGACCCCACCAACAAAGATAGAGCATTAAGAGGGCCGTACTTAAACACGGCAACTGTGGTCTCTATCTCAGCAAACCCTCTGTAAGCTGCTTCTGCAGCGTCGCAAGCCAACATGACGGGGTTGTCTGTAGCGCTAGTGACGTGAGCCTGATTCTTCGGCGTCTGCCTGACCCGCATCTTCTGCATGGCCATCATTATCTCAACTATATTCAACTTATCCACAACTGCTGCTAGTTTCGCAGGCGTCAGCCCTCCAAAAATTTTTCTTACCTCTTCAGCTGGAGTGTTTATATCGACGAGCATTCTTGCAAGTTCTACATCAGACTTGGACATGGCCTCTTCTGTTATGGAGACATCTATGGCGTAATCGGCTATGAACTGGTCTATCATGTCAAAGTCTTCTCGCCTTTTGCCATCCATTTCCACTATTTTTCCGCCACTAACCTTGACGGAGGGTTTAGGGTCGTTGGGGCTTCCCATCGCGATCAAACCAGTTTCTATCCACTCCCCTATAAACCCATCCTTGTGGACCGGTCTGTCCTCTAAGGTTTGGAAACGCTTGCTTCTTTTCTTCTCCACCATTTACACTCACCTCCCAATAGCCAAAGCTTCTATGGCCTTAGATGTATGGTTTGGTAGAAGATTTGGGAGGCTCACCAAATGCTCCTAACAACTTGAGTCCCACTTCGCGGGCCGCGATCAATGACTGCCTTACAGCCCCCGAATCACCGGTGATGCCCATTACGGCCTCATTGGTATAGGTGTTGCCGTTGGTGGGCGTGCTGTAGAAGAGCATATCTACCTCTGCAGCCTTCAAAGCTGCATCGGTCATGACTACACCTATTCCGGCAGGAGCACCTACGATAAGGCCGAAAGCCTTACCAAGGGGAGCTCCAAAAGCCTTATTGCATGCGTAGCTCGCCCTGGCGGTATACTGAAACTCCAGGTGCCCAGCATCGTTGGCATAAACGTCGCCAAAAGTCCTCTCAAGGTCTTTAAGGGCTACTTCTACAGCCCTGCGGGCATCGGAAACATCTTCTGCGCCAAGGAGGATTAAACAGCCGTGGCCAGCTCCTCCTTTGGTATCTCTTGGAAGCTCCAATAACACCACTTCGGTGTTGGTGGCTTTAACCGCCTCATCAGCAGCCATTATCTGAGGACCAGCACCTACGCGGTCGGAGATAATCCCTATGGACCTGTATTTCGGATCCCAACCAAGCTTCTCAAGAATGCGGCTTTCAAGGTTGGCTATCACAAGCCCAATGGTGTCACCTATAGCTGTGCCGACAAACTCTGTAACTCCAGCCGCTTGTAACGCCTCGGAACATGCAACTGGCTTTTGCTCCTCTTTTTTCTCAGGCTCCCCTGCACTGGAAAGCCTCTTCATTACTTCTTCCATCACTTTTCCCATCAATTCCTGGTCCATTCCCCGAACCCCCTTTTCTAAAGCTCAAATGCTCAAGAATGCAATTAGTCCAACTTGGGAAGGATCTTTTCCGTGTCAGAGTGCGGCCTTGGGATTACATGTACAGAAACAACTTCCCCAACCTTCTTGGCTGCAGCAAGCCCTGCATCAACAGCGGCTTTTACAGCTCCAACATCCCCCCTGACCATCACTGTGACGTAACCAGAACCGATCTTCTCGTAGCCAACCAGCCTCACGTTTGCGGCTTTCACCATGGCATCTGCAGCCTCGATGCAACCAACCAAACCTCTGGTCTCAATCAAACCCAAAGCTTCACCGTTCATATCATGCGCACCTCCATAAAATTTCTTCTATTCTTGCCTTAAGTTCCCTTACTCCTGTCCCTTCTTTGGCAGATACGGCATACACCTCCTCAACCCCAGCTTCCAACAATTTTTTCCGGGCATAATCAACTTTTCCTTCATAATTGCTATCTAAAAGGTCTATCTTGTTAACGCACCCCAAAACAGGGGCAGCAAAAGCCTTGGATATGCCTGGAGATAACTGTCCAGGATTGGAAGCATCGACTACTAGCACGATGGCATCGGCCTTAGTGGAGGAAGTGATGAGGGCATGATAAAATCGGGACATTTCCATAAATTCACCGGGAGTGTCTATGAACTGGGGGGCGTACTCCACACTTTCTGTTTTCTTCACTGTAGAACTTAAAAGCCCCAGCTTCTGCAAAAGAGTGGTCTTCCCTACGCCAGTTCTTCCCACAACCATTACTCTCCTGGTCATGAGAAAGTCACCTCTGTAGAAGAAAAAAGAAGCTTCGACCCGAAAAAGGCCACAATACTTCGGAGGGAACTTTCGACAGAAGAGACATCGCCACTGATCAAAAGACAACCCGTAAAGCGATCGACGAACTCTACTCGCACCGAGGCTGACTTGGAGGCGATATCCGCGGCTATAATTGATCCTTCGCCAGGGGTAATGGTGAGGATGCCTACCGCCCCTTGATGATCAATCCCTATCTTCTCGCACAGCTCTTTGCGAGGGTTCCTTATGACATGGGCAAGCGTAATCTGCTTGCCAGGAACATATTCTTGAATTACCCTGGCTTTCTCCTCCACCAAAGCACCCCCTCTCCTCCCAACGCTTATGTTCCCGCAACGGAAGGAAGGCTTCAATTAAAGAGGGCCTTATTTTTTTGACCAATTAAGAAAGGAAGGAAAGAGAAAATTTTGATGTGCCTAGCACTCGTTTTTTTGCTTAAAATCTTTGTTTTTTTGACTAGTTTATTTAGAAGAGTGCCTTTTAGCGTACTCCGAGGGGCTTTCGCCGGTAAGCTGCTTGAAAAGGATGCTGAAGTAATTTATGTTTCCATATCCTACCATCAAAGCAGTATCCCTGACAGAAAGGCCCTGAGAAAGCAATACTTTTGCCCTTTCTATTTTTTCCTCTTTTACCACATCTATGAACCTCTTGTTAAGGGTCTTCTTAAAGAGCCTGCTCAAATATGAGGGGCTAACGTTGGCATAGTCGGCGGCACTTTGCAGTGTGACGTCCTCATAATGGGACCTTATGTAGGACAGAACCTGCTGCACTATGATAGCCGACTCATCCGCCGCGCTATTCCTGATCGTCCAGGAACTCAATATTGCCTGAGAAAACGCCTTGCCCAGATCTTTAGGGTTGGAAGCGCCAAGAAAATTTAAAATTTGCTTATTCGCCCACTCCCTCATCATGGAAAAATCGCACTTTAACTCTATAAACAACCTTAGAAGCTGTCCCAAGATTCCCAAAGCGACCATCTTGGCCATCCCGAGATTCTTCAGCGCAATTTCCCCTATAAAAGAATTTATAGTCTCTATGCTATCGGCAACCAGCTTGCTGTCGTTTTTAAGAAAGCCATCTACTAGATAGTTGAAAGACTTGCTCCCAGCACTTTCGAGGACTAATGGATCGGTTTCATGATCTTTCTTCTCCGCAGAATCGTCACACAATATAATCTGGCCGAATCCTTTAAAAATGCTCTCCTCTACGATCTCCTCCAGCTGGGATATAACTTTCGGCATCTTGCGTAAATCGGCAATGTATCCACCACATATGACATTAGATTTAAGGCCTCTAGAGGAAAGATGCCCAAGGAGCTTCAACCCCATATCTTCAAAGGATACGTTTTCCCTTCCTTGCAGTACAGGAACCATCACTAAGAAGCAAAAATCTCCCCACGGTACCACAACTCCGTCCTCAAACACCCCTTCCAACTCTCTCCAAAAATGAATTAAACTGCCTCCTGCAGGGTCGAAACTGCTGAAACACGCTACACCTAAAATCACACAAGGGTTAACTGGAGGCAGCTTGAGGACAGAGAAGACCATCTCTGTATCTTTGTCAAGCCTGTTGTATTTGACTAGATCCTGCAGGGCTGCATATACGAAAATACCTTTATTCCTTGAAACGAAATCCTTTATCTTGTCGCTCTCAGCAAAAGCTTGCTTTTTATCTTCTATGGTTTTGACGACGCTCTTTATCGCCTCTACAAGCTTGCTGTCCGAAACAGGCTTGACCAAAAAAGAGCTCACACCTAGCTCCACCGCTTCCTTGGCATACTCAAAGACATCGTAAGCAGTAGTGACTATGACCTCTCCATTAAAACCCTCTTCCCTCAACTTCTTAAGCTGGGATAACCCATTACCTCCCGGAACGCGAATATCCAACAGAACGATCTCCGGTAGCCAGTTGAGCGCCATTTCTTCGAAAGAAAAAATATCGTTGGCATCCTTGACCTCAAACATGCTACCAAAGGCTTTTTCCAACACAAACCTTACAGCCTTGCTCTCTATTGGTTCGTCTTCCACTATCAAAAGCTTGTACTTGCTGAGTTTTTTGGATGTCATCTTTCCCCTTCCCTGACTATAGGGATTACTATCTGAACCTCTGTCCCTTCGTTTGGGCTGCTTTTGAAGGCTATGTTCGCCTTCTCCCTGAAGTATAGCCTTACCTTTTCCTCTAAGTTACTGAGCCCAAGCCCCTTTTTGAGCTTTTCTGTGTCACACCCTACCCCGTCGTCCTTTACGGTTAGATATAAATAGTCGCCCTTTATACAACTTTTTATAGCCACACAAGCAGGCCTTACGGAAGGCTCCACGCCATGAACCACGGCATTTTCCACCACTGGCTGCAAAAGCATGAACGGGACAAAGACGTTTAACGTCTCGGGCTCTGCATCTATCTCAAAGGAGAGCCTCTCCCCAAACCTGGACTTGTATATATCCAAAAAACACTTGGCACAATCCAGCTCGTCTTTTAGCATGACGAAATTCCCACGTTTTTGCTTTCCTAAGACATACCGCAAATACTCGGCAAATTTTATCGTCAGCTCCTGAGTCTGCTTGGCCCCCTCAAACATGGCCAAACGGGAGATTACGTTCAGGGTGTTAAAGATAAAGTGGGGGTTTAACTTGTTTTGCAAAGATCTGACCTGGGCCTGTTTTAAGTTCCTCTCAAGGGCTTCCTTGTTTACTTTTCTCTTCATGATGGTTATCCCTTTTTCCAGGAACTTTCTCTCAGACAAGTGTTTCTCGCATATAGTTACTATGTGGGAAGCTACGAGCTTCAAGAGCATGGCGCTTCTTCTAAGCTGTTCTTCATCTACAACAGGTATCTTAAGGAAACTTTCTATTAGTCTCTCTCGTTCCTTATAGTCAAAATGCCAAAACCTATCAGCCAGCTCTTGGACTTCCTTGCGGGTGTATTCTCTAAGCTTCACCTGCCCCATGAGCAATATGCCAACGGTCTTATCCTCGCTCAGCATTATGGGAACTGCCATGTCTATCAGCCCGGCATGGCAGGTATATATCTTCACATCTCCAGAGGTTATGGCCTTTCTGCCACCTTCCGCATCACTCTTGCGGCACCTTTCTCCCCCATCTATGGATCTTATTATTTTACAGAAATTTGAGAAATTACAGGGTTTTGTGACAGGTGTTCCTTCTGGCGTGGTCAATATGGCAGCATAGTTATTGGACACAGCAAAATTCTCTACGATCCCCTCAAGGGCATCGACATCTACAACGTACTTCCACCACTCTAAAGTTCCCTCTCTGTACATCCCTGCTCCATCCATTATGAAGTCCCTTCACAAAAGGGCACTCGCTCCCTATGACTCTTTTGGCCTGTTATTTTCGTCCACGAATACTATCTTCGGCTCGTGCAATCTTGCCTCCTCGTCGCTTACGTCTTTCCAGCTTGCTATTATCACCAAGTCCCCAACGGAAACGAGCCTCGCCGCGGCGCCATTTACGCATATAATCCCACTGCCACGCTCTCCCCTCATGGCATAGGTGGTAAACCTGGTGCCTGCGTTGATGTTCCATACGTTAACCTGCTCGAATTCCAGTATATCTGCCATCTCCATCAAGGACTCGTCGATGGTTATACTTCCTTCGTAATTCAGGTCCGCCTCTGTTACAGTGGCCCTGTGTATCTTCGACTTTAACATCTTCCTAGTCAAGACTACATACCCCCAACAAATTTTTTTAAAAAATCCATTTTTCAATACCTGAAAAACACCTGCATATTGTACTTAAACAACCATAAATTTGCCACCATGCAAAAAACCGCCCCTGGCAGTTCAGGTCCAGGCAGCGGTTTTATTGGTTTCAGAGGGGGCGCTATCTAGCTTTTAGGCTATCTTTTATCGCCAAAGAAATGCCTTCAAGGCCCTTTTCCAGCTCCTCCGGCAAAGGCCACGCATAGCCAATGCGCATGTAGTTTCTCGGCATCTCAAACCAGTGGCCTGGCCCCACGTAAGTGCCATATTCATTGTTGAGCCTATCATAGAAAAGGTCTATATCAACAGGAAGAGATGGCTTTATCCTGGGGAAACACACCACTCCACCTTCAGGCTCTACCCATTCCATGGCTTCTTCGGATTCTATCCATTTTTTCATAGTATTGAACGCCTTTTTGTTATATTCGAGTATCTGGGGCATCCATGTGTCTTTGTTTTTCAACACCTGAAAAGCTATCTCTTCGTCCACCACACTCCCACATATGCCTATTTGTTCCTTTGCAGAAAGGAAAAGTTCATAAAGCTCAGGGTCCTGAGTAGCTAGCCAACCTATCCTTATTCCAGGAATGCCGTAGCTCTTCGACATGGAAGATACGCTTATCGCCCTGTCACTCAATGTTGCAGCCGGAGAAGTCTGCTTGCCATAAGCAAGTTCCCTGTATGTTTCATCCAACAACAACCAGCATCCCCTGCGCTCTGCAAGATCCACAAGGACTTTCAGCTCTTCTTCTCTTAAGACTGTGCCCGTGGGGTTGTGGGGGGAAGTGAAACTAATGAGCTTAGTGCGATCGTTCATGAAAGACTCTACTTTCTCCACATCCACCCTAAACCCCTCTTCGAAGGTTAAATCCACATATGAAATATCACACCCTATCGCCCGGGGCGTTTCAATGTTGGTGGCGTAGTTAGGGCGCACCACCACTATGTGATCGCCTTTTTCCAAAAGGCTAGTTGCTATTATGAAAAGCGCTCCGGCAGCCCCTGAGGTAACCAGGATATTCTCTGCTGTTAAAGGCTTGCCCCACTGGGCCGCAATAACCTCCCTCAGCTCTTCCTTCCCAAAGTGATCGCCGTAAGGCAGCAACATGTCCTCTACAACTACCCCAAAATCACTCAAAGATCGGTCGCGTATGGAGCTTTCCGTAAGGTTGTATTTTATCTTGTCGTATCCCAACTGTTCCGGCGACTCTTTCTCAATGGCCATGCGAACGTACTTCATAAGCACTCCTCCCATTTTGTGTCTTTCTATTTTGCTCAAAACACTATCATTATAATAACACAGTGAATTTTTGCATATTATTTTAAATAT
>NZ_JACDOB010000032.1 GCF_017656375.1 Thermovirga sp.
TGATACTGTCCGGGTTAGCGGAGGGCGGTCCATCTGACCCACGGATTTTTAGTATACAACACCAAAAGTAAAGACCTGACCCCAAAAGTTAAACAAGAAAATCTTGATAAATGGACCAACTCCTAATATCATACACAAACATAACTTAGCATTTAGCGGGGGGTGGTCCAATGGACAGGATGAAATTCTGGCAATGGATGGAGGCAAAGAGCAGAGTAATACTTATGGATGGAGGAATGGGCACCCTTCTTGCGGAAAAGGGATGGAAACCTCCAATGTTGCCGGAAGAGATGAACCTATCTTCTCCTGGCATTGTAGCTTCCATTCATGAGTCTTATATAGATGCTGGTTCAGATATCATAGAGACCAATTCCTTTGGTGGCAGTACAAGGAAATTATCCCATCGAAACCTTCAGGGGCGGACAAGGGAGATAAATAGGGCCGCTGCAAAGATAGCCAAGGAGTGCACCAAGGAGCGGACTCTTGTGGCAGGGTCCGTCGGGCCACTTGGGGAGCTTTTGGAGCCTTTCGGGTCCCTGACTTTCGAAGAGGCTTATGAAGCTTTTTACGAACAAATAGTTGGCCTTGCAGAGGGAGGGGCGGACTTCATCCTCATAGAGACCATGATGGACCTCAGGGAAGCAAAGGCAGCGGTGGCAGCAGCAAAGGACGCAGCACCAGGTCATGCCTTTGTAGTGAGCTTCACATTTGACCATTATGGCAAGACTGTGACGGGCACGCCTCCGGAAGTGGCTGCTGCTTGGGCATACTCTGTAGGGGCTGCTGGAGTGGGAGCCAACTGCGGCGTTGGCCCTGCGGAATATGTGGAAACGGTGAAAACATTATGGGAATATTCGCGCCTTCCTGTATTCGTGTACGCCAACGCAGGCCTTCCTGGAGATGACGATTTCTGGGGTCCAGAGGCTTTTGCTGAGAAGGCGAAGGAGCTTGCCCTTGCAGGCGCTACTGTGGTCGGTGGCTGTTGTGGTACCACGCCTGAACATATCCAAAAGATGAGAGAAGCCTTAGCAGACATAAATCGTAGGCCTTTGAGCCAGAAGAAGGGGACGTTTTTAGCTTCCAGGAGCAAGCTGGTTCCTACTGGCAAAGGGGCGCCGCTTCTCGTTGTGGGAGAGAGGATAAACGTCTCCAGGAAATCGGCCCTTAAGGATCAAGTGGCGAAGCGAGATTTCACGCTGCTCAAAGAGGAGGCCAGGATTCAGGCGCAAGCTGGGGCGGACGTCATAGATGTAAACGTAGGCTTGCCTGGAGAGGATCAGGTGAGTTTGATGTCCGAGGCTATCTCCGCTGTGGAGGGTACGGTTGAAGTTCCTGTCTCGATAGATAGCGACAAGATAGAGGTCCTAGAAGCAGGGCTCAAGAGGGCGTCGGGAGTTCCGTTGATAAATTCGGTTACCGCAAAACAGGGACACCTGGAAAAAGGCTTGGAGCTTGCCAGCCGTTACGGTGCTGTCCTAACGGTGCTTCCCATGGATGGAAAGAGCCTGCCTCATACGATAGAGGAGCGCAAGGCCGTAATAGATGACATAGTGAAAAGGGCACGCCTTGCAGGCTTTCCCATGGAAAATCTGGTGATAGATGGGCTTACGTTGGCTGTAGGAGCTGACGATAATGCCCCAAAGGTAACACTCAAGGCATTGGAGTACATAGCCGAGCAGGGATGCCTTTCTATTTTAGGCGTGAGCAACGTATCCCACGGCCTTCCTTCAAGGCACCTGGTGAACAGGACATTTCTTGCCATGGCCATGGCTGCCGGACTCGATGCGGCCATAATAGACCCCATTGCGCCTGGCATTTTCGAGACTATTCTTGCGTCTAACCTTCTGAGAGGGTCGGATCCCAAGGCCGAGACCTATATAAATTCCCAAGATAAATTAAAGGAAAGGGCCCTGGTGGAACCCAACAAAGTATTGGCCCCCAAAGATGATACAAAAGAGGCCAAGGAGGATGTTCACGGCAAGAAAGTGAAAGAAGGCCAGTACGCCCAGTTGATAGAGTCCATAATCGAGGGCGATGAGGAAGGTGCTAAGGCGATAGTTCAACAGCTTCTAGATGAAGAGGGCCTAGAGCCTATGGATGTCATTTCTTCTGGAATTATTCCTGCCCTCGAGGAGGTGGGCGATCTGTATGAAAGTGGCGAGTTCTTTCTTCCTCAGCTTTTGGCCTCGGCGCAGGCAGCCCAGGCCTCCTGCGACCTGGCTAAAAGCCACATGGAGCCTTCCGCACAGGGAGAAAACAAGGGCACGATAGTTCTTGCCACGGTGGAAGGAGATCTGCACGACCTGGGCAAGGGCATAGTTGGGACAGTTCTCAGAAGTTATGGCTTTGAAGTGATAGACCTGGGTAGAAACGTGCCCGCGAAGAAAATCCTTGAGGCCGCTTCCGAGGTAAAGGCTCACGTCGTTGGCCTCTCTGCCCTAATGACCACTACGATGGAAGAGATGGCACGAACCGTAACGCTGCTCAAGGAAAACATGCCAGATCTTCCAGTGATAGTGGGCGGAGCTTCAGTCTCTGAGAGTTTTGCCAAGAAGATAGGTTCAGATGGCACCGCACCAGACGCCATAGGGGCGGTAAGGCTTGTAACGAAGTTGATAGAAAGGGGCGGTGAATGATGTTCATAAGCGAAGTATTTAGATCTAAACAGGGACCAGTATTTTCATTTGAAATATTTCCTCCCAAGAGGGAGTATCCAATAGAGACCATATATAACACCATAGAGGAGCTTGTGACGTTGAACCCAGACTTCGTCAGTGTGACCTACGGCGCAGCAGGAGGGACAAAGGACAGGACCGTTGAGATAGCAGGCTTCATAAAGAACAAGTGGGGCAAGCCGCCGCTGGCCCACCTGACCTGCATGGGGGCCAGCGAGGAAGCCGTATTGAAGATACTTGACGACCTTGCATCTTTAGGGGTTAAGAACATATTGGCCCTGAGGGGGGACCCCCCAAAGGAGGGGCCCATCCATGAAGGAGCATTTAAATATGCAAGGGACCTGGTTCGTTTCATAAAGGAAGAAAAGCCTGGAGCCTTTTGTATCGGAGGTGCGGCCTATCCTGAAGGCCACGTGGAGGCTCCCTCTATGGCATGCGACATGCTAAATTTGAAGAAGAAGGTGGATGAGGGCGTGTCCTTTCTCATTACTCAGCTTTTCTTCGACAATGAGCTGTTTCTAAGCTTCAGGGACGTAGCCAGGTCACTAGGGATTAATATCCCCATTACCGCGGGCATAATGCCCGTTTTGAACGCCAAGCAGATATCCAGGATGGTGTCTTTGTGCGGAGCATCCATACCCACGGCTCTTGCCCACCTTATAGCCAGGTACGAAAGGGATCCAGAGGGGCTCTATGAAGCTGGCATAGAGTATGCCATAAAGCAGATAAAAGGGCTTATCAAAGAAGGTGCAGACGGTATCCACCTTTACACCATGAACAAACCCGAAGTTGCAAGGAGGATAATGGCAGAACTTTAGGAATTGGACAATAAAAGGGGGCTGACTCTTGTAGAAATCAGCCCCCCGTTATTGTCTTGCGGTTACCTTAGCACCTGGAGAAACCACACACTGTGCAAGTTATGCAGCCTTCCATCCTGGTCATTGCGGCCCCACATACAGGGCACATGTCCGTCTCAGCCATAGATTCCATTATTTCTTTCTCTTCCTTGTCCAGGTATCCCAGGTAGGTCAGCCCAAAAGCTATTGCGTCGGGCACCGACATGATTACGCTGTCCTCATGCCATACAGGCTGCGATCCTCCTATGCCCTTCATCTGCTTGATTATGTGGTGTATCTTTACGCCGCTCCTGAGCGCCAGGGATATGAGCCTCCCTATGGCTTCAGTGAATGCCATGGTCTCATGTCCCGACTTGCCCATGGTGGTGAAGACCTCAATGGGTCGCCCGTTTACCTCGTTTACAGTGAGATACAGGTTGCCGTAGCTTGTGGGAATCTTTGCCGTTTTCCCCGATAGCACAAATGGCCTTTCTATGGGCTGCGGGCCGGGAGGAGTAGCTGCTATGGGCAGTTTCTGTTGTACAGGTTGCTTTTCCTTGTACAGGACCTGCTCGCTCCTGCAGCCGTCCCTGAAGACCGTTATGCCCTTACATCCCGTCTTGAAGGCTGAAAGGTAAGCATTCTTTACATCATCTATGGATGCGCTGTTGGGCAAGTTTATGGTCTTGCTCACGGCATTGTCAACTGCTTCTTGGAAGGCAGCTTGCATTTTAACGTGCCATTCGGGCGATATTTCATGAGCTGTCTTGAAGACTTTCTTTATGATCTCCTTATCAAGGCCTTCTTCCAATGCCTGTTGGTAATATCTATTTTTGTAGGTGAACTTTTTGCCTTCCAGTACTTCCTTTGTGTATTCCAGGGCGAAGACTGGCTCGATGCCCGAAGAGCAGTCGGCTATCATGGATATGGAGCCCGTGGGCGCTATGGTGGTTATGGTTGCGTTGCGCTGCCCCGTCCCGCGATCTGCGGGGTAGGGGCCCCTTTCTTTGGCGAGCTCCCTGCTCGCTTCCCGCCCCGTTTCGGTTATGGTGCCCATAACTTTCTTGGCAAGCTCTATGGCTTCCTCCGAGTCGTAGGGTATGCGCAGCATAAAGAGCATATCTGCCCAGCCCATGACTCCCAAGCCTATCTTGCGGGTCTTCATGACCGTCTCTTTTATTATGGGTATGGGATATTCGTTGACGTCTATGACGTCGTCCAGGAAGCGCACCGCCAGGCGAGTGGTCTTTTTCAGCTTTTCCCAGTCTACCTTGCCATCTTTCACCATGTGCGAGAGGTTAATGCTGCCAAGGTTGCACGCTTCAAATGGCAAAAGTGGCTGCTCGCCGCAGTTGTGGACCACAATGCCGTTGGCATCGAAGGCGTTTGCGCCTGGCACTTGAACGTCGTAGACTTCTTCCGTTCCCGCTGGCGTTATGGATTTTACCGTGACCGTAAACCGCTCACGGTTGGGCATTTGGTTATATGCAGCCAAAAGCGATGCAAGCTTGGCGTTTTTGGCTGTGTCGTTGAAGCCTATTCGTTCGGCAAAAATCAAAATATTATCGCGAGAGATCACGAGTTCGTGCTGTGGTTTGGTTTGATAATGCTCAGTTCCACCTTTCCCATCCGGAAGAAGCGTCATCTTTGAATGCCGCCTGTTCTCGTAAATAGTGCTTACGATTCCGAAACGGGCTAGCATTCTCTGGACGGCTTTCAACCTGTTAAGGTCACTTTGGGCTAAGCGGATGGATATGCCTTTTTCCTGTGAGCCCTGAACTGAGCCATCGGAATCAAAGAGTCCCTGCAGGAAACCTCGTATAAATTCAGAGGAAGTTCTGGTCTCCATGTAAGGGGTTATAGTCTTGTTGCCAGGTTCCATGCCTAGGGAAAAAGCAAGTTCACGAAGAGATGCCAGGCTCATGCGACACTCGTTTCTTCCTGGAACCTCAACCCAGCCTTGGAAGTCGCTTCTGTGAGGCAGTGCCTTAGCTGCTTCAAGGGCTTTTTCTTTTATGCTTTCAATTCCGTCTCCAGCAGCTTTTTCAGAGGCCCAAACGGAGAGAACAGCCTTGTCCTTCTTGAGCGTTCCGTCGCCCACTAAAAGCCCTATCAAATAACCTTCTTTTTCTCCGTAAAGGCCGTCCCAACCGGCAAAGTTTCTGTGGTCATGCAGCATGATCTCGTCACCTGGTTTAAGTTCTGAGACCGCGGCCCATTCTTTTTCTATGGCGTATCGTGTCTTTTTAGAGACCTTGAGTACAGGATGGTCCTCCGTGGCTCGGAAAGAATACCCTTCGTTTGTAGTTATTAGGAATAGGGGCTTTTCTCCTGTCTTAAAGAAGCCCTCTTCTGTGGTGGAGAAGGGGTTCCCGTTGATGATGAGTATGGCCTTTTTGCCTATGAGCTCCTTTACTTGCCGGGGACCTTCTTCAGTCATGACGAAAGTATCAGCCGGAACGCAGGGGTTGGTAGCGTCTATCTTACCCAAGTGAGGTGTTGGGTTATCTTCCTCCAGCCTGTCGAGGAATATCATTCCAGGATCGCCTGTTCTCCAGGCCATTTCACATATAAGATCGAAAAGATCTCTTGCCTTTACAGTCTTTGTCACCTCGCCACTTCTGGGATTTATGAGGTCCCAATCCTCGTCGTTTTCGACGGCTTTCATGAATTTGTCAGTGGCTCCGATGGAAATGTTGAAGTTCTTGAGTTTTCCTTCCTCTGTTTTGGCTCTGATGAAGCGGAATACATCCGGGTGGTCAGCGTTGAGAATACCCATGTTGGCACCTCTTCTCATGCCACCCTGCATTACCACCTCTGTTGCCTGGTCGAACATGCCCATGAAGGAAATAGGGCCAGAGGCTACGCCGTTTGTGCTGGAGACCTTGTCCCCTGCAGGCCTGAGCTTGCTGAAGTTGTAGCCAGTTCCTCCGCCGGACTTGTGGATCAGGGCCATATTCTTCAGGGCTTCGAATATGCCCTCCATGCTGTCCTCGATGGGCAGCACAAAACAGGCTGCCAGTTGGCCGCCTTTCCTTCCGGCGTTCATCAGCGTGGGGCTGTTTGGGAGGAAGTCCAGGCTAGCCATAAGATTGTAAAACTTCTCTACGATTGCTTCATCGTAATTCTTTTCAGCCTCGGCTACGGCCCTTGCTACTCTCATGAACATCTGCTCAGGGGTCTCTATGGCGTTTCCCTCATTGTCTTTTATAAGATACCTCTCTTTTAAGACCCTGAGAGCGTTGCCTGACATCTTCACAGGGGTGTCTTTGCTATTATCATGTTCTTTGCTCGCCATCTCATAGCTCTCCTTTACAAAAATCTCATTATATAGTGTTTATATTGATATCCTACTACTATATCTAGAGCAATTCAAGGCAAATTATAGAACTCTCAATTTGAGCTTTTCTGAAAGGTATTCCATAGCTTCTATCCCGCCGACGGAGTTTCCCTTATTGTCCAGGGCAGGTCCCAGGGTGGCTAAGCCAAGTTTTCCAGGGACTGCTGCCACTATACCTCCTCCAACACCGCTTTTAGCTGGAATGCCCACTCTCACGGCAAATTCTCCAGAGCCGTCGTAAAGGCCGCAGGTGGCCATTAGGGCTCTTATGAGGCGGCAGACCCTTGGGCTTAGAACTTTTTCTTGTGTTATGGGATTTATGCCATCGTTGGCTAGGGTTGCTCCCATAACGGCAAGGTCCTTAACGGTGCATTCTATACCACATTGGTGAAAGTAGCTGTCCAGAATGTCCTCTATGTCGCCGTCCATGGCACCTACGCTCCGCAGAAAGTACGCTAAGGACCTGTTGCGGTCGCTGGTGGCCTTTTCTGAAAGGTAAACCTTCTCGTTGGCAACTATTTCGCTATTTCCGCAAAGCTTTCTGACGAGGTCTAAAACTGCCAGGTATCGGCTTGTGCTGTCGGGGTAGGGGAGAATGGAAAGCACGACTATGGCCCCGGCGTTTATGAGAGGGTTCTGCGGCCTGTGAGGTTTTCGCATTTCAAGGCGCATGATGGAGTTAAATGGGTCGGCCGTAGGGTCTACGCCAACCTTGGAGAAGACCTCTTCTTCTCCAAGCTCGGAGATGGCCAGGGCCAGAGATGCGATTTTAGATATGGACTGAATGGATGCTCTCGTGCCGACGTCTCCTGTCTGGGTTATTTGGCCATCTAAAGTGCAGGATGCTATAGCTAAAGCATTGGGGTTTGCCCTGCCTAGTTCCGGAATGTAGGTTGCAACTTTGCCTAAATGCAGAACCTCTTTGCCTTTCTTGAGGGCTTCTTCCATAGCCGTTATCATCTTTTATACCTCCTGGAGGAAAGTAAATATAAAAATTCCTAGGTGAGTATAATCCTACCACAACCATGCGAGTATAATATGCAGGAAGAGTTCAGTTTCTAAATAAAAGGCCAGAGGGTATAAATGAAAGGTAAAGGGTAAAGATAAAATAGGCTGCTTTGTAGGAAGGGGATGCACTTTGGGACACTGGGTTGATATGAAAAATGGCTCGATCAAGATCTTGTTTTTGGAGTTAGACAAAGAGGGAATAGAAAAAATTACGCGATACTTGGAGAAGTCAGCCCTATTTAATTTTGCCATAGATACAGCACACAGCCTCGAAGAGGCATCAGGCAAATTGAGCCGTTACGATGTGATTTTATTGGGCCATTCCCCGGAGGGGGTGCCGGCTTTTGAAGTGGTCAAAAAGATAAGCGAAACAGCTCCAGGGGTTCCAATAGTTGTATTGGTAGGGGATGATGATCCTGCAGAGTTGGAGAGGTGCCTTTCGTCTGGGGCCACTTTTTGCCTTGTAAGAAATGAGGATGAGCCTTTTATTCCAAAGGCGCTCCTCAACGCAGTGCTTCGCAAGGATGGGGCTTCATCATTGCTGCAGCATGCTGAGCCTATGGTTGTTGTGGATAAAAATAGAACTATTAAATATGCAAATAAATCAGCGCAAGACTTGCTGGGGGAGAGGGTGGCAGAGGGAGAAACTTTGAGCCGTTTTGCCGATAATGGTCACATAAAAGAGATGGACATTGTAAGGCAGAACGGAAGAATTTCAACTGTAGAAATCAGTGAGAAAGACTTCGTTTGGGACGAAGAGCCGGTAAGCCTTATTAAGTTTAAAGATGTAACTTGGCATAAAAGAAAGGAAAGTGTCTTAAAAAAGGAACTAGAGGACGCAAGAAAGTATTTTGATATAGCTGGAACATTGTTGGTTGTTTTAGATAATGACGGCAATGTTCTTATGGCAAACAAGAAAGTTTGCGAAATTCTTGGCTGTGAGCGGGATGAACTTCTTGGCAAAAACTGGTTTGACAGCTTTTTCCCACAATCAATAAAGGAAAAGATGAAGGAGAAACATCATCAAATTAATAATGGTGAATTGGACCTTGAAGTTTGTAAGGAACTGCCCTTATTTACTAGAAACGGTGAAAAGAGGCTTATATCCTGGCACTGTTCATTGTTGAAAGATAGTAGGGGACATGTTATAGGTACCCTTTTATCAGGTGAAGATGTTACTGATATAGTGCGCGCTAGAACTGAGCTTGAAATGAGCCATGAAAAGCTTAACATGGCTTTTGAAGGGATAATAAAAGTACTTAACAGAACAATGGCACTACGCGACCCTTATACAGCTGGGCATCAAGAAAGGGTTTCCCAGTTGGCTTGTGCCATTGCGAAGAAGTTGGGGCTCGACAAGAAGCGAATTGAAGCTGTTCGGTTGGCTTCTCTGGTGCACGATATAGGTAAGATAGCAGTTCCTGTCGAAATTCTCACGAAAACATCATCTCTTTCAGAAATAGAGTTTAACTTCATAAAGGTCCATCCTAGAGTAGCTTACGATATCCTTTCTAAGATAGAATTTCCGTGGCCTATAGCGGAAATAGTCCTGCAGCACCACGAAAGGCTGGACGGATCTGGTTATCCTCAGGGCTTAAAAGGGGACCAAATTTTGCTTGAAGCAAGAATCCTTGCAGTAGCCGACGTTGTTGAGGCTATGTCTTCTCACAGGCCTTACAGGCCCGCCCGTGGTTTACATGAAGCAAAGAAGGAATTACTGCATGGGCGTGGGAAAATTTATGATCCGGAAGTTGTTGATGCTTGTGTAGAGCTAATTAGCTCCGGAGAGTTTGCTTTTCAATGATAATGTTAAAAGTGTACTGCTAGGCCTATTTGCGTCAACAAGCCTAATTCTCAAAATTCCAAGAGTTGGTGTTTTATTGCTACATTTTTCTGTGACACCCTTTGTGTTATTGTCACACATGCGGCAAAAGTATGACTTTTCTGCATGAAGTTGGCTGTTTCCCTTGACATAGGGGATGTGTTGTTGTAGCTTTATCATGCAGGCCATTTATGGGACACGATGTCCCATAAATGGAAAGAGCTACACGGTTAATAAAATATGCAGTAAAATAACTACTGTTATAAGCAAATAACAAGGAGGGGAATAGCATGTTATCGGATATCCAGATTGCCCAGCAAGCCGAGCTGAAGCCGATAGGAGAGATTGCAGAGAAACTCGGTATACCTGGGAAGTACGTCATCCCATATGGCCACACTAAGGCGAAGATTGATTTGAAGTATTATTCGGAACTACAAGATAGGCCAGATGGCAAGTTGATATTGGTTACTGCCACAACCCCAACCCCTGCCGGTGAAGGTAAGACCACCACTACGATAGGTCTAACCCAGGCTCTAGTAAAACTGGGCAAGAAAGCCATGCTCTGTTTGAGAGAGCCCTCTTTGGGACCCTGTTTTGGAGTAAAAGGAGGAGCTGCGGGAGGAGGTTACTCTCAGGTTCTTCCCATGGAGGATATAAATCTTCACTTCACTGGCGATATCCACGCCGTAAGCACTGCGCACAACCTTCTTGCTGCTATGCTTGACAACCATCTCCAGCAGGGTAACGCTCTTGGCATAGATCCAAGGCGCATCACCTTTAGAAGGGTTGTGGACATGAACGATAGGGCCCTTAGGAACATAGTAATAGGCCTTGGCGGCAAAGCTCATGGAATTCCCAGAGAGAGCGGTTTTGATATCTCTGTTTCATCTGAAATAATGGCCATTCTTTGCCTTGCTACAGACCTACAGGATCTGAAGGAAAAGCTGGGCAATATCGTTGTGGGTTATACCTGGTCAGGAGAGAGAGTTACGGCAAAAGACCTGAATGCCCATGGAGCCATGGCGGCCCTCCTGAAGGATGCGATTAACCCCAACCTGGTGCAGACCATAGAGCACGTTCCAGCTTTCGTTCACGGTGGACCATTCGCAAACATAGCTCACGGAACCAACTCAATAGTTGCCACCAAGATGGCTCTTAAGCTTGTGGACTACGCCGTCGTTGAAGCAGGCTTTGCGTCAGACCTTGGTGCTGAGAAGTTCATGGATATAGTCTGCAGAAAGGCTGGCTTCAGCCCGAGTGCTGTAGTGTTGGTTACCACAGTTAGAGCCCTCAAGATGCACGGTGGAGTGCCCAAGGATGAGCTGGGCAAAGAGAACGTAGAAGCTCTTGAGAAGGGTGCAGAAAACCTCGAAGCGCACATTGATATTCTCAAGAAGTTTGGTGTGCCTGTTGTGGTTGCCCTTAACAGGTTCACTTCCGATACAGATGCGGAAATTGAGAAGGTTTATGAGGCAGCAAAACGCCACGGTGCCACGATTGCCCTTTCGGAAGTTTGGGAAAAAGGTGGAGAGGGCGGCATAGAGCTTGCTAAGGCAGTCCTTGATGCCCTGGAGAAGCCCTGTGGATACCGTCCACTTTACGAGCTTGAGCTGCCCCTTAGGGAAAAGATAGAGACCATAGCCAGAGAAGTTTACGGAGCAGATGGTGTAGATTACTCGCCTGCAGCAGAGAAGACATTGAAGGAGCTGGAAGCCAATGGTTATGCCAACCTGCCTGTTTGCATGGCCAAGACCCAGATGTCTATCTCTGATGACCCAGCCAAGAAAGGCAGGCCTAAGGGTTACAGGATAAATGTTCGTGAAGTGCGCTTGTCCGCCGGCGCAGGGTTCATCGTTCCCATCTGTGGCTCCATAATGACCATGCCTGGCCTGCCCAAGAAGCCAGCAGCAGAAATAATTGATATTGACGAGAACGGGA
Organism: Thermovirga sp.; assembly: GCF_017656375.1. Taxonomy (GTDB): domain Bacteria; phylum Synergistota; class Synergistia; order Synergistales; family Thermovirgaceae; genus Thermovirga. The sequence continues at coordinate 11,620 of NZ_JACDOB010000032.1, forward strand.
ACATCCTGAACCTGTTCTAATTTGCCAAAAGCAACATTTTAGATTGAAAAAGGCTCTGTTTTCGGTAAGACGAAGGCAGAGCCTTTTCGTTTGAGAGTTTATTTTATTTATGAAACAAACCCCCATCTGTATATTGACATTTCAAAAGAAGTAGTTGTACCATAGCTGAAGTTGATAAAGATTATCAATAAATAAGTTGGCGTGTGGTTGTATTGAGAAAATAATTTTGATGGGGGGATTTTGATGCCTTGGATAAGAGATGACCTTTGTGTCGGTTGTGGGGCGTGCCAGAACGTATGTCCTGTTTCAGCGATTAGTTTGTCTAATGGGAAGGCGGCTATAGATCAAAGTACTTGTGTCAAGTGTGGCAGATGTTTTGATGTGTGCCCTAAAGGGGCCATTAGGCCGAATTCTGAGAATCC
>NZ_JACDOB010000033.1 GCF_017656375.1 Thermovirga sp.
CTATTGAAGGTACCTCAGGGTGAAGCCCAACGCCAAGGAAATCTCCGAGGGCGCTAAGAAAAGCGCCGAGCATTATATTTCCTGCCTCTGTGAGGGCCGATTCGACTACTGCCTCATAGGTATCTGGGTCGGAGGGAGGCAATATTTGTCCCATCAGCAGGTCTGAAAGCTGGAAAGAGTCTTCTTCAGATAAGATTAGGACAAGGTGGATATCCAGATTTGTCACACACGTTGACAGAATAGCACATACAGGAGTTTCCGGATCCCCGAAATAAGTGGGTAATTCTTCGAAAGGTACGATTTCCGCTTTCGGCACGCTCACATGGACAACTTGGCCAATAAGTTGTGAGAGTGCCGAAGCTGCATGTCCTGTGCCTATATTTGCTATCTCCCTTAAAAGGTCTTCTTGTAGTTTGTTCAAGCTTGCACACTCCTTGGGTTTACGTAAAAAGCTCTACCACCTTCGGTGCTATCTTGTGTAGAGGCAAGAATACATCGACAGCACCCACTTCACCTGCGGCTTTTGGCATGCCGAATATGACGGCAGTTTCGGGGGATTCGGCTATAACAAAGGCGTTTTTTTCTTTTAAGCGCAGTGCGCCTTTAGCCCCATCTTTGCCCATTCCAGTCAATATTACAGTAACAGGCCTGATGTTTTCAAGTAGCGATATGCTTTGAAAAAGGACATCAGCTGCAGGCTTGACTGCATTTACTGGGGGCAAATCCACTAGACTACAGTGAATTTTTTTGTTTTTTTCTTTTACTACTAGGTGATATCCTCCTGGCGCTATAAAAGCTTTTTGTGGAACAAGAAGCTTTCCCTCCGCGGCCTCCTCGATGGATATTTGGCATAGCTGATTGAGCCTGGCAGCAAAGCTCTTCGTAAAGCCAGGTGGCATGTGCTGTACTATCGCTATAGGAGCGGGAAAGTCTTTGGGTATTTCAGGAAGCATCTTCATGAGGGCCTGCGGCCCCCCAGTGGAAGATGCTATTAAAAGCATATTGTATGGGCCGCTTTTTTGCTGTGCAGATATGGGCTTTAGGGAAGCTGGAGTTGTGGGTATTGAAGGGATCTCCAGCCGCTTTAAGGACGAAGCAGCCGCTTTTATTTTGTTTAGAAGGTTCTCTTTTATTTTTTCAATTTCTTTTGGGTTTGAGTTTGAAGGTTTATGTACAAAATCGAAGGCCCCAAGCTCAAGGCACTTTATTGTGGTTTCAGCCCCTTCACTTGTCAGGGTGCTTACCATGATAACTTTGATGTTCTCGTTTAGATTCAGGATAGACTTTAAAGCTGTGACTCCATCCATCACGGGCATTTCTACATCAAGAGTCACTACATCAGGTTTTAGCCTTTTAACTTTTTCTACAGCGTCTGCTCCGTTTCTTGCTTTGCCAACTATATGGATTTGAGGATCTGAAGCCAGCATATCGCTTATTACAAGTCTCATGAAAGCCGAATCATCCACTACTAGAACGCGTATTTTATTGTTCAATGGTGAAATTCCTCCTTTAACGTTCTGTTCGTTTGGTTTTCAAGATACAGGTTTTTATTAGGATGTTAAGTAATTCTAGCAAGTAGAGCTTATCTTTTACCCAAAGGCTGCGTAACCTCGCAATCTCAAATATTTCGTAAAGGCCTTCCCACCCTTTCAGGTGATTAATTAGAAATGATTCGAGCTCTTTGCGGGAATTTATTCCAGCATCTCTTAAGGTTTCTAGAAGCATCATGAGCTCATCATGATCGTATGGTTCTAAGGGGGTGGTCATGATGTCTAACGAGTTCTCGTTTGCTATAGAGAGCCATCTATCAGTTATTTCGGGATGAGCCCGGAGAACCTGCATTATCTCTTCAAGAGATAATGAGCTTTTATCAGTATCTATCTTTTTTGTTGTGGAATCCCTTGCAACTGTATCCCTGGCATATGAAAGATCTTCAGCTTGGGCCTTATAGGGCAATTGGTCGAAGCTTTCTTCTATTTCCGCGAGCAAATCCTGCAGTTTGGCTATTTTTTCCCCGTCGATTCCATCATTTTCAGTCATGTCCATAAGAGAACAAAAGGTTTCTCGCAATATGGTGTTTATTGAAAATAGAATGGTTTTGCCTTTTAGGTCTGACCACTCTGGCAAGCTCTGCCGCTTCCTTCTTAGCTTTGTCACTATATCTATGCTGGAAAAGGGGCTTTTTCCTATGTCTGGTTGCTCTACTTTATGTTTTTTTACGTCGAACTGGCTGACTATAAAATCCTTGACAATCTCCAGGTGCTTTGGGAAATAAAGGAGAATTTTTACTGATAGGTCGCAAGAACTGTTCTTCGTAGGTTCTATGGAGTAAACGGGCACTTTTTGCTCTGAAAGGCCATTTATTAAAAGCTTATGAACAAGAAAGAAAGAATCAAAGTTTGAGCGGTTAGCGAATTTATAAAAGTATGTCAAAGCATATCCCTCCTTCATGGATAATATTCTTTATAATTATTGCAGTCAAGGATAATTATGCGTTAAAGACAAGGGCAAGGAGGGTTGCAGCTGCTATCTCCTTGCCCTTTACATTTTTTCGCGCGTAAATTATAGGTTTCAATAAATTATATTTTAAATTTGTTCATCTCTGTTATCAGCTTTTCTGCCACTTCTGCGAGGGCTTGGCTGGAAGCGGAAAATTCTTCTGCTTGTGCAGCTTGTTCCTCTGCTGTGGCTGAAAGCTGCTGAATAGAATCTGCCACTAGTTGCCTCCCTTTTTTGAATTCGTCGAGTGCCTCTTCCATTTTGGCATAAAAGGAAGTAAGGTCCACAAGGGCGTTGCCAACCTTATCTCCCTCTTCTTTGGCCTTTCGTGCATCCTTTTGTATGGTTTCAAAAGCTATCCTTGTTTTGTCTATAACCTCTATTCCCTTTAGCGTCGTCTCATTTGATTTTGATAGGGATTTTTCTGCCTTTTTTACCCTGGGTTGTATTTCTTCGATATAGGAGTGTATCTGCTGGGCAGCTTTGGAGGACTCTTCTGCAAGCTTTCTAACCTCTTCTGCCACTACGGCAAAGCCTTTTCCTGCTTCCCCAGCGCGTGCGGCCTCTATGGCTGCGTTTAGAGCCAGCAGATTCGTCTGGTCTGCTATAGTAGAGATGGTTTGGGCCATGCCTATTATTTTGGACATGCTTTCTTTTACCTCAGAGAAAGAGACATTCACCTCATTTGACATATCGTTCAGAATTTTTATCGTCGATTCGCTCTGTTTTGCAAGCTCTGTTCCATTTTTTGTGGCCTCAAGCTGCTCATTGTGAAGCTCCAGGAGTTTTTGCATAAGGGCTTCACTGTTTTGTATAAGTTCACCAATGTGCTTGATCTGTTGTGCAATTGCTTCTAGAGTTTCAGATTGTTTGCTTAAAGCATTGGAAACTGTGTGAACCTGGCGGGTGCTTTCCTCTGCCCCCTTTCCAGTTTCATCGGCACCAGCGGCCACTTCTTCTGCAGAAGCTGCCAGCTCCTCAGCAAGATTGCTGACGTTGGAGATCATGCCTCTAAGTTTTCTCATCGTCTCTTCAATGGCTTTTTGGAGTAGAGAAACTTCTTCCCCATTAAACTGCTGCGTTTCTGTTTCAGTGAAATCGCCTTTTCCCATTTTTTGAGCTACGCTTGTCACTTCAACTATGGGTTTGGCGAGGCGTTTCCCGAATATTACACCTAAATATGCGGCCAAAAGCAGGGCAATAAGGGAAGCTGCGGAAAGCTTGATTAGGAGAGACCATAGGGCGGAAGTTATTATCGCTTTCGGTACTGCATAACCGATCTTAAGGCCATCGCTAGTTTCTTTAATAGCGACATAGTAGTTTCCTATCTGCTTCACACCATTAATGGCCTCCAGAAATGCTGAGACTTTCTTCGTTAAAGCTTCATTTGCTTCCCCTGTTTCTGTGTTAGCCTTTGGATGTGTCAATAATTTGTTTCCAGGAGAAAGGATGAAACCGAAAGCCCCGTTCTCCTTGGCGTATTTTTGTATAAATTTGTCGAATACTTCAATGTTAAGGTCAACCCCTGCTATGCCTAATATCACGTCCTTGCGTGAGCCAGAGTTTTTGGGTTTAGCTATTACTGGGGCAGCGTAAGTAATAACGGTCTTTTCTCCTTGAGAAGTTGATATGGTTCTTGGATCTGTCCATACTTCTTTGCGGGTTTTAAGGGGTGCAAAAAACCAGCTGGCTTTTGAGGAACTTTCGGTGAAATTGTTCTTGCCGACAACGATGCTTGTATCTGTGTTCAGTTCCCATTTGCCGTTAGGTCCTTTTGTTGCTGTTGCTCCTGTCAGTTGTTTTTTTTGTATTAAAGGGGAGTTGAAATAGAAGTACAGCCTTTCTGCTGCAGGAGAGTTTTGAGCTATGGATATGAAACGGTAGCTTAAGTTGCCTGCGTAGTAGTCCTCTAGTTCTGGGGAGTTTAGCCATCCATCTACGTTGACTCTTTCTTCAATTGTCCTGCTGGCTAAAATGACGGGTGTTTTAAGCTCGTCAAGGAGGTTTTCAAGTTCTAAAGACCACTGGTTGACTGTCAGTTCGATTTGGTTTTCTATGTTATCTTTTTGAAGTGAATAAATTTGGAATCCTACTATTAAGAGAACCGCTAAAACTATGACCAGGCCGGAGAGGATAATGGAAAATGCCGTTTGTTGCCAAAGTTTGCGCAAAGATATCACGCTCCTCGAAGTAGTTTCTGAATGCCCCGTCTTTGGGTGCAAAATTGACAATCCGCAAGAAAGTATAAGATATTTTCCTCAATGAAACAACTAAAAGACTTGCATGAGTATTCTAATAACTATGCCATTCTATCCAGGTAGGGAGAGAGGATGAGGTGTATTTCTTCTATTATTTTGGAAGCCTTTTCATGGGAAACGGAGAACACTTTTTGTGAGCCTTCGAAAGCCTGGATTTCTTCTGGTAATACTTTTAGGTCAAGGGTTCGGCCAAAGGCTTGCAGGATTGTTTTGAGGGCTGCTGCTGTGAATTCTATATTTTCTGCAGGGTGAGAGTGGTTTATGTAGGGATTTTTATTTTTGTGGTGCTGTAATGAAGGCTGATTAGTTAGCCTTATCTTGTTGATAGGCGATGTTGGATCCTTTCGCCCTACTTTATTGAGGTCGGCCATATTTAGACCTCCTTCCTGTCGTGGTCTCGCTTATTAATTTATATTATATTGTATGTTTTTGAAAGTAAAACATTCGGTAAAGTAAGCTAGGGGTATAAATTTCTTGCTTAAAATAGCCGATAAGATAGGTGGAGGAATAAGGAGCATATGACGGATCCAGGGAGGGAGCCGGAGATGAAGAAAGGTAACCACGGAGGGGCGTGCTTTACTTTAAGTTTGGATAGTAAGCCACGGCGGCAAGATGCGCTGCCTGTAGAAGATAATCCAATCACATTAGAGCTACCCGAGGAAACAGAGGACATTTTTGCTGATAATGATGAATATGTAGAAAGCGAAGATGTAAAAAGAACCATTTACGAAATTTTCCATTCAGAGATAAGCAATTTCCCACTATTAAGCAGTGAAGAGGAAAAGGAGTTGGCCCGCAGAATTCAAGAAGAAGGGGACATGGAGGCCTTTGAGCGGTTTGTCTTAGGGAACTTGAGGCTTGTGATTGCCTGCGCAAAGAGAGTAAGGGAGAGGGTAGGGCAGGATCAGAGTATCTTGTCCTTTATGGACCTCATCCAGGAGGGGATTATTGGCCTCATGATAGCTGTAAGCCGCTTCGACTACCGAAAAAACACGAGGTTTAGCACTTACGGTGTGCCGTGGATCTATCAGAAGATGAAGGTGGCTCTATTGCAGCACCGCCGGGGTTTTAGTGTTCCGGGCTATGCTGGTATTTCCTTGCAAAACCTTTCGGAGTACGTACAGGCCTATAAGTCGGGAAACATAAGCAATTTGCCTGATGAAGTGGATGTGAACAGGATAAAAGCTCTGGCTAGAATATCTAGTGCTACCGTACCTATAGATTATTCTGATGGCCATGATGAGGTACAAGTTATAAGTCCTGATCTTTTAAAGAACAATCTCGGCGGTGAGGGCGAGACAGAGGATCCAGAGGAGGTTTTAGAGCAGAAATTTTTCAGGGAAGAGTTGCTTAAGGCGCTCAGGGAGGAGCTTTCCGAGGAGGAATTTGACATTATCTGCAGAAGATTCGGAATAGGGAAATTTAACAATCCTCAAAAGCTCTCGGACATAGCAAGGTTTTATGGGAAAAGTTCTGAATACGTTAGGGTAACAATAAATAAAATTATAAATAAATTGAGGAAAAGTGCTGCTTTGAATTCCCTTTGCAGTGCATGGGAGTGATTGCAAGGGTGATCTTGTTATGGGGTGAATGGAGGGGTTACAGTGAGTAGCTTGGTAGTATTTGCTTTGGGAGAAGAGAGATATGGTGTCCCCATAGAGAAGGTAAGGGAGATTTTGCCCACCATGAGGGTTACTTCTGTTCCGGGGACGCCGCCGTATTTTGAAGGTTTTTTGAATGTCAGGGGTGAATTGATATCTTTAATCAACCTCCGGAAATTTGTTGGTATGGAGCCGTTGGAGGACTTGTCCATGGCCAGGATTTTGATTTTGAGCTCTACAGAGGGAGTTACCCAAGGTGTATTGGTAGATGAGGTATCTAACATAATAGAGATTCCCTGGCAGGAGCTTCAGCCGATGGAAGAAGGCAGGGACAACAGGGGCATTCCGAAGGAGTTTTTGAAAGGGCTGTTGCTGCATGGTTCTGAAGTCGTGGTAGTCCTGGATGTAGATAGCCTTTTATCGGGGGGGAAAGGGGAAATTCAGGAAGAACAGGTTTTGCAGTAAAATGCTATTCCTGTTCTTCCTGGGGATGGAGAAAAGTTTCCCTAACGTTGTGCAGTGCCATAAGGGCTGTTAGCCAGTAGGCCATAAACGAGGCTATTAAAAGCTGAGATGTTTTGTTTTTGGCTTCAAGTTGGATAAGTTCGTCTGTGTAGTCTATGGGCTTTATTGCTCCATTTCTGGGGTTATAGAAAAAGCGTATGATGGGGTAAGTTGTTTTTTTGTTATGCGCAGTTTTTTCTTGTTTTATTTTCCATGCAAGGCCAGCGTTGTCGATTTTTTCAAGATAGATGTTCCCTATGCCGTTTCCTGCTGGCACGAGTAATAGGGATTTTTCTTCTTTTTCTATAGCTTCCTGGAGGATGAAGTCCAAAGCAGGGAGGCGGAAGCTTAAAAAGGAGTACGAGGAAGGGTCAATATATCTGCCGCTGGCATCTATAAATGCTGGCGTCTCTATGTTGGATTTTTGGTTGTTGACGTTTTTGCGGCTCAAAAGGGCACACCTCCTTGTATGCTACTCAGCTATACACATGCGATGTTGATATTGAAGGAAAGGAGAATTTATCTTGAGTTCATTTAAAAAAAGCTCTAAGGATAATCACCTTTCCTCACAAAAAAAGGTTAAGAGTTCGTCTGGCAGGAAACAGGGATACAGGATGTCTGCCTGGCAGAAGGACATACAGCGCGCTGCCTGTCGAGAAGATGATCTTGAAGGATTCAACAAATTTATGGAAATATTTGTTTATCTTGTAAAGGAAATGAGGGGCAAGGCCTTTTATATCATTGATAAGCCTCTTGAAAAGGGGATCTTCTTTTCGCAGGAAAACCATATTTTTTTGTTAGAGCAAGTCAATAGAAAAAAAAACGCTTCGGGGTCTGTGGCAGTGTGTTTTTTCAGGAACGTATCCATGCCTAATGTAAAAGTGGCCTTTAGGGTTTATGATCTATATATTATGATGAAAAATGGGCAGTTTTATCCTGTGAATGATGAGGATAGGGAGGACTTTTTTATTCCTATGTTAGAAGTGCTAGAGAGGGGAAATCTGGATTTCCCGGATAAGGGCACATTGAGGAAACGATTAGCGAAAAGCTTGAGCGAAAAGCCTGGAGGATATAGAGAATGTTTTTAGTTGTTTAATTAACAAAAAAGAGGAGGATAGCTTTATGGATGACAAGGGCAAGTTAGGTCCATTGGTTTCTCCTGAATATATAAAGAAATTACGATCAAGCTTGGGGCTCACACAGGCGCAATTTGCTGTACTGATGGAAGTGGGCAATGTAACGATTTCTCATTGGGAAAAAGAAGGGATGGATGGCGTCAGGTGTTCCAACTACTCTAATTTTAGAGCCCTTGTTGCGTTGTTGCGCCAGGCGTCGGAACACCCGGAGTTTTTGCCGATGCAAAAGCTCTTATGGCACCTTGAGTTAGCGTCCAGGCATGAGCTTATGGCTCATTATCTAGAAAATGCAGATGTTGTAGTTCCAGATTTTCTTAATTTAATAAATACTGGCAGCATAATGGGGGTTGTTTTTGCCTTGCTTTTGGATATAGAGCTAAAAAAGCGCGGGATACCGACCCCATACGAAAAAAACAACCTTTTCGCTTCAGGCGGCACATTAGGGTAGCTAAAAGCAAAAGCAGGAAGAATCACTAGGCACTATTTACACAAGTGCAAGCAGGTCTTTTGCAACTGCTCTGGTAAAGTTCTCGCAATGGAACTTAATTCTTTTAGCCGATTTTCTTTGTTATATCTCGCGTTAGTATCATTATCATCCATTACGCTTAGTTCCCACAGGTCATGAATGGCGCCGTACATGGCATTATGAAGCAGGGAATCAAAACCGAGGCATATGGTTTCCAGGGCCTCATTTAACGATTCCTTGATTGGCTTGCTGTTATCTTGAGAGGAAAAAGAGGCATAGGCTTTCTTTACAAAGTCTTTTTCTTTCAATTGTGAGATTTCGCTGGCTGGGAGGGCTTCAGCGAGTGCTCTAACTAAATGAGCTATAAAATCAGCATGGGGAAGGGGTTCTTCCAATGGAGATAACGTGTCTTCCCACTTTAAGATTATAGGCTCAACTATAGATGATATTTTTTCAACCCTTTTTATGTATTCTTGATTTTCAGTGGAGCTTAAGGGGATTCTGACTGATTTTCCTATTGTGTAAAAATAATTCATTGCCGCGTCCTCCTCTCAAAAGATGATCGAATAACTAATTGGATTACCATATACTCGAAACTGCAACTAACTGCGAGGAGGCCCTTCCCCGGCAGCCAGGCTGTCATAGCCCTTAGGCCGTAGACCCTCAGCTTTGCGCCACCATCTTTCGATGGCTTTGCCTTTATCGAGCTAGGTAAAGCGATATTTTTACGGCGTATGTTAAAAATAAACCAATTGAGGCAACGCGTCAACAGCAGTGACAATTTTAAAAAAATTACAAAAATTGCAAAAATATAAAAAATAAAGGAAGGGCGACGCCAGCCCTTCCTTTGAAGTGTTTGAGTTTGGGTTAAGGTAAATTATCTCAGAAGCTGCAGTACCTGCTGCGGCAGCTGGTTTGCCTGGCTGAGCATTGCGTTTGCGGCCTGCATCAGGATCTGGTTCTTGGTGAACTCGGTCATCTCTGCTGCCATGTCCACGTCCCTGATGCGGCTTTCGGCGGATGTCAGGTTGGTGCTTGCCGTGGTCAGGTTGTTTATGGTGTGCTCCAGGCGGTTCTGGTAAGCACCAAGGGCTGCGCGCTGTTCGGAGACCTGGTTCAGTGCGTTGTCTATGATGGTTATGGACCTTGCGGCGCTTTCTCTGTCGGTTACCAGGACCTTGTCGACCCCCAAGGCGGCAGCAGACATGTTGCCGAGGTCTATGCTCATCTTTTCGCCTTCGTTGGCGCCGATCTGGAAGACCGCAGAGTTAGAGGTGATGTGCACGTTCGTCTCGAAGGACGTGGAGTCAGCGGTTATGGACCAGCTCTTGGTGGTGCTGTTCCAGGTAATGCTGGCGTCAGCCATCTTGTCGAACTCTATGTCCACGTTGGGATCGATGACACCTACCAGGGTGTTGCCGGTGAGCTCTACATTGCTGGCTACGGTGGCGCCGGTATTCGAGTTTGTTATGTCCACTGAGAAGCGGTTTTCCTGGCTTTCCTGGACTACGTTGAGCCCGAGGGCGGTGATGATGGAGTCGTCGCCTACAAAGTTGAGTTCTCCTGCCTTGCCTGCCACGGCGCTGCTGAAGACCAGGGTACCCGCGATGGAGTAAGGTGAGTTTTCCGTGGCTTCGCTTGAGGATATAAATTGTACGAAATTATTGGCATCAGCTGAGGAAACGTAATCTTTCTGTCCAAGGGTTTCTGCTATGGCCTGGTTGAATTTGGTAGCTGCCTGTTCCAGGGTGTCGTCGGCGTAGAGCGTCACCGTGGCCTTCTTGCCGTCGCCCTGGACTATGGTTATGGTCTGGGGATCTTCCAGCAGGTTGACGCCACCTGTTCCCTGGAACTGGGCGAGATCCTTTAGCTTTGTGCCACCAGTAGCCACTGTCCCTTCAGGGAGTCCGCTTGCGACGGTGAATTGGAATGCTGGTGACTCGCTTACCAGGTATTCGTCAAAGTCCATCTGGATGGCACCGTCATAGACGACTCCATCGCTGTCCACCTGGTACATGTAGAAGTTCTTGTCCGATGCGCCATCAAGGGCACCAGCGTTGACACTGAAGTAATAATTGTTAGTGCCGTCAGTTATTTTTACTACGTCATCATTCGCGGCGCTTGCATCCCAAACAGTTAAAGCTGCCTTGTCTCCGACCGACGCGGTGTTAATGTCGAAGGTAGTATCACCCAACGTTACTCCTGAAATTACGTCGTCAGCTCCTTCAAATCCTGTACCGTCTGATTGAACGCCTGTAAGGTTGGCCGTGCCGCTGGTCCAGGTGCCATCAGCCTGCATGGCCCTGTACTTTACGGCCAGGTCAACTGTGTTATTGTTCGAGTCTTTGCCGGTTACTTCTAATGACATTGTTATGTATTTGTAGCTACCAAAGTTAGCTGCTGTGGCTGTGGAGGTTATGAAGCCGCTGGGGTCATTGAGGTTGTAGCTAGCAGTGACGTCACCAGCAGAAACCTTGTTGGAAGTTATTATGCTGTAGGTTCCTCCAGCCATCTGATTTCCATCAACGGTGTCGATATTGGTGATGTTTTGAGATGCTTTAGATACGGAAAAACTGCTTGCAACCGTAGCGAAGTCATCGGCTCCACCGACACTTGTGTCCGTTGTGGCCGTTAGGCTTCCAGCTTGAACTATAGCATTTGATGCAGCGTCTTCGAGGACGAGCTCAGACTGTCCTGCGCCAGCACCTTCATTGAGAGTCGTGGTGAATGAAAAATCAGTGTCGGCTTCTTTGGCAGTAATAGTAATGGCGTCGTTATCCACGCTTACAGTGAAGTATTCGTTGAAGTTGTCGTCTGCTTCAAGGCCTGCCTTAATTTCGTCAGCTTGGGCGGCTGCATCTGCGCCAGTAAGAGCTACTCCTGTAATCGAGAAAGTGCTCCCGTTGATTGTGAAACTAAAATCAAGAGTGTCGCCTTCACCGCCAGTTGCTGCTGTTCCTACCACCATCTTCGCCGCGGCGTGGCGTCCCTCACCGGCAGTCTGGCTCTCGATCTCTCCGCCCGAGCCGGACCCAAGGGTGAAAACGTTGGAAGCCTGAACTTGAGCGGTGCCCGCCTGCAAGAGGTCCACGGAGATCT
>NZ_JACDOB010000034.1 GCF_017656375.1 Thermovirga sp.
CGTGAAGGTGGCCGTACTGTCGGTGCCGGTGTCGTAACGAAAATTTTGGACTAATTGGTAGAAAGGTAGGCCTTCAAAATGGCAGATGTAGTGGGATTGCAGTGTACGCAGTGCAAAAGGCGCAATTATGTGACTACTGTTAACAAGAAAAAGATGCAGAAGAAGCTGGAGAAGAAAAAATTCTGCCGCTGGTGTGGAACCCACACCTTGCATAAGGAGACAAAGTAGTGTAGAATACGCAGCGCACGCAGGTCCGTGGCTCAATTGGCAGAGCACCGGACTCCAAATCCGGGGGTTGCAGGTTCGAGTCCTGCCGGGCCTGCCAGTTTTTAGAGAACAGTAAGACGGGGGCTGTCCACTTTGAAAATTATGGATTTTATACGGGAAGCTAAAGCAGAACTCAAGAAGGTCACATGGCCGAGCCGGAAGCAAGTATGGTATTCCACATTGGTGGTTATAGGAATAAGCTTGATGGTTGCGGCCTATTTGGGAGTATTAGACGTTGTTTTTACGGCGGTATTTTCCAAGGTGATTGGATAGGGTAGATAGTGGCTTACCCCGATTTCGTCTAAGGGTTTTGTCTGAAAAAATTCTTGCTTAACGAAAAGGTGGAGGAGGACAGGGGGCCAGCCGAGGCCCCCTTTTGAATGATGAACGGAGAAAAGAGAGAACGTCGGTGGTATATCGTCCAGACTTATTCTGGTTATGAAAACAGGGTAAAGGCTAATATAGAACAGAGGGTCTCTACGATGGGGATGGAGGACAAGATATTTAATGTCCTTGTGCCCATAGAGGAGAGGGTTTCTGTTAAGGGTGGGAAGACCAAACGCACCAAGCGTAAGGTTTTTCCGAGTTATGTTCTGGTCGAGATGATATTGGACGACCAGTCTTGGTATGTGGTGAGGCACACACCAGGAGTGACAGGTTTTGTGGGGGCGGGTAGCTCTCCGATTCCTCTTTCCGAGCGAGAAGTAAGCGAGATAATGAGTAAAATAGGCAAAGAGTTGACAAAACCCAAGATAGAGATAGACTTGCAGCCTGGCGATACTGTAAGGGTTAAATCTGGCCCCTTCGAGGGGCAGGCGGGCCCTGTGGTAGAGGTTATGGAGGACAAGGGCAAGGTAAGATTTTCCGTCTCAGTTTTTGGGCGAGATACTATAGTAGAAGCTGACTATAATGACCTTGAGAAGGTCTAGTAATAATTAGTAATTAGTTGTTGACGTAAGGAACTGATGCGTTTCATTAAGGTTGACGAGGAGGAACAACGATAATGGCGAAAAAAGTAATAGGTCAGATCAAGTTGCAATTGCCTGCAGGAAAAGCTACTCCTGCGCCGCCGGTTGGTCCCGCTTTGGGTCAGCATGGTGTTAATATTATGGAGTTTTGTAAGCAGTTTAATGCGAAGACTGCGGATCAGCCGGGAATGATCATCCCTGTTGTGATAACTGTCTATGCTGATAGGAGCTTCACTTTCGAGATGAAGACTCCTCCAGCAAGTGTGCTGCTCAAAAAAGCAGCAGGCCTTGAGAAGGGCTCTGGTGAGCCCAACAAGGTTAAGGTGGGCAAGGTTACCCTGGATCAGGTTCGTGAGATAGCGGAAATCAAAAAACCAGACCTAAACGCCAATGACATAGAGGCCGCTATGGAAATGATCAAAGGTACTGCAAGATCCATGGGTATTGAGGTAGTGGAATAGTTTATTTTAGAAAGAGAAAGTAGCAGTGTAAAACTTGGTGGGAGAATCTGTTGAGAGATTCGTATGGACCACGGGGAGGAAAAGAAGATGGCTAAAAAAAGCAAGAGATATCGTGCACTTTTGGAGAAAGTTGATAAAGGCAAGCTTTATGGGCTTAGAGAGGCTGTGGCCCTTGCCAGGGAAGTGGCGACGGCAAAGTTCGATGAGAGTCTTGAGATGCATGTAAGGCTAGGAGTCGATCCCAGGCACGCCGACCAGCAGGTGAGGAGCACAGTGGTCCTTCCCCACGGCACGGGTATTACAAAGCGCGTAGTGGTTATAGCCAGTGGGGAGAAAATTAAAGAAGCCGAGGAAGCAGGCGCTGATTTTGTTGGTAGCGATGATATAGTTCAGAAGATAGAAGGCGGATGGTTGGATTTTGAAGCTGTCATAGCAACCCCAGACATGATGAAGTCTGTAGGTAAGTTGGGTAGGATCCTTGGTCCTAGGGGTATGATGCCATCTGCTAAAGCCGGTACTGTAACTTTTGATCTGGCCACGGCAGTTAAGGAGATAAAAGCTGGTAAAGTTGAGTTCCGAGTCGACAAGTTTGGCATAGTGCATAATGCCTTTGGCAAGGCTAGTTTTGAAGAAGAAAAGCTTTACGAGAATGCAAAAGCTTTGTTTAGTGCCATATTGAAGGCAAAACCTGCAGCAGCTAAGGGGCAGTATGTGAAGTCCCTAGCTATTGCGCCTACCATGGGTGTTGGAATAAAGATAGATGTGGCTGCTGCTCAGAAAGAAGTAGCTGAATAGATACGATAATATAGTTAACGTAAGTATATAGACCGTAGACAGCGGGTGCGTGTTAACTGCTTAATTTCCCGCCGAGGTCAGGAGAAAAGGTAATATAAAAGTTGGTTTGACCTTTATTGTCTCCTGGGCCTTGGTGTTCAGGAGACAATTTTTTTAGAAGGAGGTGAGTTCATGCCGTCTCAAGCTAATTACCAGAAGGTGGAGATGCTGCGCGAGAAGATCACGGGAGCTCAAGCTGTTTTTGTGTGTGAGTATAGGGGCCTGACTGTCGAAAAGATCACCAAGTTGCGTGCACAGATACGCAATGCTGGTGGAGAAATGACAGTTGCTAAGAACACTCTCATGAAGATTGCACTCAAGGAGGAAGGCTTCCCGATTCCAGAAGACCTGATGAGCGGGCCTAATGGTTTTACTGCTGTGCATGGGGACCCTGTTGCTGTTGCCAAAGTTTTGAAAGATTTTGCCAAGGAAAAAGGAAATGAAGCGCTGGTCATAAAGGGTGGAATTCTTGGTGATAAGGTCCTTGAGAAGGAGCAGCTTTTGGCTTTGGCCGATCTGCCGCCAAAAGAAGTGCTTCTCGCCCAGGTTGTTGGTACTATGGCTGCTCCGATACAGGGGCTTGTTACTGTTCTTTCTGGCCCTGCGAGAGGTTTGGTCACGTGTCTTTCTCAGATCAAGGATCAGAAAGAAGCTGCATAGCAGCTTGAAGGCTGAAAATCTAGTTATACCAACTTGTTAAAAACAATATTTTAAGAAGGAATGGGGAGGAATAAAGAATGTCAGAAGAAAAAAAGGTATTGACCAAAGAAGAAATTATTGAAGCGATTGAGTCTATGACCGTTCTTGAGCTTTCTGAGCTGGTAAAGGCTCTTGAGGATAAGTTTGGTGTTTCCGCAGCTGCTCCTGCAATGGCTATGCCAATGATGGGTGCCATGCCCGGAGCTGCTGGTGCTCCAGCAGAGGAGGAGAAGACCGAGTTTGATGTAGTTCTCAAGGCTGCTGGTTCCAACAAGATAGCAACCATCAAGGTCGTACGTGAGATCACCGGCCTTGGCCTTAAGGAAGCTAAAGAGCTCGTTGACAACGCTCCGAAGCCCGTCAAAGAAGGCGCTTCCAAGGAAGAAGCCGAAGAGATCAAGAAGAAACTCGAAGAAGCTGGTGCAGAAGTAGAAGTAAAGTAATTTAATTAGGAAATAGTTATAACCCTTTGCGGCACACCTCACCAGGTGTGCCGTTTTTTAATTTGTACTGGAAAAAAAGCAAAAAAGGTATTATCATTACACTATGATGGTAAATTACATTGGGAAATTAAGGAAAAAGAAAAAAGGCTTTTCCTTAGTGGAAGTGCTAATAGCGATGATGATCTTGGCGATCGCGTTGCTTTCCCTAGCAGCGGTGGTTGTATCTACTACTATGTTGCTGTCTCACTCTGTAGACAGAGAGACAGCTATTGGGTTGGTTGTTGGTAAGCTTGACGGTCTTGAAGGCCTAGATTATGGAGATATCGTAAGCGGAAGCGAACAGGTTGGGGAGAAATACACCTTAAGTTGGGTAGTATCTGAGGATACGGCCAAAGAAATAAAGACGGTCACAGCTAACGCTACCTGGAGAGGGGTTTTAGGTGAGCGTACTGTGGAAGCGGAGAGGGAATATGGGAAAAGGGAATAAAGCAAAAGGATTTACTTTAGTGGAACTGCTCATAACCATGGTGCTTTTGAGTATTATAACAGGCGCCATAATGGTTCTTGCCTCAACTTATGTTTTTCATTTCGAACAGGCAGATGACCTTTCAATGGCTCGCCAGCGCGGAATCATGGTGGCTACATATCTTGAAAACAGGGTTTTACATGCGGGATTGGGGATGCCTGCAGCAGGGGCAGCCAGTACTGATTTTGGAACAAATTTCTACGAGCTTCTGAATGGCTCACATAGTTCGGAGCTTGTGGGCTTTTCGCAGGCAGTAAATGTAACAAGTGGTGACAGAGTACTTGCGGTTGCATACGCACTGCCATCTGGACTTTATACTACAGCTTCTTGTGACTGTGAATACGGAGTGGACGTGGATGTGGAGCTTTCCTCCAATGTTGATGAGGACAAGATAGAAGCCAATGGCGGAAGCACAACGGAAGGATGGGTTACTTTTCCTTCGTATGGCAGGGTTTTTCTGGTAAAGGGGATTTCGGGAAGCACGATTACTTTGGAGCCTAAACTTAAAGGTTTCCTTCCAGCAAACGACGAAATGCATTACGTGAGGTTTTTGAAAGCGTATGTGTCAGGAGACAAGTTTTATGCCGAAGACCTTACGAGGCAATCTCCTCAGCCAATAGTGGAGGGAATAGTGGATTGTGCATTCTATTGGGATGATGAGGCAAGGGTCCTCACTGTGGCAATTTTGGCACGAGGCAATACTCGTAAGGGAGTCTTGATATCACCGGAGAACATCCCGGGATGGGAAGACGAAGATGGGAATCCCCTTAGCATCCCTGAGGAGGCCAGGCATTACCATTTGTCGGTCATCAGGAGAGAATGGAGGGTAAGAAATTGAGGGTTAAACAGCGTGAAAAGGGCATGGCATTGCCGTTGGCTTTGGTGATCCTTCTCTTCGGTGGTGTTTTGGTGGCGATAGCAATGTATGTAGTTGAAAATATGCACTCTACAACACAAGAGTCTATAACACATATGGAGCTTTATAATGCTGCTCAACAGGGAGTTGAAAAGGCGATGAGCCTTCTGTGGGAGAACAAGGATGACCTGGAGCAAGATGCACTTACGTACGAGGGGAACATTGAAGACATCTATGCCCAACTTGACGATGGAACACTTCTTGGTCCCATAACGTTTACTGTTGCACCTGAGATAAATGTAGAGGTAAAGATATTTGATTGTAATTACGTTTTAGGTAGTGGGCAGAGTTTAAGTGAGGAACTGCCTCCTCAGTATCCGGGAGGATGGGGAGCCGGGGGAGGCGGGGCAACAACGGCCTTGCCTGGCGGAACGTCCGCTATTATAGACCCTGGGCGCTTACTATCCTTAGGAGGAGGAGCGGGAGAGCACAGGTACCTTATAAGGTCCACGGCTGTGAAGGGCGATAATGGCCTTACTGCCGAGGCCATGGTGGTGGTGAATAAATAATGAAAACTATTAGGAAAAATGTTTTGTGGGGAATATTGCTGGGAGTTTTAGTCATATTGTTGCTTGCAGAAAGCTCTATGGTGTTTGCTGGCCCTAAATGGGGCTATATTCAAGTGACTATTGACCCAGAAGAAGTAAGGGATAGTGCGCGTTGGTATTTGAAGGCAGGAGATTTGAAACGTTCAGGTGAGACTGTAGAGGTTAATACAAAAGATGAAATATATTACACTATACACTTTACAAGTGTTGATGGATATAACACTCCATCGGACATAACAGTAGAAGTGGAAGCAGGGGAAACATCCGTTGTAACAGGAACATATGAAGCAACAGGAGGCTCAAGTGACGTTGTCGTCTCCGATAAAGCTAAATGGCCCTTATGGCCCCAAAAAACTGCTCAGTATAATGTATGGGAGCCTTATTCCTTTACTAGCATAGGGCGAGACGTAATTTCCTGGGTCACTTTTGATCCTATGGAAGGAAATGAGACTTTTTGGCTATCCAACCTTTATATAATGATCCAAACTGAGACTGAATCCTTTAGAAAAGCCAATATTGATTTGGATGATTTAAATCAGGAATACTGGTACGTTAAAGGAACAACGATGAAGGATTTCCCAAGCGCGCTATCTGGAATAAAGGATGATTTGCGGGATAGTGCAGTTATACCTGAGTACGACGAAGATTGGATGTCATATGAAAGTGCAAATTATCCTAATCAGGATTTCGATTCGTGGTTAAGTTACAGTGAGTGGCTAGATTTTCTGAAAGGAGATGCTGATGGCATTGAATTGGCTGATTCTGGCCATGCCCCTCCACTAACTATGTGGGCTGAAGACAATTGGATGACGTACTTTGTCGATGAGAATTCGGTTCCAAGTGCATGGGTAGGGAAAGTCTATGTGTTTTTGCCGACCAATCAAGGTATGCTTAATTGTTTCGAGGTGGATGAGAGTGAAGCGGCATCGACGCCTTCTGACCAGCAAATTACTGTGAAACGGGTATGGTCTATGATGCCTTTTCCTGCCTTTCAGCAGGGAATTTATCATCAGGTAAGGTTTGAGAATGATGATGTTTACAGCAGGATGACCATTTTGGATGGGCCCGTTTATGTTCATGATGTTGAAGATTCAGAAGGCAACTGGAAAAGAATTTTGGTTGGGACTACTGGGGTGGGGACTAGACAGGTTAACAAAATTGGATCCAACTGGGATGTGGAAGGCAGCCCACAGCCGGCAAATGCACCTACTGTTACGGATGAAGGAAGGATTTTCGGTATATATGCTATAGATGTGACCGACCCATTAAATCCGGTGCCCCTGTGGTCTGTGACCAACATGTATGCCACGAGAGAAGAGAATGCTTCCTTGGATAATGTGGTTGTTCAAAATGCGCCTGGAGGCAATATAAATCCTTCTGATTATTCCAATTTGAAGTTTATGACTTCCAAGCCAATGATTGGCTTTACGGAAGAAGATGGGGCTAGGACATGGCATTTGTTAATGGTGGCCATAGACAAAAACAATAGATATATGTGGATAAATGCCGACCCCTTAACGGGAGAGGTAATGAGCAGCGGTAATTTTGAGGATGACGAAGTTGCAGAAACATTACCTCCTGAAGAAACTTACATGTATAATTTTGAGAAGTGGTACCCCTCAAGAATGCTTGCAGCGTACCCGGGCGAAGGTGGCTTACCTGTCCTAAGCGATGTGTACGTATATCTTTCAAATGGTACTTTCTGGAAATGGGATCTAAACGATCCGGAGAAGACGCTGGAGGAGAAAGTCCCAGAGAAATTATTCACTGTCTATACTAACGAAGGACATGAGTACCCGGCGCCCCCGATCACAGATTTTGACATAGCATACATAAACGGAGACACTTATTTAGCAGCTACAGCTCCTTTGGATTACCCTGGAATAGGACAGCCTCATGATACCTATGGTCTCCTCATTGTAAATTTAAGCTATATTAGTGAAAACGGTATAACGGAGTTAAATACACAAGGAGCCCAAGGGCAAAGTGGAGATACAAAGTTGAGGCTTTTAGAATATGGTGTTGCCATGGTTCAGCTTCAAACGGGTCATGGGGGAAATGCTTATGACTTTAATGAATTGGCAGCATCGCCGCTTTTTGCAAACTATGTCCTGTACCAGGCACTTTACAGTGAAGAGGGAGAGCTCAGCAGGTTGTACACCCTTGATATGGGTTATATTGCAGGGCTTGAGCGTTCAAGGGGTAACGTAAGTCTTCCAGACGATGCTTATATAGACGATACGGAACACCATTTTGCCGGAATGACCATAAATTCTAAAGGGGATTTGATAATATTTGATGAGGAAGGGAATGTCGTTTATAAAATAGAAGGGGTTTTGGATCCAGTAGGTACAGGTACAGGAGTAGGCACAACTGGCTCTACAGGAGTAAAGGTTGTTTATTGGAAAGTTAAATAAAGAGGAGAGTAGTAGAATTGAATTCGGCATCCCATATAGATTGGAAAAAACTTAAGGTCCTCCAGCAAAACCTCTCGAAGAAGGTGCTGCTGGAGGATTCTTTTACAAAAGAGTGGACATTAGTTGGAGGTTTAGATGTCTCTTATTCAAGGCACAAAGGCCCTTCTAAGGCTTGTGCCGCGGCGGTGATATTCGATCGTAGATCTTGGACAGTAATGGATGAGTCAGTAGCTTATATGGATGTTGATATCCCTTATGTTCCAGGGTTCCTCTCTTTTAGGGAAATTCCAGTTATTCTTGAAGTCGTTGAAGGGCTTACGTTGCTACCAGATATATGGCTAGTTGATGGAGCAGGAATTGCTCACCCAAGGCGAATAGGCTTGGCCTCGCATTTAGGTGTTTTACTTGATGTTCCTACCATAGGGGTGGCAAAGAGCCGTCTGGTGGGAAGACATAATGACCTGCCAAAAGAAAAGGGCAGTTTTGTTCCTCTTGTAGACGAAGCTACAGAAGAGGTTATAGGCACAGTCTTGAGAAGCCGCACAGGCGTGAAGCCCCTTTATATAAGCCCAGGCCATAAGGTTTCCGTTAGGAGTGCTGTTGAGATAGTTCTTGCCTGTTGTACCAAATATCGCTTACCTGAGCCTACAAGAGCCGCTCATAACAAAGTCACGGAAGCTAAAAAAAGCTTTTCTGAAAAGCCCTAACTGGCGTTATAATTGCATCAGCGCTGTTAAATGGAGGGTGTACCATGATAATTGACTCCCACGTGCATATTTATCCACCAGAGGTAATTAAAGATTGGGAAAAAATAGCTCAAAAAGAACCGTACTTTAAATTATTGGCTTCGGGTAAAGTACACAAATGGGCCACTGCAGAGGACTTGATTGAAAAGATGGATAAGAGTGGCATAAGCAAAAGTTGGGTTACTACCTTTGCCTTTAGGGACCAGGGGTTGTGTGCTTACTGCAATGATTATCTTATAGAGGCCGTAAACAGATATAAAGGCAGGTTAGAGGGTTTTTGTGTGGTCAACCCGGTAAGGCGCGGGTTTGATGATGAGATTGCAAGGTGCAAAAAAGCAGGAATGCTTGGTGTTGGGGAGCTTTTCCCTGATGGCCAGGTTTTCGATGTTACAGACTTCAGGCAAACTTGGAGGCTTGCGGAGGCCTGCTTCGACAACCATATGGTGCTTTTACTTCACACGGCAGAGCAGGTAGGGCACGGCTATCCGGGCAAGGGCAATACAGGCCCCAAAGAGGCTGCCCAATTCTGCATGAACCACCCGGAGGTCAAGGTTATTTTTGCTCATTTAGGTGGGGGGCTTTGGCAATATGAATTGATGCCTGAGATGAGGGTTTCCCTTCAGAATGCCAGGTATGATACGGCTGCATTACCGTTCCTGTATGATAATAAGATTTTTGCTGCCATGAAGGCTGCGGGAGTAATAGATAAAATTTTGTATGGCAGCGATTTCCCACTTTTGTCTGTGGAAAGATATATGAAGCTAATGGATGCTTCGGGTTTGGATGACGAGGCTAAAAAAGCCATATTGGGACAAAATGCCGTTTCTTTTGTTGATGGGTTATTGGATTTTACAAATACCGCCAGTACATAGGATTTCTAATGGCCTTATTAGGTTGAAACCGCTTTTGCTGAATATTATACCCCCCTAGAATCTCTACTACTACCAGTGGGACGACCATTTTCTTTACGGAGTGAGAAATTATGGGAGCGAAAAAAGCCAAGCACACCACTAGCAGAGAAGACACAAAAGACGGAGCAGCATGTTTCACTAAAGGGGCCTCCTTGTTAAAATTTTAAGGAGAGGTCCAAACATGCGATAAAAATTTCTGTAAAAATTTTACCATGAAGGGTGTTGACAGGAAAAGCACAGGTCGCTATACTACCTAACGCGTTGAGGGAATTTAAGGGCGAATAGCTCAGCGGGAGAGCACCTGCCTTACAAGCAGGGGGTCATAGGTTCGATCCCTATTTCGCCCACCAGAAAGTACCTGATACGGTTTTTTATATAGAACGCGGGGTTGTAGCTCAGTTGGTTAGAGCGCCGGCCTGTCACGCCGGAGGTCGCGAGTTCAAGTCTCGTCAGCCCCGCCATTTTATGAGAGCCTTAAGAGGCGAGATAGCTCAGTAGGTAGAGCAGCGGACTGAAAATCCGCGTGTCCCCAGTTCGATTCTGGGTCTCGCCACCATTGAGATAGCGATGCGGAAGTAGCTCAGTGGTAGAGCACAACCTTGCCAAGGTTGGGGTCGCGGGTTCGAATCCCGTCTTCCGCTCCATTTTAGTTTACGGCGGCATAGCCAAGGGGTAAGGCAGAGGACTGCAAATCCTTTATCCCCGGTTCGAATCCGGGTGCCGCCTCCAAAGAAGAAGCCACACTCCTCGGTAGCTCAATAGGCAGAGCGGGTGGCTGTTAACCACTAGGTTGCAGGTTCGAGTCCTGCCCGAGGAGCCAGAATTTAATCCGCCAACGTTGGCGGTTCTTTTTTGGTAAAAGCCCCGTCGGGATAACCCAGCGGGGCCTTTTTTTCTCTCCCCATTTGCCCTTTCGTTGATACCCTGGCAGAACAGAAGCATTTCCAAGACCATGCTAGCCGGATGTGCAATCTCTTTCTTGAAGGCCAACTTGTTATTTTGCGCAAAATCTCTTTTTGCCAACAGGCGCCTCACCTCCCACAGTACTTCATCGTAGTTGAAGTAAAACGCAAAAGCGCTGGTATAATAATATTGTGGCGGGTTACTTCTACAAAGGAGAGACGGCCGCTTTCCCCATTATGTTTTTACATTACCTCGGTAGACAGAACGAAATATAGGCCCTTCTACATTAGCAGCAAAAGCCCATCGATAGCCTTTTAAAGGAAAGTGTAATATGAGCGAAAGGACAAAAATATCGGTCGTCAAGAAGGATGTATATGCGAACAGTTCGTAAATGAGAGAGTTAAGTGAAATGCCTAAGCCCTTTCGTAAAAAATCACAATAGGAGGTGATAAGTATGGCATTTAAAGTACTGTTCCTCGCTCATGCCCCTGATGCGGATGCAGAGAAGTATAGATGTGTCATCGAAACGCCCAAGTACTATAAGCTTTTTGTAGTAGTGGTCAAAGATCAGGCGCAAGCAATTGAAGTATGCAAAAAGGTTGTCAAAGAGGAGGGCATTCACTCGATCCTTCTTTGTCCAGGATTTAAGCATAGAGATGTTTCAGAGATACAAGAAGCGGTTGGTGAAAATGTCGGAGTTTTTGTAGCCAGGGGAGACGGCCCGAGTAACAGAGCTTCAAAGGAAGCGATGAGAAGAGAAGGCTTCTTTCCAGGAAAAGTGAGAGAATAAAACCTCCCCTGCTTTCTTGTTCAGTTCAAAATTAAGATAAAGAGTGTAAAGTTGG
>NZ_JACDOB010000035.1 GCF_017656375.1 Thermovirga sp.
TTTCAAGCTAGTGCTTCAGGAAAACCTCGGTATAACCATACCCGTAACCGTCATCCGAGGAGGCAAGGATTTTACCTTCGATGTGACAATGCCCAAGTCCATTCCAGAACAATACCTATACTAGGCAGCATGTGATATCATGTTTTGGCAGGAACATTAATGAATACATTAGAAAGAAGGAGCTTATCGTGACAATAAGCGCAGAAAAGAGGGCATATCGCTCAATCATCAACCTTATCCTTACCGGCCAGTTCCGGCCAGGAGATTTTCTCCTGGAGACCGAAATAGCCGAAAAACTGGGCATGAGCCGCACTCCCGTGGGGAAGGCCCTCACCATGCTGGTCAGCGAAGGGTTCTTAAACAAGATGCCCAAGAAGGGATGCTACATACCCCTACCCACTCCAGAGGACGCAGAGCAAGTGTTCTTCGCCCGCAAGGCGGTGGAAAGCCAAGCTGCAGCCGGCGCTGCCATTCACGCCTCAGAAAAAGAGTTGCAACAGCTCCAGGAAATAGTCTCCAAAGACAAAGAGGCTTTGGCGTCCCGCAGCAAGGACACCTACTCAAGCGCAAACGAGGAATTCCATCTGGGGATAGCCAAGGCCTCCCATAATCAATACCTGGAAAAGTGGGTAAGAAACATCTTCTGGCGGTCCAACGTCTACGTGTTCTACTTCGACAGCTTTTACAAGGGCAAGGAATTTTCCGTGCCCCAAAAAACACCCATGCAGCATGCTGCGATAATAAAGGCCATAACCGAAAAAGACCCCAAAAGAGCCGCTCAACTGATGGAAGAGCATATTCAATGGACCTATGAAAACCTTCTCTTGAAGTATTGAAGTTTCCACTCCTTTATAACCAGTCCCTACTAGCTAGCGGTACCCTCCACTTTAGTGGAGGGTACCGCTAGTACTTTTTAACACAAAGTTGACTTGTCCTCTTTACCATGATACAAACATCATCGAATTTATCTATGAATTCAACGATGAATCCATAAAGCAAGGAGTGGTTGCTTATGCCGATGAAGACAGTGCTAC
Organism: Thermovirga sp.; assembly: GCF_017656375.1. Taxonomy (GTDB): domain Bacteria; phylum Synergistota; class Synergistia; order Synergistales; family Thermovirgaceae; genus Thermovirga. The sequence continues at coordinate 1,035 of NZ_JACDOB010000035.1, forward strand.
AGCTAGGTTACGGGATGCAGGGCAAAGCCGCACTTTACGATATAGTGAAAAGCCCACTAGTCTCCAAGGTAATCTTGGCCGATGCATCCCCTCAGGTTCTTGAAGTCCCCAAGACCCCAGGATTTGAAAAGGTTGAGGCCGTCGTACTTGACGCCTCTGACCATAAATCCATGGCGGAGCTGATGAAAAAGGCCGACGTAGTAATGGAGCTCCTTCCGGGTTTATTCGCCCTCCCCGTTGCGAGGCTCGCAGCCCAAGTAGGAGTTAGCCTGGTAAGCTCCATGTACTTCGTCAACCCGGGAGAGCAGAACCCCGAAAAGAGGCAGGCCCAGAAAAGAGAGCTGGAACAAATTCACCAGGAAGCCTTCTCCAAGGGGATAACTATCCTTCAAGAGTTTGGCATGGACCCGGGAATAGACCTGGTCTTAACCCAAAACGCCCTAGGCAAACTGGAGGTCGTGGAAGCCCTACACTCCTACGGAGCGGGATTCCCTGAAAAGGAAGTGGCAGACAAAAATCCCCTGAGCTACAAGTTCACCTGGTCCATAATAGGGGTAATGCGATCCTACCTGAGGCCCGCACGATACATAAAGGACTCGCAAGTCGTCGACGTGCCTGCCGATAACATGTTCATGCCAGAACATACCCACCTCCTTGAAGTTCCAGAATTAGGAGGTTCCCTGGAGTGTTTCCCTAACGGCGACTCGACAGCTTACGCCAAGCTGTTTGGCGTGGAAAAGACCGTAAAGAGCATGGGCAGGTACATTTGCCGCTGGCCTGGGCACGGTGCGTTCTGGAGCAGGATGGCCAAGTGCGGCTTTCTGAACGAGGAACCCATCAAATGTGGCAACGTTTCGGTGTCTCCCGTTGAATTTTGCGCTAGCCTTCTGGGTTCGCAAAAACAGTTCTTCTACGAGGACGACGAAAGAGACGTAGCATTGATACGTATTGATGCAAGAGGCTACAAAGAAGGAAAGCCCGTCCGAGTGATCAACCAGATAATTGACAAACGAGACCTGAAGACAGGGTTTACATCCATGCAGCGAACTGTTGGGTTCACCGTCTCCATAGGGGCCCAGATGATACTCGACGGGAAGATAAGCGAAAAAGGGGTCTTAAGCCCCATACAAGTTCCATTCCAGCCGTTCATTTCGGAGCTAGCCGCAAGAGACATAGTCTTCACTTCCAGTGAAGAACATTGGGATGGCCGGCTGGATGCCTAGGAGGTGATACTCTGTACAAAAACTAAAACTGCTTCCCAAAAGCAACAAACTACAAGAGCAAGAGAAAGGAGTTGTGTTTCATGGGAGATATTGCTGCAAAAGGTGCTCTCTCTTTGGTCCCAGTAATACTGGCCCTTATTTTGGCCTTCAGGACAAAGGACGCGGTGTTCTCGCTTCTCATAGGTTGTATCGTAGGTGTAGTAATAGCCGGCTTTGACCCCGCAACAGGGTTATCTAAGCTCTTCCAAAAGGCTCTGGGCAATGGAGATTTCATTTGGGTAGTTATGATCGAAATAGCGGTAGGGATAATGGTTGCTTTCTACCTGAGGGCTGGCGTAATAGCCTCCTTCGCAGAGTGGGCAAGCACTAAGATAAAGACTCGCCGGGCAGCATCTGGCTTTGGTTGGCTTCTAGGCATATTCATCTTTTTCAGCGACTACTTCAGCCCCCTATTCAGCGGACCGATCGCAAGGCCCCTAACTGACAAATATAAGGTTTCCCGCGAGATGCTTGCTTACCTTTTGGACTCTGGCAGCGCTCCAGTGTGTACCCTTGTCCCACTTACCGGCTGGGCAGTCTACATCGCTGGGCTCTTGAAAGGCTACGGCCCCATCCAGGACGTGAACGAAGGCATGGCTGTCTTCATCAAATCCATACCTTATAACTTCTACGGCTGGTTCGCGGTGATTTTGGCTGGTTTAATTGGCTTCCAGCTGATCCCAAACTTTGGCCCCATGAAAAAGGCAGAATTGCGAGCCCAAAACGAGGGTAAGGTGCTGCGAGATGGAGCTACCCCACTGACGGGCGAAGAGATGGAAATGATAAAGCCCCTGGAAGGCAAAAAGTCCAACCTCTTCGTCTACCTCGTTGTGCCCGTACTAATAGTAATATCTATAGCGATAGGCACTTTCATTGCCTTTGGAAGCACTAAAATCCTTGAGGCCTTCTTCGCAGCAGTTATGTATCAGGCCGTAGCAATGGCCATTGGAGGCTACTTTAAGGGCATCAAAGACGGCATGGACGTGGCCGTAAAGGGAATAAAAGCAGTCATTCCGGCAATACTGATACTCGCCCTGGCATACTGCATCAACACTATCTCAAAGACGCTGGGAGCCCAGCAGTACATCATATCCTTGACTGAAGGCTGGATGAGCAGCGGCCTATTGCCCCTCGTCACATTTATAACTGGTGCCATGATCTCCTTTTTCACCGGGACATCCTGGGGAACCTACGCCATCTTGACACCATTTGTCCTCCCCATAGCCATGAACCTCTCCGGTGGAGATGTCAACAGCCTCGTTCTGGCAACTGTAGGAGCCGTAGTAGGTGGAGGACTTTTCGGCGACCACTGCTCCCCGGTTTCAGATACAACATGCCTTTCATCCTTCGGAGCTGGCTCAGACCACATGGACCACGTCGCCACTCAGCTGCCTTACGCTGTGGCCGCCGGAACCCTGGCCGCAATAATCTTTGCCGTAATAGGCAACATAAGCGTTTAGTGATTGAGGAGGAGCTTTAATGAGCATTACAGCAAAAGGCGCACGAATAGGAATACTTTGTTGGGAAGCTGGACAAGCGCCAAGGGGCCTAGAACAGCTTGAAACCCTCAAGGGAAACAGTACAAACCCTGAAACTTACGACTTTCCCGTGATGTTCTGCAGGGTAAAGGGCGCTAACGTCCACACCATACTGGAAGCACCCTCCAGGGAAGTTATGGCCCGAATGATAGAAGAAGCACAAAAAATGGCAGCGGAAGGCGTCAAAGCCATAACGACAAGCTGCGGGTTCAACGCCATATTCCAGAAGGAGCTGGCAGATGCTCTAGACGTCCCGGTCTTCACCTCCAGCTTGCTTCAGGTTCCAATGGTCCACCACATCCTGGGGCGCAACAAGCACATCGGGGTAATAACGGCCAAAAAGGCAGCGCTGCGGAACGAACACCTTGAGGCCGTGGGAATAACTCCCGAAATGCCCGTCGAAATCTTCGGCATGGAGGAGTGCCCCGAATGGAACAAAATATTCATCGCTCCAGACGAAGACGTAGACCTGGAAGTAATCCGAAGCGAGGTGGTATCTACCGCTTTGAAGGCCGTAAGTGAAAATCCTAAAATCGGGGCTTTCGTCCTAGAATGTACAGACCTGCCACCCTTTGCCGAACCCATAAGGGCAGCCACAGGACGTCCTGTCTTCGACTTTGTTTCATTGGTCAATTACATAAACAAAGCTATTCCGTAAAAACCTGCTACCCACCATAAAAACAAAATGTGCGAGTCTGCCATAAAAAGAGGCATACTCGCACATTTATTTTAAAAAGCTGAATTTCGACAACTTAGAGATATTGAACCAAAAGCTGCGCTATTCCAAAAGTTATTCCAGTGATACCAGAAGCAGCAAAAGCGGCAAACCCCAAAACCTCCGACGAACCCCTAACCTTTTTATTGTGAACTCCCATCAAACAATTCCTCCTGCCTGTTCGTACCTTTAGTTATACCCAGCACGGTTTTTCTTGCCGGCACAGATTATATAGTATTGTTGGCTAATGTCAATATATACTGCTATTTTCTGATATTTTCTAATAATTCATTCTTTTGTTGCACTCCTTTGCGTCACTTGTGCTATAATAATGGCCATCTAATTGAAAAAATTTTTCATTTGGAGGAATCATGGAAAGGGTAGACGTGCTGAACGAAAGGCTATCAAAAGCCAATTTAAAGCTAACCAAAGCCAGGAAAGCCATATGGGAAACTATAGCCTCAGCAGCTGAACCGCTATCTATACCTCAGATAATGAACAGGGCAAAGAAGATGTGTCCCAGCCTGGGATTGGTAACGGTATACCGGACCCTCGCCGTTATGGAAAAAGCCGGACTTATAAAACTTTTTCAAACGAAAGATGGTTCCATGGGATACGTATCGTCAGTTTTGGCAGCCGAAAGCCACCACGTTCAGTGCATCATATGCAAAAAAGTAGTCGAGTTTGAATGTACCGGGATGGAAGACACTATTAGGGCAGTAGAGGAAAAAACGGGCTTTTGCATAGAACGGCACAATCTTGAACTTTTCGGCATCTGCCCATCGTGCATGAAGAAATCTTTACAAAAATAACCTAGGTCGCCAAAAAGGAGGAAACCATGAGGCTAAACTTTCTACAATTCACAGTTTTGTTCTCAATAATAATGATCGCAAACCTTCTTCTGGTGTCCCCAACGTGGGCAGAAGATGACAAGCCTCTTATCGCGGCAAGCATTCTGCCGCAAAAGTATTTTATCCAACAAGTCGCCAAAGACGATTTCCGCGTAGAAATAATGGTCCCACCAGGGGCAAACCCTGCAACGTACGAACCTAAACCATCACAACTTGTATCTTTAAGTAAAGCGTCTGCCTACATGGCTATAGGTGTGCCTTTCGAAAAGACATGGCTTAAACGTTTTTCAGACATAAACAAAGGCATGATGATCGTTGACACTACCGCAGGCATCACCAAAATGCCTGCTGTTTCCATACACAACCTGACATTACGAAAAAACTCGGAGGAGTCCACTAAACATCCCAACACAGAAGAGCTAGATCCCCATATATGGCTGTCCCCAAGGCTCGTAAAAATCCAGGCCAAAAATATTTACAATGCATTGATTTCACTGGATCCTGCCAACCAAAAAAAATATCGCCACAACCTTGAAGATTTCCTTGCTGAACTGAACCTGCTGGATGAGCAGATACGGCACCTTCTCTTACCGGCAAAGGGACGAAAATTTTTGGTTTTTCATCCCTCATGGGGATATTTCGCGAAAGACTACAATCTAACGATGATCCCCATAGAGGTAGAAGGCAATGAGCCAAGCGCATCGGAGCTTGCTAAAATTATCGATTTAGCTAAGAAAGAGGGTATAAAGATCATTCTCACCCAACCAGAGTTCAATGCCCGATCCGCTGAAATCATAGCCAAAGAGATAGGCTGCAAGGTTGTACCCATTAGTCCCTTAAGCCCCGATTGGCACAACAACTTGCTTAACGTTGCCAACGTACTTGCAGAAGCTCTATCAGATAAATAGGACCGAGGTGAATAGTCCCATGAAGCAGGAATCTTCAAAGCTGCAACAGGAAGTCATCTCTCTCAAAAACGTATGGGCAGGATATGGGAACAACAACGTAATAGAGGACGTAAACTTATCTGTCAAAAAAACTGACTTCGTGGCCATAATAGGGCCCAATGGCGGGGGAAAAACCACCCTCCTTAAAGTTATTCTTGGCCTCATATCCCCACAAAGGGGGGAAGTGAAAATCATGGGATTCCCCCCCAAGGACGGAAGAAAATTCATAGGTTGGGTACCTCAAGAAACAGTAATGGACCGGAACTTCCCCATTAGTGTCCTGGAGGTCGTGTTGATGGGACGCATACAAAGGGAAAACATGATGCGATCCTACACAAAAGAGGATAGAGAAAAAGCGTTACAGGCTCTAGATATGGTCAAATTGAGTAATGTCGCAAACAAGCCCATAGGAGAAATTTCCTTGGGACAGAGGCAGCGAGTGTACATCGCAAGGGCATTGGCCAAGGAACCCCAGATCTTGCTCTTAGATGAGCCCCTTGCCAGCGTGGACCCTTCCACGAGCACAGTAATTTACGAACTTCTTAAGGAGCTCAACAAGACCATTACCATATTGATGGTAACCCACGACATTGGCGCTATATCTTCCTATGTAAAATCTGTGGGATGCCTCAACAAAAAGCTATATTACTATGAAGATAAAGTCCTCACCCAGGAGATGATAGACGCATCCTATCACTGCCCTGTGGATCTAATAGCCCATGGGATCCCCCATAGAGTCCTACCCAAAAGAGACAGAGAGGTGAAAAGCTAATGTTAGAAGCCCTTCAATTTGACTTCATGAGAAATGCCGCCCTAGCGGGACTTTTGATAAGCATAGCCTGTGGAGTAATAGGCACCTTCGTGGTGACAAAGCGCATAGTTTTTCTAAGCGGCAGCATCGCCCATGCTGCATACGGCGGGATAGGGCTAGGCTACTTTTTCGGCTTCAATCCAGTTCTTGGCGCAACGCTGTTCAGCTTAGGCGCAGCTGTAGGCATGAGCGCTATCCAAAGAAGGTCAAAGGAACGGGCAGATACCCTTATTGGAGCTCTCTGGGCAATAGGAATGGCAATTGGGATAATACTGATAGACCTTTCGGGAGGCTACAAAGCCAACCTGATGAGCTACCTTTTCGGAAGCATCCTGACAGTGCCTCGAAGCGACCTTTGGCTGCTTTTGGCTCTGGATGGAACAATAATTTTCTTCGTATGGCTTTTTTATAAGGAATTGGTGGCCCTTTCTTTCGACGAAACGTTCTCCATAGTGCAGAACCTTCCTATAGGGATGCTCCATACCTTGCTAGTATCCATGACCGCTCTCACCGTCGTCATGATGATGCGCATAGTAGGACTTATCATGGTTATAGCTCTTCTGACCATGCCAGCAGCAATCAGCAGCCAATTTGCTAGAAGCTTGAAGAAAATGATGATAATGGCCTCTTTTCTGGGAGCCGTATTCACACTAATCGGGCTTTGGCTCTCCTATAGGCTCAACCTTACATCTGGTGCGTCCATAATACTTGTTGCAGGATTTTCATACCTCTTGAGCATTGCCGCAAAAGCTACTATAGGCAAATCATAAATGATTATTATTTATAAGGCTCGCTCAACTCCCCATAAAAGACTATTACGTTTTTCCCTCTTTCTTTTGCCTGGTATAAAGCCTTATCTGCAAACTCTATCAACTCCTCTGGAGACAAAGGCCTATCATCTGGATAGGAAGCAGCGCCAACGCTTATCGTCACTTTTATATTTTTCTTGGTAAAAACTCTATTTTCTATTTGCCCTCTTATCCGCTCCAGAGGAATTTTAGCCCCTTCCGTATCAGCCTTAGGCAGCAATATCAAAAACTCTTCTCCACCGAACCTCAAAACTGCGTCCCCTTCTCTCAAACTCCTCTTAATAAGACTGCTTATCTCCTGCAAAAGCTCGTCTCCTACTACATGGCCATATGTATCATTAACTAATTTGAAATCATCTATATCCACCATTGCTACAGTAAGCGGTACATTTTTCTCTGCGGAAGCCTTCCACATTTTCGAAAGGATCCTATCTATCCCTATCCTATTGTAAACCCCTGTAAGAGGATCCCTTTCAATATTCTCCCTCAAGGATAAAAGCAAAGCGTCTGTCGCTATCAAAATTTGAAGTAAGAATTCCGTAGCTCTCTGTATGTAAATCCACTGAACCATATCGTTATCGTTTTTTACACCTAATATATCTCTTAAAGCCCTGCTGTGAATATCAAGCAGGTTAGCTGCCTGTGCTGTGGACTCATCCAAAAACACTATCAACTGCTGATATGCCTCATATAGTACTTCGTCATCCCCTCCACTTAAAACATATTTGGACAGGTGCTTTTTATATTCATCTGTAAAAATGCTGAGATCCTTTGAATTTTTCAAAATTTCATCCCCCTATCCATGGCCACAAATACGCTTGCATCATCATTTTTGATGCCATACTCTTCCATAATCTTCCGAGCCACCTTTGAAGCGTTCATATTCTTCAGAGCTTTTATTTCACTAGGCTGGGAAAATCTTCTTTTTATACCATCTGTACACACCATTAACACGAACCCTGCTGGTAAAACCTCAGTAAATGTCTTAACGTTTACCGTCATCCTACCGACGATACCACTTTGGTTGCTTAAACTCCTCACAGAGAAAGCATTCATTATCCACCCTTTTATATTTCCAATATTCACATACTCCAACAAATTTTTCGAAAGAAACCCCAAGAAAGCCGCACACCCTCGATCGTTACCCAGCCTATCCTCTAAACCATAATAGATAGATTGCAAATCATCATAATCACATTCTGCCAGATATGCCTTTATTTTTTCCGCCACTATTCCCGCCTTATGCCCATGCCCAAGCACATCTCCTACAAAAAGCAAATATTTACCGTTTAGTTCCTTGAAAAAACAAACGTCGCCATTTTCCTCTTCCAGATAGTGAGGTCTAGTGGCTATTCCTATATCAAGCAGCATTTTGTCATTACTATGCCTAGACTGGCTAAATACGGCCTCAACTAGCGTGCCTCCGTCTACCTTGCGTTTTATCTCAATGTAGTCACAATTCCGTCTCGCAACGCTGAGTCCAAGACCAAGCCCCTTCTTGGCCCCTTTCGCCATATGATCGAGATTTTCTTTTCCCTCATCCTCTGCAATAAGCTTAAGTTTGTTTCCCTCTCTCTCTAAAGAGACAAAACCAGCCCCACCATATTTTAATATATTGGTGGCAAGTTCTTTCGCTACTAACACGACAACAGCTGATGAAACGATATCTGGGAAATACTTCTGAAGGTGCTTATTTAACTTATATTCTAATATGAATAGGTCTGCCTCCTCTTTTATCTCTATCATGAACCGATCGCTCAAAACGTACGCCTCCGTATTTCCGTTATCACAATGGTACCCTTGCCCTCTTCAGAGATTATCTTAAAGGTATCCATGAGCCTTCTTACTCCAGAAAGCCCCAACCCCAAACTCCTCTGGCTAGTAGTGTAACCTCCGGTAACAGCGAGCTCCACATCCTTTATGCCTGGCCCATTATCGTACGCTAAAACTTCCAGAAGGACATTACCGTCTTTCCCGTGTTTCTTCCTTGCGCAGATATAACCTTTTTTTGCATACCTTTGAATATTCCGAGAAAGCTCAGATACAACTGTAGCTATTTTGGTAACATCAGCAAGCGAAAAACCATTTTTCTTCGCAAAGTCCTTAACCATTTGCCTTGCAACAGCTATATCAGCCTCTTGTCTTATTTTTAAAACCAAGTCATAATCTTCAGTATCAACGGAAAAATCATTTATGTTTTTGACTTTTATCATCCTAGCCCCACCACTCCACAATCAAAATACAGCTTCTAATCAAGCTGATTCAATATCTCCAATGCGCTTTCAAGGCTGTTGGCTGTATAAACGTTCTCAAGCTTTATGCCCATCTGGGCAAGGGTCAATGCGACATTGGGCTGGATCTTGCATATAACAGTATGGCACCCCATAGCCTTGGCCATAGCTGCCGTTTCAGAAAGCACATACGATATATAACTGTCAATTACGTCAACCATACTCACGTCAAGAATTACTCCACGGGCTTTCTTTGCGCTTATCTCGTTCAAAAGCTGCATTTGAAGCTTCTCTACTGTTATATCGTCCAATTCTATTTGTATAGGCACTATAAGGTAATCATAAAGCTTTATAATCGGGACGACTTTATCCGACATCTTTACCACCTCTTAACCTAGGGATTTCCCCGCAGCAGAGCCCTCCATTGCATATTTCAGAGCGCTTTCAAGGTCCCTTTTTATATTTACCATATCGAAGTCTATGCCTAACTTAACGAGGGTATGAGCAATTTCAGGTTTTATGCCTGTGAGGATGACATCTCCTCCTAAGAGTTTCACCGCAGAGAACATTTCTATTAAAAACTCCCCAACTATTGTATCTATCAAGGGCACACCTGTTACGTCTACAATCACCAGCTTTGCCCCTGTTTCAGAAACAGCATTTAGAACCTTCTCCGACATGCTCTGCGCTCTTTGGCTATCCAGAGTCCCTATAATAGGAGCCAAAAGCACATCTTTCCACAAGTGAACCACTGGCGTTGAAAGTTCAGAAAGAACATCCCTAAGTTCAGCAATTTTGTTCTCTGCTTCCATTCGCTTTTCCTCTAAAAGCTCAACTATTACCCTATAAATTTCAATTACTGGGAATTGCTCAATTTCGTTGCTTAAAAACAACAAACCATCTGAAAGCTTTCCTTCACCTATAACTTCCAACAAGTTTGAGACGGGCTCCTTAAGGGCCTCTCTAAGATCATCATTATCACAAACTTCTGCAAAATCTACCAAAAAATCCCGCCATGCTTCTTTTTGCTCATTG
>NZ_JACDOB010000036.1 GCF_017656375.1 Thermovirga sp.
TGCGAAAAAATCGGGTCGGGCCTTTAACTTTGGTGCTTAGCATGGCTTGGAAACAACATCTTCTCATAAAACGCAAAAATAAAGACCAGACCCCAATGATGCGTACGTCTTCAGTTATCCACCCACTCCATAGGTTATCTCCTAGGTCTATACACCAAAACACTGCACGGGGCGTGAGCAACTATCTTGGCTGCAACGCTTCCGATGAAAAACCTCTCCAGGTCCTTCATGCCCCTGTGCCCCACTATGATGAGCTGATATTCCTCATCTTCCTCCGCCAGTTTCACGACTTCATTGTATGGAACTCCTACTATCATGGAGAATTCATGAGGAAAGTCCTCGTTGCCTGTCTCCGCCGCAGCTTCCTCCACCATTTCCTTGAATTCTGCCTCCAAGTCCCTCCTGAACCTCTCGTCATATTCAATAGGAACCGGCATGCCAGGAAAGGCCGTCAATGGATGCTCCTCATACACATGGACAAAATGAAGCATCTGGAGGTTCTCCCTTTTTGCATAATGAAAGGCATACCGCATAAGCTCCCTACTTAAGGCACTACCGTCAATGGCCACAAGAGCCTTTCTCATGAGATTCACTCCCCTCACTTTTTCTATACTCTACTCTAATTAACTACTTCATTTAATCTAACAAAAGTATAACCCTTTTCCAGCAAAATGGGTAATCCGGCAGAAAGCTTACCTCTCCATCTCCTAAGATACGGTCACCTCACCAAATGGCCCAACCCAAGCTCCAGGAGTTTCTCCTCGTTGGGACGACCATTCTCGTCCCAACCCCTGGCATGGTAATACTCCATAAGCATCTTCTCATAATCGGAAATGACACATTCTACCTTTTGAGCGTACTTTCCAAAGGCGGGCTGCCTTAAAATCTTTTCTGGCAAAAGGTCGTCTTCTTTACTTACTCCTTCCCGCACGTTGAAGACCCTTTGAGCGTTATATGCCCTTTCCCCAACCTTAAGAAGCTCTTCTCCTGTAAATTGCTCGCCCGTCAGAGCCGCCATTAAATCTGCCAAGTCATCCACAGTTACCCCGGCATAGGCGTAGAATTTGCAAAAGCCCAAGATATCTGGAAGCATCCCAAAATCATGAAGGATTTTTACCGCCTTCCCCTTGCCCTCTTCTCCATATCTATCCACTTTCTCTGGATCGGGCAGGCCATATGGAATAAGGCCAAAGTCCATCTTGCCGGAATCCCAGGCCATCCCTTCAATTGGGTGAATGTGGTTCATCCCAGTATTGGCAACTCCATAGGATAGGCCCAAAGCCTTGCCCGAACGGGGGTCGTGGGCCGGCCCTTCAAGACCTTTGACATGAACGGCCAGATCTTGAGCCTCTTTCCCAAGCTTCGATGCTGCAGCCCTTACCCCTTCTGCCAAAAGCCCCCCAAGGCCTTCTTTTGAAACTATCTTCCGAAGGAGTTCAAATGATCCTTCCATATCTCCCCACTCAAGAGCCTTCCCATCGTTATCTTCGGGCTTCAATATCCCCTTCTCGAAGCAATCCATGGCGAATGCAAGCACCGAACCGGCCGATATGGTATCGAGCCCAAACTCGTTGCAGAGCCAAGACGCATGAACTGCGGCATCCACGTCTTCGTTTAGCAGATAGGCCGTAAAGGTCGTCATGGTCTCATATTCACACCCCTCATGTAGAGGAGTCTCCCACGGTCCCTTATCCACCTTCGCCTTTCTGCCGCACCTTAAAATGCACCCTTTATAACAGGGTCTAGCCGAAACGAAATTATTATCCTGAAAATATCTGAAGAGCGCTTCACCCTTGCCCCACGAATTAGCTTCCCAGTTTTTGGTAGGAAGGTCCCCTGCTACATCTGCCCTTGCGAGCTCCCCTATAGTGCCTTCGTTGGCCCATACGGCATTCCCGGGGTCACTTATTAGCCTGCGGTTTATATCTCTGCACAGGTTTATAAATTTTTCGGTTTCCGCTATTGGAACTTTTCCTTTTCCCCTTACCGCCACGGCAAGAAGGTTTTTGGAGCCCATAATCGCTCCGGCCCCGCTTCTTCCAGCCGCCCTTGAAGCATCGCCGAACATCACTGATGCGAACTTCACTAGGTTTTCCCCTGCAGGGCCTATGCATCCTACTTCGAAATCACTGCCCAGATTATCTTTTATTGACTCTGTCTTCTTACTGGTACTCAAGGACTTCAATTCAGACCATGGGCGAACCTCCCAGCGGCCTTCATCTATCACCAGGACCGAAGGCTCCTTGGCCTTTCCTGTTATGATTACCACATCCACTCCGGCCTTCCTCAAAGTGGGTCCAAAATCGCTTCCGCTTCTGGATTCCCCCCAAACGCCTGTCAGAGGGGACTTAAAGCACAAATCCACACTGCCGCACCCTGGAGCACCAGTACCAGTCAATGGGCCTGTGGCAATTATCAAAGGAGCCTCACTGCTTAAAGGATCATAATTAGCCTTCGTTTCCTTTAACATTATGTCCGCAGCAAGCCCTGCTCCTCCCATGAAAAGATTCAACGCACCCTCTTCTGCCTCTTCAACTCGACATACGCCAGCAGAAAGGTCTACCTTTAAAATTTTCCCAAACACAGCCTTTAAGCCCTGCACCCTTATCCCCCTCTCCTCTCGGCTATCCTGATTGTCACGGAATAACAGCAGTGGATACGAACAACATTTCGCTTTGGCGAAGGTTGCCCCGCTTGAAGCGAACCTCGCCAGCATGGAAAGCCATATCCTTTGGCACCCATAACGACACACCATCCTGGCATATAAGCCTATAATCATCCTTTCTCTTCGGAGAACCGCCCTGCACGAGGGCTTCCAACCTACTGCATCAGCCGCCGACTCTCACAATTACGACATAGCCCTCGTTGCCCCATTTATCAAAGAGCTTAAGGTCATCGTCCGTTAAGATTAACCGCTCCACTTTACGGGCTTCCACTGCCATCATTCCTCCTTTCTGCGTTTCTGTGTAAGATTAGCATAGCATATTAAGCTCATGCTTTCATTGATGTTCCAATGTCAAACAACTAAAATGATACAAGAAATTGCAAAAACCAAACATACGGCGTTTGAACTCAATCTACGAGGAGGACATCTAATGCACAAGAAAAAACTGGCATTTATACTGGTTATTTTATTTGCCACAGCGAGCTTAGGCTTTGTGTACTTAAGGGGAAAGCCAAAAGAGGCGCAGGATGAAAACATAAATGTCTCCGGCAACATTGAAACAACAGAAGCCAGAATAGGCTTTAAGATAGCAGGAAGGGTAATTGAGCGGCTTGTCGATGAAGGAGATTTTGTCGAAAAAGGCCAAGTCATAGCCCTGTTGGACGACACGGACTTAAAGCATGAATTAACCCTGCGGGAAGCGGAGCTAGAATCAGCGCAAGCGAAACTGGCGGAACTAGAATCCGGATACCGCCAAGAGGAAGTTCAAGCTGCCAGGGCAAGGCTGGAAGGCGCAGTTGCAGAACTGAACTTTCAGAAAAAGGAGCTGGAAAGATTTAAAAAGCTTTTTCAAGAACAGGTGATTTCCAAACAAGAATTCGACCGCATACAGGCAAATTACAAAAACGCCATGTCCAAAGTAGCTGAAGCAAGGCAAAAGCTGAACCTTCTCCTGGCTGGCCCACGATCAGAGGAAATACAACAGGCAAAAGCAGCAGTTGAGCGGGCAAAAGCCCTAAAGGCCCTTGCTGTGGCCAAGTTGAGCTACTCTACCCTCAAGGCCCCCTTCAGAGGAGTAGTGCTGTCAAAAAGTGTAGAACCTGGCGAATATGTGCAGCCTGGCACCCCTATTGTGACCATTGGAAAGCTTGAAAAGGTCTGGCTTAGGGCATATATAAATGAAACAGACCTAGGGAAAGTAAAATTAGGCCAAAAAGCCAAAGTCACCACCGACACTTACCCCAATAAATTTTACTGGGGGAAATTGGCTTTCATCTCTTCTGAGGCGGAGTTTACTCCCAAAAACATCCAAACAGAAGAAGAGCGAGTCAAGTTGGTTTATAGAATAAAGATAGATATCCCTAACCCCAATAATGAACTCAAACCAGGCATGCCTGCAGATGCAGAAATAATATTAAACGAGGGAAACTGATGGAAGCCCAAGTTGTCGCTGAAAACCTGACCAAGATATTTGGAGAGAAAAAAGCTGTAGACCAATTGAATTTAACCGTAAATAAAGGGGAAATTTTTGGCCTTGTGGGGCCCGACGGAGCTGGCAAAACTACAACTTTGAGAATGTTGGTCTCTATCCTTGAGCCATCCCATGGGAATGCATGGGTATGCGGACATCACACCGTTAAGGATGCCGAACGCATCAAAGAAAAAATAGGTTACATGAGCCAAACTTTTGGGCTGTATCAAGATTTATCTGTAGCGGAAAACCTTCAATTTTACTCAGACATTTATTGTGTCCCTAAAAAGAAGCAAAAACAAAGAATGGAGGAACTTCTGGATGCTACAGGCCTTGCCCCATTTAAGAAGCGCCTTGCGGGCCGGCTCTCCGGGGGGATGAAACAAAAACTTGCCCTGTGCTGCGCTTTGGTACACAAGCCAGAAGTTTTGTTTCTAGACGAGCCGACAAACGGTGTTGATCCAGTATCCAGGCGGGATTTCTGGCGCATACTCTATACTCTCCTCAGCGAAGGAGTAACAATTATCTTTTCCACAGCCTATCTTGATGAGGCAGAGCGCTGCAGTCACATAGCCTTGCTCCATGAGGGGAAGCTCCTTGCAGAAGGTACCCCACAAGAAGTAAAAGGCCTTTTCAAAAAAAGCATCCTGGAGGTAACTACTTCGTCATCGCGGAATGCCGTAGAAATACTAAGAAAAGAGGGGTTTGAAAATTTAAGCATTTTTGGGGAAAAGGTCCACATATTTACAGAAAGCCCCAAACAAGCCGCTACCAAAGCAAGAGAAATCCTACAAGCCTCCGGCGAAGAAATAGTGAGTATAAAGGCTATAGAGCCTTCACTGGAAGATGTGTTCTTATCCGTACTTACCGAAAAAGGAGACTCCTCCCATGGCTAAGAATTCACCCACAGAAAGTGCCGTAACAGCAGAAAACTTATCTAAAACCTTCGGCAGCTTTCAGGCTGTTAAAAACGTATCCTTCCAGGTAAAGAAAGGAGAAATTTTTGGTTTCCTTGGCCCAAATGGGGCGGGGAAATCTACCACTATACGCATGCTGTGTGGGATACTTACTCCCTCATCTGGGAAAGGCATAGTGGCTGGATACGATATAACCAAGCAGCCCGAAAAAGTTAAGGAACACATAGGCTACATGAGCCAGCGCTTTTCCCTTTATAACGACCTTACAGTTGAAGAAAACATAGATTTTTTCAGCGGCATTTATGGAATTGACAGGAAAAAGAAAAAAGAGCGCAAGGAATGGGTGCTGGCCATGGCCGGCCTGAAAGAGCACCGGCGCTCATTGACGTCAGAGCTTCCAAGCGGCTGGAAGCAGCGCCTGGCTCTAGGGTGTGCTGTGCTGCACGAACCCCCTATTTTATTTTTAGACGAGCCCACCTCAGGGGTTGACCCTATAAGCCGCAGGCGTTTTTGGGATCTCATATATGAACTGTCTTCAAAGGGCATAACGGTATTCGTCACGACCCATTACATGGATGAGGCAGAATACTGCGACAGGTTGGGCATGATATATGGAGGAAAGCTTATAGCTACTGGAACGCCGCACTGGCTGAAATCCAAATACATGCCCGAGGGGATTCTTGAAATCCTTTGCGACCAACCTCAAAAGGCTCTCAATGCCATACTCAATCTTAGCGAGGTGCAAGATGCCGCTCTCTTCGGCAATGCCATTCACGTATCTGCTGCATCTATCGACAATGCCATTGGCGTAATAAAAAGAGAACTTTCATTAAGGGGAGTGACTGTACAAAATATCTCAAAAATATCCCCTTCGCTGGAAGATATTTTTATTTACCTAACAGAGAACAACAAAGCAAATGCAGAAAGGCGTCCTTGAGCTATGAGAGCAAGAAGGATCCTAGCCGTAGCAAAAAAAGAGTTCATTCACATCATAAGAGACCCAAGGAGCCTTGGCATGGCCATCGCCATACCCATGTTGATGCTTTTACTTTTCGGTTATGCCCTAACGCTGGACGTGGATAACGTCCCACTGGCCGTGTGGGATCAGGATAATACTCCTTACAGCAGGGAGTATATAAGCTACTTCTGCGGTTCCCCATACTTTTCCATGAAGAAAAGGATAGCTAACTACTCTCAATTGGAAGAATCTATTAATAAAGGTGAAGTCCTGGCGGGACTTGTAATACCTGTAGGTTTTGGCGGGAAGATCCATGCGGGGCAAAGAGCTTCAGCACAGCTTATAATTGACGGCAGCGATTCCAACACCGCTACTATTGCCCTTGGGTATGCCGAGGCCATAAATGGAATATTTTCTCGCAAGGTAGCCCTCAAAATTTCCTACAACTCCCGTCGGGTAGATGTGGTAGAGCCCATTAAAATAGTCCCCCGTGTCTGGTACAATCAGGAACTAAAATCCCGAAACTACATAATCCCAGGCCTTATTGCCGTCATAATGATGGTTATTGCCGCTCTTTTAACGTCCCTTACAGTAGCCAGAGAGTGGGAAAACGGCTCCATGGAACAGCTCATTTCGACACCTATAAAAGTAGAGGAGTTCATGATAGGCAAAATGCTGCCCTATTTTGCCATAGCCATGCTGGATGTATTGCTTGCGGTGGTCCTGGGCAAATTCTTATTCAAGGTTCCGCTGCGGGGAAACATTGCCCTTCTCTTTTTCATGGCATCAATATTTCTTACGGGAGCACTCTTCTTGGGGCTTCTCATCAGTATAGCCACAAAGAACCAACTTCTGGCAAACCAGGTAGCTCTCATTACTACATTTCTTCCATCTTTTCTGCTCTCTGGGTTCATGTATTCTATAGATAACATGCCAAAGGCACTGCAAATAATTACTCACGTCATACCTGCACGATATTTCATCTCCTTGCTCAAGGGCATCTACCTGAAAGGGGTAGGGCTAAAAATCCTATATGGCGATGCCATATTGCTGGGCCTTTTTGCAGCCCTAGTGATACTGGCAGCAAAAGTTAAACTAAAAAAGAAGTTGGTGTAGGTCATGTTTAAACGAGTGAGGCATATGCTCATAAAAGAATTTTTACAACTGTTTAGAGACCCGCGCATGAGGGCTGTAATATTAATTGTGCCCGTCGTGCAGCTCGTTATCTTTGGGTACGCCGTTACTACCGACGTGTCAAACATAAAAACTGCAGTAGTAGATATGGACAACTCCTTAGCCAGCCGCGAGCTTCTAAGCAGTTTCGCGCAATCCGGTTATTTTAACCTGGAGCGATTCTGCAAGAGCACAAAAGAAGCGGAGACATTGCTGGATCAAGGCGATATAAAAGTCGCAATAATAATCCGCCATGGATTTCAAAACAAGATCACAGGGGGAAAAACTGCACCTTTTCAAATACTTGTTGACGGCACAGATTCCAATACAGCGAGGATAATCTTAAGTTACGCTTCCAAGATAACTGCAAGTGTCTCCTCAAAAGCCCTCGTAAAGCGGATGGGTTACTCTTCTCCTGTTCCGGGAGGCATAAAGCTGGAAACCAGGACATGGTTCAATGAAAACTTGAAAAGCCGCAACTTTTACGTTCCTGGAGTCGTTGCCATTCTAGTTATGCTGATAACTCTTCTTCTTACCAGCATGGCGGTCGTGCGTGAGAAGGAAATAGGCACCATGGAGCAAATCATAGTGACACCGATAAGACCAGCAGAATTCATAATAGGAAAGACGCTTCCCTTTGCCCTTATAGCCTTTGTAGATATATTTTTGATCGTCACAGTAGCCCTCTTTTGGTTTCACGTGCCTTTCAGGGGGAGTTTCCTTTTGCTGTTTGTATCGGCATTTTTCTACATAATGACAGGGTTGGGCATAGGCCTTTTTATATCAACGGTAAGCAAAACTCAGCAGCAAGCCATGATGGGGTCTTTCTTTTTCTTTTTCCCATCAGTGTTACTTTCTGGATTCATGTTCCCCATCGCAAACATGCCTGAGATGATCCAACTTCTAACCCTCCTCAATCCCTTGCGGTACTTTTTAATAATAGTCAGGGGAATATTTCTTAAAGGCTCAAGCTTGGAGGTACTCTGGCCCCAGATAGCTTCACTTGCTGTTATTGGATTTTCAGCTATAGGGCTCGCCATGGCAAGGTTCAAGAAGAACCTGGGATGACCTCATGATTGCCAAAACCAAAACACAGACCCACGCAGCCTGGCCTTCTTCCTTAAGCACCCGGGAGGCTTCGTAAGCTGAAGCGCCAGACCTGATAACGTCGTCTAACAGGACAACCTTCTTATCTTTCAATCTCACCCCTTCTGCAAGAGTGTAAGCAAACGATAGTGCTTTCCACCGCTCATCCAGCTTCTGGATTTTTTTGATCTCCGGAACGGCTCTTTTCTTCTCAAAGGCATTTTTCAACAACCTGACGCCTGACCGCTTGGCTATTTCCTCTGCGAGCAACTCCAAGGGCTCTTTCCTTCCCCTGCCTCCGAAGGGAGGAACATAAACTAGAAAATGGGGGTTAAGCTCTTTCACTTTGGGAGCCAACATGCCTGCAGCTTCCCTTATGGCCTTTGGTTCCCCATTGTGTTTGCATCTTCTGAAAAGAGCTTCCAAGGGTGATAGGTCCTTTAGGTCTATTTTATTGCACGGCCTTATAACTCCAAGAGCATACCCCTCATCCCAAGGCGCCTTTCCGGGAAAAAATTTCTTGAGGTCCTCCATGGGCTGGTTTTCTCTCGGCTTCTTAACAGCAGCAAGGTGAAGGGCATCTTTCCCCAAGGAATTAACAACCTGGTCTACGGCATCCATCAACATCCTCTTTTTTCTTCTTTCTTCTTCCTCAAAAAGGGTTACCTGAACCATGTCCCTTGGGACAAGGTCTTTCAAAGTAAAGCCTACTTTTCTGTACAAGTAGCCCCACTTGTATATTTTCTTCAGTGCATCCTTTGCCGCTGCAGCCAGGTCATGCGTGCAGTCGCACGGGGTCTTCAACTTTACGTTAGCGCTGTTGTTGTATTGAGGAAGGTCAGTCCTGTAAGGATTGGTGTGAAGGGATACCTGCAGGCTTTTGCATAAAAGCTTTTCCCTCCTAAGAATGAGTGCAGCCTCCTCTACGTGCTCCAGCAGGGTTGTCAATATTTCTTCAAAATCCCTCACCGGCTGTCTGAAGCTTGGAGCAATCTGGATGGATTTTCTGAGCTGTCGCTCTGCAGTGAAGGGGTGGCATACCACTCCTCTTAATTCCTTCCACGTGGACCAAACCGTAGAAGGAAAATTTTCCAAAATCCATTTTTCCTCAGATGCAAACAGATCATAGCCTGAAGCCAGGCCAATTGAGCGAAGTTTGCTGGCAGTTTTCCGGCCTATACCCCAGACCTCTTCTATGGGGATTCTTTTAAGCACCTCTTTAGCCACATCTTCAGAGGATACCCAAAACACTCCTTCGTGAGCTTCTTCCTTTTTCGCTATATATCCAGCTGCCTTGGCCAAGGTCTTGGTACATCCTATGCCTATGGAAACAGGAATTCCTGTCTCTTTCTTTATGAAATTTCGCACTTGCCTGCAAAAGCCCACGGGGTCTTCCTTGTGGATGCCAGTAAGGTGCAGGTATGCTTCATCTATTGAAGAAACTTCTACCTCCGGTACCAAATGGTAAAGGCACCTCATAACTTTACGTGATACTATGCGGTAGTATTCGTGGTCACCCTTTAACACCACAACACTGTTTTTTTGGCAAAGGGCTCTCACCGTAAAAAACGGCACAGCCATTCCTATGCCCAGCGCCTTAGCTTCGTTGGACCTGGCTACCACGCATCCGTCGTTATGGGATAGTACGATGACAGGCCGCCCTTCAAGGGATGGGTCCCTAACTCTTTCGCAGGAAACAAAAAAATTGTTGCAGTCGCATAAGGCTAAAAGCACAGTATCATCGTTCCTCCTGTGCGGTTTTCTCCCACATGCTGTTTATTACGGCCATGGACTGGCCGTCTTTGTCGCCGTAAATATGATGGCGACATAAAATGGAAGAAGACCTTTCATCGATCTCAAGCTCTGAAACTACCAAATCCCCATAGAAAGCTGGCCTTTTGAAGGCTATCTCCACTCCCTTTGGCTCGTATTCTTTTAATATCTTTATAGGAATGGTATCCAGTGCCCACCTTAGGTAATGAACATTGTTGACATGAAAGTTCATATCCAGGTCGGTTACCCCGACCTGGATAGTTTTCTTTATGTTTGCTTTCTGGGGCATTAAAGGCTCCTCGAACGAGACTTCCAATTCATCATCCTTGTTTTCGTAATATGCTTCAGGCATGGCCCTGTCCAACCGTAGGGGTCTTCCTTTGTTAATATCAACCACTATCCAAGATGTTTGAACGGACAAAAGCTCTTTGCCATCTTGGCCTAGCATCTTGAAGGTTCTCAAGGAGTATAGCTTTTTCTCGGGACGGTACCAGGTCTTGATGGTCACTAGGTCGCCCCTTTTAGGCATGGTTTGGTTTGTCATCTTGAACCGATGAAGTACCCACGTCTTGTTTTGCTTGAGCAGGTCTGCAACTGATACTCCCACCTTTGCGGCGTGGTCATCAGCGATATCCTGAAATAAGTTCATGGCACCTGTAAGTTTTAACCTTCCCAAGGCTCCCGCCTGAGAATAACTAATTCTGAAGTTGTGCTCGTACAATTTTAATAGCCTCCTTTTAGGTTTCCACCTCTTTTCAAAGCAGTATTTTCATTTTAACCCTCAAATGAAATATTTGTATCCTTAATTTTTGGTCATGCCAAGAAAATACTCATGCACTCGAGTATCGTCTGTAAGTTCTGGATGGAAAGAAGTTACGAGAACGTTCTTTTGCCTGAGCATCACCGGATAGCCATCCAGCGTGGCCAAAACCTCCACTTCCGGTCCCCACCATGTAACCTGAGGCGCTCTTATAAAGATCGCCTCAAACGGCTCATTGAAGTCCTTTATTTTTATATTCTCGGTAAAACTATCGATTTGCCTTCCATACGCATTT
>NZ_JACDOB010000037.1 GCF_017656375.1 Thermovirga sp.
GGTTTCTGAGGTTGAAAGTGGGGTCTCGTGTCCTCGCCTTTGGCTCTGGCAAGCGTCGCAGGAGGTGGCTTGAAAAGAGCGCTGCTTCAAGCCTTGTGGAGGATATAGAGCTGGTTTTTAAGGAAAAGAACATTCCTGCAGAAGATGTTCTTTTTATCTCGGCTGGAAGTTCGGCGGCTCCTTATTGTCTGGCTCTTGCCAGGGCCTTTGGCTCAAGGTGCTGTACTGTAATGACGCCCTCTGTACTTGGAACCGAACCCTTTGATTTTGCGGTGGTGCCGGAGCACGACAGGCCCAAGAAAAGCGAAAACCTTTTAGTTACCCTTGGTGCACCCAACAGGATATGCGAAGAGCTTTTGGAAGAGGGCAAGAGGAAGATTTTGAGACGCTTTCCTCCGAAAAGAAAGAAGCAATGGGGAGTTCTGATAGGCGGAGACGACAAAAACTATCGTATAGGCCCTGGTTGGGTTGAAAAGCTCATGGAGCTGCTCTTTTTTTGTGCCGAGAAGGCAGGTGCTGAGCTTTACATCACTACTTCCCGAAGGACAAGCAAGGAAGCGGAGCAATCCCTGAAGAAGTTCTGTGAAGGAAAGGAGAGTGTGAGTATGCTCCTTTTAGCTTCGGAGGAAAGCTGGAGTCCGGTTCCCGGGATTTTGGGGCTTTGCGAGAAGGTCCTTTGCACCGAGGATTCGGTATCCATGATATCTGAGGCTGCTACTGCCGGCCTGAGGCCCATAGTGCTTCCGGTGGAGAGGAAGGCCTCTTTGAGCTCTGTTTTAGGTAGAGTGGTTAATGGCGGGAGGTTTGTTTGGGGCGTAAAGAGGTTTGACCAGATGATAAAGGCCTTTGAAGAGAGGGCTTTATGTTCGGTTTTAGGCACCCTGGAGAGCCTGCCGGAATTGCTTTTTGAGGAGGCGGAAGGGCCGAAGGAAGATTTCAACGAGGCCCGACGCGCAGCAAGATGGATTACGGAAAGGTGGCAAGCATGAAGATAATACAGATACTGCCTGAATTGGAAGAAGGTGGAGCGGAAAGGCACGTTATGTGGCTTTCAAATGAGTTTGCCAGGCTGGGGCATGAAGTTATGGTTGTTTCAGCTGGAGGGAAACTCGTCAGTGATTTTGATTCCTCTGTAATTCACTGGAAACTTCCGGTTCACTTGAAAAACCCAGTGACCGCCGCGTTTTGCGCAGCAAGGATAGCTATGCGCGCCGCTTGGGAGGGATGGGAGATCCTTCACGCTCATTCCAGGGTTCCGGTGTGGATTGCCTGGTGGGCTTCCTGTTTGAGCGGAGTGCCATGGGTTTTTACTGCCCATGATAGATACAAGAAAAATTGTGCCATATACCCTTTTAGGCATGCCAAAGCGGCTATTTGTGTCAGCAATTCGGTTTCCGGTCATCTCAAGGGATTTTTGCCTGAAAATGTTCATGTTATATATAACGGCTTGCCAAAGGATTACGAGAAATGGCAGCAAAAAAGTAATGAAGCCCCTAGGAGGTTCCTTTTTTTAGGAAGGTTGACCAAAAGGAAGGGCTTTGATGTAGCTCTTAGGGCCCTTGGAGAGTTAAAGGATTACGAATGGGAATTGGATGTGGTGGGCGATGGAACTTTTCGCACAACTTTAGAGATCATATCAAAGGAATTTGGGATAGAAGGAAGAGTCCATTTCCATGGATTCAGAAACGATACGGATGAGTGGATGAAAAAGTGCGACTGTCTTTTGTTCCCCTCCTTTGACGAAGGAATGCCTCTTGTTCTGATGCAGGCAGTTTACATGGGGGTTCCTGTAGTGGCTTCCGATATTGCTCCAGTCAGGGAACTTGTCGCTTCTTGTGGTGGTGACCTTGTACCTCCTGGGAAGGTAGGAGCCTGGAAGGAACGTATAAGGCGCATTCTGGAGGGAGAAAATGTTTTTTCCCTTTTTGATGCAAAGAAAGTATCAACAGTGAAAGATGTTGTTTTTTGTGTTGAGAAAGTCTATGCAGAAGCTATAGAAAAATAAGCAAAAGAGCAAAAAGGGAGCTTAAAAGAATAGATGAAAGTAACAAAGGGCTTTATCACGGGTGGAGAAAGAATTCTTCTTAACAGGTACAGTGCCATGGGGGACGTGCTTGAGGTCTTCCCTTTTGCCAAGGCCCTTAAAGAGGCTTATCCTGAGATCCATCTGACGTGGTTTGTTGCCACTCCCTGGGATGAATTTGTGAGGTGCCAACCTTACGTAGATGATGTTATTGTCTGGAACCAAAAATCCAGGAACGTTAATTTTATAAAGTCAATTCTCGAAGTTAGAAAAAGAAAATTTGACAAGCTGCTGTGTTTTCAGGGGACCGATAGGGGAGCATTGCTGTCCTTGCTTTCTGGTATTCCTGTGAGAGTGGGAACTCACCGCTGGGCTAAGTTTGCCTATACTCATAACGCTAGGGATGTAGCGAAATTCCTAGGGTTAAAAAACTGTAAAAGGCCCTGGGTTTATGTTACAAAGGAAGCAGAATTCAAAGCCAGGGAAATCAGAAGCAAAGTGGATGGTCCTTTGCTTTTTTCTATTATAGGGGCTAGCAAGACAGTAAAGCGCTGGCCTGCCAAAAGATGGATAGAATTGTCTCATAGGTTGAAGCTTTTAGGGTGGGGTTTGGTGTTAATAGGCCATGGCAAGGAGGAAGAGACAATTGCCTCTGAAATAGTTGGGAATGCAAAAGGCGTTCAAGTAATCAATCTGGTGGGTCAACTGAGCCTTGTGGAGACTGCTGCATTGGCTAGGGAGTGTGATGCAGCTTTAGGAGGAGACACCGGTTTTATGCATTTGGTCAAGTTGATAGGATTACCTGCGGTGGGCTTGTTTGGGCCAACGTTGCCTGAGCAGGTTGGTTTAGCTGAGATAGAAAGTGCCTTAGTGTCCTCTTGTGAAAAAGTTGGTTGTGGAAACTGGGAGTGTCCCAATCAGGAGTGTTTGGGTTCCATAAAATCGAATGAAGTAGCGGATGCATTAGAAAAAGTATTAAGGAAGCCGTAGTTGTTTTTAGAAGGAGTGTGGTTTTATTGTTAATTAAGCAATATGATTTAAAGGCTTCAGATTCAACAAAATACGGCTTTTATTTGGCTAAGCACGAGGCTGCAGATTACCCTGCGGAGCTTTTTAAGGATTGGTATAAGGATCCTTGCTACCTGAAAATGTCGGTAAAAAAAGTGCTTTTTTATATTGGGGGAATGGCTCTAGGTGATTATGTAATGCTTAATCCCACGTTGGCAGCGTTTAGAAATGCTTTTCCTAACGCCGAATTTTCTATTGTGGGGTGCCCTTCAAAAGTTGTCCAAATGTTGGCTCAGGAAGCCGGAGTAATGGACCGCTTGTTTTGGTCAAAGATAAAAAAACATAGGCCTTGGTTTTATAAAAAATATAAGGAACTATGGGATTATGGGAAAGTTTTGGGTGGTATAGATTTGCTTGTAGATACACAGAGACAATTTTTGCCATCGCTTGTTTTGTCTCTTTGTTTTGATTACAAGTATAGAATAGGATATTCAAGTAAATGCTTCTTCAGTGATTGGAAGTTTGAGGAACCCAATCGACCTAAAGTTCATGATACATATCAAAGCCTTATGTTGGCTAGAAGGCTTGGGATAAAACCTTTATCTCCGCTTCACTCCATAAGGATCCCTGAGTGGGTT
Source organism: Thermovirga sp. (assembly GCF_017656375.1). Taxonomy (GTDB): domain Bacteria; phylum Synergistota; class Synergistia; order Synergistales; family Thermovirgaceae; genus Thermovirga. The sequence continues at coordinate 3,670 of NZ_JACDOB010000037.1, forward strand.
GAAAAAGAGACTGAAGTGCTTTTTAGGAATATAGATAGGGATAATATAATTGCTATGTTTCCGCTTGTTTCGTTTAATGACCCTTGTAGGCAGTGGCCTGTAAATTATTGGATGAGACTTACTGAGCTGTTAAGCGATGAAGGATATGAAATAATTCTTTTTGGGGATCCTGGAAGGATAAATGTTTTGCAGGAAATCAAAGGCAAAAATAGGGTAAAGGTTTTTTGGAACCTTTTGAACGAAAGACAAAGAGAATACGAAATATTTTTTTGCATAGCTGCTTTGAGAAAAGCTTTATGTGTGATAGGCCTTGAGAGTGGCGGAAGCCATTTGGCTGCTGCATGTGGCGCCAGGACTTTGACTTTGGCTCCAGCTACAAGGTTAGGCAGATATGCTCCTTTAGGGAACGATTCATGGGTTGTTTATTCTAATTTATTGGAATCTAAAGAAGAATTGACTACTTCGGAGAGGGTTGAAATTATAAATTCTCTTACTCCTGAAGTAGTTTTGGATGCGGTGGGGAAAATTGTTTCTTAATGGTGACGTGAAGTGAAGATAATTCCAAAGCATGTGAAAAAAGTTGCAGTTATAGGCCTTTCCTGCCTTGGGGACATGCTTCTGGCGTCGGCAGCCTTGTGGAACTTAAGGCGTTTTTTACCTGAGGCTTACTTTGTACTTTGGGTAGGCCCTGGTGCTGTGGCTGCAGTAGAAGGTGACCCTATATGGGATGAGATAAGGCTTTATGATAAAGCAGAAAGGTATAAGGGGTTAAAGGGTCGGATAAGGTTGATACGTGAGCTTAGGGAAGGAAAATTCGATTTGATTATTGATCTTCGTTCTACTTTGATGCCCCTTTTTAGTGGCTGTACTTATAACCCTCTCTGGGGTTTGAGGGAATTCTTCCTACCAAAGAAAATTCACGAAGCTGAGAGAAATTTATATGCTGTATCCACTCTGGGCGTTCCTATTTACAGCAGGCAGCTTCGTTTTCACGTAAAAGAAGAGGACAAAAGAAGGGCATTGGAAGTACTGAGTAAGATACTTGAGGGCAAAAAATTTGTCATGATGAACCCCGGGAGCCGAAACCCCAAAAAAAGGCTTCCTCCCAGGTTGTGCATAGAAGTTGGGGAAAAGTTGATTGAAAACGAAAACGCCGTTATAGGGATTATAGGATACTCTAAAGAGGAAGAAAGGGACGCTAAAGTAGTGCTTAAAGCTTTGGCCCCTAACGTGTTGGATTTGTCGGGCCCATTGAGTTTGTCAGCAGTTGGGGCTTTTATGGAAAAGGCAAGTTTGTTTATTACAGGAGATACGGCAGCAATGCACCTTGCAAGCGCAGTGGGCGTTCCTACCGTTGCTGTTTTTGGCCCATCCAGGCCTCATAGGTATGGGCCTTGGGGTAATCCCCACAGGGTCGTTTTAGTGCCTTTACCTTGTGCGCCGTGTGATGATAGGGGGTGTGTAAAAGGTGAAGATTTTAGGTGTTTGGAGTTGGTTAACCCTAAAGAGCTTTATAAGTGTAGTGTGGAGTTACTAAAAAATCCAATTTCATATTAGTTAATTATTAAAGACGTGAATTGTAGGAGGTTTGGGCCTTGGGAAAGCTTCTTTCTATAGTAGTACCTGTTTATAATGGGGCTAGTAAATTTCTAATGAACACCCTTGAGTATTTAGAAAATCAGGATTATTCTCCAATGGAACTCATACTTGTGGATGACGGATCGCAGGATAATAGTCTGAGTTTGATGAAGAACTTTGCTTGTAAAAGTAAACATTCAGTTAAGGTTATACATCAAGAAAATGCTGGTGTGTGTGTAGCTAGAAATAGAGGCTTTATCGCTTCTAAAGGAGAATATATAGCTTTTTTTGATGGAGACGATATATTTAGCCCTAATTGTTGTTCTAAGCTTGTGGAAGCTATGAAACGACACCAAGCGGATATGGTTTTTTGTGGATATGATTTTGCAGACCATGAAGGCAAAATTTTCAAGAAGTATACTGAAAAATACCGATATCCCAATGGAGAGTTTGAAAGAGGCTTGGATGTGCTGTCTGAATATTTACTTGGAAGGGTCGACCTGTGGGGCGGGGCGGTTTTGTATCGCAGGTCTTTTTTGGAACAAAACAATATTTCTTACACCGAGGGATGTCATTGTGCTGAAGATAATGAGGTATTTGTAAAATCTCTTGCTGTAGCTAAGAAAGTTGCCGTTGTTAAAGAAAGCCTTGTTGCGTGGCGTAAGCATGCTAGCTCTACTACATCTTCTTCTGATATTGTTAAATTTTATTCAAACCTTCATGAATTAACAGCCTATTTAAGGTGCCGCGCCTTTATGAAAAGGGTTGGCAAGCAAAATACCAAGGCTTACGAACTTTTGACTAAATTAATAATTCCCAGTGCCTATACAAATTATCTACAAAAGATCCTTGTTGATAAAGGTGAAGAATATTTAAAAAAACTGATTGAAAACAGAAGTTTTAAGGAGCAATTGAAGGAAAGCTGTACTGGGGTCCTTTTGCATAGACGCCCTGATTTGTTTTTTAAACTTTTTCTTGCAGTGTCTTTTCCTGATCTTTATGTGCGTTTGGCCATATTTAGGCAAATAAGTAAGGCGAGAAGTAAGAAAAAGTAAAAGGGAGATGGAAATTTGAGGATTCTTCATCATGTAGACGAAAACAACCTGTCATGGAGTAAGCCTTGGCTTGATTTGCTTAAAAAGATTAGGGAAATGGATGGCCTTGTAGAGCATTTTATAGCGTGTAGGCCAGGGGGAGCCCTAGCAGGAAGAGCAAGGGATGAAGGTTTTGAGGTGCTTGGATATCGGCCGATGTTTGCATGGAGCCCAGCTCTTTGCAGGGAGTTTGGCAGTCTGTTGGAGGAAATAAGGCCAGATGTAATTCATACCAGGCTGTCAAGTGCGGCTTTTATTGGATCCTATTGGGGGAAGAAGAAGAAAATTCCTGTCGTCGCTACGGTAGATAAGTTCCCTAAAGGAAGGTATTATGCGAATTCCACACTTTTGATAGCTCCTTCTACTGCTGTTGCAAAACATATGGAAAATCAAGGTTTTTCCACCAGTAAAATAAGGATAATTGCAAACCCGGTCGCAGTGAAAAAGTATGAACCAAACTCGAAGGAAAGGGAGAAGTTAAGGAATCAGGAGGGGGTAAAGCCTAGCGAACTCGTGATTCTGGGTATGGGGCGATTTGTGCCGTGGAAAGGTTTTGACCTTTTGATAAGGGCCGTTGGGGCTTTGGGGGCGGACAGGCCCATAAGCTTATGGCTGGTGGGAGATGGTCCCATGAGGGAAGAGCTTATAAAACTGGCAGAGGAGGTGTTTCGGGGGTTGTCCAACCGAAGGGTTAAGTTTTTCCCCTTTGCCAAGGATGTTAGGCCTTTTTTGTGGGCATCTGACCTTTTTGTCCAGCCTTCGTATCATGTGCCGGGCTCTGGGGGGCCAGAGGCCTTTGGTATTGCATTATTGGAGGCCATGGCTTCAGGGCTTCCTGTTGTGGCTTTTGCCTGTGGCGGTACCCTTGACCTAGTGCGAGATGGACACAATGGGTGGCTTGCTGAGGCAGGGGATTCAGATTCTTTGAAAAAGGCTTTACAGAAAGCTCTTTGTGTTATTCCGGATAAGACGAAAAGCCTGATGGCTATAGAGGAAGCTAAAAAGCACGATGTTTTTGCAATTGCAGAGCAGCATTTGAGACTTTACAAAGAATTGATTTAATGAGTGGGAGGATTGTTATATGAAGGTGGCTTTGGTGATTGAGGGGCTGGGAAGCGGAGGGGCGGAAAGGGTTGCATGTACGTTAGGGGAGTTGTTGTTCGCAAGGGGATTTGATGTGACTCTTTTGACAATAGATGCAGAAACTGGCAAGTTTTATACTCCTCCGGCTAGTTGTGAACTTTATGACCTTGGTTTGAAAAAAATAGAGATGAGCCTTTCGAAAAGAATTATAGGCTATCATTTTATAAGGCTTAAAAAACTTAAAGAAGCATTATTGAAGATAAATCCTAATCTGATTATTCCCTTCGGTACCAAGCTCAATGGATTGGTCTTATTGGCATTAGGGGAAAAAAGTAGAGATATTCCTGTAATTATTACAGAGCGTGGAGATCCCAAAAACGGCAGAATAGAGTGGACGTATAAGTTGCTTCGCAAAATTACTTATCCTAAAGCATCAACAATGGTTTGCCTTACTCGTTACGCGGCTGATTTTTGGTCAAAAAGTGTGCCTTCGTTGCCGACTTATGTAGTGCCTAACCCGGTTTCGTTTGTTATTCAGGAAGATACGGGGGAAATCTCTAAGGGAAATGGCAAAAATATTATTTTATCTGTTGGAAGATTAGCTCGCCAAAAGAATTACCCGCTTCTTTTAAAAGCTTTTTCGTTGATAGCTGCAGAATACCCAGATTGGGATTTGATAGTATATGGGGAAGGCAAAAAAAGAGAGGAATTGATAAGGCTTTCGAAAAGGCTTGGGATTTCCGAAAGGGTGTTTTTCCCTGGTGTTACGAAGAATATAGCCGAAGCTTATAAACGTGCCGATATTTATGTTCAATCTTCCCTGTATGAAGGTTTTTGCAATACATTAGTAGAGGCAATGGGGTTTGGTTTGCCTGTTATAGCTACGGACTGGAATGGCGTTGAAGATATTATTCTGGACGGGAAAAATGGCTTAGTCGTTCCTTTTGATGTGAAAAAACTGGCAGAGGCCATATCAACATTGATAAGCAATGAAGAGCTCAGACAAAATTTGGGAAAAGAAGCAAAAAAGATTAAACACAAGTTCTCTCTAGAGAAATTTGGCGAAAAATGGTACAGATTAATTCAAGATGTGCTTAAGCAGAAAAAACTCACAAATGAATGAGCAGTTTGGTCGGTAGATATATAGCAAAATATTATCATTAATAAATATTAGGGAGGATGAATGGTGATAGCTAAAAAGCAATATAACGTCAACTGGGGTCAGATAATATCTTCAGTGGGTAGCATTAAGGAAGACTGGATCCAGCATGTATTCTTTTTTTGTCTTGGTGCGGCAATGTTTGGAATAGGTTATGCCTCGGTACCTATTTTGATTTTGCTAGGGTGGACGTTGTACCATTTTTTTAAGAAAAATCTTAAATTAAAGACGTTTGTTGATAATGATTTGCAATCTAGGTTTCGTTGTATATGGTTCTATTATTTGTTGTTTTTGTTAATTGTCTTTGTCTCAGATATTATAAATTCTGGAGATTGGAATCATAGGGATAGCTTTTTAGTGAATTTATTTATTGGCTTTTTTATTTTAACGGGGAGTTTTGTAGCGAATAAATGTAAGATGGGGCTGGAAAGAACTATTGAGAATTATTGGAAGTGGTCTATTTTTTGGGGTTTTTTGATTCTTTTATTTGTCGAATTAAGGCACAGAGGGGTCTTTTTCTTCAATGAAGGTGTATTTGATAATGTGAATCAGCTGTTTCTAGTGGTTTCTTTTTTAGGAGTAGTTAATTGGGCGTTATTTTTAGAAAGAGCAAGGTGGAAGAGTATTTTTTTTTTGGTTGTCTGGATTTTTAGCTTTGTGGTCCGGGATTAGTGTTTTTAAATATTCTACCTCTGATGTTTTGCCCGCACTTTATATTTTTAGTTGTTTTCTTGTGTGTTTTTTGTCTAGATCTGAAATTTCAAAGTATATATTGTCTTTAGGTAGCTTATGTGCAGCTTTCTATGTTGTGTTTAGTAAGGGAATATTAGCAAAGATGGGCTCGGCAAATTTTATAAAAGTGGCTTTTTGGCGGCGCTTGTTGAATCATCGCGAAGAAATTTGGACAATAGTTATGAGAGTGTTTAGTGAGCATCCATTGTGGGGAGTTGGTTCAGGCAACTTTGGAAAGGCTTATGGAGCTATTTTGGAAAAGGCACAGGATCTGCCTCACGGCATTAAAGTGTATGACCATTCTCATTCTGTATGGCTGCAGCATTTTGTTTCCCACGGTGTTTTTGCTGGAATGTTTTTTTGTATCTTTTTGTTTCATGTAATTTCTTTTGTGATGTTTATGTGTTTCAGGAAGGATACAAGCCTTGGAATTTCTCTCGCGGCCTTAGGTGTTTTAACGTTATTTTTGTTGTATGGGATAGTAGAATATGTAGGTTTGTTTGAAGAAACCATTCCCTTTGTTTGGGGAACCTTAGGGATATTGCTAGGGCGTGGAATGTTGCTAGAAGAAGAGGTGAATGCATGAAAATTCTTCAAGCCATAGATGCGGGAGGTTGGGGTGGAGCCGAGAACGTTGTGGTGCAGCTGTCCAATGGTCTTGCAGGGAGAGGACACGAAGTGGAAGTATGGGCTAGAAAAGTCTCTGTTTTATGTGGGGAGCTTCAAGAGGGAATAAGGGTGAGAAATATACCTTTCTTGAATGATTATGACCCATTTACAATCATGATGTTTAAAAGTGCGCTAAAAAATTATGATGTAGTACATGTTCATTTGGGGCGAGCATCGATATTGTCTGGATACGCAACTTTTTTTTGCCGTCAAAATGTGCACCGCCTTTTTTGCCACATGCATAGCTTTCACAAACCGAAACATTATAGGAATCAGAAACAGATTATATGTGTATCTAAGTCTGTGGAAATGTATGTCAAGGAGTCCATGCCGTGGGTTGAAAGGACGTGGATTGTCTATAACGGCATAAATATAAAAGAGGCACGAGACGCCAAACCACTAATATGCGAGGAAAGTAAAAAAGTAAGAATAGGACTTCTTGCAACCTTCAAAAATGGGAAAGGGCATGAGGATTTATTGAAGGCTTTCTCAATTTTGGCGAAGGACGAGACTGTTGAATTGGTTTTGGGAGGAGATGGCCCGCTTTTGAGTTCTATGAAGAGATTGGCGGAATCGCTGGGGTTGTCGCAAAGGGTAAAATTTTTGGGTTTTATTAGACCACAAAAAGCATTCTCTTTTTGGAAGTCTGTTGATATAGCTTGTTTCCCCTCTTATATAGAGGGATGTCCTATTTCGGCCATAGAGGCCATGGCTGTAGGAACTCCCTTAGTTGTTTATGACTACAGAGGCGCTAAGGAGGTTTTGGGAGAGTCTTCAATTATAATTCCTTTAGGTGATGTGTCAGCACTAGCTCATGCTTTAAACAGCTTAACAAAAGATAGCCTCTTGAGGGCTAAATATGCTAGATTGAGTGAGTGGAAAAGTAAGCAATATTCCCAAGATACTATGATAAATAGAATTTTGCACATATATGAAAAGGCGCTTTGATTTTTTATAATATATTTGGGGTTTTATATTTATTCGTTTTTGGTCTTGGCAAATAATAAATGGGTTAGATGGCATGAAGATTTTATGCAAGCTCTGTATCTTGTAATGACTCTGATGGCAGGAAAGGAGGTGCGACCCCCGACGGCCACAAAGGGCAAGCG
>NZ_JACDOB010000038.1 GCF_017656375.1 Thermovirga sp.
CACCCTTCTGCCTATATTCCACTGTCAAGTTGCTCCACCTCGCCGCAGCCGTTCCGCGGCGTGCAAGGGGTATAATACAAACCTTTTCCGTTTAAGTCAAGAGGCAAATTTTTATATTTCGTTATTTATTTTCCCATGTCCACTACACGGACCCTTTCCAGAGCTCTGGCAAAGGCCATGTAGGTCTCTTCGCCAAAAAGATAAAATGCTACCTCCTTAAGATTAGTGTCCTTTTCCTCCTCAAGGTATAGCACGACTTCTTCCAACATAGCTTTGGAGCAATTATCTACAGGAAACCCTCCTACGCCTGTGCCAAATGCAGGGAACGCAACCCTTTCTATGCCAAGTTCATCACATTTGTATAGGCTGTTCTGGGTTGCTTCCCTTATGATAGCTTCGCTTGTTTTCAGATCCTGCCCCATAACAGCTGCATGGATTATATAATCTACTTTCAAATTTCCAGCTTCTGTAACAATGGCTTCCCCTACTTTTATGGGACCCCGCTCTACGGCCTCTTTTTCTATGGATTCTCCTCCTCTTCTCTTTATAGCACCTGCTACACCTGAACCCATCCACAGATGATTATTGGCTGCGTTTACTATGGCATCACCGTCATATTGAGTTATATCTCCCTTAAAAAGCCTAATTGCCGTCTTTCCGACCTTACGCTCGGAAACCATATTCTCTCCTCCCATATTATTACGTCTTTTGCCTCCCTTATTATAAAATAAAGTGGCCCCAGAGCGATAGTGGGCCACCTTGTTATTTGTCTTTCAGGTTAAAGGCACTACACTTAATAAGCTTTTGCAAAAATCGCCAACCTTGCACCTTCTTTCCCCGTATAGAAACACTTACCTCTTGTGTGCTCTTCATCTAAGGGGAAGCATCGCACTGTAGCCGTCGTGGCTTCTTTTATCGCCCTTTCCTCCTCTTTCCCTCCTGCAAAGTAGGCTTTTATAAAACCTCCTTTTTCTTCCAGCACTTTCTTGAACTCATCGAAAGACTCTACATAATGGGTATTAGCTTCCCTAAAATCTTTAGCTCTCCTGTAAAGGTTGGCCTGGATAGCATCCAAGGTTTCCTTCACTACCTCCGGGGCTTTATCCCATGAGACATCAAATCTTTCTCCCGTATCTCTTCGCACCAACCTTACGGATTCTTTGGAATACTCTTTCTCTCCTAACTCTATTCTCAAAGGTATCCCCCTCTGCAAGTGATAGAAGAACCTATCGGCCGGTCTCATATGATAACGTGTGTCAACCTTGACACTGCGTTTTCCAAGAATCTCATTCAATGTAGCTGCCAATTCTTGGGCCTTCGGCTCATAAAGCCCTGCAAGTTTAGACTCATCTGCACCAAGGGGCAATATAACAGCTTTGACAGGGGCAACATAAGGTGGAATAATCAAACCATCGTTGTCCGAATGAGTCATTATTATAGCCCCTATCAGCCTGGTCGAAACACCCCAGCTGGTCGTCCAAGCATATTCCAAGACCCCTTCCCTACTCTGGAAAGTTATGTCAAAAGCCTTTGCAAAATTCTGGCCAAGGAAATGGCTTGTGCCTGCCTGGAGTGCCTTTTTATCTGTCATCATTGCCTCACAAGTAAACGTATTATCCGCTCCGGGGAAGCGCTCTCCCTCCGATTTTTCTCCCGTAATCACAGGCAGAGCCAACATTTCCTCCATTATCTTGCGATATACTTCGAGCATCTTAAGAGTCTCTTCCATAGCCTCTTCCTTCGTAGCGTGAGCAGTGTGACCTTCTTGCCACAAAAACTCTGAAGTCCTCAAAAATAACCTTGACCTCTTCTCCCACCTCATAACATTACACCATTGATTTATTAAAACCGGAAGATCCCTCCAAGATTGAACCCATTTGCTGTACATATGACCTATAACAGTTTCCGATGTAGGTCTTACAACCAAAGGCTCCTCAAGCTCTTCGCCACCGGCATGAGTCACCACGGCACATTCTGGAGCAAAACCTTCTACGTGATCTGCCTCTTTCTCCAGGAAAGAATTCGGTATAAGAAGGGGGAAATAAGCGTTTACGTGCCCTGTATCCTTGAAGGCTTCATCAAAATGCTTCTGTATCATTTCCCACAGGGAATACCCATTGGGCCTTATCACCATACATCCCCTCACGGGGGCATAGTCTGCCAACTCTGCCGCCTTGATAACATCAAGATACCACTGCGAATAATCTTCTTCCCTTGGTGTAATATTTTTTGCCATCTTTATCCTCCCCATCTTCTTTCTTCGAAATTCTAACTTACACATAGACCAATAAATTTTATCATAGCACATTAACATACAGGCTATTTTAACAAATATACATCCCTTGCAAACCAGTGAAGCTTCACGGATAAACCAGGTCTCCATATCCTCTGGGATTGCCTAAAGAGTATCCAAAGTTCCAATTCCCTTCGTCATCATACACCACAAATATTTTCCCATCCAAAATCTTGCCAGGCAAAGTAAGGGCCATCCCCGCCTCCCACACGTCGATTGCGTTTTCCCACTCATCCTCATAAACCTTTCCTTCTGTAGCAAACAGATCAACATAAACTCTACCCCACCAGCTTTCGACCAGGGCCCTCCTGTACGTCAACCCAACCCAGGCAACGTTTTCTCCCTTCAAAGGATGGCTGGCCCTAGAGTAAAGTTCGTTCCTAGCTCCCAAATACGCTGCAAGCCAAGGATGGTCATTATCCCCTAAGACAGCTCCCCCTCTTAATACCATCTTGGAAGATTCATCCAGCGGACATATCGTCTGGACGTTTAATCTTCCTAAAATTGAGGAGTCGTCTTCCACCCACATCGACATATGAACTTCTGTCCCTCCTTCGGGGTCTATAGGATCATTTCTATTGTCCCACGAAAACCCTATTGAGGGACCTCCATAGTCATGATCTTTTCCTGAATACTTTACCTCTCCAAGCTTATAACCCAAATAAAGGTTAAGGTCTCCCATTTTGAAATATTCACCTGCTGTTAAGCCATACTTTTTCCACTCATACGATCCCAACCCTTGCGGTTGGTACTTTTCCTTAAGGGCAAACAAATTCAATCCAAATCTTCTAGAATCATCGTCGAGTATCCCAAGATATCCCACTTGACCTCCCCACATCTCACCTATACCCGTCTTTATAAATAGCACATCACCTTCGCCAAATACATCTCGCATAAAAAGATCCCCGTACAACTGTCTGTTTGGAGATATGTTTGAGGTATAACCAGATAAAATAAATTGGTAAGGTGGCTCCTTTTCTACTTTTATCGTCACACTAACCGAGGAAGGCGTATCATTTTGGGTAACATAAAGGGCCTCCCTTATCCCCTCTCGCTCCCTCAATGACCTGCAGACCTCCTGCAAGCGCCTCACATCAAGGGGGCTCCCTATGCACTCCTCGCAAGATTCCAAAATCTCTTTTGCCACCTCTCCTCCTAAACCTTCCACAGCAATGCTTGCCACTATTGGCTTTCTTCCCGACCTAGAGGCAACAGTAACTGAACGTTTCCCATCAACACTGGCTGACACTTGTTTCATTTTCTCAACCGCCGCCTGATACCCTTTTTGAATGATTTCATCCCAACCTCTCGTGGTCAATATGGATACATGGGAAACATCTGGGCTTATGAGCACATCAGCATGCTTAGCATCCTCTTCCACTATCCGTCTCGTCATGATCGTTATAGATTGATCTATGACATCCATAACGGTGCGTATATCATCTTTGCTCATGCCCTTTTCTGTAACATCCACCGCCACCACTGGATGACCTGGAAATATTCGCTTGGCTATTCTAACGGGAAGATTGGCTGCAAGACCCCCATCTACAAGAAGCCTACCTTCTATTTCCCATGGCTCGAAAAGTCCAGGTATCGACATGGAAGCCCTCATGGCTGAGGCTAAATCTCCCTGCCTTATTACAACAGCCTTTCCAGACACGAGGTCCGTGGCTACTGCGGCAAAAGGAATAGGCAAGTTATCAAAATTATTGACAGGGCATATGCTCGTCCACCGGGCAAACCTATCAATCAGCCGCTTGCCCTGCATGGCACCCCTGGGCCCTTCTATCTTCCATGATTTATTCATATCTATTCTTAAAAGTTCCTGCTGTTCCTGAAAACTTCTTTCCCCTATAGCCACTTTTGCTGGTGCTGTCCGGTCGTATAAAAGCTCCGTCAAATCAATATCATTAATGATTCGTTCCAACTCCTGGGCATCATAGCCACAAGAGGCAAGGGCCCCTACTAAAGACCCCATACTAGTGCCAACGATACCTACAACAGGAATTTGCCTCTCTTCCAGAGCCTTTATAACCCCGATATGCGCTAACCCTCGAACTCCTCCCCCCGAAAGAACCAAAACTACCCCTTCTTTTTCTGCAAAAGCAACACTCTGGGTGGAGGATAAAAAGACAAACAACACTAATCCAAAAAATGAGGTCCTTATTTTCCAGCGTCCCATAAGCAACGTCCTTTCTCTCGTTTTTTCAATTTTTAAAAAGGCTCTTTCATTATATAATGCATAATTATAGATGCATTCAGCTAAAAAATTACACTTTCGTGTCTTTTAGACTTCACCTACAGGGGGGCAAAGAAAATGAGCAGTTACAAAAACAAGGTCCTTGGTATTTTGGGAGGCATGGGGCCAGCCGCAACAGCAGAATTTTTGAGACTTTTATCCATAATGGCTCCAGCAAAAAAAGATCAGGAACACCCTAAAATATATCTTCTGTCCAACCCTCAGATACCTGACAGAACTCAAGCCATATTAGGGAATGGGCCTGATCCCTATGAATCTATAAAAGAAGGACTTGACACATTAGTTCAATGGGGGGCAGACCTTCTGGCAGTCCCATGCAACACAGCTCATTTCTTTATAGACAAAATGGCAAATTTTCTGCCAGTACCCCTAGTCCACATAGTAATCTCAACTTTAGACGAAGCAATTCAGAAAGATAAAAGAGGTGCCTGGCTATTAGCAACAGAAGGGACAATCAAAACGGGACTTTATGACACTCACGCAAAAAGGAAGGATTTTACTCTACTTAGGCCAAACCCTGGAATCCAGAAAGAAATAAGTACTACTATAGCACTGGTCAAGGAAGGCAACACCGAAAAAGCTGGAGCAATTCTCAATAGCACTGTCAAAAAACTGTGGGAGGAATCTAGCCTCCCTGTAATAGCAGCTTGCACGGAACTTCCCATAGCATACGCAGCATCAGGCCTACCCAAAGAACGGATGATTTCAAGCTTAGAGGCCCTGGCAAGAGCCTGTATTAAGGAACTTTACTGATGTTCGTTATTGTCTTCTTCCTGATCACGCAAATGGAAGGTCCTGCGGTTCCAATACAACTTTAATTGTTCAACTAAATACGGGATGAGGGTTTCCTTTGTAATCACCTCGTGGCTTACCTTCTCTACCGGTTCATTGCCCTTACAACTAAACACAGGTGATTTGGGACGGGCCAATATTTGACTTGGATAAACACTTCTATGCCCACTGATCACAAAGGCTATTATGCATGCAACAGCCGCGTATGCTGTCACACTGGAACCAAAAAGCTCCACAGCCATAATAGTCGCAGCAATTGGCGTATTAGCGGCACCAGCAAGCACGGCTACGAAACCTATGCATGCAAAGAGCAATGGGTCCAAGCTAAAAATTTTCGCAAAAGTCACTCCCGAAGTAGCCCCTACAAAAAACGTGGGTGTCAATATTCCACCACTACCTCCGGAAGATAAGGTTATGCCTGTAAAAATAGGTTTCAGTATAAAAGCTAGCATAGGCACATCCTTACCTGTCACAGCGCTTTCTATCATCTCTGTACCTAAGCCAAAATACTTCGAGCCGAAAAGCAAACCCAATACTAATAGTATACAACCTCCATAAAAGGCTTTTCTGTAAGGCCCTATTTTTACTTTACCCGAAACAATCTCCAGCGCCCTTACTATTTCTATATGTATAAGAGCCACAAGGCCAAAAAAAACACCTGAAAGCATGGCCCACATAAATACACTTCCCGAGAAAACGGCATGAAGCTGCGCAGGAAAACTGAAATAATCCACGCCTAAGAGGGATGCCACCTGAAAAGCCACCATGCCACTAATAAATGAAGGTAAAAGCACATCGTAAAGAACCTGTCCTATATACAAAACCTCAAGACCAAATATGGCACCAGCTATCGGGGTGCCAAAAATGGAGGCAAAACCAGCGGATATCCCACATATCACCAATTTCTTGCGATCCACATCATTGAACCTGAAGAGGCTAGCCATAAAGGAGGTGAGTCCTGCGCCTATCTGTGCACAAGGGCCTTCCTTACCTGCAGATCCTCCAACCGAGAGAGTTATAACTGTAGCCAAAAGCTTTATTGGAACCACTGCAAGGGGGATTCTACCCGAACGCCTGTGGATTGCCTCTATTACTTTCTCTGTGCCGTGACCCGCAGCTTCTGGCGCAAACGTTCTAACAAGATAGGCGCTTACCACTAAACCTGCTGGCAAAAGAGCAAAGCCCCAGGGGGAAAACCTAGCTAAAAAATCAATGCTTTCATGCAACAACAACAAAAATAAAGAAGCTCCAGCACCTACAACTACACCTGCCATCACAGCAAGGAATATCCACTTAAAAAGGGAATAAAACAATATCCCTATTTCAAGAAGAATGGCCACAAAAGATTTTCCCATTGAGGTATCTTTCCCTCCTAAAACCTAAAACTATTATTTCATCTATTCGTCGTTTCCTAAAGCTTCATCTATGGCCTTTTTGATCGTTTCCCATTCAGGAACGCCTCTGAAAAGCACCTTTCTTTTCAAAACCCAAGTAACCTCTGTAGATTTAATACCAAAAACTAACACATCCCATAGAGCTATAATGTTCCTCGGATCTACAAGATCTATTTCTATCTTTCCCTTATAAGTTTCCTTGATTTGCTTTAAAAGCTTTCCCACCTTCAGCCGCACATCAGCCATGGGAAAAGATTTCATTTCCTCTTCGCCATATTCCAAATCGACACATCCTACAGAAAACCCTGGTTGTTCCATGTACACCTTCAACCGGGGTAGAGATTTCATCCATCTCACCTCTTGTATAATGTATATTCTTTCTTTTTTAAATGCAAGGCTTTATATTCTTTCAGGTCTCGGCACCGTCCTTTAAACTTTCAACCCATTTTCTCAACAAAAACAGTGCCGAAAGGTCGTCTATATCCCTTGGCGGAACTCTCAAAGATTTTGGTATCAAGGCCTTAAAGCCCCTCGGGGGATGAAAATCCCAAAATAAATCTCTTGCGCCAAGAGTAGAAAACTTTTCGTCTACCAAAACGTATGAAATTCCTTTTTCGTCCAAAACTTCAGCAAACAGGGCATTCCCTGTTCCCTTACCCAAAATGACAGTCACAGGCTTCTTAAGTATAGGCACATCTGCTTTTTCGGTAACCCAATCTTTAAGCAAATCCCATTTTTCATTCCATACAATATCAACAAACTCTCTGAACCTCTCTGTAGGAGTTATGCCACACAGAGACGCCTCTCCTTTATCCGTTCCAAGAGCCCACCCAAATTTGCTTCGTCCAGGGTCTATTGCCAATATCATTATCCACTCTCCCTTGTGGAAGCCCACCGGTCATAAAGCCACATCCACTGTTCAGGCGACTTTAAAATCCACTGGCTTATTACTTCATTGCACAACGCTGTGGATTCCAATAAGGCTTCACCGAAGCTATCTCCACTCTTAGGTTTCAATGGCTCCAAAAAGAACAGGTCGTGCCTTAATCCATCTGGCCTTCGTATTATGAAAAGAGGAACGATAATAGAACCCAGTTTGTCAGCCATCTTTAAAGGTCCATAAGGGGTGCTTGCATCAACACCTAAGAAAGGAACTACGATACCCTTGTCCCTAAAATCCTGGTCCAATAAAACGCCCAAGAGCTCCCCTCTTTTAAGGCACGATAGGGCGCTTTTCAAATCAAATCCCTTCCCTATGGTTTTGACGTTGCAGCTCGCTCTCAGAAGTTCCACAAGATCAGTAATTTTTTCATCCCTTTGCTCCGCTCCTATTGCGTTCATAGGGTAGCCTGAAAGGCCAAGATATGCCGCTGCCAATTCCCAATTGCCCAGGTGGGCTGTAAGCAAAATTACCCCCCTTCCCTTGGAAAAGGCCTCTTTTAAATTCTCTTCTCCATGAACGGTGACATAATTAAACAGCTTTTCCCTTAATTTAGGTAGGCGTAAGAACTCAGAAAGGCTCCTCCCTAGGTTAACATAAGAGCCCTTTACTATTTTTCGTGCATTTGTTACACCCACTCCAAGGACATCCACGCAGCGTTTTTCAGCTTCATCCACTTTTCTTTTAGACAAGGCCCAAACGCACAATCCCACAAAAGCACCAAAATGAACTGCAACACTATGGGGCAATACATTTACTATATGCTGAAAACCTTTGACAGCTGTCCATATCAAATCGTTCCTCTTATCTTTTCTTTTCGCCATGCCTACTGCTGTTCCCTTCCTCTAACTTAATAAAAGTTATATCTCGTTGAGTTCAGAAAGTCTCTTCAACATCACTACATCCGCACTCATCATGCCTTCACGGCTCAAAATTCCAATTGACCTTGCAGATTCGGTAAAATCTGAGGATATCAATCCTTGAGGAACGGAAAAACTCCTACCTTCCAAGGCCAATACGGCACTAAGGAAAGCTTCACCCGCAGCTGTTGCTACCTTAAGGGCACAAGACTCTTTTGCTCCATCGCATATCATACCCAACAGTGAAGCAGTCAGAAAACCTACCGCTTGCTGGGCCTGCAGAAAAGAACCACCATAAAGCCGCACAATTGCTGCAGCAGCACCTGAGCCGGCTGCCACTGTACAACCGCATATAGGTGTCAGCCGACCCGTGTGGGCTTTTATGGCACTGGTAACCAGATGACTCAGGAGCAACGCCTCTGCAAGATCCCTTTTGCTTTTGTTCAACTTTCTTGCAACTATCGTAGGAGGCAAAATAGCCGTTATGCCATGATTACCACTGCCCGCACTACTCATGACAGGATACGGCCCTCCAGCCATCCTGACATCAGCTGCAGCTCCGCAAGCGGCTTTGATAGTATATAACAAATCCTCTGGGTTGGTAGTTTTAGATTTGATAGTGTATCCTACGCCTATGCCCCATGGCTCTCTTAAACCTGCCTCGGCTATATTTAGATTCATTTCTGATCCTGAAAGCAAAAAAACTTCATCCTCATCGGTCAACTGGCTAGCCAACTCCCATAGTTCCTTCATATTCATGGCCATGAGTTCATCAAGATGCTTGGGCCTCGTCTGAACTGAGGAATCTACATCGAGAAGGCGTTTTGTTATGCCCCCGTTGTGTCTTACCTCAACCACTCTGTCGTGTTTGCCTGAAATTACACATGATGCCCATTCTTCTTTCCCGTATACGTCTGCCTCCACATAAACAGAGGGGACATCCTGCACTACTTCCTGTGTTATTAGGCCCCTACAAAGCATGTCCCATGCCTTTTCTTGAATTTCCTCACTAACATCCTCTAAAGCCATGAGGCCCTTTTCCGGTTGTCCACCCAAAGCTCCCAAAGCCGCTGCAAGCAAGTTCCCTCTCTTACCCTTGAGGCCAGGTATACCCACACTTAAACCATTCTTAAATATGTTTGCTGAAAGTTTCAGGTGGATCTTCTCCACATCTGAAGCCAGCTCCTTGGACGCCACAGCAGCTGCAAGGGCCACAGCTCCGGGCTCCGTACACCCAAGCGCAGGTTTAACTTCCTCCTTAATAAAAACAGATACATCCATCCGGCATTCCCCCCAGGCTAATTAAGTGATCTACTCTCATATATATAT
>NZ_JACDOB010000039.1 GCF_017656375.1 Thermovirga sp.
CGAATGGTTCTATCGTGGCCAGCTGTTCCCCTATGCCCCTTTGCCGATGTTGGTGGAGGCCATTATGGAAGCAATGTTGAAAATTGATGATTTACCTGAAGTTGCTCCTACACCGCTTGATGAATTGCCCGCAAACTTGCAGCGCTATTTTGCCAATAAGCGGGAAGAAGGATGCTGCTGCTGCTGCGGGTAAAAACCTGAAGTTTAAGGTGGCTTTGAAGGGTATAGGCAGCCATTGCTCGGCAGCATTTCGAGGCTAAAGCTCCCAGGCTGCCTTCACCCATTGTTAGGCTTATTTGCTTTCTTCTATGATCTCTTCCATGTTGTCCAAAATCTGGTCGGATATTTCCTCCGTCGAGTAGATGGAACTTGCATCTTCCTCTCTCAATAGATCCTCTCTTATCTTGGTCGTTAATTTTGCTAAAGCCATAGCAATCTCATCACTTTCTTGTGGGTTTATAGTTTTGTCTTTTGTCGAACGTATAAATTGCTCTACGAATTTTTGGTACTCGTGTAAGACGTCAGGGCTTGCCACAATAGCTAATTTATGAGTAAGAAACCTTAGCTTTGTCATGTCTTCCTCAGAGGCGCTTCTCTCCAGCAAGATATGCTCCAAGTGATCCAAAAACTTCAAATAAATGGAGCTTTTCAATTCTAGGAACTTTATGCTTTCCTCTTTTCGCAGCTCAACTTCCGTCTGTTTGTTTAAAAGCAGGGCAGTTATCAAAACTGTGATAATTGTCCCTAGGATGATAAGAACTATTTCCTGGGAGAATGGGAGTTGGTCCATCACCTTATAGGCATATCTCAAGTAAAAGTAGCCCGATATAAAAAGAGCAGAGGCTAAGACCATGTACATGACATTTTCGCGGGTTATCTTGCGGCTATATTTTTTGGTCATGTGGCCCTCCTTATTGTGTTTTTAACGCTTCGGCCTAATTTAAATCCATTATAAGCTTATTTTTTCCGCCTACAAATGAGATTTGTTATGCTTCATGTTAAAATTGTTGGTATCCTACAATAACAAGATAAAGCGTGACATGTTTAAATTTATTCAGGGTGAATGAAAAAAGTATTGGGGGTGTAGGAAGTGGAGCAAGTGACGAAGATATTGGACTTTGCTATGAAGATGGAGCTTCAGGCTAGGGATTTTTACTTGGATTCGCTGGATGAGGTAAAGATGGAGACCACGAGACAGCTGTTAGCCTATTTGGCAGAATGGGAGAAGGCCCACTACGATTTTCTCAAGAAGCAGAAAGAAAGTGTGGAAAAAAGCAGTCGGTGGGATGTAGACGCAAAACCTTCAGTTGATGAAGAGACGGGCGAAAAGATCGTTTCGTCCAAAAAAGAGGGAACTTCTGCGGTGCCTCCCATAGACGAATTTGCAGAAGATATGGGAGTTCTGCGCGTAGCTTTAGCCATGGAGACAGATTCCCACAACTTTTACAAGAACGCAGCGAAGAACATGGAGGACGAAGAGGGGCGTAAGGTACTTGAGATGCTTGCAGGATGGGAAAGCGAGCACCAAACGATGATAAACGAGCAGTACAGCGCTCTTCATAGGGGCTTCATGGCCGAGATGGGGTTTGAGCCTTTCTAAAAGGCCTTTTGCCTGTTATGTTAAAGGTATACAGTTCGGAAAAAGTTAAAGGCCTGCCCAGGTGTGTGCAGAATTTTTTCGGGATTGTCCTGCAGGAAGGCCAGCCTATTATTGAAGATGTTTATATCGAACATGAGGGTACTTTTAACTTGAGTGAAGACGGGGAAAATTGGAAGCCTTTCCAGTCTATACAGCGTGTCACTCTCCGAAAGCCAGGCTTTAACTGGGAAGCACGCATAAAGATTCTGCCAGGGGTTAACATATGGGTACGCGATGCTTACGTCGATGGGAAGGGGTTTTTGTGCGCCAAGCTCTTTGGCCTGATACCTTTAATGAGCCGTTCTGATTCTTCGGGATTGGCACAAGGGGAGCTGATGCGCTTTTTAGCGGAGGCAGTATGGTACCCAACAGCACTGCTCCCGTCTCAAGGAGCTGCTTGGGAAGAGCTAGATAAAACTAATGCAAAGGCAACTTTAAGAGATGGCCAATTTTCGGTAAGCCTTACCTTTACTTTCAATGAGATTGGGCTTGTTAACACTGTAACGGCATCCGAGAGGTACAGAGATGTTGATGGAAAACTGGTTCCCACTCCCTGGCAGGGGAAGTTCTGGAATTACGGTCGATGTGGTGGTATGCTTGTTCCCTTTGATGGAGAAGCCTCCTGGATATTGAAAGAAAGGCTGAAACCCTACTGGCGTGGTAGTGTAAAGCGAATAAAATATAAACCGTAAACTGCTTCATGAATTTGGCGAAAATTGTCCTTGGAAGGTTTGATCGGTTGTGGAACTAATTAAGCTTTTTGGAACCATCTCACCTGTATATCAAGCCCTGGTAGGGACCCTTTTTACCTGGTTTGTCACAGCACTAGGTGCAGCCGTGGTTTTCCTGAAAAAAGACATCGATAGGAAGGCCTTAGATGCTTCTTTAGGATTTGCTGCTGGCATTATGATCTCTGCTAGTTTCTTTTCCTTAATTTTGCCGGCAATAGAATTTTCAGAGCAAGGGACTTTGCCTTCCTGGGTACCTGTCTCAATCGGTTTTCTCTTAGGAGGCTTTACTCTTAGGCTTTTGGACAGGTTCATTCCTCATTTACATCTTTTTACTCCTGAGAAAAACGCCGAAGGGATTAAGACCAAATTGCCCAAGACGACACTTTTAGTCTTGGCGATAACTATTCATAACCTTCCGGAGGGGCTTGCCGTAGGAGTTGCATTTGGAAGCATAGGGGCATCAGACAAGACAGCATTACTTGGGGCTATTGCTTTAACAGTGGGTATAGCTATCCAGAATTTTCCGGAGGGAGTAGCTGTTTCGTTGCCCCTTCGAAGAGAAGGCATGTCCAAGTTTAAAAGTTTCTGGTATGGCCAGTTGTCTGCCGTAGTTGAACCCATAGGTGGAGTAATAGGAGCGTCTATGGTTATCCTTAGTAAAGCCTTGCTCCCATATGCTCTTTCTTTTGCTGCAGGAGCCATGATTTTTGTGGTTATCGAGGAATTAATTCCAGAATCCCAAAGTGGAGAAAACACGGATATAGCAACCACTGGGGCCATACTAGGTTTTGTTGTCATGATGATCCTTGACCTTGCTTTCTCCTGAAGTCTCGTGAGCCTATGCGTTTTGATAAAATGGTTAAAAAACTATATAATGTAATTGCTTTATCTAGATACTCAATCACATCCTTGCTTTCTCAAATTGACTGTTTTGACTGTTTTGCCGCAAATTATTTGCCTGGGGGTCGGACGTTGTGAAGCCTAAAAAGGCGCCAATTGTTTTGTTTGTTGCACTTTTCCTTTTCTGGGCCTTGTATACAGGGAGGCTTGATTTTGCTGGACTGGCAGTTGGAGGACTTTTGAGTACACTGATAACTTGGGCTACGTGGCGAATTTTTTCGCCTCCTGCTCATGAGTTACCACGAAACATAGCCCCGCCTCTACATTTTAATTTCGTATGGTCGTTGATGTTTTTCCCTCTTTTTTTCTGGGAAATTTTCAAGGCTACAACGCAGGTGGCATTGTTGACTTTGAGACCCAGGTTATATCTTATGCCGGGAATAGTTAGGGTAAAGACCAATCTAAAGCATAAGACGTCGCTAGTTGTTCTGGCCAACCAGATAACTTTAACTCCAGGGACTGTTACAGTTGATATAGATTTGGCTCATCATGAACTTTACGTCCACTCCTTAAACCTTAGGACGTTGGATGAGTGTGCTGTTTGCAAGGACGTAAATAGGCTAGAGGATCGCTTGAGGAGGCTTTTGGAATGATATACGTAATCCTTTGGGGGCTAATGCTTGCTGCTTTAGGGGGATTTTACCGGGTAGTAGTAGGGCCTACTGTGCCGGATAGGATAGTGGCGGCCGATGCTATGACGGTGCTTATGACTACTACTTTGGCAACCCTTTCCATCGTTTTCAAAAACGGCGTATTTCTGGATATTGCTCTAGCTTTTGCCATTTTAGCCTTTGCAGATGTGCTCATCATGGCCAAGTACTTCGAACATGGGGAGCTTCACAAATGATTCAAGAGATGCGGTTTGTCGTAGCCTATTTATTTATGGCCATAGGGGTCTTTTTTTCTTTAACGTCGGTTTTGGGAATAATCCGGTTTCCTGACGTCTATACCAGGATCCATGCAGGGACCAAGGCCCTCACAGGAGGAGCGCTGTTCGTTTTGGCGGGGGGCGCCATTTTGGCTCCAAGCTGGCAAGCTTCGGCCAAGTTCGTCTTGATCATCGTTTTCTTTTTGATTACAAATCCCCTTTCGTCTCATGCAATTGCGAGGGCATGTTACAGGCACGGAATAAAGCCTGAGCTGATCTACAAGGATGAATACGGAGAAAAGATTTCCAATAAAAAGGAATGATAGCAATGACAGCTTTTTTTGCTTTTGTATGTGTTTTTTTGGCTTTAACTGCATTGGTTGCCTCGGAAGCGGAGGAGGTCTTAAGTGCTGTTATAAGCCTTTCGGTTTTTGGGGTGCTTATGGCCATGGTTTTTGTAATCCTTCAGGCTCCAGATGTGGCCCTGACACAAGCCGTCATAAACTCTGGCCTTGTTACATCTTTTTTCCTTGTGGCCTATAGCCAGACCCAGAAGCCCAACTTGCTTGAACAGAAGCAGGATATAGGTGATGGTCAATGAGGCCAAAGGGGCGGCTCTATAACTTGGGATTGCTGCTTCTGTGCTTGGGTATTGGCTGGTGGCTTTGGAAAGGCGTAGCCGCTATGGAAGACCCTGAGTTCATAATAGGGCCGGCTGCTTATTACATTATCAACACAGCCGAGGAGACAGGGGCAGCAAATATAGTAGCTGCCATACTTTTTGATTACAGGGGAATTGATACGCTGGGAGAAGCGTCGGTCATATACACGACCGTATGCGGAGTCGCCATGCTTTTCAGTAAAAGCAAATATAAAAGGTCCTCCGCGGGGCTTTCGTTTATAGCCCGACGGGGTGTGAGCTTTCTTGTGCCTTTTCTTTTGTTGTACGGCTCAACAATAATCCTTATGGGGCATATGACTCCTGGTGGAGGCTTTCAAGGGGGAGCAGTTTTTGCCACTGTAACTATCCTGTTATGCATAGTTTTTGGCTCAAGCTTTGAGATGTCCAGAATAAAGCCCAAAACAAAGGAAACTATAGAGTCCCTGGGAGGCTTGTTCTTTGTGTTCCTGGGTGGAGTGGGCCTTTTGGCTGGGGCAGGGTTTTTGGCTAACACGGCTGCTGGCTTTCCAAGAGGGCAAGTGGGTAATTTCCTCAGCGCCGGGGCAATTCCTTTACTCAACATAGCCGTAGGGATGAAGGTAGGAGCCGGGTTATCGACAATATTTTACAGTATGGTAAGGGTCCTTGAGCTGGAGTTTGGTGAACAAATGTCAGAGGTAGAAGGCAATGATAAAAATTAGCTATGCAACAGCCATATTTGTGTTTTGTATAGGCCTTTACACGATCTTGTCCAAGAGAAATCTCTTTAAAACGGTAATAGGCCTTACGATAATGGAGTCAGGAGCCTTAATGCTCATAGTTACCGCCGGTTATGTCCACGGTGGAGTGCCTCCGCTGATCCCAATGGAGGGGCAGGCTGTAAACCCCTTGCCACATGCCTTTACTTTGACTGCCATAGTCATAGGGGCAAGCGACGTAGCTTTGGCTTTGGCATTGGTGATAAAGGTCCATCGCCGCTACAAGACGGTGGATTTGGACAAGATAAGGGGGCTCAAAGAATGATACTTACTTTGGCAGTCATTTTCCCCTTGTCAAGTGCCTTTGTGATCCCCCTCCTGCATCTTTATGGGTCTAGAGGGTTGCGCCTTTTTCTGCCCATAATGGGCCTTGGGGCTTTTGTCTTGACGCTAGCTGCTGCGGCTTCCGGTTTTGGCGATTATGCGCTTGCATTTTTTGGAGGTTGGCCCGCAAGGTTGGGAGTAGTCTTCGTGGCTGATGGATTATCTTCTGTTTTTCTGGCATTGGCCGCGTTTGGATGTGGAGCTTCTTTTTTGTACTTCTATGAGCAAATGGGCACAGGGCCTTGGAGGTTTTATGTAATATTTTTCCTCCTTCAAGCATCGATGAACGGGGTGCTATTGACGGGAGACCTCTTCAACATGTTTGTTTTCTACGAGATATTCTCCCTTGCAGCTTACCTTCTTGTCTCTTACAGCTTGACTTGGCAGGCTGTGGAGGCGGGTTTGAAATATCTTGTGATGGGAACCGTTGGCGCTTTTTTTATACTCTTGGGAGCAGCATATGCCTTTATAGCGACCAAGACTTTAAACATGGCAGCCTTGGCTGCCTCCTTTCCCCAAATGCCTAAGGCCACATTGATAGTTATAGCTGCCTGCATGGTGGTGGGGTTTTCCCTTAAAGCGGGAGCCTTCCCCTTTCATTTTTGGCTTCCGGATGCCCACTCTTCTGCCATAACGGCCGTCAGCGCCTTGCTTTCAGGAGTGGTAGTCAAGGTGTCGATATACTCCCTCATACGAGTTTCCCTGCTTTTCTTTGGTGATGCCTTGCCCTCGGTCTTTGATGTCATAACAGTTTTGGGGGTGCTGTCCTTGCTGGGTGGCCATCTAATGGCTTCAAGGCAGCAGGACATAAAAAGGCTTTTGGCCTACTCCACCGTTGCCCAAATAGGCTACATAATGATAGGGGTAGGTATGGGAACGGCGACTGGAATCGCAGCGGCTGTATTCCATTCCTTCAACCACATGTTAATGAAGTCAGGGTTATTCATAACTGCAGGACGCCTTGCAGAGGAGATTAAGACCCGTAACATACAGGATATGAAGGGACTTTACTATCACCGAAGGGGCATGGTTTTAGCCTTTACTGTTCTGGCGGCGGCCATAGTGGGAGTTCCGCCCCTAAACGGTTTTATGAGCAAGTGGTACCTGGTTGTGGCCTCTGTTGAGAAAAGAAGCTTCCTGGCTGCCTTGGCACTGGTGTTTGGGACGGTCATTTCTGCCTCTTATTACATCCGAGTCTTATCCGTGTTTTATACCCCGGGAGAAGGATTTTCCGAGCATGAGAGCCGCAGGCCTGTTCTGGCGATAGCGGCATTATTTTCGGCGTGTTGTGTTGTTTTGGGATTGTTGCCTTTTTTTACCCCTATCTGGGAACTTTTTGTCGAGGTTGGATCTAAGGCCCTTAATACCAAGGACTATATAGCAGCGGTGTTGTTAAAGTGATTGAGACTAGCAGGCCTCACTTTGGTAATCTGGAACCGATGAGAAGGGAGTTATGCGAGCAATGGCCTTTGGTGACCCTGTGAGCATGGTTTTTGTCGCCTCCGCTACAGTGCTTTCGTTGGCGGTCCTCTTATATAACGAATGGTACTTCGAAGGGAAGGAGAGAAAGACCTTTCGTTTCCTTACCGTTGGGTGTTGGATAGCGTCCTTGGGTGCTCTTTTTGCACAGGATTGGCTTGTTTTTGTTATTTTTGTGGAGCTGGTTTCCCTGACTTTGTGGAGAATGATAGCTTTTGCAGATCCAAAAGCTGCTCTCATATATTTATTGGCTCAGCTTGGAGCGGCAGGCATCATGCTCATAGGAGTGGCTGGGGTTTCGCTGGAGACAGGAAGTTTGGCTATGGGGCCGGTGCCGCCTGAGTGGAGGTGGTTTCTTTTATTTGGCCTGGGCATCAAGACTGCTTTCCCAGGGTTGCATTTTTGGCTGCCTAAAGCTCACGGTGCGGCGCCAACTCCAGCCAGTGCCTTACTTTCTGGCTTTGCCGTCAAACTTGGTGTGTACGGTATCGCCAGGCTGGGTACCTTCGCCAGTGCCCCGGAACTTCTAATAATTGGTTCTGCCATGGCTTTGTTCGGTGTCTCAATGGCCCTGATGCAGCATGACGCAAAACGGCTTTTGGCATATCACACGGTTAGCCAGCTTGGCTATGTAGTTTCGGCTTTGGGGGTTGGCACACTGCTTGGTGTGGCTGGAGCCTTATACCATTCGCTGGCACACGCCCTGTTTAAGGGACTGCTTTTTTTATCAGTGGGGCGCTTGGAAAAAGCTTATGGCACTAAGGACCTTAGGCGTTTTGGTGGTAGGGCTGCTTGGGAAATGCCCTACACTTTTATTGTGTTTATTGTTGGTGCGCTGGCGATCTCTGGTTTCCCTGGAATGAGCGGTTTCGTAAGCAAGGTGCTGATAAAGGAAGCCCTTATGGAAAAAGGGATGTATCCTGCCTATTGGGCATTGCAGGTGGCAAGCATTGGAACCGTGATTTCCTTTTGCAAGTTGGGCTACTACGGCTTTCTTAGCGGCAGCAAAGAAGGAGAAGGAAGGATGGCAAGGGAAGGTTTTGTTTGTTTTCGCGACTTTTCGGGGCTTTTAGGAATGGTATTTTTGGCTGCGGGTACGATATTTTTAGGCCTTGGGGCCGGAGCCGCCACTTCCTTTTTTGGGTTTTCAGCGTCTGGTTTCTTTGCGAGGTCAGATGTTTTTTCGTCACTTTTTATAGTGTTTTTAGGGGCAGGGATATTCTACCTTGCCAAGGGCTTTCTTGCGTCCGGCTTCAAGGGAGCTCTAACTTTGGAAGCTTTGCTGAGCGAGGCGTTACAAATCCTTGCCTCTGTCCGCTCTGCCTTGGTCAAGATGCATTCGGGCAGCTTGCGATTTTACTTGGCATTGGCGGTGTTCGCCGCGTTGGCCATCCTGTGTTACCTGGCTAGGTGATGGAATTGGTTTTTCAATGGGTGGAGACTGAAAAGTGGGGGGTGGTTGGAATAAAGTAGGCGAGGCCTCCTATGTACCTCTGATTCTGGTTACCTATTCTTTCCAAGTTGTATTTGAGGGGTCCCAGACAAGTACGAAAAACTAAGCTGCATGGAGATTTCTAGGCTTAACCCTGATGGTTCTGGTGCCCAGGCCAGTGTAGCCTTGGGGATAGCGCATTAATCGCATTGTGTAAAGTTTGATATAATTAAATTGGCTGATGAGGATATTGGAAACTGCAAGAGTATTAAAAAACGGTTTGTTGACAGGGCTGTTGCTTTAGGTCGCCATAGGGCCGGTGTTTTTCTTTGTGATGAACCTCGCCTTGCAGGCCGGGCCCCTCGATGGGCTTGCGGCTGTTTTTGCAGTGACTATGGTTGATTGCTTTTACATCACCCTTGCGATAATGGGGGTTGGTAGGCTCCTTGAAAAAGACAAGTTCAAAAGGGGCTTTGGCCTTATAAGTTCTGCGATACTTATTTTGTTCGGGGTATCCATTGCAAGGAGTGCTGGAAATACAGGTTTTACCGCAAGCCTAGTTCCTGTCAAATCAAGCTTGATTTCCAGCTTTATTTCAACAGCCATCCTGACTATCTCAAACCCTCTTACAATTGTATTCTTTACAGGTTTATTTGCAGCCAAGGCTGTCGAGCATAATTACAAAAAAAGAGAGCTTTGGATTTTCGGGCTCTCTGCAGGGAGTGCTACATTCTTATTTTTAGGTGCGTCT
>NZ_JACDOB010000040.1 GCF_017656375.1 Thermovirga sp.
AAAAACCTCCCGTAAACTTCGTTAACAGCCTTGAAATCATCCATGTTCTTAGCAAAAACAGTTGCTTTCACTACATGTTCAAAGCCATATCCCTCGGCCTCTAATATTGCCTTTATGTTTTTGAAGACCTGCTCGGCCTGAGTTGGAGCATCACTACCTACCATCTCGCCTGTCTTAGGATCAATGGCTACTTGCCCTGATACAAATAGGAAATTTCCTACCCTCACTGCCTGGCTGTAAGGTCCCAACGCCGCTGGTGCATTCTCTGTTTTGACTATCTTTTTCATCTTCATTCCTCCCCTAAAATGTCAAATTGACGAACTTCTCTACCTGTGCCTTTATAGCCTGCTCGGTCGGAAGCCTTTCCATGCTGCTGGCACCATAAAAGCCATGTACGTACTTGCAACGTTTGAAGACATAGTCAGCATCCTCCGGCATGGCTATAGGCCCACCATGACACAGGACTATTATATCCTCCCTTACGCTTCTTGCAGCCTCTGCCCACTCATCTATGAGCTTCACGCACTCATCGAGGGTTTTAGCTGTCTTGGCTCCTATGCTCCCCTTGGTGGTAAGCCCCATGTGGCAGACAATCACGTCTGCTCCCGCTTTGGCCATCTCAACAGCATCTTCCGCACTGAACACATACGGGGTAGTCAAAAGGCCTTTCTCATGGGCTTTTCTTATAGCCTCAACTTCAAGGGCGTACCCCATTCCAGTTTCCTCCAGGTTCTGCCTGAAAACCCCATCTATCAGCCCGACAGTGGGGAAGTTTTGAACTCCCGCAAAACCTAAGGATACCAATTCATCCAAGAAATGGTCCCATATGACGAAGGGGTCTGTTCCGTTTATTCCTGCAAGTACGGGGACGTTTTTCACTACAGGAATAACTTCCCGGGCCATCTCTTTCACTATCTCGTTGGCGTTGCCATAGGCCAAAAGTCCAGCCAAAGAACCTCGCCCTGCCATTCTGTAGCGGCCAGAGTTGTATATGACAATTAGGTCTATCCCTCCAGCCTCTTCCCACTTGGCAGATATGCCAGTTCCGGCTCCTCCTCCGATTATAGGCTGGAGGGATTCAACTTTTTTCCTAAGTTTTTCCAGTATCTCTTTTCTTTTAGCCTTCATAAGGTTTAAAACCCCCTTTTTATTGATTAATTTCCTTAAAATTATCTACTAAAGCCTGGGCAAATTCGGGATCGTTTATATGGTAAGGAAGCCTTATTACCTTTCTGTCAGCAGTCTGAATTACGTTCTCTTCAATAGCTCTAAAGAGGGCTTCGTCCGCTTCCGGATCGTAAAAGGGCA
Source organism: Thermovirga sp. (assembly GCF_017656375.1). GTDB lineage: Bacteria > Synergistota > Synergistia > Synergistales > Thermovirgaceae > Thermovirga. The sequence continues at coordinate 1,309 of NZ_JACDOB010000040.1, forward strand.
TGCCTTCAGCGTCTATCATGGAAACACCTTTTTCTGGAAGCAAAAATCGCACTGGCCCTTCACATTGGTTAAGTTTATTCGCTATCCATTTACCCATACGGTCATTCTCTTCCGGGGTAGTTCTCATTAGTGTGACCTGAGGGTTGTGGACATAAAGATTGCGTTCTCTGTACTTTTCAGGAACTGTATCCATGGCCCAGAAATTTACCATATCCAACGCCCCAACTGACCCCACATATGGAATCTTGGTGCGTATAATAGCTCCGAGCCTATCCTCGCCAGCGCTCATGACACCCCCCATGTGCAGGTCGCACACCTCTGTCAACGTAACATCTATAACGCTCTTCATAACACCCGAATCTATAAGCTTCTCCATAGATTGGCCGCCTGTACCCGTCGCATGAAAAACTAAGCAATCAAACCCTTCCTGAAGCTTTTCCCTCACCATGTTCACACATGGAGTGGTGACTCCAAACATGGTCATGCCAAGAAGTGGCTTGCTGTTCTCAGCTTTAGGAACTTCGTTTAAAATCATACCTGCCAAAGCATGGGCCGCATTCCCTAAGACCACCCTAGATATCCTGTTTATGCCAGCCACATCTGTTACTGAATACATCATTATTATGTCATTAGGACCTACATAAGGAGCCACATTACCTGAGGCCACAGTAGAGACCATAACCTTGGGAATCCCCACAGGAAGACGCCTCATAGCCGCCGTTGCAATTGAAGTGCCCCCTGAGCCACCAAGCCCAATTATTCCACCAAGGTCTTCTCTTGTAGCAATAAATTCCGGCAATGCCTCAGACATGGCACTAACCGCCTGCCCCCTGTCATTAACTTTAGTTAGAAAATCCTTGTCCGTAGGATGAAAGGAAGCTACTACGCTGTTTGGCACATCAACAGGGTTGTCATGTGGAAATATACCCGCATCGACCAGCACGGTCGGCACTCCAGCTTTTTCTATAAGGTCCCGCACATATGCCAACTCCTGATATTTAGTGTCACAAGTTCCAACAATATAGGCCTTCTTCATAACTTCCCCTCCTCAATGTTCACCATAATTTTTTCAAACTGCACACTCTCTATCCATGCATTAATATAATAACCTAACACCCTGACGGGTCAAGGTAAACTTACCCTGATTTTTATCCATCACCAGATGACAGCTTGGTGTCTTTTTTAAGCCTTATGGTATCTGCCGGTATGACTATCTTAAGCTCAAGCCCTCCATCCTTCGGTCTCAGCTTGGCTTCCTCTGGCTCCATCTCTACTAGAGGTACATTTTTAATTATCTTTTTCGTGGTTTGGAGAGTTTCTTCATCAAAACTATCTACCAGTTCTTCCAGTTGGTCGGCAAGTTCTTTAATTTTGGGGTTAATGTCATCCAAGATATCTTTCTGGGGCTTACTTTCATGAACAGATCGACTTGCTTTATCCAAATCGGGCTTTTCTAATATAAGCTCCTTTGGTTCCAACGGCTTACCCGTCCCTGCAGGTTTGAATTTATATACGTCACCCTGTCGAGTCGGTTGAGGCTTAGAGGTAGGAGTCCTCGTTTGAAGTGTATCCTCGCTTTTTTCTATTATTGCCTCTCTTTCTATCTTTTCTGTTATAACTGCGGTATCTTTTTGGTTCCTGATGATCGCAGCAATAAAACCCAATATAAGCGCCAACAAGACCACAAAGAGCAAAACAAACTTTTTCTTCATGTCTTTTTACTACTAGGCTAGATCTATCTAGCCTTTATAGTCCTCCCTTACAGGATAAAAAGCATCTATGACGCGACAAAAAGTTATCCCCTTTGCCTCGTGAGGCACACCAGACGGGATAACCATAACCGAGCCAGGGGCCAAAATCCACGTTCTGTCATCTACGACAAGCTGCAAAGTGCCCTCAATAACGTTTACTACTTGTTCATGTACGTGAGAATGCCTCTGCAAAAGCGCATCCTTTTCTATCTCCCACCAGGCTATCGTCATGCCTTCGGAATGAACAAATCTTCCCCGTACCCCTGGGGTGACTTCCTTTGGGGGAATGCTATTCATGTTATAATATTTTTTTTGCATTTACCCAAACCTCCTACTTTAAATATTTGTTTTTCAAGGTCTGTTAAGAAATGCTCTGATTAGGGCCTTATATCCCTCAAAGGCCGTAACAAGCTCATCTACCTCAACAAATTCTTCGCCATTTTCTCGCTTCATTAAGTCCCCAGGACCAAAAACTATGGTTGGAACACCCTTGACGGCAGCATAGTAGCTTCCGGAGGCAATGGGGGTGTCCAAGACTGTTTCAACGATAATGCCTTTTTTATTTAAAGCATCCATACAAGAGGCTAAAAATTTTTCTTTCTTTTCCCAAACCCAAGCCGGTTCAAATATCTCGACACTCGCTTTCGTTCCAGTATAGGTAGTTATATCCTCTTTTTTTATGGAAACGCTTACATCAAGGTCTAAATCAAAGGCTGCAACGCCATCGGCTATCATTCTTACTTCGTTTAGGACTTCTTCCTTATTCTCCCCAGGTAAGACGCGCCTATCAAATACGGCAACACACCTATCAGGAACACTCCACAAGGGCCCAGAAGAACTTGCCTTGATATCTATGATCTCCAGGCATCCCTCTCCCAGAGTGGGGTCCTCATGAGATAAAAATTCTTTCTCTATGGTGAGCAAGACAGGAAGCATTTTCCCTAAGGCGTTTACACCCTTCTTAAAAGCTGCTAGTGGTGCACACTTGCCATGGTTTTCCACTATTATCTCCGCTCTTCCCCTCTGACCAATACATACCTTAAGCCCCGTTGGGCCTCCAACTATCACATAATCTGGTTTGGTCTGCTCAAAAAGCTCTTGAGCGGCTAGTGGCGCGAAAAAAGAACCCGCTGAAATTCCAGCCACGATAACTTTACCCTTGACTTCCTTCGAAAGCTCCTCCTTTATTGCCACTGCAGCTAATGCAGAAGCTGCAAGAGAACCTTTATTTTCAGCTACCCCGCAGCTTGTAATTTTTTTGCCTTTTATTTTAGGCTTAAATCTGGTACCGTAAGGTTCCTCAAGGCAAAGGCTACTGTCTAAATTGGAGGCCAAAAGGACATTAGGCCCTTCTTCTCTAGATAAAGCCATTTCGCCAATGACGTTTCCAAGACGGTCACGCCACACTTTCTCAAACCCAAGATCTGTCATCATCTTCTCAAAGAGAATTGCTATCTCTTTCTCCTTGAATGGAGGACTTGGTATTTCGGCCAATTTGCCACACAAATGCACGACTTGTTCCTTATAATCCATCTTGGGCATAATTTATCCCTCCAAACCTGGATCTATTCCATGGCAGAGTAGATTTTCTCTCCTCCTCTGTAAACATCTCTTACCCTAACCCTTCCTAAATCTTCGGGGCTCATGTTCCAGGGGTCATCCTCAAGTACCACGAAATCTGCCAGCTTACCAGGCTCAAGTGTTCCTAGATCCCTGGACATCCCAATGGCTTTAGCCCCATTCTTAGTGTAAAGAGCTATAGCTTCGTCAAGGCTGAGTTTCTGTTCTGGATGCCACCCCCCAACAGGGGTCCTGTCTTTGGCTCTAACTCTGTTCACCGCTGCATCAATACCCAACCATGGATTTGGGTGTGCAGCAGGGCAGTCCGAGCTACCAGTAAGAAGAACACCATCATGCCATAACGATCCCCAAGCATAGGCATCCATTAAGGCTTCCTCAGGGATACCCGATTCTGCTATATCTATCTCATCGGCAAGGAAACGGGGCTGAATATCCACTATGAGCCCTAAGCTCGCTATCCTCTTCCTTTGATCGCTTTTTGCTATATAGCAATGAATTATGCGGTGTCTAAGGTAGGGCTTTGGCACCTCGGTCATGACAGCATCGAACACATCTAAAACCTGGTCTAGCGCCCTGTCGCCCACAGTATGAATAGCCACCTGAACACCTTGTTTTTGAGCTTCCAGCACCAAAGCGTAAAGGGCTTTGTCAGTATAATTAAGAGCACCCTTGTAGCCAGGCCTTCCTTTGTAATCAAAGGTCATGGCTCCAGTTTGGGCGCAAAACCCTCCATCACTAAAAAGCTTCAATCCTCCATAACGGATCATGTTATCGCCAAAAAAGGACTGCATCCTTTTATTTGGAAGGTCGTTGAAATGTATAGTTACTCTTTGCAGAAGTTTGCCCATTCGCCTCAAGTCCTGATATATGCCAAAGTTTTCCATTATTCCCAGGTGTTCTGCCGAGGTGGTGTTGAAAGCGGTTATGCCATAGGAGGCAAACTCGTACATGCATTTGGCCATCCTGTCCAGATGGTCATCAGTGTTTCCCATGCTTTTATGGTAGGCTTTGGCTATCCTATCCACCCCGCTCTCATAGATAACCCCAGAGAGCTCGCCATTTGCGTTTCTTTCCACTCCTTCTGGAATAGACCAACTCTCCAGGTAGCCACCCGCTTCAAGAGCTTTCGTGTTCACAGAATGGACATGAAAGCACATCCTGCTTAAAAATACAGGATTTTCTATAACGTCCAGATCTTCTCTTTTGGGCATTCGCTTTTCAAGAAAATTAGTGTGGTCAAAGTTCATGCCTCTTATCCATGAATTAAGCGGCAAACTTGCTGCCCGTTCCTTCAATTTGGCCACCACTTCCGATATGCTCTTGCACTTCGACAAATCTACAGCTCCCTTGCTCTCTGCATAGGCCGCAAAGTGTACATGAGTATCAATTAGACCTGGTATGACTCTCTTACCTTGCAGGTCCACTTTTTTAGCTTCTGGTGCCAGAGGATGGGCAGCCACTTCCCATACGGTACCAACTTCCAAGATTCTCTCACCCGCCACCAACATGGATTCCACCCTGCGTCCTGAGCCATCCATGGGAGAAAATACTCCGTTTGTAAAAAGAACCAACCTCATAATAATCTTCCTCTCCTTTTCTCCTAGTGGTTCATAAAATCCCTACTACATTATTCTACGCCATACAGAGGAAAAGTCACAGGAGGCGGGAACATTTGCGCTCCCGCCTCCTGTAATGAGATCATATTTACTGATGATTATCTTAAATCTTATTCTTTGAACGTAGCAAGTCGGATCTTCGTGTAAAGCTCCGTCCCAAGCATTTCCTTCATCTTAGGCCATACCAGCTTTCTCACCCTGTCAGCGCAAGCATTGAGTTCGTCCTGGGTCAGCATAACGATGGTCCAGCCAAACTCGTTCTTCAGCACGTTACGATAATGTTCGTCCTCCGTCTCAACCTGTTTCCACCTAGTGGCAGAAGCTTCGGCGGCTGTTTCCTGAATAACTTTTTGGATATCTGCAGGCAGGCTATTCCAAAGATCCTGGTTCATGACAATCCAGTGCTGTTCAAAGTAGTCGTTGTATTGAATCCATACCTTATTAACATCGCGGAACTGCCAAGCCTGGAAAGGAGGTCCACCCATCTGGCCATCGACTATTCCGGTCTGAATGGCGCTGTAGCACTCCGCGTATGGAATAGGAGTAGCTATGTATCCAAGTGCCTCATAGGTCATAGAACAAGCCTTGAGAGGCATGACTCGAACTTTCATTCCCTTGTCCACAGTTGGGTCGCCCGGGGAAGGTGGAACTTCCTTAAGGGAAACTCCTGCCATTCCAATGGGATAAACCGCAAGGGCCTTTATACCATGCGCTGACCAGAGATCCTTTATGATGTCATAAGCCCAACCTCCTGGAGCATATGCTTCTTTTGCTTCCTCAAGGTTGCTTACAACATAAGGCATGTAATAAGCAAAGTTGAGTTTCGGGTCGTACTGGGCATTGGCAATCTGGAAACCCATCTCAACTACCCCGCGTTGGATCAGCTCAAAGGTCTCAGTCCAGTCGCCAAGCTGGTTGCTCGGGAATATGTTTATCTTTACCTGGCCATTGGTCCTCTCGTAAACAGCGTCCGCAAACCAATGGGCCAACTTGTCATACGGCGTATCTGGTGGATTAGCATGTCCCATCTTAAACGTCCACTTCGGCCCGGCCCACGCTGCAACGCCGAGGGAGAGAACTAACGCCACAACCATAACTATTGCTAGAAACTTTCTCATCTCTAAAAACACCTCCTCTAATTTACCCTTACTCCTCACGAAGAGGAATACTAGGCCCGTCCTTAACAAAAATCTTACTCCTTCTCTCTTATGTCTCTTTTGACTCCACCCCCTCCCCTTCAGGGTTATTTTCAAAATAACGCTACTTAATACCCATAATTAGCTTAGGCAACCACATTGAAAGCCCTGGAATATATGTCGTTAAAATTATTACTGGGACCTGGGCAAAAAGCATAAATTTCAATGCTGGCTTAAAGTACTGATCTACAGAGGCCCCGCCTATTCTGCCTGCAAGATAAAGGATAGGGGCACACGGAGGTGTAACGTTGCCCAATCCCAGGTTCGTTCCCATGATTGCAGCAAAATGAACAGGGTGTACGCCAATTTTTATCATCAGCGGCAGGAGCAAAGGGGCAGATAACATGGTTCCACTGAAGTCGTCCATCATCATGCCTATAACAATGAGGAACAGGTTGACCATAAGCAGCAAAACATACTTATTGTCAGATACTCCCAGGATAAAATCAGCCAATTGTTGGGGTATGCGCTGCATAGTGTACACCTTTGCAAGAATGGACACGAAAAACAGCATTAAAACTGCAACCCCTGTAATAGAAGAGGAACTAATGAGCGCTTGGCCAAGGACTTTGGGGGTGAGCTCCTTATGGATCAAAAACCCTACAACTATGGCATAGGCCACAGCTATGGCTGCCGACTCGGTAGGTGTAGTAATCCCTCCGTATATGCCGCCAAGAATTATTATGGGCATCAGAAGGCTCCACATTCCCTGTTTGGTAGCTTTACCTATTACTTTCATCTTCTCATTAAAAGATATCTGAGGCTCAGTTTTCACAGTGCCGATCTTCTTAACTTCAAACCAGTTGACGATACACATAAGAATAGTGGTGAGAATCCCAGGAATAACTGTCGCCAAAAAACATGCCGCCACTGACTGCTGGGTGACCCATGCGTAAAGAATCATTGGAACGCTTGGCGGTATCAGCTGCCCTAATACCGAGGCGCAACCTACCATGGCGACAGAATAATATCGGGGATAGCCCAGCTCTTCGAGCCTAGGAATCATGATCCCTCCAATACATGCAACCGCCGATGAGCAGGTTCCTGAAATGGCGCCAAATATGGCACACGCAACTATGGTTGCCGCCCCCATGCCTCCCCTTAGTCTCCCCAAAAAGGCCTGAGCAAAAGTGGTTAGCCTCTCTGCTATTCCCGATGAAGACATAAGGGCTCCGGCCATGATGAAAAAAGGCACCGAAAGCAGCGTCAGAGAATTAAGAGCATAGTAACCGCTAGGAAGGAGGAACGAAAAACTTAAGTTGTTAACCACAGCCATGTATATTGCTGCAGTCATGAAACAGAAAGGCACGGGCAAGCCGCTTATAATCAAGCCTATTAACAAAATAAGGTTAATTGCAATGACCATCCATATCACTCCTTAACTAAATAATGAACAATTACCTGTTTTCATCAAGGAATACTAGAAGCTTCGCTTCCCCTTTTAGGTGTTTCTTCTTCCTCAATGAAATCCAGCGGTTTTTTGCCCGTCGCTTGTAGAAAATGGTCCACCAATTCTATGATGAAATAGAAGAACATAAGTATGGCTCCCACAAAAACACTGCTTTGAGAATAGACCATGGGGATCATCAAGGTACTTGAAAGCTGCCATCGGGTAATTCCCCATTGGAAATAGCCCCATCCCCAATAGACCATCATTCCGGAGAGGACAACCGATAAGGCCGATATAAAAACTTTAAACCATATCAGTTTTTTAGGGTCCTTTATGATAACCTGCATGAGATCTGCCTTAATATGAATCCGCTCTGCTGTACCCCATGAAGCTCCCATGAAATAGAGCCAAAACCCTACCATGGTCGCTATCTCTTCCACACCCATCAGGGGCATCACGAAAATGTAACGCAATACCACCTGTACCAGGACCAGCGTGAGGATTGTCATGGAAGAAAGAATCATTATGCCCTTTTGGGCATATTCCAGAAACTTCCAAAGCTTAGTGTTCATTATCCAAAGCATCCAATTGCCCCCTTCTGCCTTTCTGTATTTTAGTTCTATTTCTTT
>NZ_JACDOB010000041.1 GCF_017656375.1 Thermovirga sp.
CCTCTTTGAGTGCTGCTGCGGCCTCTTCGAAAGATACCTTCTTGAAGGAAACTTTTTCGCCAGGGAGCCGCTGAGCCAAAAGTGCAATGTGAGGGGTGGTTATGACCGCTATCTTGGTGTATCCACCGGTAGTCTGGCGGTCTGCCAACATGGCCACGGGCTTTTTGCTTCCTGGAACCTGTATGGCTCCTAGTGGAATGGCGTCTGAAATTATATCAGCCCCTGATTTGTGCTCTATCTCTGGACCGTCCAGCCGGTATCCCATGCGGTCTGCCTCGTTGGTTATGGTGTATTCGGAGCTTAAGAAGGTCTCTATACCCTCAGATGTGAAGTAGTCATCCTGTGGCCCCAATATGACGTTGATAGGCATGTTTTGCCCATACGGTGGGATTATCCACGATGGGCAACTGAAACCTTCGCACAGCTGCCATAATGTTGGCAATGGCCCTGTAAGGAGGGTGTCCTGTTTCTGAATAGCCCGCCCCTCCAATCCTCCAATGTGGGCCCTAAGGTAAGTGGAACGGCTTCCCATAACAACGGGGACATCTATTCCGCCAGATACACATAGGTAGGCACGGCATCCCGGTCCTGTAGGGCCTCCTATAGAGATTTTGTCCCCGGCCTTTACACGGATGGCGGTCCAAGTAGGGGCTTTTTCTTTGTTTATCCGCATATCCAAAGAGGCGCCGGCGAGGCATACGACGCCTTCTCCCTCTGAAACCTGAAGAGTTGGCCCCATGACGGTGATCTCTAATGCCGCTGCGTTAGGGTCGTTGCCAACGATTATGTTCCCCACCTGGAGAGCAAAGCTGTCCATCGCCCCTGCGACAGGCATGCCTATTCCCTGAAAGCCCCATCTCCCAAGGTCCTGCACAGTTGTTAAAAGCCCACCAGAAATTACTTCAAGTCTCATTGGGCGTCACCCTCTTTCTCGAGGATTTCAGGCGGGTAAGTTCCTTTAGCGACTTCGGAAGAAATGGCCTGGTATTCTTCGAAAGATATGGGTTTGAAGCGCACCCAGTAGCCGGCTTCTATGAGTGTCGGGTTTTCTGATGCAGGGTCGAACATCTTGAGCGGAGTGCGGCCTATGAGCTGCCATCCTCCAGGGCTGTCGATGGGATATATGCCCGTTTGCTTGCCAGCGATGCCTACGCTTCCCGCTGGTATGAGGGTTCTGGGAGTCTCAAGCCTTGGTGTAGCTATCCTCTCGTCCATGCCTCCGAGGTACGAAAAGCCAGGGGTAAAGCCCAGCATATAGCAGTAGTAATCTGGTCTTGTGTGGATTTCAATTACTTCTTCCACGGTCAAATTGTTATGCTTTGCCACATTTTCTATATCAGGGCCTAATTCTCCGCCGTAGCAAACAGGTATGACAAGTAGTTTGCCTCCAGGGGCCGCCTTTTCGGTGCTTGTTTCAGATAGGGCGGTTAATGTTTCCTTGAGCTTGTCTAGGGGGATTTCAAGAGGATCAAAGTATATGGCCAAAGAGCGGTATGTAGGTATAAGCTCCTTTATCCCTCGTATGTTTTTATCTTTGAGTGATCGGCAAAGGTTTTGAACCTGGCCGTTGATTTCCAGAGAAATGGTTGAGCCGAATTCTATGACAATGCAGCTGTCTCCGGCGTTCAGAATCCTGGGGTAGGTCGATTCTTCCAACAGGTTCACCTCCATGGGTTGTGCTTGCATAATAAAAATACACCTTTAAATCAGCTTAAACAATAAAAAGCTTCCGGGCCTTGACGGCCGCGGAAGCGAAGAGCAAATCCAGCTTATTTGAATAGAGTAAATATTCTTCCGAGGGACATGAAGCCCATCCACATGGTGAAGGCTGCCATTACATATCCGATGATGGACATCCACAGAGGATGCTTGTAGCTGCCGATAATGTCCTTCCTATGAGCTGCCAAAAGGACTGAGACCAAGGCAAGGGGGAGAATTAACCCATTGATTGAGCCGGCGAAGATCAAGAGGGCGACAGGTTTTCCTACGGTGGCGAATATGGCTGTGGAGAAGATGATGAATCCTATCATCCATGCGCGAAGCTTGTCGTTAACGGATTTGAAGAGGGTCTTGAGGAACGAGATAGATGTATAAGAAGCGCCGATGACCGAGGTTATTCCAGCGGACCAGAGGATGACGCCAAATATCTTGTAACCCAAATTGCCTGCGCCGAGACGGAATGCCGATGCAGGAGGATTGCTTGGGTCCAGTTTGTGCCCCATAAGTACGACGCCCAAAATGGCCAAGAAAAGGAGGAAGCGCATGATTCCCGTGATACCTATGGCGTTTATGGCGCCCTTGCTTATGGAAGGGAGGTTTTCCTCTCCGGTGATGCCAGCGTCAATTATCCTGTGGGCTCCGGCGAAGGAGATATAACCGCCGACAGTACCGCCTACAAGCGTAAGGACTATCATCCAGTCAATGGTAGAAGGCAATACGGATTCTTTGAGGGCCAACCCAATGGGAGGCTGGGTCTTAAATACCATGAAAAGAACCATGCCTATCATTACAAATCCCAGGACCTGTGCGAATTTGTCCATAGCCTTCCCGAGCTCTTTTCTCAAGAAAAGGAAAATAGCTATAGCTGCGCTGATTATTGCACCGATTGGCATGGATATCCCCGTAAGGACGTTAAGGCCCATGGCAGCTCCAGCGATGTTCCCTATATTGAAGACCAAACCGCCTAGCGCCACGGCGAAGGCTATGAAATATCCTAATCCAGGCAAAACCTTATTGGCCACGTCCTGGGCCCTCATGTTGGATACTGCAAGAATACGCCAGATATTAAGCTGCACCACGATGTCGATCAGGATAGAGCTCAAGATGGCGAAAGCGAACGCAGCTTTCAGTTTCTCGGTGAAAACTGCTGTTTGAGTGAGGAAGCCTGGCCCGATGGCAGAAGTAGCCATGAGAAAGGCCGCCCCAAGAAGAATGGACAAGGTGTTTTTTCTCGTTCTTTCCTTTTCCGCCGCAATTCCCAACCCTGCCTTTGCTTCAGTTGCTACCTTTGGTTCTGACACGAAAACCACCTCCAAAAAATTATTAAGTCTCACCTTTATATATGCAAAAAAGTTGCCAAAATTGCCATCGTGGATGAAAAATAGAGAAAATAAAAATAAAGATGCTAAAAAATAAAATATTTGGGAGAATGCGTTTTTGCCTATAGGGGCAGTTTGCGGGTTTTGTATGTTCGCGCAGCGCACATTGTGCGGGTTGCGAACGTAGATTTTCTATAGATGCATTTGGTTTCTGTGCCACGTTATGGTTCTGCGGGGAATTTTAAGTTCTGAGGCCAGTTTCTCGTCAGACTTCCCTGATAACCTTGCATCCCTTATGGCCTTTCGCAGTTGCGCTACGGACATGTCTGGCCTTGCCTTGAGGGGTCTTGAAAGGAGCTTATCCAGCAAGATTGTTCCAACGGGGGTTTGTCCCCACGTGGTTTTGACGATTCGTTGCACTGTAGAGGGATGGTAGCCCGTATGTTGGGCGACAGCGCTGAGCGTCATAGGGTATGGAGCATTGGCGTCTCCTAACAGGAATGCTTTTTGAGCATCTGCCAAAAACTGGGATATCCTCAATTTAGTGCGCAATCGCAGGGAAAAAGCTATAAGGACTTTTTTGGCTGTCAACCATTGGCTCCTTAAGGTGGGAATGCTTATGTGTTCCAAAAGCTCCGTGTCCAGATGCAGTTGGGGTAAATTTTCGTGAAGAAGGTGGACCCTCAACGTTTTGCCATCCTTTATAAAGGCTACCTCCGGTATTACAAACTGGGTTTTCGAAAGAAAATCCGCTCCAGGGTTGGGGTCCAGTTTTTTAATTTCTTGCAGAGCCTTTAGGATTCTTTCCTGTGGCCATCCAAACAGTCTAGAAAGGCCTTTTATGTCTCTGTTGACAAGGTGCTCCCATCCATTGGCCAAAATTAGCCATGGGTCCTTTCCTTCCATGCCTTTACGCCTCAGTTGTATTAAAAGGCATTCCTGTAGGTTTTGGGCAAAGAGCCCTGGGGGATCTACGGTGTTCTGAATTTCCTGCAGGAGCGAATGAAACTTTTCTTTGTCCATGCCTGTGAGGCCACAGAATATTTCTGCAGCGTGCTCCGTCAAATAGCCTCTTGAATCCAGGCCTTGAATGAGGATGTTTATGGCTTCGTCGGGCAGTCCGTCTAGGGATTTTATCAGCCTCAATTGAATTGATAGGCTTTCCTCAAAGCTTACCGGGGAAGGGATGTTTTCGATCCAATCGGCATCGCCATCTAGTGAGCTAAGGGGCACAGCGGGCGAAGATGGCTTTACGCTGAGAAAGACGTTATCCTCCAGTTGTCGTTTCAATTCCTCCTCCAGGGCTTGGGCTGGCAACGTCAGTAGGTTAAGCGATGGCAGTATAAGTGGCAAGGGAGTTATTTTTGTGTTTAGGTTTGGCTTTAGCTCGTGGCGCAGATCATTCAATGCCATACTTTTGCATCCTCCGAAGCAGGGCGAACCGCGAGATGCCAAGAATTTCTGCAGCTTTTGATTTGTTGTTCTGGGTTTTTCCCAGCGCTTCCTCAATCAATTGCCTCTCGAAGGATTCTATTTTCTCCTGGAGGGTGTGTCCTTGTATGGAGTTTAGGGCCTTGCCTTTGTTGGGCAGGTCGTCAAGCATTCTGTCAGGGAGGTCGCCCAACCTTATCCATCTGTCGTTAGGGTCTTTTAAAATAAACAGCCTCTCAACGAGATTTTTAAGCTCTCTGCAGTTTCCAGGCCAGCTGTAGTTCAGGAATACTTCCTCTACCTCCGGTGTCAGCGATAAGGGAAGGCGCTTAAACGATTTGCTGTACTGGTCTACAAATGTGTGGAAAATTTCAAGAACGTCTTTCCCCCTTTCCCTCAGAGGGGGAACAATTATAGGGAACATTGCTATACGGTAGTAAAGGTCCCTTCTGAACTCTCCTTTTGATATTTTCTCTTCTATGTTTTGGCACGTGGCAGATATTACCCTTAAGGAGACCTTTATCTCCTTTGTCCCTCCCAATGGCCGATACGTCCTGGAATCCAAAAATCTGAGAAGCTTTCCTTGCAAAGGCAAGGGCATATCTCCTATTTCATCCAGGAAAAGGGTTCCTCCGTCTGACAGTTCCACAAGGCCCATTTTGTCCTGGACTGCTCCCGTGTAGGCGCCTTTTTTATAGCCGAAAAGCTCTGCCTCCAGGAGGTTTTCTGGAATGGCAGCGCAGTTTAAGGCCACGAAGTTTCCTTTGTATCCGGATGTCCTGTGTATCAGCCGGGCCAGTACCTCTTTGCCTGAGCCGCTTTCGCCTTTTATGAGGATGTTCAAGTCTGGAACTTTGCTCACCTTTTCCACAAAGGCTCGTATCTGCTGGATTTGGGGAGAGGAGCCAGTAAGGTTCACGGTGGTGTCCTCGTTCAATTTGGAAACGGCTCTCTCCAGAGATATGTTTTCTGCGGCCCTGGCGACCATGTTTCGGGCGGCCTCAAGAGGGAAAGGTTTATCTAGATAGTTATACGCCCCTTCTTTTATGGCTTTGACTATGAGGGCCGACTCACCGAAGGCCGTCATTACTATTATCTTGGCTTGTGGTGATGCCTTCAGTATATGGGGAAGGGCATCAAGGCCGTCGCCGTCGGGCAACCTTATGTCTAAAAGCACTATGTCGGGGGTTTCTTTCGACAAAAGCTCTTTGAGGTCACCCAATGAAGGGGCCAAAGATACGGAGTAATTTCCTTCCTTTTCAAAGGCTATCTTCAGGCCCTGTGCCAGTGCCAATTCATCTTCAATTATCCAAAGTTTATACATGCTAGTTTTAGCCTCCTTCGTGGTATAACGGCAAAAGTATTTTAAACTCTGCTCCTGGCCCTGGATCAACTTCTATGGAGCCTTCATGCATCTGAACTATCTGCAGGACCATGGGTAAGCCCAATCCTGTCCCATCTGACCGTGTCGTGAAGAATGGGTCAAATATTCTTTCAATGAGCTCTTGTGGGATGCCTGGCCCGCTGTCTTTTATGCTCAAAAGGGAGAAGTCCTCTTTTTTTAGGGCTTTGACTTCTAGGGTTCCTCCTGTTTCTTCCATGGCCTTTATGGCGTTAAGGGCCAGGTTCAGCAGCATTTGCTGCAGTTTATCCCGGTCGCCCCAGACATAAATGTCTCCATCTGGTAATTTTTGGTGCCACTGAATTTTCTTCTTTGAAAGCTGTAATTTGACCATGTTAAAGGTCCATTCAAAAAGTTCTTTTACGCTTACGGGCCCTTTCACCAGTGCTTTTGGCCTGGCAAAGCTAAGTAGCTGGTTGACCGTGCCGTTCAGCCGGTCGAGCTCCTGATCCAGGACTGTGAGGGAAGGCTTACCCTCTTCAGGCACCGTTTCGGAAAGAAGGTCCAGGTGTACTCTCATGGATGCCAAGGGGTTTCGTATCTCGTGAGATACCCCTGCAACCAGCTGCCCCAGGGCTGCGAGGCGCTCTGCCCTTGCTACTTGGCGCTCCCTGTCTTGCCATTTTTTTAGCTGATCTATCATGGAGTTGAAAGTTTCTCTCAGGGTTTGGATTTCGCGGAATTTGGAAGGTTTGCCCGGGACGTGAATCCACTTTCCACTGCTGACTTCATGGCATGCCCATGCTATGGCCTTTAGCGGCCTGGTTAACGAGTAAGCCAACAGTATGGCTATCTCCAGGGCTAAAAGCAGGCCTATCATCCCCATGACAAGGACGAGCCGCCTGTTCAAGAGCATTTCTGAAAAAATCTTTTTGTGATCCAGTGTTACATGCCACTTAAAGCCGTCGGCGGTTTCTAATTTGTAGCTTCCCATTTCTTCTTTTGGTCCAGTTAAGAATATCCAGTTTTCTCCCACCTTATTCACCAGCAACGTCGCTTCCGAAGTGCTTAAGTACTTAACCAGGGAGCTTACTTCTTCCAGCCGATTTTTCTCTGCGTTGAGGCGGTCTTGGTATTCCACATACAGGGCGGTTCCTGTAACTCCAATGGTAATTATTATAGCTAGAATGGAGACTATGGTCTTTACCATGAATTCCAGGCTAGGGCTTTTTATTTTCATGCCTTGTCCCTCCCTGGTGGTAGGTGCCATATAAGTCCTTCAAGGCATAGGCTTGGCAGCAAGGCCTGTTCTGGGCGGACATGAAGGGCGTAGACCAAAAACGTATGAAGTACCAAGGCCGCAAATATGGCCGTAAAGAGGCTTTCTTTTCTCTTTTTGTTTGGTATGTACATGGGCATAAAGAAGCATATGGATACTACAGCCCAGCTGTATTGCCCCAGATCCAGTATGCCTGGAAGGGGGAGCTGGCTCAAAACAAGGCTAAATGTGGCTATTAGGCCTATGCCTATGCGGTTTATGAGCAGGAAACGGTCTTCGTGGATGATGTCGTCTTCCCTATGGGCGGACCATGAAGGGAACAGGTCGTAGCAGAAGGAACATGTAGCAAGAAGAAGCTGTGAGTTGGCAGTGCTGACGGCAGCAGCAAGTATGGCTATCATTAAGAGAGTATATATTTGTGGCGGCAAGAAGGTAGACATTAGGGTGTACAAGGATTCTCCGTGAGAGGTTATGTTTGCTGTATGAAACAGTATTTTGCCTCCTAGGCCTATAAAAGTGGTGCAGGCGTATATCCAGCCTATTATGAGTGCAGAGATCCAAAGCATTGAAAAAGCTGTTCTTGGGCGCTTTGCCGACATTATGCGGATAGCGTACTGGGGATTTGATGCTACGCCAAAGCCCCAGCCCAGCATTATTGAAAAAGTAAATAATGCCCCTCTTTTATCCAGTATCTCAAGCAGCTGGGGGTGAGTTTTGGCAATGTCCGCGTGTAGTTTGATAGGTCCTCCCACCTGCTTTAACACAAACAGTGCTCCTATTGTCACGCCCAGGACAATTATGATCAGGTTGAGGGCGTCGCTTTTGGCGACGGAGGGCAAGCCTCCGAAAGTGGTGTAGATGACGAAAAGGTAGATGAGTATAGAAGAAATGATAGGTGGAGTCCCGAGCATGCTTGATACTATGGAGCCGAACACTCGGAATTGAATCACTATATACAGGCTGTAGGCCACAAGGAGCGCTAAGGCGGAGAGCTTTCTCAGCCTTTGGTCTTGAAAGTTTTCCTCAAGCCATTCAGGCAGGGAAAGGGCCTTTGATTTTCTTAATTTGCTTACAGTGAAAGGGAGAAAAACCAATCCCAGAATCCACCCGTTGACGGAGGCAGTGAATGCCTGATATCCATCGGAGTAAAGCCAGGCGGTGTAGCCTATAAGGCTTGCCGCACTCATCCATGTGGCGACGAAGGTCGCTACAGAGACGGAAAGAGAAAGGTTCTTACCTCCCAGATAGAATAATCTGCGGTTTTCATCCCAGTAAAAGGCCTGGCCTGCCAGGAGGATAACCAGAAGAGCATACCCGCCGAAACCGGCCATTTGCATCAGTAGCGCTTTTACGCTCAACTTTTCTTCCGCCCCTTTATGCAGAGCTTAGTTACCAAAAAGGGAGCTAAAATCAAAAGAGCGAAGATGACCCAATCAAGGAGCCAAAGGTTATTTCTTATTTTTATCCTCTCCTTTGCCTAACTGTAAAAATCCATAAAACAATTATATATTACGCTCCCCAGATTTCGGATTTCGGGGTCAGGTCTTTACTTTTGGCGTTGTATGCAAAAAACTATTTGTTGCAAATAACATCTTTAAAACACCAAAAATAAAGCCTCGACTTCTGGATGCGGTAGTTATTTACAGGGTCCATTATTTTGTAGTGATGGAGCGTAATGAGGGCTGCCCTCCGCACCCTACCT
>NZ_JACDOB010000042.1 GCF_017656375.1 Thermovirga sp.
CTCTGGAACGTTTTTTATTTTAATTTTAGTCTTTTTTGTAGGGTTTTTGCTTGGGGTTATTGCGTCCTTCCTCATGAAATTTTTTCATGGAAAGACGGCTAGAGAGCTTGCAGAAGAGTTGTTTTATGAGAGCGAGGCCAGGAGGCAAAATCAGATGGAAATAATTCTCTCTAGATTGAAAGAGGCCTTTGGGGAGCTTTCAGTGCAGGCTTTAAAGTGCTCCACTGAGGAGTTCTTGAAGCTTGCTCGCTCGAGGCTTGAAACCGAAAGACAGATGGGCATCAAGGAACTAGAGGAGAAGAAGGCCCTTATAGATCGGAGGCTTGAAGAAATGGCTCTTAAGCTGGAGAGCCTCTCGTGCCTTGTAAATGAGCTTGAAAAGGACAGGGAAAAAAAATTTGGAGAACTGGCGGGAAAGCTCTCCGAGTTTAGCATACAAACGGCCGAGCTAGCCAAAACGGCAGGCAGTCTCAGGGAGGTTTTGGCCAGCTCAAGGGCGCGAGGCCAGTGGGGAGAGCGGATGGCAGAGGACATATTGAGGGCAGCAGGATTAGTTGAGGGTATAAATTACACTAAACAGCGCACGTCAAAAAGTGGCACCCGGCCGGATTTTACGTTCTTTTTGCCTAAAGGGCTCTTTTTGAACATGGACGTTAAATTCCCCTTCGATAACTACTTGAGATATGTTGAGGCAGCTACAGAACAGGAGAAAGAAAATTTCACCAAAGCATTTCTAAGGGATGTCAAAAATAGAATAAAAGAAGTAGCTTCCAGGGAGTATATTGACCCGGAGCAGGGTACGGCGGATTACGCCCTTCTTTTTATACCTAACGAGCAGATATTCGCTTTCATTCACGAAAAGGATCCAGCCCTCCTCGATGAAGCCCTTTCAAAGAAGGTCATATTCTGTTCGCCATCCACGCTTTTCGCCGTTTTGGCGGTCATAAGGCAGGCGGTGGACAACTTTGCGCTGCAGCAGGCATCTAAGGAGATATTGTCCCTTTTTGGTAGGTTTAAATCCCAATGGGAGAGTTTTCTTTTAAAAATGGAAAAGCTCGGGAAAAAGATACAGGCTGTTCAGGAAGAGTATGACTCGTTAATGGCCTCAAGGCGCAAGAACCTCGATAGAGTCCTTGAAAAAATAGAGGCGGAGAGAGCTTCACAGAGCTGTGACCTTGAGGAGATAAGATAACAAAAAGCCATTTGCGCTCTTAAAAAATGTTAATATTATTGCAGAACGATAAGGGTCAACAAATATGGCGCGTTAGTGGTTTAGTTAGAGTATAAGAGGAGAAAGAGGATGCAAAAAAGACGCCTGCAGGCGGTGCTAGTGGTCTTATTTGTTGTGTTTTGCTTTTGTTTTCCTTCGTGTGCATACTCGCGGTCGCGGCAGCAGGTAGTAGTTAGAGTGGGTGTTTATGAAGACTACCCATTCATTTTCACGTCAGGGCAGAATAAGGTTCAAGGCATATATGCAGATATTTTGAGGTTTATAGCGGCTCACGAAGGGCTAAAGCTGGAGTACGTCAAAGGAACATTTGAGGAGGGGCTGAAGCGCCTTGAATCTGGTTCCATTGATGTAATGACTTCTATTGCTTATTCACCCGAGAGGGCGGAAAGATTTGATTTTAACAACAAGGCGGTATTTACCAATTGGGGTATTCTATACAAGAGAAAAGGATTGAACGTAGACTCCATACTGGACCTTGAAGGCTTAACTGTAGCAATGGAAGCAGGCGATATATACGGACAGTATTTCAAAGGCCTGGTTGGGCAATTTGGCATAAAATGCCGCTTTATAAAGGTCTCCAGTGTTCAGGATGTTTTCGAAGCCATTCTGAAGGGAGAAGCTGCTTGCGGAGTGGTAAACCGCATTTTTGGGAAGCTACAGGAAAGCAATTATCCAGTCGAAGCCACTAACGTAATCTTTAAACCTGTGGAGTTGCGTTTTGCCTTTCCAAGGGGCAAGTCCAACACTTTGAGGCAAATTATAGATTTTCATTTGACACAGATGCAAAAAGACCCTCAGTCGGTTTTAAACAAATCTTTGGCAAAGTGGCTGGGGGAAGTTAATGAGGAAAATCCAATTCCAACTGGGGTCTATGTTCTGATGGCTGTTTTGGGCATCTTGGTTATTGCCCTTTCTATGGGCGGGTATAGGGTGCTTAAGGAAAATTGGGATCAAGCCAGGGAGCTTTTGGCGAATAAAAGGGAGCTTATTCGCCAAAAAACATTTTTCGAGAAGCTTTTTGAAGGGATTCCCGATGCCGTAGCTTTGGAGGACCCTCTAACCTTTAAAGTCATCAAGATTAACAGGACCTTTACGGACATGTTTGGTTATTTCCCTGAAGAAGCGGAAGGAGAAGTTTTAAGAAACTTGGTAGTCCCTGAAGATAGGATGAATGAAGCAGACCTTCACATAAAGATGGCAAGAGAAGGCAAAAATGTGGAAAGGGTAACTATTAGGAAAAATAAGGAAGGCAGAGATATCCATGTTTTATTCAAGAAGATCCCTATAATTTTAGATGGGCGATTTGAAGTAATCTTGAATACATACACCGATGTAGGGTATCTGGCTGAGTTGGCTAGGAAATACAAAATTGCAAGGGATAAAGCTAGAGAGGATCTCGAACAGGCAGAAAGGCTATGGGAAGAGACCATAGAGATTCTAGCTGAGATTGTTGAGATGAGAGACCCTTATACCTGTAGCCACCAAAAAAGAGTTTCTTACCTTGCTGCAGCTATTGCCATAGAGATGGGGCTTCCAAAAGAGACGGTCAGGCTTGTCAGGCTTGCAGGGTTTATTCATGACATAGGGAAAATAGCTGTGCCCTCTGAGATTCTTAATAAGCCGGGGGCCTTAAGTGACATAGAAATGGAGATAATAAAAACTCATCCACAGAGAGGTTATGAGCTTTTAAGGAATATGAGCCACCGGACACAATTGGCGGAGATAGTGTACCAGCACCACGAACGCCTGGATGGGTCCGGTTACCCCAGGGGCCTTTCAGGAGATGCTATTTGCCTTGAGGCCAGAATATTGGCTGTAGCTGATGTAATGGAAGCCATGCTGTCTCATAGGCCTTACAGGTCTGCTTTTTCTCTAGATGAAGCCATTGCCGAGATTACAGAGGGAAAAGACTTGTTGTACGATGCGAGAGTAGTTGATGCCTGTGTTAGGCTTTTTAAGTGTAAGGGCTTTACTTTAGGCAGTACATCTTAAGCTTAACAGGTTAGTGTTATAATTAGAAAAAGTAGATGAGAGGCAGTTTTAGAGAGTAGGAAGAGAACAGAAAAAGGAGGCGTTTAAAGATGAAAGTGCTAACTCGAAGAGAACTGATTGCCTTATCGGAGCACAAGGGGGATCCCTGCGTTTCGATCTACATGCCCACGCCCCTTCCGGCAGAGCCCAGAAAGAGCCAGATAAGCTTTAAGAGTGTGATTGGAGAAGCTCAAGAGTCTTTAGTTTCTCGTGGCCTGAAGCCTCAGGAAGTTGAGAAGCTTGTTGAGCCGGCCAGGAAACTTCTTTCCAACTCCATTTTCTGGGAGAATCAGAGTAAGGCTCTTGCTGTGTTTCTGTCTGAAGGTTATTCTGGCATATATAGGGTGCCAATAGATGTGCCCCATCTCGTGGTAGTGTCTGAAGCCTTTCATATAAAGCCTTTTTTGCCTCTGGTGGGAGGGAAGGAGGATTTTTACGTTTTGTGCCTCAGCAAGAAGAAGATAAGGTTGCTGCAATGTACGAAAGAGGACTTTAGGGAAATAGATTTGGAAAATGTTCCCCAGAGCATATCTGAGGCCCTCCAGTATGAGCCTCTGGAAAAGCAAGGCCAGATTGGCTCTGCTCCGGGCAGGCAGGGGTTGTTTCATGGCCATGGCGCCGGAGACGAGGACCTGAAGGAAAATATCAAGGCCTTTTTGAGGATGGTGGATAAAGGGCTGAAGGATATCCTTAACGACGAATCTGCACCCCTTGTCCCTGCAGGGGTATCTTATGTTGTCTCTTTGTACAGGGACGTAGCTTCCTATCCTCACATAACTGAGGATTTCATTGAGGGAAGCCCAGACCGCATGAGCGCTGAGGAGCTTTTACAGAAGGCAAAGGCTATAGTGGAGCCTATTTTTAAAAAGGAAGAAGATGAAGCCAGAAGGAAGTTCGAAGCCCTCTTGGGAACTGGTAAGGCTTCTTCTTTGCTTGAGGAAGTAGTGCCTGCGGCCTGCTCTGGGCGTGTGGATGTTTTATTTGTTCCATCGGGGAAGCAGGTATGGGGCAAGTGGGATAAGGAAACACAGAAAGTAACGTTAACGGCAAAAGACGAACCAGCATCAAGGGACCTTCTGGATTTGGCTGCGGTGGAGACCTTAAAAGGCCAAGGCAGAGTATATGTTGTAAGGCCTGAGGATATGCCTTCAGGCGGGGATGTTGCTGCTATTTTTAGGTATTAGATTATATCAAAGAGCTCCTAAAGTTCAGTAGGCAAGGGGAGGCAGGGAAAACCTGCCTCCCCTATGTTTTGGCATGAGCGGGTTGTTTTGGATACAGTTACTACTATTATTAAAATATATTGGAAGCTCTTGACGGAGAGGATATTAGAATATATCGTATGTTGGAAAATTAAAAGCACTCAGGCAGGGAGGAAATCGGGAAGCCGGTGAGAATCCGGCACAGCCCCGCTACGGTGAGGGTGACGAAGGGCGCACGATGCCACTGGCATGTATGCTGGGAAGGCGCGCCTGGAGGAAGACCCCAAGTCCGGACACCGAACCTTTCTGCAGGCAGTCTCTTTCCTCGAGGGCCGGGAAGGGGACGAGTTTTTTGCAGGGCCCCGGAAGGGGCTTTTTTTATGGCCCCATCAAAATTTCTGAAGGGGTGATGGTTCTGTGAGAAAAGTCATTGCATGTTTGGGTATCGTTGGGCTGTTTTTGTTGTGTTTTTTAGTGGTGTCGTCTTGTCCGGCTCATGCTGAGGACGCAATGGTCCTTGAGCCGGAAGTTGTGACGGGCTCCAGGATCTATGAATCTCTTGAGGAAGTCCCAGCTGCGACGTATGTGGTTACCAGCGAGGACATAGAGAGAAGCGGGGCTACCGAACTGGGGGAGCTTTTGAGTAACAGCGTTCCCGGGATTTACATATCTGCTCGTAATGGAAGCACTGCGGAGGATAATATAAAGCTCAGAGGGCTTGTTACAGAAGTTTTGTTCCTTGTGGACGGAGTGCCTTATTACAAGGCAAGCCATGTTGCAGGTGCTTCGACTGTGGATTTAAGGTCCATACCTCTTTCTGATATAGAGCGCATTGAGGTGGTGAAAGGGGCAGGTTCTGCCCTTTACGGGTCCATGGCTGCAGTGGGAGTCATAAACATAATAACGAAGAAAGCGAAAGGGAAAGGCATTTCTATTTTAGGGGAAGCTGGGAGCAACGAGTGGCGCAAGGGCTCCGTGAGCGCCTGGACGAGCAGCGGCGATTTTTCTGCCAGAATATGGTATGGCCATTCTGAAGAGGGGGAATCTCCTCTGTCCTGGAATGGTTTTGTACAAGACAAAAATTTGGATTTCGATGAAGATTCTGGAGGTATAACTTTACAGAAAGGGCCATTTACCTTTTCCGGAACGTGGGGAAAATATGATTCCCGCTGGACGTATTGGGGAAGTGAAAGCAAGCAGAAAGATGAATATTCGAGATTCAACTTTAGGTGGGAAAAAGACGGAGATAAGTTTATAGTTTATAGGCATGAAGAGAAAAAAAATTACCGGGACTTGTGGGGTTCTAGCGACTATGATGATGAAGCTTTAGGGGCAGAATTCTCCCAAAAAACCACATGGAATGATAGCCTGCTTTCCTGGGGGCTGGCGTTTAGAGATGAGGAGTTATCAGGCGCCAGCGAGGGTTCTCGCACTAACTACGCTCCATTTGTGGAAGTTTCCAAACCTGTCGGGGATTTGTTGCTTAATGTGGGGCTGCGCTATGAGATTTGGGACCAAGATAACGCAGAAGATTACAATGAGCTTAACCCCAAGATTTCCCTCTCCTATCAAACCCTTGGGGGTGCTATGTGGTACCTGTCAGCTGGACGGTTCTTCGCCATGCCCAGCTTCTACGAAATAGCTGGTGATGGTGCTTGGGTTAGTCCTAATCCGGATTTAAAACCGGAAAAAGGTCATAGCTATGAGCTGGGTTGTAAGGGACAAGACCAATACGGCCCGTGGAACGCAGGGCTTTTTTATCTAGATATGGAGGACAAAATAGCTTGGGAAGGTAGCAGATATGAAAACGTAAACAAGTATAGATCCTGGGGCTTGGAATTGTCGAAGCATTGGAAGCTTTCTCCTCTCTTTAGCCTTAAGCTTGGCGCTACCTGGATGAGAGCAGAGGAAAAGAAGAATGATAAATGGGAAAGAAGTCGTTCTCCCGAGTGGGATATAGACACGGCTTTAATGTATGAAAATGGCCCCTTCTTTGGACAGGTTACCCTTCATTATCTCGGAAACAGAGAAGAGGGAGAAAACGTCGAATCCAACGTGGCAACGGTGGATGCATCCTTGGAGTACAAAAACGGCTCGTCCACGGTTCGCCTCGCAGCATACAACCTGTTCGATGAAGATTATTGGGCTAGTGAATCTTATGGGACTTATTACTACGGCCCAGAGAGGCGAGTCTATCTGACCTGGGAATACTCGTTTTAACTTCTAGGGGCTGGAAGCAGGAAAGTATAAGATATACAAAAAACAGAACAAAACAAGGTATAATAATGCAAAAATTGAGACATTGTAGGGAATTTTATATTTAAGTGTTGACAATTTGAGAAAAATAAATATACTAACCATCTGGAAGCGCGAGGCCGCCGCAACCTTTGCTTCCTGCACCTTTACTCCTTTCTCCTCTATAAATAGATATATTTTTAGAGAGAACAGAAGCCCCGGGAATACCGGGGCTTCTGTTTATAGTAGGATTCTTTCGCTTTTATCCCTTCCTGCGAGGCTTGCCTTTTGCGTTTTTTGTTTTGAGCCCGTTTTTGGAAAATTTCTTTTTCCATAATGGGTTTGGGGCACTCTCTTTTATAAGGCATTTTTTCCCTGTTCCTATCAGGTCCAATCTCCCCGTACGAGTCAGTGCTTCCTTCACGAGCTTATGGTTTTTGGGGTTTCTCCACTGCAGAAGGGCTCTTTGCATGGCCTTTTCTTTGGCCGTTTTGGCAACGAAAATCTTTTCCCCCGTGTGGGGGTTTATCTCTGAATAGTACATGCAGGTAGATAATGTCCCAGGCGTGGGGATAAAATCCTGGACCTGTTCTGGATGATAATGAATATCCCTCAAAAATTCTGCCAGCTCTATCGCATCTTCCAAAGTGCTGCCGGGGTGGCTCGATATGAGGTACGGCACCAGAAACTGCTTCTTGCCCAGGGAACGGTTTACCTCCTCGTACATCTTCTTGAACTTCAGAAAGACCTCCTTTGGAGGCTTTCTCATGAGGTCGAGGACTCGTTTAGAGCAGTGTTCCGGAGCAACCTTGAGTTGGCCGCTTACGTGGTGCTCGCAGAGCTCCTTTAAGAAAGCTATGTTGTTTTCCGCCATTATGTAGTCGTACCTGATGCCGGAGCGAACGAAGACCTTCTTTATCCCTGGCAGAGAGCGAATTTTTCTTAAAAGCTTCATGTAGCTATTGTTGGTCTTCCGCAGATTTGGACAGCAAGAAGGCCACGTGCACTGTCGATCCTTGCAGAAAGTCCCCCTTTCCTGCAGTTTGCAGGCCTTCTCGTGAAAGTTGGCTGTGGGGCCTCCTACGTCATGGATGTACCCCTTGAAATTTTCCATCTGGGTGAGCTTTTTTGCCTCTTCGATAATTGATTTGTCGCTGCGCTTTTGGATGATTTTGCCCTGATGGGCTGAGAGGGCGCAGAAGGAGCAGCTGCCAAAACACCCCCTGTGGGCCGTTATGCTGAACTGCACTTCCTCCAGTGCTGGCACCCCTCCCAGCGCGTCGTAACCTGGGTGAGCCTTTCTAGTGTAGGGAAGCTCATATATCTGGTCTAGCTCTTTCTCAGTGAGAGGAAACTGTGGAGGGTTTTGCACCAGGTATCGGTCAACCACTTTCTGAACGATCGTCCTGCCCGTAAGTGGGTCAAGCTCATGTTCCACAAGCAGATGGGCTTTAGCGAAAGCCTTTTTGTCCTGCAAAATTTCTTCCCACGAGGGGAGTTCGACGAATTCTTCTAGCTTTTCGAGGTCTTTGGATATGTAGCACGTCCCCCGAACGTCCCTTATCTCCGAGATGGGTACGCCTTTTTCCAGTTTTTGGGCTATTTGGATTATGGTCTTTTCTCCCATTCCCCAGACTAAGAGGTCCGCTTTGCTGTCCATGAGAATAGGTTTTCTGAGCCTGTCTGACCAGTAGTCGTAGTGAACGAAACGTCTCAGGCTGGCTTCAATGCCTCCTATTATTATGGGAACGTCCTTCCACAGGGAGCGAGCCATGTTGCAGTATACTATGGTTGCCCTGTCGGGCCTTCTGCCGCCCCGTCCTCCTGGAGAGTACCTGTCGGTCTTTCGCTTTTTCTT
>NZ_JACDOB010000043.1 GCF_017656375.1 Thermovirga sp.
TTTGCCCGATGGCGGCCTATGTGCTTATTGAAGTGATTTCTCTTTCTTAAGTTTAAATCTCTATTCCTCTCTCCTTTAGATAATTGCTGCCTATGGCATCGGCTGCAAAAATGGCGTCAAAGAGCATCTGAGGAGTTACCTCGAAAGGCATGTTGTGGATCAACATTCCTGGCTCGCAGGTCTTCTCTGCGACCTTCATTATCTTTTCCGCTGTGGGCTCCACTACACCAATTTGCTTTAGCGTTATAGGCAGGCCCACTTCAACACAGAAATTCATGACCTCTTCTATCTGCTCCCAAGACCTGTCCTCAAGGACAATGTGCACAAGGGTTCCAAAGGATACTTTTTCTCCGTGATACACGCTGTGGGTCTCCTCCAAAATAGTGAAGCCATCATGAATAGCATGAGCAGCTGCAAGCCCAGAGCTTTCAAAACCTATTCCGCTCAACAGGGTGTTGGCCTCAACTACCTTTTCTACCGCAGGGGAAACAACGCCCTTCTCCACGGAAAGTTTGGCCATCTTGCCATACTCCATCAAAATGTCATAGCAAAGCCTGGCAAGGCTCAAAGCAGTGGCCGTAGAATACCCGCCCGGCAAGTTCTTGGCAGAAGACCTGAAGCATGAATCAGCCTCAAACCACGTGGCCAGAGCATCCCCCATGCCGGAGACCAAAAACCTTACAGGCGCCTTGGCTATAATGGAAGTATCCACCAACACTAGATCTGGGTTTTTGGGCAAAACAAAATACCTGTCAAATACCCCGTCTTCCGTGTAAATGACCGATAATGCGCTGCATGGGGCATCGGTAGCAGCTATGGTGGGGACTATAACCACAGGCTTTCCCATCATCGCAGCTATGGATTTGGCAGTGTCTATAGCTTTGCCTCCACCAACAGCAACAACAAAATCCGTGTTATTATCCTCTGCTATCTTCTTCAGCCTGTTTATCTCAGGATCACAGCACTCCCCATTGAAATGCTCAAAAACAGCCTCTATGTTCTCTTTCTTGAAGCTCTCCTCAACAACCCCCTTGGAAGTGGACATAGCCCTCTTGCCGCCTATTACAAAGGCTTTCTTCCCAAGATGCTTTGCCTGTGCTCCTATCTCTGCCAATGCACCGGCTCCCTGAACATACTTGCTAGGTGATATCATTACTTTGGTTCCCATACTAACCCCTCCCGTGTTTTTATTTATTTGGCTTACTCTACTTCTCTAAAGCCAACTAGCCCAAAACGCCAACCAGGTCCTTGTGCGGCCTGCTTATAACCACTGCCTCAACCAAAAGCCCCCGTGAAGAAACCACCCCCTCTGCAGCCTTTACTGCATTTTTCACGTCCGATATCTCACCAGTCACAGAGAAAAAGCTCTTAGAGCCCATACCTCTACCTACTCTTATCTCTATTAGATTCACCCTCGAGGCCTTAACCGCTGCGTCCGCTGCCTCCAGCACAGACGGGGCAGACATGGCCTCAACTACCCCTAAATCCCGTATATCCTTCACCTCCGTCGAACAAGTAAGAGCGGAAATGACCTGGGGATGAATGTTGGGCAAGAACATATAATCCACTATCATCTCCTTGCCCACATCCAATGCCCTGTTGAGGGCTGTCTTTACAGCGCTCACCTGCCCTCCAACTATGATCAAAAACTTGCCTGGACATGCAGTGGAAGCATAATAAAGGGAAATACTTGCCGATTTCAGCATACTGTCAGCAATTTGGTATCCCCTCGCCACGCTGATACTTTCTATGGTCGCCAAGGCTTTTTCCATCTAATATCACTCCATATCAACTTTCTTTATTTTTACCCCTTCAGCAGCCACACTGAGGACAACTCCATCAATAGAAGAGTGAACAGCTGCCCCTAACGCGCCCTCCGGTGGAAAACCCAACACCTGGCCTGCTGCCACAAAATCCCCCTCACTAACCGCAGGGGCACACGGGCGGCCTATGTGCTGCAAAAAAGGCACAAAAACTTCGTCTAAATCCTTAAAAAGGCCCCTGAAAGGCAGCTCCTCCGGGAACTTATCAAGGCCTATACGCCTTTTGAGCCTGCTGGAAGGAAGGAGCCTGTAATCCCTCATGGGGTCCTGCTTCATTTCACGCTTTTGGAATTCCGGCTTCACTCCCTGCTGCCGCAATATGGCCTTAAGCTGCTGGTTCACCCTTCTTGGGGAAAGCTGCATAGGACAGGCATGCAAGCCACTGCACAAGTTGCACTCGGAACATAAGAAGGCGCTCTTGAGGACAGATATATCCGCCAACTTGTTGTACGCCATGGCCCGCATTATCATGTGAGGCTTAAGATCATAACCAACAAGCTTTCTGGAACACACCAGTGTACACTGGTTACACTGGATGCAAGCGTACTTGGCCTGCTTCAGCATAATTTCAACCGGCATGGTCTCGTATTTGACCAGGGCCGAATCGCCAGGAACCACAATTATGCCACTAGTAGTCTTGCTAACCACAAAGTCCAAGTCCTTGCGGTATTTCCCCGTCATGGGACCTCCATCTATATACCACGGGTTCTCAATGGTCACGCCGCCACAGGCACGTATAAGGCTAGAAGCATAAACCCCTATAGGGACAAGCCAAACGCCAGGCTCTTTTACATAGCCGCTGACCGTAACAAACTTGTGGGTCACGCTTTTGGAGTCCATTGCCCTTCCCAGGTTGTACAAAGTCTCTACATTGTTCACTACCACGCCAACCATCAGCGGAAGGCCTCCTTCTGGAACGAGCCTGCCTAAAGCCTCCCTGATCAAGATGACTTCGTCGCCAGCAGGGTAGTAATCCCTTATGGGGATCACCTCTCCCCCAGCCTTTCTAAGGCTTTCTATTTCTTTTTTATACTTCTCCTTGAGTACGAAAACTGCCCTTTTTGCGCCGATGGCCTCTGCAACCTCCCTGGCAGTATCCACCAAAAATTGGCTTTCTTCTCTCATAAGGTGCTTATCCTTAAACAAAAGGGGCTCGCACTCCACACCGTTAATTACATAGGTATCTATGCCATCGGCCTTTAGCTTTACATGGGTGGGAAAGCCTGCTCCTCCAGCTCCCACAACCCCTGCTTCAAACACGGCCTTCAAAAGCTCATCCTTCGAAATCATTTCCTATTCCCCCACCAGGGCTAAACTATCCTAAATGCCCCATGCAGCAGGCAGCGCCTTACCCTGCAGAAGGAAAGAGGCGTAGTGGGCCCCTGGCCTGTAGTGGTCGCTATCGTAAATGCCGTAGGGCAGTCGCCGCCGAAACCTATGGAAGCAAAGGAAGGGGCGTTTTTAGTGAAAATAGTAGTCTCCATGGCCCTCGCCATCCTGCTCATGTTGTCTATGTTGGTGCTGTGGATAGCTGCTGAATGCCTGAAGCCATGCTCCACCCTCAGGGCCATCATAAGCCCATCCTCGAAGTCTGACACTCTTACCATCGGTAAGACGGGCATGAGCATCTCCTCCTGCACAAGGAGATCTTGTTCTTCTGCTTCAACCAAAATTACCCTAACACTCTCTGGAACCTTTATGCCTATATCTGCCAATATGCGCACCGCATCCTTGCCTACATAATCCTTATTCGGCTTTCCGTCCTCGGTCAGGACGAGCTTCTTCAGCTTTCCTACATCGCCACCCTTAAGCTCAAAGGCCCCGTTCTCCAGCATGTACCTTTTAAGCTGGTCTGCAACACAGTTGACCACTATAAGCTCCTTCTCCGCTATGCAAGGCAAATTATTGTCGAAGGAACAGCCAGCTATGACATCCTTTGCTGCCTTCTCCAAATGGGCTGTCTCATCCACAATCACAGGCGGGTTGCCTGGGCCCGCACCAATGGCAGGCTTGCCAGAACTCAAAGCGGCTTTTACGACACCTGGCCCACCGGTGGCAGAAACAAGCCTCACGTCCTTGTGCGTCATGAGCTTGCGGGCATTTTCCAAGGTCGCTATGGAAAGGCTCGACACCAACCCGGCGGGCACGCCCTGGGACGTCAAGTATTGATTAATCAGCTCGCAGCTTCTCAGAGAACACTTGACAGCCGAGGGGTGGGGAGCAAAAACAACGGCATTTCCTCCTGAGATCATGCAAATGGCGTTATTTATCACCGAAGCCGTGGGGTTAGTGGAAGGAGTGATAGAGGCTATAACCCCAAAAGGAGAGAGCTCCTCTAAAACCAGGCCATTGTCCCCTGATGTGGCCTTCGTGGTAAAAAATTCCGGGCCGGGAGTCTTTTCCACAGCAAGCCTGTTTTTGGCTATCTTGTCATCTACCCTGCCCATACCCGTGTCCTCGACAGCCAAAACCGCCAGCTCCTCAACATAATCCAACAAAAACTTCTTAAGCCCATCTACTATTTTCTTTTTATCTTCCAAGCTGTATTCCCACTGCCATATCTTCTGAGCCTTGACGGCCATTTCTACGGCATCATCCACATCACCATAACAGTAAGAAGCCTGGCTTGTTCTGCCTTTTTCCAGTGAGCCTACCTGATCTTTCAGCTCCTCCAAAACCTTGGCGACAATCTGTTTTATATCCTGCTCTCTCAAAGCCATACACCCCCTGTAAACTCATATGGAAAACTCCGTTAAAACGCCGAAGAGACAGACAAGGCGTACCGGGCAACGTCCATATCTTCCTCCACACTGCCACCACTCACCCCAATAGCACCTATTACCTTCCCATCCTTCTTGATGGGAAACCCTCCGCCAAAACAGCAAAGGGTTGAATCCGACTGAAGGCCATATAAAGGCTTGCCAGGCTGGATGAGCCCCGCAACTTCGTCGGTAGGCATGCGAAGGGAAACTGCCGTGCGAGCCTTCTTAATGGCCAAGTCACAGCTTACCAGCAGCGCCCCGTCCATCCTGGAAAAGGCCGTAAGAACACCGCTTTCATCTACAACAGCTATAACCATAGGAACCCCTATCTCCGACGCCCTTTTCGCGGCAGCATCTACAAATTTAAGAGCCAAATCCAAATTCATGTTCTTGCTGTACATAGTTCCTGCACCCCCACTAGTTTTATCAAAGTTTAATTTTTTACATTCCTCCAATTCCCTCATAACTATTTGTGTTATGCGAGAGACAAAATCCTCAAATGCAGCCGCTATTGCAAGAGTACAAATGTAATCTGACAGCCTGTTAAGCACAGGCACGAGCCTACCGTCCAGAACTTGCTCTCTGGCTGCTTGAAGGGCATAGCGCTCTGCCTCCCTGACCACTGTCCTTGCCACATGGAGCATGGATTCACATAAGCTTTCTCCAGGGACTATAAACTTGCCTTTATTGAACACATCTAAAACCTTCGCATAACAATCGAAGGGATACTTTTCCTGAATAGAATCTATCTTCAACTCCAAGCTTTTTACGCCTGGAAGCTCATATTCCTTGGAACCCCTTGCAACAAAGGCCATTAAGCCCATGAGCATCTCCTGAAGGGCCTTTATATCTTCCTTCAGCACCTCTGGGGCGGTATTCCTGGCAGCGCCAAGAACAGAAACCGCCTTGTCTATATGGCCGTTCAGCACTATTGCAGGATGATCTTTGGGAACCTTGCTGCCATCAACTAACTGAGTCTCTCCTTGATCTCCCTGCCTTGTATATATCCGCACCTTGAAATTCACCTCTACAGGTTAAAATCCACGGTATCTATTATTCCTACTATCGCCTCATCCACCGGGGTGCCCTTTTTCTCGCTAGCAGAAAACCTGGCAGAGCTGCCAGAACACAGAAGAACCAGCTCCCCTACACCAGCGCCCACCAAATCCACCGCTACGTGGTACTTGTCCTCTCTTGCCCCCAACTCGCCCTCCTTCGTGGGATGAAGCACCTGCACCACCAAAAGCTTGAACCCCACTAGCCTCTCGTCCTTTTTCGTGGAAACCACATGGCCTATGACTTTCCCTATCTTCATGACTTAACATCTCCCCATTCCTTCAAGGCTGAAAGAGCCTGCTTCACGTCCGATACACTTCCCCAAAAGACAACGGTGTTAAGCTGCTGCGGGCAGTTGCCTACGACTTCAGAAGCTTTGACGTTGGAGGCCTTGGTCGCTACATCTATGGCCGCCAGAACATCCACAACCGCTCCCTGAATGAGCAGCAAAGCCCCCACCTCGTTAAAATCTTTAGCAACATGAGGCCTCAACCTGCTCTTTAAGACCTCTAAAAGCGCCTCTGTGGGCTTAACTACCAGCCGAGCAGAAATAGCCATATCTATCCTTCCTCTCTTGTGATCGCAACACCTTGCTCCCTGAGCCTGGACAACGCCTCAAAGCTAAGTTTCGTGTTGCCTTTGAGCACTAAAGCCCTACACCCATAAGGAAGCATTCCACTAACTTCACTCCAGGCAAGCCACCCTTTATCTTTTATTACCAGGCTTTTCCCCCCGCCTTGCGGCACGCGAAGGCTTTCAGAAGGAGCCCTTTTATCAATAAAAACCACACCCAAGCCTCTAAGCTCCCCAAGCCTTGCTTCAAGCAGCTTCTGCATTAAGCCGCCCCATTTGTACCTTTCCCTTATGACGCTCAAATCCATGATCACAGTCTTTCCTGCGTCTATAAAACAAGAGATAAAAAGGCTGATGTTGCTTATGGGAAAGGCCGAACATAATTCCTGCAGCACCGCAGGCGACACCTGCAAGGCCACCAAAAGGTCCAGCGTCTTTACTTCCTTCTTGATGTCCCCTAAACGGTCCAAAAAGTAACAGGGCTTAAGATGGCTTAAAGGCGAAAAACAGCTTTCCGCTGGCAGATAATGGACGGCATTAAAAGCCTCAGCTTCCAAGGCCTTATTAGGTGCCTGGCCACTGCCCCACAGGAAAGCCACCCTCGGTTTAGCGAGCCTCGATATGACCTCTTCTGCAAGACGATCAATTAACGTGCGCTGCATCTTCTTTCACCATCTTTTCGCTCTGTTCTTCCCAGAGCATGGACGCTATGCCCAATGGGGTAACCAAAAGGCAATGCTCAGCAAGCCTCACAGGATATTGGACAATAGACGAAAATACTTCTTCAGCACCTTCGATGTCTGCTCCCCCACCGACCAGATATATTGGCTCTCCTGAAAAATCCCAGGAAGCCTTATAGAGGTGCTCTTTCACTATGGTGGCCATCTTTTCCACGACGGGAACCAATATGGGTCTCAAGAACTTGTGATTGGCCTTAACGCGCTTTTTCTCTTCGGCTTCCTCAAAGGAAATTCCCATCCTGCCAGAGATCACCAAGGTCATGTGTGTTCCCCCTGTAGGCTCGTCGGCGGAGTATGCGACCTCGCCACTTTTGAAGATCGCTATTCCCGTCGTACCTCCACCTATGTCCACTATCACGCCTTCTTCCATGTTCAGCGCTCTGGCGGCAGCAACCGGTTCCTCATATAGGCCCTTGCACGGCACCCCCAAAGCCTCCACCACGTTGGCACAGACCTGGGCCGTCCTGGGAGATATGCCAGGAGGATATGCCGAAGCACCAACGGAATTCTCCAAAAGCCTATCCAGAGAAATCCCTAGCTTCGAACAAATAACCTCTATATTCTTCTCCGTCTCCTTTATGGCCCTCCAGTAATCCACCACTACACCGTCCCGTATTATTTCTGTCGACGATGTCATTGATGCAGAAACCGGCTCGCCCCTTTCGTTCAAGGCCACAACTACGATGTTTGTAGTCCCCAGGTCAATCCCCAGGTACAGCCTCTTCCATGAAGCAATGGCCTTATTGCTTTTTAACGCCTCAGCACATGCATCCAGTCTGAACAAGGCTTATCCCCCATTTACAAGCTTTCTGGTATGCGGACTATCTGAACGTAATCCCCAGTCTTGAGCCCACAAGCGTTCGCTTCGTCCACATCCACGTGAAACTCGCTTACGAACCTGTCGCTTACCCGCACCCATACCTTTCTAAATATGATGCCCCTGTCTCCCTTGGCCTCCACATCTACTTCCTGGCCGTTTTCCACTCCTAAGGCCAAGGCCTCTTCGGGAGACAAATGTATATGCCTCCACGCGATCCCAACGCCCTCTGTGAGGGAGACGCTCCCTTTTGGGCCTATAAGCAATATGGGGCTTTCTAACTTGTGGGAAGAGCCGCTTTTTACTACAGGAACGTCTATTCGCAGCTTTCTGGCATCGGAAGCAGAAAGCTCAAACTGGGTCTTTTCCCTTATAGG
>NZ_JACDOB010000044.1 GCF_017656375.1 Thermovirga sp.
ACGTTGGAAGCCTGAACTTGAGCGGTGCCCGCCTGCAAGAGGTCCACGGAGATCTTGTAGTTGCCCTCATTGGTCACCGTCCCCCTTGCGTACACCTTGGTGGTGGACTTGTCGGTGGACGTTATTGCAGAAGCAGAGCCGTCAAGGAGTTTTTTGGTGTTGAAGGTGGTGGTGTCGGAAATCCTGTCGAGCTCCTCGGTGAGCTGGTCAATTTCCGACTGGATCGCCTGGCGGTCGTTGGCCGTTAGAGTGTCGTTGGCTGCCTGGACGGACAGCTCCCTCATCCTCTGGAGGATGGACTGGGTCTCGTTCAAGGCGCCCTCAGCAGTCTGAATAAGCGAAATGCCGTCCTGAGAGTTGCTTATCGCCTTGTCCAGGCCTGCAGTCTGGGCTCTCATCTTCTCCGATATCGCCAACCCCGCCGCGTCGTCAGCGGCGCTGTTGATGCGAAGGCCTGTGGAGAGCCTGGTGAGCGACCTGGAGAGACCGTGCTCATTGGTCCTCAAGCTGTTCTGGGTTACCATAGAGTTGATGTTGTGATAAATACGCATGCTACTCAAACCTCCCTGTTCTTTTGAATTTCCATCCATGGAATTTTTTGTCCCCTCAGGGACCGATGACAAAAGCTGCCGGCTTGCTTTTGTCCCTCTATTGAAAAGATAAGAGAAATACGTTTGCCAAACAACAAAAGAAGGAAATTTTTCTAACAGCTCATCAAAATAGGCGAAGACATCTTCTCCATAGCCATACTGGCTTAGCTGAGAAGATTCTTCAATAGAGCTTATAGGTACTATTCCTTCAACTGGTTGTTGGCTCCCCATCTTTTTTGTCTTCCCCTCTTTTAGCGCGGCTGGGGCGTTTCTTCAAAAGGGACTCCAAAACGTCCAAATCCTTCACCGCCGTGGAAGCAGCAGCCTTGTTTGCGTCGGTAACTTCCAGCAGGATCTCTTTTCTCCAGATGTTGATCGACCTTGGGGCCTTTATTCCCAGACGTACGAAATTATTGTTTGCCTCTATGACGGTTATCTCTATCCCACCTGCCACATCTATGACTATGCTTTCGTCCTTGCGTCTCGTCAAAACCAGCATTATTCTTCACCGCCCTGTTGCCCCTCAGGCTGCAGGGAAGCTTCGATCCTGGCGCGCTCTTCTTCCGAGAGAAGAGGCGTGTGTACGCTGTAGCGTTCGTCCAGCAGGACAACCTGCTCCCCAAGACGCAAGGTGGGGTTGAGCACCAAAGGCGCGAGTAAATTGGCCGTACCTCTCCAGGGTTTCTCCCGGGGGAGGTTCAATATAACCATTAATACTGCATCTCTTATGTCCTTAAGCTGAAGCCTTTCCAGGTTTTCAATGGGAATATGAGGGGAATAGTTTGGGTCAACTACCTCAGGAGGCGCTACAGGGAGACATATATGGCCGCAGTCCACACATATCAACCACTTGATGGTTTCCTCGTCGTTTCCT
Source organism: Thermovirga sp. (assembly GCF_017656375.1). Lineage (GTDB taxonomy): Bacteria > Synergistota > Synergistia > Synergistales > Thermovirgaceae > Thermovirga. The sequence continues at coordinate 1,465 of NZ_JACDOB010000044.1, forward strand.
GCGAAAACCCATCTTTTGGCTCCGGGAAATCCAGGCAGCCCATTAGGGAAGGTTATTATAGCCTCTTCATCTACTTCAATTTCTCCCATGATGACAGTCTTCAACTTTATGCCCATGCAGCCTGTGCCTCCTCTGATTTTGTATCCAGTCGCAGAATATGCCATTATTCTACCATTTTTTTGGTAAAATCATATTCTAAAAGAATAAGATACAAGAATCGTCTTTATCTTTAAAACGGAGGGGCTGCCTTGAAAAGAGCATCTTTGCGCGTCTTTCTTGCTACACTATTCATTATTACTGCTTCCTGTGCAGCTTTTGCAGCTTCTACAACAGTGGAGGAGCTGTTGGATGACCGCACTGCCTTTCGGTGGGGCAAGGGCTTTTTAGCATGGGTAGTGCACTACCCTGACTACATGGTTGAACCCTGGGTTATGGAAGTGACTGGCGGGAACGGAGATCCGACGGGGAAGATAGCCGAGGACTTCAGAAAGACCCTCAGGATGGACACTTCGACGCCTGTTTTGCTCAGTGTATACGTTTACGGCGCCAAGGGCCTAAGTTTTGCCCCTCTTTCCAAGTCATTTTTCCTGGAAAAAGAGGACGGGACGCGTTTTCCTCCGGCGTCATACGATAAGGTGTTTGATTCTCCCATCTCAGATCTGGTCCAGGGGCTGGTGTTCTTTCCAAAAGTGGATGGGCAGTTCAAGTTGGTCTTAAAGAGAAAAAATATGCCTGAGTTGGTCTTTGAGTTTCCTGACGACATGAAGACCCGCCTTCGGGAGGAAATAGCGGAGGAATTAAAGAGAAAGCAAACAGCAAACCTCATGACCGAGGAACAAAAGGCGCGCATTTCCTTGGAGGATGCGAAAAAGGCTGCAGTGGAAGAGGCAAAAAAAGAATGGATAGCAGAGAGGGAAAAGCTTGAAAAAATGCTGGAGGAAGTGACATCTCAAAGGGATATGCTGCGAAAAAGGTTGGATGACCTCATGTTTGCTTTGGCAGAAGAGAAAAAGCAAGGAGAAGATAAAGATGCAAAGCCTTCTCCGGTTTCTGCGAAAGCCACATTGCCTGAAAACGAGAAAAAACAGCCTGTAGGCTACGAGAGGGAAAAGCTCCTGGATAAATTCCTCAAGGCCTGGCAAGCTGGAGACCTGCAGGAAATGTACTCCCTGCTCTCCGATAATTTTAAGATGCAGCTCGGCTCTGCTGAAGAGCTGGGGAAATTTTTGGAGAACAAATTTTTGCCCACGAAGTTTCCTTTAAAATATGAGATCAAAAGGCAGGACGACCCTGACGAGGTGGTCCTTGCATATGCTCCTAAGATACTGTTTGTACGGACCTTAAGGTCCGTGAGGCTCAAAATGGAAAAGGTATCTTCCGGCTGGCTGATTGGAGCTTTGAAGTAGTTTTTTCCTCATACATGCTAGGGTTCAGTAATGCGGCAGGTAAACCGAAAACATATATAGAAGACGGCTTGGAGCGTGGGGACATACGACATGAACGGCAACTTTTCTTCAGGAATAGGAATTAGCGTAAAAAGCCCTGCAAACGACTCTTCCCTGCCTATGAGCAAGAAAATAAAAGGCAGGGATAGCGGTGCTGGTTTTCCTTTTGAGGAGAAGCTTGTAAAGGCAGAATCAAAGGTGCTCCTGGAGAAACTGGATAATGCAGCAGATAAGCTGTTCAGGTTCCCATCTCAAAGGGTGCTGGACGAATACAGGAGCATTGTAAGGGAGCTCTTGGAACAGGCGCAGGGGATGCTTGCCATAAGGCAGGAGTTCTCCATGGCTTCCGGTGCGGCCTTTAAGTTGATAACCAGGGTTCAGGAAGGGCTCTCGCAGCTTGAAAGGGTCTTATCCAGGGAGGGCAAGAGGACAAAGATAATGAAGTTGACAGATGAGATTAAGGGATGCTTGGTGTCCCTTTTGGTTTAATGGATAAACATTGACGGGGGGAAGTGGAAGGTATGCTAAGAGCGCTTTGGTCGTCGGCAACAGGAATGAAGGCTCAGCAGACTAACCTGGACGTTGTGGCCAACAACCTTGCCAACGTTAACACCGCAGGCTTCAAAAAGCAGAGGGCCGATTTTGAGGACCTCCTATATCAGGTGGACAGGGAGCCTGGAGCGCCAGTGGAGCCCGGCTCTACGGTACCTACAGGCGTTCAGGTAGGGCTTGGCAGCAGGGTTGTAGGTACACCCAGAATGATGAGCCAGGGCACTGTCCAAGTGACGGAAAATCCTTTGGACCTAATGATCTCAGGAGATGGTTTCTTCCAGGTTACCATGCCGGATGGTTCAATAGCTTACACCAGAAATGGGGCCTTCAAGGTCGATGGTGATGGGCAAATAGTGACGACCGACGGTTACCTTTTGGAACCAGCCATCGTTATTCCAGATGATGCGGAAGAGATAATGATAAGTGAAACCGGCGTAGTTTCTGTCAAGGTACAGGGTGACCCTCAGGGGCAGGAAATAGGCCAGATAGAGTTGGCGCGGTTCATAAATCCGGCAGGCCTTTTGGCAAAGGGGAACAGCTTATTCGTGGAGACGGACGCCAGCGGTGCGCCGATAGTCGCTGTTCCTGGCGAGGAGGGCCTGGGCTCCATAGTCCAAGGGGCGCTGGAGATGAGCAACGTCCAGGTCGTTGATGAGATGGTGAGCATGATAGAGGCCCAAAGGGCCTATGAGGCCAGTTCAAAGGCCATACAGACGGCTGATGACCTTTTAGCTATAGCTAATTCCATGAAGAAAGGCTAATAAAGATCAGGGGTGATTCCTTGTGAGTTTTGATGCTAACGGTAAAGTAACTGAAGCTAGTTCTGCAGAAAGGGAACAAAAGCATAAAATTATAGTATTTGAGCTTGGAGACCAGACTTTTGCTGTGGAAGTTGACCTGGTTAGGGAAATATTGAGGTTCCAGGAGATAAGGCCCGTGCCTCACACACCTCCTTCATTTTTGGGAGTATGCACCATACGGGGAGAGATTATTCCGGTAATTGATCTGGCGGTCTTTTTGAGAATTTCTTCCGATGTCGAACTGAAAGATAAAAAATTGATAATTCTTGAGTTGAAAGAGGAAGGAAATATAAAGGTGGCCGTAGCTGTTGACTCTGTGAGGAGAATTTACGAAATATCAGAGAAGCAGATGGACTTCACCTTGAGAGAATCATTTTTGGGCGAACATCTCACGTGTGTAATTAAGCAGGAGGGAGAAAACGTCCTCTTGCCGAATTTTGAGAAGATAATAAGGGCCTTTAAGCTAGAGAACCTTAAATTGAGCAAGAAGGCCTTTGAGGAAGCAGACCTCGAAACTTTCGCAAATGAAGAAAGTGAGGCAGAAAAATAGCGGAGGGCCTGAAAAAGCGGCCCTCCACTCTTTGTTAGTCTTGGCTCTCAGGGTATATGAACTTATCTATCTTCCCGCCTGGGGGCACCATTGGGAAGACCTTTTCCTGGGTAGGCACCATGCATTCCACTAGCGCCGGGCCGTTGGTGTTGAAGGCATCTTTGAAGGTCATTTCAAGGTCGCTGTTGTCCTTTACCACCCACGATGAAAAGCCCATCACTCGTGCCACTTCTGCTATGGAGCACGCTTGAGGCACACAGGTGCTGGCGTACCTTTCTTCCCAGAAGAGCTCCTGCCACTGGCGCACCATGCCCAGGCTGCAGTTATTGAGGACTATGAGGCGCACCGGCAAGTTATACCTGGCGCAGGTTTCAAGCTCCTGCATGTTCATGAAGAAGCTCCCATCTCCAGAAATACACGTAACCTGGCTTTTTTGGGCGAATGCTGTGCCTATGGCTGCCGGAAGGCCAAATCCCATGGTCCCTAAGCCTCCGGATGTAATGAACGTCCTGGGCTTTACGGCTTTCCAGTGGAGGGCTGCCCACATCTGGTGCTGGCCTACTTCCGTTATTAAGTATTCCTCAGGAGCCATCAGTTTCCTGAGTATCTTTATGGCTTCCCTGGGATCTACGCCGCCTTTTGCCACAGGTTCGGGAGGAAAGTCTTTCTTGATGTTTTCTATGTACTCAACCCATTTTTCTTTTGGGCTTTTGTTTTTCCCTTCTACGGCCTCGGAAAGGGCCTTTAATGCCAGCTCGGCATGGCACCTTACGGCAATGTAAGGTTTTACATTTTTCCCAAGCTCTGCAGCGTCGATGTCTATATGCACCATTTTGGCCTTTGATGCGAATGTCTTTCTGTCACCTGTGGTCCTGTCGCTGAATCGTGTTCCAACCGCTATGACCAGATCTGCCTCCGTGAGAGCCACATTTGCCTGGGGAGTTCCGTGCATTCCGGCCATTCCCAGGGCCAGCGGGTCAGTTTCGGGGAAGGCCCCTTTGCCCATCAAAGTGGTGGTAACGGGGCAGTGGGCCTTCTTCGCCAGCTCTATTAGCCTTGCAGATGCTGGAAGGTTGTTGCATCCTCCACCTGCAAGGATCACTGGTCTTTCGGACTTTTCCAGCAAGGACGCTGCCTCATCAAGCCCCTTCGTTTCCGCGGGCATGCTCGGGTCATACCCTGGAAATTTTACGGTCTCTGGATAATTGAAATCGCCCAATGCCTTCTGTACGTTAACCGGAATATCCACGAGAACAGGGCCTGTGCGCCTTGTGGATGCTATGATGAAAGCAGACCTTAAGGCTTGAGGCAGTTCCTCTACGGATCTCACCAGGAAGCTGTGCTTTACAAGGGGCAAAGAACAGCCATAAATGTCTGCTTCCTGGAAGCCGTCGGTTCCTATGGCACTTGTGGCTACCTGGCCGGTTATAACCACCAGCGGTACAGAATCCATGTGGGCGTTAGCCAGGCCCGTCATTATATTAGTTGCACCGGGCCCTGATGTGGCTATGCATACTCCAACCTTCCCATTTGTGCGGGCGTAGCCATCGGCAGCATGGCATGCGGCCTGCTCATGTCTGGTCAATATCACCTTGAATGGCGCATCGTAAAGGGCATCGTAAAGAGGAATTACAGCTCCTCCAGGTATGCCGAATACATACTCTACTCCTTCAGCTTCCAGGGCTTTTGTGATCATCTGGGCTCCGGTCATTTTCATAATAAATCTCTCCCTTCCTATGGCTGGATCTCCTTGGCGATCCAGTCTCCTACTGTTTCAGTTGATGCTTGACCCCCGAATTCCCAAGGCAGTTTTTCTTTGGAGGCTCCTTCAAGATAGCTTCTTACAGCCTTTTCTACCGCTTTTGATGCCTCTTCTTCACCCAGGTGTTGTAGCATCAATCCCGCTGAGAGGATGGCTGCTACGGGGTTTGCCTTGCCCGTTCCTGCAATGTCCGGTGCGGAACCGTGGACGGGCTCAAACATGGAAAGGCCGTCACCGATGTTGGCTCCAGCAGCTACCCCTAATCCTCCAGCTATGCCGGCCAAAAGGTCGCTTACGATGTCGCCGAACATGTTGGGGGTGAGTATCACTCCCCACTTCGACGGGTCCCGGACCAGGTGGTAGCACAGGGCATCCACGTTTGCCACCTGTAGCTTCATCCCGTGTTTTTCGGCTTCGTCCTTTGATACATCCTCCCAGAACCCGTATATCCACGAGAGGGCGTTGGACTTGGATGCCAAGGTTATTGTATCTTCGCCTCTGGCTCTTGCTGTTTTGCAGGCATATGCGGTTATCCTGCGAACGGCACCTTCTGTAGCTACGCCTACCTGGGCTGCTGCAGAGTATGATGGTGTAAGCTCCAACTTAAGGTGACCTGTCATGTTGTAACTATTTCTTTCAAGGTTCAGGTTACATTCTCCCTGACCCTCATTCCACCTTCCCCCAAGGCCTATGTAGAAGTCTTCTGTGTTTTCTCTGACTACCACTATGTCTACGGCATCGGCTTTCACCGGCAGCGGCACCTGTGGAAAACTTTTTGCGGGCCTGAGGTTGACGTACTGATCAAAATGAAACCGCAGCTTAAGGAGTATTCCCTGTTCCAGGATGCCTGGCTTCACGGAAGGGTCGCCTATGGCTCCCAAAAGAAGGGCATGGTGCTTTTCTATTACGTTCAAAGCTTCATCTGGCAGCACTTCGCCAGTTTCAAGGTAATGTCTGGCTCCGTATGGCAAGTCAGTCCACTCCACGGTGAAGCCGAACATTTCAGCCGCCTTTTCAGTTACCTTGATAGCTTCATTTATTACTTCAGGGCCGATGCCGTCGCCCTTTATGCACGCTATCTTGTAATGTCTTGTTCCCTTTTCGGTCATTTGGCAATGTCCTCCCTTTTGAGTCTCTCTCTGACCCAGTTCACCAGTCCTCCCTTTTCCATCAGGTCCTGAAGGAAATCAGGAAGAGGAGGGACGTTCCAGCTTTGCCCGGTGGAAAGATTCTTTATCTTTCCCTTTGACAGGTCGACCTCTAGCTCGTCGCCTTGTTTTATGGCCCCTGCAGCTTCAGGGCATTCTAGTAT
>NZ_JACDOB010000045.1 GCF_017656375.1 Thermovirga sp.
TAGAGGTTATTTCTACTTTTTTCAATTTCAACTCCAACACCCATTCCTCGTTTATATTTTTCTTCCACAACCTTTCCATAAAAATCCCCCCTACACTGCTTAGATTTCTGGTAGTTCCACAAATTCGACATGAGGCCTGTCAATGATATGTACCATATATACCAATAATACATTATTGGTACGTACCATAAGTTGATGATAAATATACCTTCTGCTTATGGGTATGTCAACCAGATTTTGATTTTTGCTCTGCCGTTGTGTAGATTTGCAAGCCTAATATGGTTTTAGAATGGAGTCATGGAACTTATTTAAGGTTAGGTCAGCGGAGATATCAAACTGCACAGAAGACAACCCATAAACTTTAGAAAGTGAAAGGCTTTGGGCGTGCACGCTTTTTAAGGTTGCGTCCCAAATGAGCATGGCATACAATTCAAATAACGCTTGCGTTCGCGGCTAATACTGGAAGACTTGGTGCATTTGCCATAAGTTTTTTTAGGAAAAACCGCAACACCCTGAGGAAAGCTGCTCCGCAGGAAAGCCAAAAAAGCGCCAAGCAGGAAGAAAGGGGAAAATGTGAGAATGGATAAATTCGAGAAAATGAAAGAAAAAGCAGAAGCATTAGATGCACAGGATCCCTTGAGAAAGTTCCGTGAGCAATTTGTGACCCAGCAAGGGCGAATTTATATGGACGGTAATTCGCTGGGGCTTCCTGCTAAAGAATCTATCGACGGCGTACTGCGTGTGATAGAAGAATGGAAAATCTTGAATATCGACGGCTGGCTCAAGGGCAAGATCCCTTGGTTCATTATGCCTGAGGAGTTGGGGCGCAGGATGGCTCCCCTTGTTGGCGCATTGCCAGAAGAAGTCGTCATGTCGGGCTCCACTACATCAAACCTCCACAGTCTTGTCAGCACCTTTTATCAGCCTGAGGGAAAGCGAAGAAAAATTTTGGCAGACGAGCTCAATTTCCCTTCGGACCTTTACGCCCTTGCGAGCCAAATTCGCTTGAAGGGAGGGGACCCGGCAGAAGACCTAATTCTCGCCAAATCTAGGGACGGCAACACTCTTGAGGAGGATGATATCATCGCACTGATGGACAAGACCGTCTCAGTAGCCATCCTCCCTTCGGTCCTCTACCGCAGCGGCCAGCTTTTGGACATGGAAAAGTTAACCCGATCAGCCCATGAAAAAGGAATCTTAATTGGTTTTGACTGTGCTCACTCCGTCGGGGCCGTTTTACATCGACTGCACGACTGGGATGTGGACTTTGCGTTCTGGTGCAGCTACAAACATCTGAACGGGGGGCCTGGAAGCCCCGCCTTCCTCTTCTTGCACGAGAAACACTTTGGTAGGGAGCCTGGATTAGCAGGTTGGTTTGGCTACGTGAAAGAGAAACAGTTCGACATGGAAATCCTTTTTGAACATGCTAAATCTGCCGGAGGCTGGCAGATGGGAACTCCTTGTGTCCTTTCAGCGGCAACGCTTGAGGCAGCCCTCAAGATTCAACAAGAGGCTACCATAGAAAAGATAAGAGAAAAATCCCTAAAGTTGACAGATTTTCTTATAGAGTTAGTGGATACGTTCCTCTCGGATGAGCCTTATTGCTATTCTATCGCCACACCAAGGGAGCACGAGAGGCGCGGAGGGCACCTAGCCATCGAGCACCCAAAAGAAGCCTGGAGAATTTGCTGTGCACTGAAAGCCCGAGGAATTATCCCTGATTTCCGACCTCCACGCATCATACGTGTTGCTCCAGTTGCTCTCTACAATACTTTTACAGAAGTTTGGGAAGTCGGCCGGGCATTGAAGGAGATCATAGAAAACAAGGATTTTGAAAGGTTCCCGAAAGAACGAAGCGCTGTTTCCTGAAGATTTCAAAGAACCCTTTTCCTGTAAGGAGATTTGGGGCATATCAAAGCAAGGATAGAGCTTATCCTTACAGCTTTATTGCAAGCATCGAATTAAGTCACAACAAGAAGCTCTCGGGGGGGAATAAAACTATACCCTATTTTATGCGACAACAAAAAGACAAACTTCAAAAGCAGGCTTGTCACAAAAGAAGAGTTCATCGACGTCTTAAGGATCCTCGAGTACAACAGCAAACCTTGGAGAATCCCATATGATACGAACAAATAAAGATAATTTTGGATATCACCTACATTTCCCCCTGTGGACATATTAAAAGGAATCTTTATGAACGACAAGGAAAAGGCTTGAATTATCCACTTCTACCACTTGGAAAGGCATGCCCGTGGCCTTGCCAAGTTCTTCCAGATCTCGCGGAGAAAAGGTTGTTGCGGCAAAACCATCCTTGCAAATTATATTTCCATCTTTCGTCTTTTCCCAATCTATTTCACCTAATAACCCCTTGTCGGCCTGTTCCTGAAACCAAGCTAACCTGTATTCCCAAAAGTCAGCACTATAAGTGCTGAAAAAAGCTTTTCCCCCGGGAATTAAAGCTCTTATACTACGCTGTATAGTATGAAGAGGATCTCCCTTCATTGCAGAAAGTCCGTTTTGGAGGCACAACACGATATCAAATTCGGTTTCAAAATGCATTTTATGGACATCCATCACCATTAGATTACAATTGGGACAATCTTTAAGATATTCTTTCCCGAAGCGGACGGAATCTTCAGAAACATCTATTCCCACAATGGATTTCACGAGTGGAGCCAATCGTTTCATTATTCGGCCATAGCCTGCTCCTAATTCCAGTACTTTCTCACAGCCATGGAGTCCTTTAGAAACGAATTCTATTTCAGCATCAAGATATTGTTTAACTCGAGGAATATTTGTCTGGTAAACTTTATACAATTTCATGGCATTTAACTTGCCTGCATAATAATTTCCCAAAACTTTCACCTCAAATCATATTTTGACTGATTCAGTTTTAGTTAAGTCCATATAATTGTGTAAAAAGCAAGAGAGCCACCGCAAGGCCTTTGGTTTAAAGTGGCAATCACCAGAAAACCCAAAACCGGAGATGACCTTACAATGACTTAATACAATTTTACTATAGATAGAACCCTGGGTCCGGATTTTAACAAAATATAAATATAAAGCAACCTCCCATGAAATGTAATAGGGGGCTACGCCCCCTAAGCCTTCTTCTTTAATTCCTCTGCTACCTTTACACCCAGCTGGTACGCGGCATATAGGTCGTCCTGGTCTGGGACATATTGGACTTTTAAAGTGTCAACAATATGGGTTCTCATCTCCTCCAGCACTTGAGCCACCTGTTTCACCGACTCGCCGCCCCATCCATAGGATCCGAAGGCAGCACCAATTCGCCCCTTAAAGCCCAAGCCTTTCACGTACGTCAGCACATCGGCAACTGAAGGGAACATGTTGTTATTCAGCGTTGGAGACCCCACGACCAAACCTCCCGCACTTAAAAGCTCGGTAGCCACGTCACTCCTATGGGACCCCCCTAGAGGCAGGAGCTTGGCCTCCACTCCACGAGAAGCTATGCCTTCCCCTATCGCCCTGGCCAACTTATCGGTGCTGCCCCACATGGTGTCATAGAACACCACTACCTTCTGAGGCAACTTGCCAGATGACCAGTCAGCGTAACGGCCTATTATCCATTCGATGTCTTCCTCGGTCCTATATATAGGCCCATGATCGGGCAAGAGAAGATCTACTTCAAGGCCCATCTCCTGGGTCTTGGCGAGAAGCTTGGCGACTAAGGGAGAATATGGGTTTAGTATATTTGCATAATATTTCGCTGCCTCGCGTTCCAATATCCATCTTGGGATCTGGTCCGCAAACCTCTCGTATGTGGCAAGGTGCATGCCAAAACCGTCCTGGGAAAAAAGTATCTTCTCCTCAGGCATGTAAGTAAACATTGAGTCCGGCCAGTGAAGCATCCTAGTCTCTATGAAATGAAGCTTCACGCCGTAAGTTTCTAAAACTCCTCCTTCAGGAAACTCCTCAAGCCCTTCAATTGTATCTCCGAAATGGGCTTTAAGAGCTTTGACTCCCATCTTGGAAGCCAAAACTTTCTTAGGTTCCACCTCATCAATTACCTTCGTTAAACACCCAGAGTGATCCATTTCTGAGTGATTGGAGATTATAAGCTCAATTTCTTTAGGATCAATGACAGAGGCTATCCTAGCCATCATCTCATCATAAAACGGTGCTTTAACAGTATCTATCAATATAGGAGATTCCCCCAGGACCAAAAAGGCATTATAAGTCGTACCTCTCGACGTAGCATACCCGTGGAAATCCCTTATAGCCCAATCTATGGCTCCTACCCAGTAGAGGCCTTCCCTTACCTTCACTGCTTTGAACGTCTGATGCATTTTTGTCTCTCCTTTCAGTTTTCGAAACCTATGCTACAAAAAAAAGGCAGAAGCCCTTTGGAGAGCTCCTGCCTAGTAAGAACCTTACCAGTTCTCTCCCAAAAGCTCGAAATGAGCCTTTGCGTGGGCGCAGGCTGGACACTTTTCTGGAGCACATTTGCCCTCGTGGAGGTAACCGCAGTTCCTGCAACGCCATACGACTTTATCAGGCCTTTCGAAAACCCTTCCAGCCTCTATGTTGGCAGCTAAATCAAGATAGCGCTTCTCATGCTGCTTCTCAGCTACCGCTATGGCCTCAAATACTGCAGCAATTTCTTCGAAGCCCTCTTCCCTTGCCACCTTGGCGAACTCGGGATACATAGAGGTATGCTCATGGTTTTCTCCCGCAGCCGCCGCCTTGAGGTTCTCCAGCGTGGTCCCAATAACCCCCGCCGGGAAAGAAGCCTTTATCTCCACTTCACCGCCCTCTAAAAACTTAAAGAGGCGCTTGGCATGCTCCCTTTCCTGGTTGGCCGTTTCAGCAAAAATATCTGCAATCTGTACGTAACCTTCTTTTTTGGCCTGACTGGCAAACATATCGTAGCGGTTTCTCGCTTGCGACTCACCAGCAAAAGCTGTCAAAAGGTTCACCTCTGTTTTTGTTCCTTTTAAACTCTTCATATTCTCGCCCTCCTCTCCTTTGCCATATTCCCAAAGCGCTGCTTTCCATTATACATACTTCGATAAAATAAGATAACTCTTTTCTACTGACTATTGCCTTTTTCCGCAAGTTCTTCCTTGATGCGACATATGCTGCATATATCTTGATATGATATGGCTCCACAGATGGAGCATCTTCCTGTTGGAGTTTCTTCCGGCTGTGGTGGCTTCTTTCCATCAAGGTAACCGAAGAGAAAATCCCGCTTTGTCCCTGGCATCTTGGATTCAATAAATTCCAATGCTTCAAAGAAAATATGACTCGTGGCCCCCTGAGCAAAGGGGCACTTATCACCAAAATAAGCAATGTCTCGCACCTTGCAATAGATACGAATTTCCGCCGATTCTAAACGGAATAGAGGTTTCATGCGGGCAACTAAGCCGCCTCCTGCCGGCAGGAAGGGATAAGTCTTGGCTAGATATGCTTCTTTATGCCTTAAAATATTTCCCAAAAGCCGGCTTGCCTCATCGTCCAGGTTATGACCTGTGGCAATGACAGAAAAACCCTCCTGAAGGGCAAGCCTATTAAGAAACTGCCGCTTCAAGGTTCCGCACACAGAGCATATTTTGCTGCTCTTAAGTTTCCTAACCTCAGGAAGGCTAAACCCCAAAAGGTCCTTCAACTCATATACCGAAAGGCCAAGCCCTCGAGACTTGGCAAATTGTTCGCTGGCTTCACGAGATGCTTCTGAAAACCCAGGGATACCTAAATCAATATGGATTCCCTTGGTAACATATCCAAGTTCAGTAAGCACATCCCACAGCGCCAACGAATCCTTTCCACCAGATACGGCAACCATGATGGGCGTGTGTGGCTTTATGGGGAACTTTTTCATGGCTCTTTTTACAGCTTTGCGAAAAAACTCTAAAAAGCAATCTACGCAAAAGTTGGCATGATGGCTTGGGAGAGTAATTACGGCCTTTCCTCTGCATCTAGAACATTTGGCATTTGGAGAAAGGTGTCCATAAGACGGACCTTTAAGTTTCATTCCGCCCACCTCGCTTGATTGGCATTTTAACGCAAACGGCCTTTGATGTGTCACCTATTCAGTCAACGTAAACACTGTCGTTCATTAAATGCATTTGCCATTATTTCGTTTTCCTCCGCTCAACTATAGCTTCCGCCAAAATGCAAAGCAGCTCATACATTATCGTGGCCGCCACAAGAGCAGTGTAACCCGAAGGGTCAAAAGGAGGCGCAACTTCCACGACATCGGCCCCTATTAAATTTAATCCCCTAAAGCCCCTAATCAAGTTTTGAGCCTCAAAGGAAGTCATGCCACCTATCTCTGGGGTCCCTGTTCCAGGCGTAAAGGCTGGGTCAAGGGCATCTACGTCGAACGTGATGTACGTAGGGCCATTACCGACAATCTGTCTTGCTTCTTTTACAGTTTTTTCTATGCCAAGCTTTGCAAATTCCTCCATGAAAATCACCCTTATGCCGCTATCAGCAGTAAAATCCCAACATTCAGTGGAATTCGCTGCACCTCTTATGCCTATTTGCACAGTGCGCTTTGGGTCAATCAGGCCCTCTTCGACAGCTCGGCGAAAAGGCGTCCCATGGGTATATTTGGAATTCATTTCTTCATCATAGCAATCACTGTGGGCATCTATATGAATCAGGCCAACGGGGCCTTCCTTTACTATTCCCCTCAGTATAGGAAGAGTTATCGAGTGATCCCCGCCTGCACTTAGGGGAACAACTCCAGCCCCTCTAACCTTTTCGTAAAAAGAAGTTATATCTGCATGGCTCGCCTGCACATCAAATATATTGGAGAAGGGCACATCCCCCAGATCACCCACCTTACACAATTCATAAGGATTGATGCGCGTAACATGATGTATCGAACGCATCATGCTTGACATGTCTCTTATCTGCCTGGGTCCTTGGCGGGCACCAGAACGGGCTTCCACCGCACCATCATAAGGAACCCCTATAAGCGCTATGTCCAATTTAGACAGGTCCGTTATATGAGGAGTTCTCATAAACGTGGGCACTCCCCAATATCTGGGACCATGCATGGGAACTATTCCATTTGGACCACCATAAAAATCGGAATCAAACATCTTAGGCTTCCCTCCTTTAACCTGCTTAAAATAGCATACTACCAACTTTGCAAATGTCCACCGTTAAATAAAAGCGAGGCCACAGGTCCATAAATACGTGTCAAAATTTAGACGTTACTTGCTGCTTCTAACATTCTGACATTTTGTTTGCAACATTATAATTATATTATAATTCACCCTGGTGTTAAGAGCCCATTCTCTAGCATAATAGAACGGCGCATGAGAAAACACCAAAAATAAAGATCTGACCCCAAAGTATACATGAGGTGGAAGAAGCGTGAAGAGAAGTTTTTTCGCGATCTTTTGCTTTTGCCTGATGGCCCCTGTGTT
>NZ_JACDOB010000046.1 GCF_017656375.1 Thermovirga sp.
ACATGCATAAGAATGTTGTCCGAACAGGACGAGCCAACAACCTCCTCGGCAGAAAATCCCGTAATGCGTTCCGAAGCCTTGTTCCAAAACTTTATCACTCTGTTTGTATCAACTATATATAATCCATCATTCAATTTTTCGATTATTTCCTCGTAAAATTTCTTGTCGAAATCAACCTTCACCTTCATCACCTCCCCTACAAGAGTTTTTGCTCTTTAATGGCTGTTTAATGGCAATTGCTTTATGCCGCTTCTTTTTATGTAATCTTTCGTATATGGGCACGCTGCAATACACATTCCGCATATGAGTTTGCCTATCTCGGGTCGGGAAGCCTCAATTTTTGTCTTTTCGTAACATTTCCATACATCGAAAAAGTCTTTCCTGTCGAAAGTACTGTTCCAATTCTTTCCAGAAGGGGCAGAAACAGGGCAAGCCTTCAGGCAATCCTTACACTCACCACATTTAGATTCTGTGATAGGTTCACCCACAGGAAGCTCAAGGTCTGTCAATAAAGAAGTAAACCTCAAAGCCGAACCGTACTCCTTGGTGACCAAAAGAGCGCACTTTCCGATCCATCCAAGGCCGCTTTTGGTGGCCACGGTCTTGTGAGGCAGGATGGTCCTCAAGTTTTCAGGAACTTTGTCTATGGTGGGCGGCAAATTCTTGACCCTGCCTCCCCTTGACAAGATCATCTCTTCGGCCAATATGCCCAGGCGCCATAAGGACTGGTTAGCATGGTCATAAAGCCTCGCATATTCATGGGTTGGCCCGTTTGTGATATTGCTTATAATCTCTGGATCCAAGGCAAAGCCTATGGATATGCCGTAGGGCAGCTCCGGGTAGGGTGTCACATCACGAAGGTCTGCAAAACCAACCAATGCTGCACCACTTTCAGTAAGCATGTTTTTAAGGTCTTCAAAAAAAGGCAAACCAATCACCTCCTCCAATAGTTATTTCTTAGTTTAGCAAATTTTACCTGCAAAGCACCATAGCACATCCTTCGGTGTCAGGTCTTTATTTTTGGTGTTTTTTTGCAATAGACATTCCCCACTCCCTCACTTTTCAAGAGAAACCTGACCTAAAGTTTTGGCTTCCGCAAAGCTGTTTAACATTAGAGCCTTATTCATCATGCTAAAATTAGACTAAACATGAAACCCAGAAAGGGGTTGAGGTCATGGCAAGAAGCCTGATTTCAGCATTAAAAAGGCTAATGAGCATGCAGCGGTGGAACTTTCTGCCCCGCATAGAGACATGGACCGAGGCAGAGAATGCAGCGTACGTTGCCCACCTGGGTTACGCGATAGCCCGACAGATGGGCGAAAATGACAAGTTCGTCGACCACCTCATCCTGCGTGCGCTGCTTCAGTCTTTCACCAAGTTCGAAATATCGGACATTCCAAGACACACCATAGAATCCCTTGAGAATATACCAGTTAAGGACAAGAAAAGGGGTGAAAATTACTACGAAACCCTCCGAAACGAAGCAGCACATAAAATCGCACCTCTCTTTCCCAGGCCCATAGGTGGCGAACTTTTGCCATACATGAAAGCAAAACTTCAGCTGGACAGTGAAGAACCGAAAATCATTAAGCTCGTAGATAGCATCTTCAATTACTGCAAAAGAAAGGCAGCCCTGGAAGAATGCATTACAAACAAAAAAGTATACGAGAGTGCTTACATTAAACGGGAAGAAGAGATCAGAAAGAGCATAAAAGAAATTCCTAATTACGAAGAATACGACACAATAATCGAAAACCACAGGGAATACTTCCTAACCGTACGGAACCTGAAATACCTGATTCGATGGAACCGAATCAAGCGCACCCTAGAAAGCAGTGTCCTAGCCCACACCTATGTGGTGGCCCTCTTGGCAGCAGTCTATTCTCTCTACGAGGAAAAGATGTTTGCTCCAATATACGGATTAGAGATATTTGCAGGCGGGAAATTCCATATCGAATCTGTATTGCTATCTCTATTTCACGATATTCTGGAGAGCTTAACAGGAGATGTAATATCCCCAGTAAAACAAAAAATTAACGAACTTGCGGCGTCAAATGAAGAAACCCCCCTGTGGGACATGGTGGAAGACAAGCAGAGAAAGGTCATCAAAGAAACCATGCCTTTTAAGGTAAAAGAAGACGTTGAAGCAAAAGGCCTTTTGAATGAGTTGAGCATGGCAGAAGCTTTCTCTGTTAGCTCTTTTACTAAACAATGCGACATGCTGGCCCTGGTAATAGAGTGCATTCTCGAGCTGGAAAATAATCCTGCCATCCCCGAGATGCAAACTACTGCCGCTAACTACCTGGAAAAGCTGAAAACTTCAGAATGGTTTTCTCTACGACAGCTAGCCCAGGAAATAAGTATGGAATATGGTGAAGTAGTGAAATAAAGAACACACCTGGGGTCGGGTCTTTATTTTTGGTGTTTCCTGCAAGATAGAGTGAGGATTCTTGAGCTGGCAACAGCTCAAAATATGAAAACCTGAACGTTCCACCCATATTCATCTCTTTGAGTGAAGGAGCATATAACACTCACTAGATGCCCGCCAGCACCCCGTTTAAGACGCAAAGGTAACTCCTTGGAGTTATATCCTCCCTCTTAGTATGTTATAAAATGATAGGTTCTATTGGACCTTTAAATCTTACTCCTCAAAAGGAGGAACCAGAGGTGACGAACTTAAACAGTACAGGCTACAGAGGCATAGCTTTGACCGTAGCGGGAAGCGATTCGGGAGGAGGGGCAGGCATACAGGCCGATCTGAAGACCTTCGCTGCTTTGAGGGTTTTCGGCACCAGTGCCATAACGGCAGTAACGGCCCAAAACAGCCTGGGGGTAAGCCATATAGAGGTGCTCTCCTCACAAAGCATAAAAAAGCAGATGGAGGCAGTTTTGTCCGACTTCTCTGTTGGCGCTATAAAAACCGGCATGCTGGCCTCTTCTGGGGTAATAGAAGCCGTTTGTGAAGTTTTATCCGCTTTCGCTCCACAAAAGGTTGTAATCGACCCGGTGATGATATCTCAAACAGGCCACTCTCTAATAGACGATTCAGCTGTTTCTACCTTGAAGGAAAAACTCTTAAAGCGCGCATTGCTTGTGACTCCCAACCTCCCGGAGACAGAAAAACTAGTGGGGTTTTCTATTGAAGATATGGAATCTGCAAAAAGGGCAGCTTCAATGATATCCCAGATGGGTGCTAAAGCCGTTCTCATAAAGGGCGGCCACCGAGCATCAGAAGAGGTACAGGATTTATTGTTCATAGATGGGAAAGTTAGAATATTCAGCCATCCCAGGATCCATACGGAGAACACCCATGGCACAGGATGTACCCTGAGTGCAGCCATTGCTGCCGAGCTCGCTTCAGGCTGCCAGTTGGAAAAAGCTGTAGCACGAGGCATTACATATCTTCAGATGGCACTCAAGCGGAGCTTTAAGCCAGGCAAGGGGGCAGGGCCTGTGGGGCATTTTGTAGTACCATCATGGGTAGGTGAGGAAATTGACTGATCTTGCCAAAATGCTTAGGTTCTACGTTATCCCTGACCTTACTTCTGGAAGAGGGCTTTCCCTGGTAGAACAAGCAAAGGCTGCATTAGAGGGAGGGGCGACGACCATACAGCTAAGGTGCAAGGATGCAACTTCAAAGGAACTATACGAGTACGCCCTGGCCTTCAGACGCCTGGCCGACGAGTATGAGGCCCTTTTCATCGTAAACGACCGGCTGGATGTAGCCTTAGCAGCGAATGCCGACGGCGTACACTTGGGAACGGAAGATTTACCCATCAAGGTCGCCAGAAAAATTGCACCAGAAGGATTCATTATTGGAGCCACAGCCAGAACACCGCAAAGAGCCGTAGAGGCACAAGAAGCTGGAGCAAATTACCTCGGGGTGGGGGCCATGTTTCCCACCAGGACAAAGAAGGATACTGTGATAATCGGCATAGAGGGGCTCAAGAAGGTAAAGGCTTCTGTTTCCATTCCGTGCGTGGCCATCGGGGGAATAACATTAAAAGACGTAAAAGAGGTCATGGAAGCTGGGGCCTGCGGGGTAGCCGTTAGCAGTGCCATATTTGGGGCCGAAAACCCGAAGGAAAGAGCAAAATTTTTCAAAAAAGAACTGGAAAAATATGAATGGAAGGTCTCATGCTAGGATAAATCACCTGTGATTTTAACTAGAAAGTATCGTGGGTGCTTTGAATGGAATGAATAAGGCTTGATTGTTTTGGGGGTCGGTTGGGAAATAACAAAAACACCAAAAATAAAGACCTGACCCCCAAGGTGGGGGGATAGTTCTGATCATTTTTTTGTTGTCTCTTTTTGCGGGAACTTTTGGAGCGATCCTAGGGCTTGGGGGAGGCATTTTCCTGGTACCTGCCCTCACATTGCTCGTGGGCGTTCCTATAAAGTTCGCTGTATCTACGAGCCTAATAGCAGTGGTAGCGACCTCTGTGGCATCCTCGAGCATATATCTTAAAAAGGGTTTCACCAACCTCAGGTTGGGATTGCTGTTGGAAACCACAACCGTCCTAGGGGCTGTCATTGGGAGCTCTATAGCTATTTACATAAAAGAAGAATTCCTCGCACTACTTTTTTCTTTCGTGGCCTTATATACGGCCATAGCAATGTGGCGCAGCGAAAAAAGCAAAAACAATAGCCTGCCTTCCGAAGAGAGAAAAGCCACGAAATCTTCCCTTAACTTGAGCAACGAATTTATCGACCCTTCCACCGGTAACAAAGTAAGTTATGCCCCTAAAAATTTACTTGCCGGCACAGTGTTAAGCTCTACGGCAGGAGCCATGTCTGCTCTGTTAGGAATAGGCGGCGGCCCAATAAAAGTGCCTTTAATGAGGCTGGTTATGGGAATACCATTAAAGGCCGCGACAGCTACAAGCTCTTTCATGGTAGGAATAACCGCATCAGCAAGCGCCCTAATCTACCTTGGAGAAGGCCTTGTAAAAACCGAATTGGCTATACCTGCCGTCTTAGGCATCTTTCTAGGTGCTCGAGCAGGTGCCCTGGCCGCAGGGAAAATAAAGAGCCGCTACATAAACTTCATATTTGTCATACTCTTAATAATAATTGCCCTGGAAATGTTCATGAAAGGAATAGGTGCTGTTCTATGAAGAGCCTGGAACAATTAGTTAGCAAAATAATGGTTTGGGGCCTAGCTGGGGCACTTTTCATAATAACCGCAGGGCTCCTCATGGGATTTTTAGATAAAGGAATAATGTTTCCTGGGAACGAGCTGCTATTAAACTTTGGCTTAATGCTCCTTCTCATAACTCCTTTCCTCTCCATACTGGCTTGCCTGATCTTTTTCCTTCGCACAAAGGAATGGGTAAATGCCATAATTTCTTTGATTACAATAGTAATTCTTCTAAGAGGCATACTACAAGCCATAGGAATGTAGATGGCTTTACTTTATAATAGTAACTAATTATTAATACAATAGCTATCGAGATTTCCTCTAACGAAAGGTGGGGAAATATGCATGAGAAGGATTGCCATTGGCATAGTTATAGTGTTGATGCTGTTAACAGGGTTCTCCAATGTGGCATCGGCAGTCAAGTACGTACATATAGCAACAGGCAGCATTGGAGGTTCCTATTATCCACTAGGCAAAGCCCTGGCCGAAATATGGAACAAAGCCATACCGAACATACAGGTGACACCCTTGGTCACGGGCGGTACTGTCAGCAATATACAAATGATGCAGGAGGGCAAGGCCCAAATAGCCTTTTTGGACGGGCTTTACTATTATGCCTACCAGGGCATGGAGAAATACGAGGGGAACCCCCAGAAATTCATCAGGGCTATGACTCCGCTATATCCAGAACCTGTACAGCTAATGGTGGCAAAAGACAGCGGGATAAGACACATTGGGGACTTCAGAGGGAAAAGGATCTCCATAGGTGCCAAGGGAAGCGGCACAGAGGTAACCGCAAGGCAGCTGCTTAAGGCCGCAGGGCTAAATCCAGAAAAAGACATACAAGAGGTAAACTTGGGTGTATATGAAACAGCAAAGGCTTTCAAGAAGAAGCAAATTGACGCTGCCATAATGGTAGGGACCTTGGAAATGGCTGGAGTAAAGGAGGCCAACGAACAAAACCTTGTGGAATTTATAGGAATTCCAGACCTTATAATAAGAAAAGTCATCTACGAGACCCCCTATTGGGTGCCTTTTACGATACCGGCAAACACCTACAAAGGACAGGATAAAGACATAAAAACTTACGCAAGCTGGAATATCCTGGCAGTGCACCAGGACCTTGATGCCGAGCTAGTTTATCAGCTAGCAAAACATTTTTTTGCTTCCAGGGACAAATTAGAAATATGCAGAAAAACCATGAAGACAGCCACTCCAGAAAACATAAAATACATCTTGATCCCTCTCCATGAAGGGGCAAGAAAATATTACAATGAGCTGGAAAAAGTAACCCCTTAAAATTTTCGCATAAGAGATGGAGGTAAGATTAATGGAAGATTGGATCTTTGAAATTTCTCCTGGAATAACCTTGAGCTTGATGGACTTGCCCTGCAGCCGTCGCGGTTACCACCACTTCCTTGGCATATGGCTTTTAAAGGATGACGTAAATAAGAGAACTATCCTCGTTGACTCCGGCCCAGCTTCCACGGTGCCAACTCTGCTGAAACAGCTTGAAGATAAAGGCATCAAACGCCTGGATTACATACTGATAAGCCACATCCACCTTGATCATTCGGGTGGGCTTGCTGAGGTCCTCGAAGAATTTCCAGAAGCCAAAGTTGCAGTCCACCCCAAAGGCAAGCCGCACCTTGTAAATCCTCAAAGGCTGTGGAAGGGAAGCCTGGAAGTGTTGGGAGAAATAGCCCTAGAGTACGGCGAGCCAAAGCCCGTGGAAGAAGCAGCATTTTTGCCCGATCCGCTGCCATTGGAGGGGATTACGGCTTTGGACACCCCAGGACATGCCCCACACCACCGGTCCTACTTTTACGACACCCCTGCAGGAAAGGTACTATTCGTCGGAGAGGCAGCAGGGACTTACGGAAGAAGAGGGTTCGCATACCCCGGAAAAGACGACGGAACATTCATCCTTAGACCTGCTACTCCACCCAGGTTCTATATAGATAAGGCGCTCGAATCAATAGAAACACTAAAAAAAATACCCGCCAAGGTCATGTGCTACGCCCATTTTGGCTACACTTACGAAGTAGAGAAAATGCTGGACGAATCCTCTAAACAGCTTTTACGCTGGCAGAAGCTGTGTCTCGAATTCATCAAAAATAACAAAATAAGCTCAAAAGATGCCGTAAATAAAGAAAAGCTCATGGAGTACCTTATAGAAAATGACCCACTCCTTGAGGACTTCCACTCCCTTCCGGAGGACCTAAAAGAAAGGGAGAAGGA
>NZ_JACDOB010000047.1 GCF_017656375.1 Thermovirga sp.
AAGAGGCGATGTGAAATGGCAAAGATAGGTGAATTGGATTCGGCGAAAGTAACTGTACTTTTGGATGATTATGCGGGTTATGAGTCTCGTTTCCTTGCTCAACACGGCATTTCTATCCTCCTAGAGGCTGTCTATGAAGGAAAGCAATACAGGATTCTATTGGATGTGGGCCAAAGCGCTTATCCCATTTTACATAACATGGAGCTTATGGGCATTTCGCCGTCGTCCATTGACGCGATCGTGCTCTCTCATTGTCATTACGATCATACTGGTGGTCTTGTGGAGTTTTTGAAAGCTGCCGGCAAGAGGGATTTCCCCATCGTAGCCCACCCTGATATTTTCAGGGAGAACTATGCATTTAGGCCTATCATTCAAAATATAGGAGTGTCCCAGGACAATTCGCGCGAAGCTGTAGAAGAAGCAGGTGGAAGGATGTGCCTGGTGTGGGAACCGTTGGAGATCATGCCTGGCGTTATGGTAACCGGAGAGGTTCCCAGAAGAAGGGATTTTGAAAAACCAGGAATTGGGACGTGGAACGTAAAAGATGGCAAAGTTGCTCCTGATGAGATAGTCGATGATATATCTATAGTGGTAAAAGTGAAGGATAAAGGGATTTCCGTGCTCACAGGATGCTCCCATGCGGGAATCATAAACATAATAGATTGGGCAAAGGAGATTTCGGGTCATGACAGAGTGGATCTCGTAATAGGTGGATTCCACTTAATTAGAGCTTCTGCCCAGCGCATAGAGAAGACAGCGCAGGCTTTATTAGAGCTTGGCGTCAAGAAAGTTGTAGCTGGCCATTGTACTGGACTTTCAGCTCAGGCAGAAATGGCGCGAGTTTTAGGAGATAAATTCGTCCAGCTTGGTGCGGGAATATCGGTTGAGCTTTAGGGCGAATGATTAAGGCACAACGAGCGATCGGACTACCTCTAATGTTTCATTAATAGCTAATTTAAATAGATGTGTTTCTGTGCTGCCTGCGGCATGAGGCAGCACATTTTTATTTTTCTGGGTTCCCAACCGGCCAAGCTTAGCTCTCTTTTAGCAGTAATTTTGCAGCAGTTTTAAAATATTTTAGAATAATATCAATTTTGATTTTTGTATAGCACGTGAAAGCGGTCTGGGTTTATAATTATCTTGTTAAAGCGTCAGTAAGGAGGTGCTAAAGAGGAGTTATGTGAGAAACTGGTTTAAAAAATGACTTAGAAATGATTAGAGGGGAAAAGGGAGCCGTGTTGTTTTATGTGTGTGAAAACTAGAGGGGATTGCAGGAGGAAGGGGGAATAAAAGGTATGGCTTTTGAGATTAAGGTGCTGAAAGTTGATCTTGCGAGCAGTAAGACGGAAGTCGAAGTGTTGGGAGAGGACATCGTAAGGAATTGGATAGGGGGTAGAGGTGTAGCGGCCTATCTTATGCTAAGGGCAAAGGCTTCTAAAGCCGATCCTCTTGGACCTGAGAATCCTTTGATCTTCGCGGCGGGGCCCTTGAGCGGCACAAGTGCTCCGACAGGAGGTCGTTACAATGTAGTTACGAAGAGCCCAACAACAGGGTTTATAGCCTTCGCCAACTCTGGCGGCCATTTTGGGGCGGCCCTCAAGCATGCAGGGTGGGATGTCATTTACATTGAAGGTAAAGCTGAAAAGCCAGTTTATCTTCTGGTTCAGGACGACAAAGTAGAGATAAAGGATGCTTCTCACCTGTGGGGTAAAGTTGTAAGTGAAACCGAGGCAACCCTGAGGCAAGAGATTGGAAACGACAAAGCAAAAATTGCTTCTATAGGGCCGGCTGGTGAAAACCTTGTAAAGATTGCTGCAATCATGAACGACGGCCACAGGGCCGCAGGGCGCGGAGGTGTTGGTGCCGTTATGGGCAGCAAAAACCTCAAAGCCATAGCGGTCATCGGCTCCAAGGGAGCACCGCAGCCTGCGGACAGGGAAAAGTTCATGCAGGTTGTAAGAGATAAAGTTAACATCCTTCGCAATGACCCTGTTGCGGGAGGAGGGTTGCCCAAGTACGGCACCGCAGTATTGGTTAACATAATTAACGAAAATGGTTTGTATCCCCACAAGAACTTCCAGACAGGCGTTTACGACAAGGCGCCGGAGCAGAGCGGAGAGGCTTTGGAGGCCAAATATCTGGTAAAGAATCAACCTTGCTTTGCTTGCCCCATCGGGTGTGGTCGAGTCTCTAAATTGCCAGTTATGGAAAAAGAGTCGGAAGGGCCTGAATACGAGAGCATTTGGACCTTTGGCTCCAACATGGGCATCAATGATCTTGCATCCATAGTAACTGCAAATCACCTGTGCGATGAGTACGGACTAGATACTATATCTACTGGCTCAACCCTTGCTGCTGCCATGGAGCTTTACGAGAACGGCCTGATAAAGGATGAAGAATTTGAGCCTGGCCCGCCGTTTAGGTTTGGAAATACTGAGGTTCTTCACTATTACATAGACAAGATAGCGAAGAGAGAAGGTTTTGGTGATAAGCTTGCCGAAGGAAGTTACAGGCTGGCCGAATCTTACGGAAGGCCTGAGTTTTCCATGAGCGTAAAGAAACTGGAGCTTCCTGCGTATGACCCAAGGGTTGCACAAGGTTTGGGGCTCCATTACGCTACCTGCAATAGAGGAGGAGACCACGTAAAAGGATACATGATAAGTCCTGAGATCCTTGGATATCCCAAGAAGATGGATCCTCTGGATATAGGTGAGGAAAAGGTGGCCATGACCAAGTTGATCCAGGAAGCAACGGCTCTGGTGGATGCAGCTGGACTTTGCATATTCTCTTCCTTTGGCTTATGGGGGGACGATTACAGGGATCTTCTGAATGCTTTCTTTGGATGGGACCTGCCTACCGAGGAGTACATAAAAATAGGCGAACGTATATGGAATGCTGAAAGGATTTTCAACCTCGAAGCAGGCCTTAAAGCAGAAGATGATATTCTACCTTCAAGGTTGATAAACGATCCAATGCCCGAAGGGCCTCACAAAGGGCAAACATCCAAGGTCAAGGAAATGTTGCCTGTCTACTACAAATTGAGGGGATGGAACCCTGACGGAACCGTGCCGGAAGATAAGAAGCAACAGTTAGGCCTGTAGTTGCGGGGGAGAATATGCCTAGGGTCAAACTATTTGCCACGTTGGTGGAGATCGCAAATAAACGCGAAGTAGTGATAGAAGATGCAAAAACTGCCCGAGAGGTCCTTGACAAACTCAAGGGCCTCTACGGGCCCTCTTTTGAGAAGGAACTGGAGCACGGAATGATCTTCTTAGTCAACGGGAGAGACATAACTCACCTGCAGGGCCTGGATACCCCTGTAGGGAAGGACGACGTTATTTCCCTGTTTCCCCCAATAGGAGGCGGCTAAAGGTGGCTTATAGCTTCAACTTTTGGAACGCCAAAGTAATCATAGAACCTAAGGCAGACTTGAAATACCTTTTTCTGGAAATAACAGGAAGATGTAACTTGAATTGCCCTATGTGCTTTAAAAAGTCCTTCAGGGATCCAGAGGGGGATATGCCCTTTGAGCTGTATCAAAAGATCATGGATGACTGCAGCTTTTTCCCAAATCTGGAGCTAATTTACCTTGGGGGCATAGGGGAATCTACTTTTCACCCTAACTTCGATGCCATAGCAAAGGACGTGAAGGCCAGGGGGTATGCCCTTGGCCTTTCCACAAATGGGACTTTGTTGACAGATGAGAGGATAGGTTACCTTGTCGATATAGGCCTTGATGTTATTTATTTCTCAATGGATACCCTGCCTGGAAACCCTTCAAGTTTGGGGCATGCTTCTTCGGAAGGGGTTTTAGAGAGAATAAAAAAGCTTATAGAAGTTAAAAGGTTAAAACAGAAGGACGTCCCCTCCGTAGGTGTTGAGGTTGTAGTTACCAAGGAGAACTACAAGGTGCTTCCAGAAATGGTAAGGTTGTTTACAAGGCTTGGTGTCCAGTCAGTTGTCATCTCGAACCTTTTGCCGGTAGATGAAAAGCAAGTAAATTCCATACTGTATGATGAAAGCATTGACATGACTCAAATCGAAAACAGGATACATGCCCTTTCGGGTAGAGGCGTTGCCATAAAGCTTCCCGCCTTCAAGTTCAAGACGGAGCGTCGATGTGATTTTGATGAGAGCAGTTCGGCGGTTATAAGACATGATGGCAATGTGTCTCCGTGTTATAGGCTGCTCCATTCTTACGATGAATATATTTTCGGCAGAAAGAAAAGAGTGGAGGCTTATTCCTTTGGCAACGTGAAGGACCAATCTCTTTATGATATTTGGACGAGCAGGAAGTACACCCTTTTCAGATTCATCATGAAAAATTATGTGTATCCCTCGTGCACCGATTGTTCTTTGAGGGATGCCTGTGATTTTGTCCTTTCCACCGAGCAGGACTGTTGGGGCAATAGCCCAAGCTGCGCTGACTGCCTTTGGGCAAGGAACCTCATTTTGTGCCCAGTACCTAAAAAGCTATTCTCTCGTTATTTGTGATGTTTTTCCATCAGGCTATCAGAAATCGAAATAGAAGAGGTAGAACTGTCAATATACTTATGAGCCGGGTGGTGTGAAGGGCGCTGACCAAGAGAGGGTTAGCGCCAACTTCGTCTGCAATTATGCTCATCTGAGTAAGCCCTCCTGGAGAGGAGGCCAAAAGGCATGTGCTGTAATCCCAACCAGTTATCTTGTGGAGTATCCAGCTTAGAGCAAGGCCTGAAAATATCATTGCGACGGCTAGAATTAATATAGGCACAAAAATGCTTGATAAAAGTTGGATCGTCTGTCTTGTAACCTGCTGGGCTATAGCAAGGCCTACCCCTATGCGGGCCAGCGAGCGAGCTAAGGGGTGGACTTGAGGCAGGCAAGGATGCATTATACTCAAGACAGCTACAAATAGCATGGTTCCTAACAGGTCACCAGCAGGCAAACCCAAGGCTCTGCCAATGAAACCACCAGATATAGCTGTTAAAGACAGGATAAGGAAAGCTTTTAAACTGGGTTTTTCCAAAAGAACTTTACCATTTGGGTTAGAGGGGTTGGGCGCTTTTGGGTTAGCTATTGTGGCATTGTTCTTTTTGCTCATCCATTGAGCCAAAAAGGGCATGAGGACCAAAAATAATATGACCCTAAAAAGTTGGAGCAGTGTGATGGTTATGGTATCTGCGTTTAGGGAAAGCCCAAGAAGGGCCATCTCTGAAACTCCACCTGCGGTGGAGCCCAAAAGGGCGGTGGAAAGAGGCAAATCAGTCATGGAATAGAGCAAAAAACCCGTGCCTAAGGAAGCAGAAAGCATCCAAACAGCTACCACCAGGGCAGGGAGGGCAGCTTCCTTAAGCATGCTGATGGTCTTTCGGTCCATCATCATGCCGATGTAGCTTCCTATAACAAGTTTGCTGACAAATGTGACCTCTTGGCTGGGAAAAGAAAAATTTATTCCTGCTATACCCAAAGCAGAGGCTAAAAACAACGCGCCTAACAGATCAGGAGCGGGGAAGCGCAACCTTGTAAAAATTTTCCACCCAACAATACCTATTATGAAGAGGACAAAAAGTCCGACCAAAACTGACCACGCCCCCAGATTAGGCTTTCATGTGTGTACTTGTATTATGTCAATTCTACCATTGAATGATATCAGGCGCTTCTTTCAAATAGATGTTTTAGTGCGGTGGCAGAAGTATAGTAAAAATTTTGCCACGATACATCTAATAATAAACTATATAACGTAAAAAATTTAGTTTAAAATCTAAAAACAAAGATCCTTCAGAAAATTTCCAATAGGTAAAACCCTTTGACAAACACCAATAAAATAAGTAATATACTTGTTGTGAACAAAAAGTGTATATTGTAAAACATAGTTTATGTGGTGTAATTATGTGAACCAAAACTAGAAAAGAGTTTATCTTTAAAGAAGAGGTGGGAGTAATATGGCAAAGTACACGTCGCAGGAACTAATGGAAATGGAGCATAAGTATGGTGCTCACAACTATCACCCCTTGGAAGTGGTCATATCCAAGGCAGAGGGTATCTGGGTTGAGGATCCTGAGGGAAGGCGCTACATGGATATGCTTTCCGCATATTCAGCCGTGAACCAGGGGCACAGGCATCCAAGGATTATCAAGGCATTGAAGGAGCAGGCAGATATTTTGACCCTCACGTCTAGGGCCTTCTTCAACGATCGCTGGCCGTTGTTTGCCAAGAAGCTTGCGGAGCTCACTGGCAAGGATATGATCCTTCCTATGAACACCGGTGCAGAGGCCGTCGAGACTGCCATAAAGACCATGCGCAAATGGGGATACAGGGTCAAGGGTGTCGAGAAGGACAAGGCAGAGATAATCGTCTTCGAGCAGAACTTCCACGGCCGCACAACGACGATCATTTCATTCTCCGTAGACCCTGTTGCGAAAGATGATTACGGCCCTTACACTCCTGGTTTCGTCGTCGTTCCTTATGACGACCTTGAAGCAGTGGAAAAGGCAATTAACAAGAACACCGTTGGTATCTTAGTGGAGCCCATCCAGGGCGAGGCTGGCGTGGTAGTTCCCAGCGATGGATTCCTCAAGGGGCTTGAGAAACTTGCAAAGGAGAACAACGTCCTCCTTGCAGTTGATGAAATCCAGACTGGTTTCTGTCGTACCGGGAAGCTTTTTGCCTTCCAGCATGAGGATGTAGACCCCGATATCATAATCATGGGCAAAGCTTTGGGTGGCGGTGTAATGCCCGTATCTGCCGTAGCGGCCAACGAAGATGTGCTTGGCGTATTTGAGCCGGGTAGCCACGGTTCCACCTTCGGCGGCAATCCTCTTGCCTGCGCAGTTGCCATGACCGCCATAGATGTTCTTCTTGAGGAGAACATGGCCGAAAGGGCAAAGGAGATGGGCGAATACTTCATGGCTGGCCTAAAGGCCATAAACTCTCCCAAGATTAAGCAGGTCAGGGGTAAGGGGCTTTTGATCGGTGTGGTTCTCCATGAGTCCGCTGGCAAGGCCAGAAAGTACACCACGGCACTGAAGGAGAAGGGCATCTTGTGCAAAGAGACTCACGACTGGATAATCAGGTTTGCTCCACCCTTGGTCATCACCAAGGAGGAGATCGACCAGGCCCTGGAGATAATCAGAGAGGTTTTTGCCTAAGGT
>NZ_JACDOB010000048.1 GCF_017656375.1 Thermovirga sp.
GCTATAATCTATAAGGATGAAAAGTATTAATAGCCACACAAGCTGAGGAAGCGCCGACAAGAACAAAATGAGGGGGAACCTAAGTGTGACCCCAAAGGACTGCTAAAGCAAAAACCCACCAAGCAACTGAAAAGCTACGTTTAATTCCTAAACAAAAGGGATTGGACAAAATCTTGGATGAGGAGATAGATAACAAGTGTCCCAAATTATCTAAAACCTTCACATTACCTTTTTGTTAACTTTTTTGACAGGTGGAGTAAAGTTTGTTAGGATAATTTGCGCGACAAGTTATAAATACAGCAAAATATAGAATAATCAGATTATGCTAGCATATATTGTCCTTTGAACGCACCACATTGACATACTGCTAGTTAAACCAGCAGGGTTACTCAAAACCCCCGCTTCAGGCGTGTAAATATTTCCAGAAGCGAAAACCGCAGGCAGGATAGCAAAACAAGAGAAGGCCTTTTCAAGCAAAGGGCACCGGTTCTTTTCTTGCTTGCTGTTGTTCTTTTATATATTTCATAGTAGATGAGGTGATTCTTTGAAGGTGAAGGCATCTAAAGTCTTGGTCAGAGCTTTGGAATCTGTTGGTGTGACTGCGATTTTTGGCATTCCAGGGATTCATAACCTTGATATTTACGAAGCCCTTGCGGAAAGTACTATTCGCCATATAACAGCTCGACACGAGCAGGGGGCTGGGTTTATGGCAGATGGTTGGGCACGTTCGACAGGAAATGTGGGAACGGCTTTAGTGATTTCAGGCCCAGGGCTTACAAATATCCTCACCCCCATGGCCCAAGCCCTCCATGATTCGGTCCCAATGGTAGTAATATCCAGCCAAATCCCTACTAGCTATATCGGCCTAGGTGCCGGATTCCTACACGAACTCAGAAACAGCACAATTATGGCTCAATCTGCCGCTAAAGAAAGCATCAGGGTTCTTGACCCTCACGACATCCAACCAGCCGTGGAAAAAGCTTATAGGACTGCTGCTTCGGGGCGCCCCGGCCCTGTTCATCTGGAGATCCCTATGGACGTACTGTCCATGCATTCTAGTTTTACAGCTAACCCTCCAGCAAAAGCACGGCCTGCTTGGTATCCTGAACTTCCTGAACGTGAGATTATAAAAGCAGCAAAAATAATCAAGGAAGCCCAAAACCCTGTAATGATACTAGGCGGCGGCGCCAGGAAAAGCTCCAAGGAAACACTTGCTTTAGCCGAAAAGCTACAAGCTGCTGTTATAGAGACCTGTGCCGGCAAGGGTATTATGGACGAACGAAACCCACTATGTCTGGGCGCCAGGCTTCATTTTCCTTCTGTGCGAAAATTTATCGAAGAAGCTGACGTCATCATTGCCGTAGGGACAGAACTTTCACCTACAGACCTGTGGGAGAAGCCCTTGCCCAAAAAAGGTATTCTGATTCAAATAGACTTGGACCCTGCCAACTTCGGCCGAAACGCCACCGCAGATATAGGCATAAGAGCCGACGCAGGCCAAGCTCTTTCGGCCATTTTAAAGGAGCTTGAAAAAGGCCCCAATGTCCAATATCCAGATAAAAAAACCTTTCTAGCCAGCTTGAAGGAGCAGGCAAAAAAGGAACTAGCTGAAATCACAGGTATGGGTAAAGATTTAGCCGATATGAAGGACCTAATACATGCCATCCGCGAAGGCATCCCTGACGATGGAATTCTTGTTGCAGACATGACTGGGCCTGCCTATGTGGCAATAAGCGAATATTCAGCTTATCATCCCTCTACTTTCCTCCACCCTGTAGGTTTCGGCACCCTGGGATTTGCCGTTCCTGCAGCAATAGGAGCCTACCTGGCAAACGGTGATAAGCCTGTTGCAGCCCTTACAGGAGATGGAGGATTTCAATTCACCATGGCCGAAATGGCAGTCGCGTGCCAGGAGAAACTTCCTATACCGATAATAATATGGAATGACCAAGGGTTTGGCGAAATCCGACGCAACGAAAAGGCAAGGGGCTTTCGCTCTTTCATCGGTGTCGACAACCGCACTCCCGACCTGAAGTGTTTTGCGGCATCTTTGGGGGCAAATTACCTTTTGGCTAGCTCTGCAAAAGAGGTTAAAGGCTTGCTAAAAACAGCTTTCAAAGAAAGCTGCCCAACTATCATAGAGATAACACCAAAAGAAAGGAAGCACTGAACCGTGAATATACCAGGCATTCGCAAAGCAGTATGTAAAATGAGGCCGTACGAACCAGGGAAGACCATAGAAGAAGTTAGAAGGGATTTGGGGCTTGAGAATATCATCAAGCTCGGCTCCAACGAGAACCCCTATGGCCCTTTCCCAGCATCCATAGAAGCCATGAAGCGCGAGATGGCTTCAGGTAATCGCTACCCGGATATAGCCTTTGAGGAAATTAAGGGGCTCTTAGCCCAGAGACATAACTTGAAGCCAGAAAATATTGCCTTATCCCACGGGGCAGAAGGGATGCTTCAATCCATAACCAAGGCTTTCATTGAAGAGAAAGACGAAGTAATAATCCCATCGGTCACCTACAAGCTCTATGAGGAGCTGTCAAAACTTATGGGCGCGGAGATAGTAAGGACCCCCATGAAAGATAATGCTGTAGACCTCTCGGCCGTGGGCAAAGCTGTAACAGAAAAGACCAAACTAATTTGGCTGTGCAACCCCAATAACCCCACAGGCACTCATTTTAACCACGACGAACTGGTAAGCTTGCTGAAGGATTTGCCAGAAAAAACCTGGGTAATTCTGGATGAGGCATATGCAGAGTTTTGCCCTAAAGACGAGTTGCCTGACAGATCAAAACTTATATATGAAGGGGAAAACATTATTTCTGTACGTACATTTTCCAAGGCTTACGGGCTTGCAGGCCTAAGGCTAGGTTATGGCGCGGCAAGGCCAGAAGTAATTAGGGCCATAGATACCGTGAGCGAGCCCTTTAACGCCAACAGGCTTGCCATAGCCGCAGGCATAGCGGTTTTACGTGATGGCCAAGAGTCGTACACCAAAGCCCTTGAAACAATAATCAATGACCGAAAAAGAATGGAAGAAAAGCTTCACGGCATGGGATGCAACGTCACTCCTTCATCTACAAATTTTGTCTTCTTTGAAACTCCATATGACTGCGATTATTTATCTAAGCAACTGTTACAAAGAGGCATTATTGTACGGCCTTGCAGTATCTGGGGTTGTAACAATGCAATCAGGGTGACGGTGGGAACCTCTGAGGAAGTAGATGAGTTTTTAAAGGTCATAAAGGACATTTTAAATAATGCCACTGATGCTTAAGGCTGCAGGAGGTAGTGTTTCATGGTTCTTTTTGAAGATGTAAGCAAGGTATATGAAGATGGGACTAGGGCCGTTGACCACCTCAACTTGGAAATTGCCAAAGGCGAAATCGCCGTGCTTATTGGCCCTTCAGGCTGTGGAAAGACCACTACTCTGAAGATGGTCAACCGCCTCGAGAATTGCACCGAGGGGACCATAAAGGTAGAAGGCAAGGACATAACCAAGGTTAATCCCGTCAAATTGAGAAGGAACATTGGTTACGTTATCCAGGAAACGGCCTTAATGCCCCACCTTTCGGTAGCAGAGAACATTGCAACTGTGCCCAAACTTTTAGGCTGGAAGAAAAGCAAAATACAAAAGCGAGTTGATGAGTTGCTTGAGTTGGCAGGATTAGATCCTGCAAAATACCGCTACCGCCTACCGGACCAGCTTAGTGGCGGCCAGAAGCAGAGGATTGGGGTTCTACGTGCATTGGCAGCAGACCCGGACGTGGTCCTAATGGACGAGCCTTTTGGAGCTTTAGACCCCATAGCCAGGGAAAAGCTTCAGAATGAGCTTCTCCAGCTGCAGAAGACCGTTAAAAAAACAATAATATTCGTAACCCACGACATGGACGAAGCTTTGAGAATCGCAGATAAGATAGTCCTTATGCGCCGAGGAAGAATTGAGCAGGTTGGATCTCCAGAAGAACTTCAACAAAACCCCGCCAACGACTTTGTTAGAGATTTCATAGGAGAGGACAGGCTCTCCCAGATATTTCCTGATACAAGCGTGGAAGTTGTGGTCCAGGATCCTAGAATAAAGGTCTCTCCTAAAATGACTGCCGCGGATGTCTTGGATATCATGGAAGACGAAGGCCATGAAACAGCCCAGATTGTCGACAGCTATGGGAAATGGCATGGGATGGCTTTGCTGTGGCTACTAAAGCGAGCAGCAAAACAAAACGAAAAAGTCACGAAAGGGGCAAAAAAAGACAGGAGACTATATATTGAAGACGGCACACTTCGTGACGCGGCAGAGATGTTGGCAGACCAGGATTTGCCCATTCCTGTTATAGACGAAAATGGCCTTTTCAGAGGTGTTGTAACTCACGCTGGCGTGGCGCGCCTTACCATCTCAAGGCTCACCCGGTACAGAGGAAAGGAGGGGAAATAATGTTGAATCAAGAGCCTTTCCTCCAGTTATTCTTAAAGTATATTACCAGGTACTGGCCCCGCATCCTGGAGCTGACCTGGCAGCATTTATTCATTTCCCTTATTGCCCTTTCCATTACGCTAGTGATATGCATACCCTTGGGAATTTATCTGACCAAGAATGAAAAATTATCTCCTTATGTAATAGGTGCAGCTAACATATTCCAAACTATACCAAGTTTAGCACTTTTGGGCTTTTTGATTTTTATCTTTGGAATAGGGAACGACAATGCCATAGCGGCGCTATTTTTATACGCCATGTTGCCAGTGCTTCAAAACACTTACACGGGGATAAAAAGCGTTCCCAGGCACTTGGTGCAGGCTGCAAGGGGCATGGGAATGACTGAGTACCAGATTTTGGTCAAGGTCCAGCTTCCCATCGCTATGCCCATTATCCTGGCAGGGATAAGAGTTGCCACCGTATGGATCATAGGAACCGCAACGCTAGCCTCAGCCATAGGGGGCGGTGGTCTTGGCAGATTGATATTCTCAGGGTTAGCTTCCATAAGGAACGAAGTGGTCCTGGCAGGTGCCCTTCCTGCAACCATACTGGCTTTGACTGCAGACCAGGGAATCAAATGGCTGCAAAACTACCTTGACCCCAAAAACCGCGCCATTCGCCTGGCGCAGAAGGCGGAGATAGATGAACTGCAAAAAACTGCCGCGCAAAGAGGCAGAGAATAATAGAAAGGAGCTGTTGCATGTGAGATGTTTTATGAAAGTTTTATGTGTGGCCCTGTTGGCCTTGTCCGTTTCGGTCGTAGGGGGGATAGGCACCGCAGTAGCCAACCAAGATCCTATGGATTACAAGGGCACTATCAGAGTCGGGGGACAGACAGTAAACGAGTCTGTAATCTTGGCATGGATGGCCAAGCTACTCCTTGACGAATACACAGGGCTTGATGTGAAAATTAACACCGAATTTGCCGCGTCTTCAGTACTGCATCAGGCCATGGCTGAAGGGGAGCTTGACGTTTATCCCTCTTGGACGGGGACACAGCTGATGGGAATATTGCGCTATGAGGGGCCTAAGCTTTCAAGAGAAGAAACATTTAGGATGGTCAAAGAGGGGTTTGAAAAGAACTTTAACATGACCTGGTCGAAGCCCATAGGCTTCAACAACACTTACGTGATGGCAGTTAGGCATGAGACAGCTGAAAAATACGACCTTCATAAAGCTTCAGATCTCAAAGGTATAGCAGAAAAAATGAAATTGGCCGGCGATGAAAATTTTGACACAAGGCCTGATGCCTATCCAGGCTGGTCAAAGACGTACGGCATAAAATTCAAAGAAGTGCTGCCTATGCAGTATGCCATGATGTACAAGGCCATCGCTAATAAAGAAGTGGACGTTATAGCAGCATACTCCACAGACTCCAGGATAGCCAAACTAAATCTCACGCTGTTGGAGGACGACAAGGGCTTCTTCCCAGATTACAGTGCTGCATACGTGATAGACATGAAAACACTGGAGAAATACCCTGCGATCCTCCCTATACTCGAAAAGCTGAGCGGAAAAATAGACGAGAAGACCATGTCAACCTTAAATGGCCGTTATGACAACGGTGAAGAGCCCGAGGACATAGCAAAAGGTTTCCTTGAGGGAATAGGCCTTGTTGATTAAGGCACTACTATTTTAAAAATCTCACACACAAGGCACCGTCGGCTCTCGAGCACCGGCGGTGCTTTTGTTTTTTCTGGAACGCCTAGGTGTCAGGTCTTTATTTTTGGCGTTGAATAC
>NZ_JACDOB010000049.1 GCF_017656375.1 Thermovirga sp.
ACATGTAAGTTTCGTCCGGTGTAGATGTGCCTATATTTCGTTCCAACTACTTAGGTAAAGTGAAGAAAGCAATAAAGAGTCGATGTAAACTCTAAGTGACAATATTCAGCTTCATCACTAAAATATATATCAACCCATTACATAAGGCAGGTATATGCTTTGAGAAAACGTCTCCTACGCTTTATAGCCCTTATATCGATTCTGTTCGCTGCTTCCTTGTACGGCAATACAAAAGAGGCTTTTGCCGTTACCAGAGGACAGCTTCTTCACGAAATAGTCAACACCCTTGGAATACCCAAATGGGAAGGCAAAGGGCACTTTGTGGATATCCCTCCGGGGCACCCATATAAAGCCGCCGCGGAAACCGCCTTGGCTTTGGGAATAATACTTCCAAGCGAGACATTCTATCCTGATATAGAGGCTACTAATGCAGAAGCGCTATTCTTCTCATTAAGAGCCATGGGGATGAGGCATGAAGCGAAAATTTTAAGAACTCTAATGCAAGAAAAAAACACCTCGGATTTACCAGATTATATATTCCCATATTACATAATCGCCAAAACCATGAGCCCCAAAGCACCAAAAGCTCTCACTTCGTCGCCCGGAGAAACGCTTACCCAACCCGCTTTGAGCCTATTAAAGCAATGGTTGAGAGCCTGTATGGCAGGATTGGTCTGGGAAAAAACCTTCCAAGGCAAGAGATCCACCCTTACTTTACACAGGGAAAATATGGGCACTCCTCCTGCAGGTTGGATAGTATTACTTGATAGCCACTCCATTTCTCCGTCAATAATTGAATTATTGAAAAAAAATCTCTCTACCGAAACAATTAATGTCGTTTCAGATGCACCTCAGGAGAGCGGAAAAATCTCCATAGGCCCATTCAACCACTTCGCAGAGGCTTGGATGGCAGCAGAAAGGACAGCCAAAATATCAGGCATAGAGGCAAGAATAGAAAGCTACAAAGCTCAAGAAACGCAAGCTTTATTTTGGACGGAGGTACGCTTTTCTCCTGATGAGGCCCTACCTCAAATTGTCACCGCCGGTGAAATAGCAGGCAAAAGGCTTCCCATATCTTGGATAGCACAGAACACCAATGCAGAATGCGCCATCAATGGCGGTTTTTTCAATAAAACAAAAATAATAGGAAGCCTTATAGTTAAAGGCCTTCCAGTAAGCAATCCCTATGGAAGCCGCTCAAGTGTGGGCTGGGACGGCAAAGGAAACATATATTTTGCAAGAGGGGACTTTCTGGCAAAGGCTGTAATTGAAAATATAGAAATGCCTATCGACTCCTTTAACGAAATGGAAACATACGATCAAACTGCTATATTTACCCCTCATTTGTGGTACTATGCAGCAGGCATCCCAGACGATGCAATGGAGTTCGTAGTAAGGCAAGGGAAAATAGTAGAAGCGAAATATAGCCATCTTTCGAACCACTTAGTGCCCAAAGATGGCTACGTACTAGTAGCAAGGGGCAGGTATGCCTCCATGTTGAGGCAAATATCCAAGCCCGCCAAGGTAGAGTTGAAAATCCAATGGGCTGACGAACAGTTAGATAACGTTTTTTACCTCCTGCAGGCAGGCCCGATGATACTCAAGGATGGGGCCTTTTGTACAGGCAATGAAGGATTCAATTCGGGCATCTTATTTAATAGGCACCCAAGGACCATAATAGGTTATGATGGATCGGCCTTACATTGGATAGCAATAGATGGCAGAGACCCATGGCACAGCAAGGGTGCTACACTAAGGGAAGCTGCTGAAATAGCAAAATCCTTGGGTTGCAAAAACGCGTTGAATCTTGACGGCGGAGGTTCCTCTGCCTTGTGGTGGCAGGGCAATATAATCAACAAACCTTCTGGAGACATTGAAAGGCCTGTCCCTTACGCGTTGATCTTCTGATCTTTGGAAAAAGGAGTTTCCCTCACCCATATATCCATCTGAGGGAATGGAATGTTTATGCCTTCTTCATCAAAAGCTTCCTTCAGCCTCAACCTATATTCTCTGCCTATGAACCATTGTTCCCCTGGAGCTGTCTTTATCAGCGTTCTCAATATTATGGCGCTATCCTCAAACTCAAGAATCCCGTGAACGTCAGTCAACTCCAGTACTTTCTCTGGAAAATCCCTAGCAAGCTCCTCTGCAACTTTTTTCATGACCGCCAAAGCCTTTCTTATATCTGTGTTGTACGAGACTCCCACCTTTATCTGGGCTCGAGACCAGTTCTTGGTCGCGTTTACCACTTCTCCTATCATGCTATTGGGCACTATTATGTGGTTTCCATCTAAATCTTTCAAATATGTGGCCCTGAGAGTAAATTTCTCAACTACACCTGACTTGCCTGCTATTGTAACTACATCACCAACCGCAAAATGGTCCTCTAAAATAGCTATAAATCCATTAAGAAAATCCCTCAATAAATTTTGTGCAGCTAATGATATGGCTAACCCTGCCAGCCCAAGCCCTGTTAATGCTGGCATTATATTTATACCTAGACTATCCAAGAACATCAAAATGGCAATAGCAAATAAAACCCCTCTAAGCACATCTATTGACAATTTCCTAAGGGTCGCAATTCTCTTCCGCTTTGACTGTGCCTCAATATTTGTAAGATTATCACTTTTGAATATAAATTTATTCAACGCAGAGTCCAAAATTTTCCCGAGGATTTTAACAACAAATCGATCCGCAAAAAACCAAATGAGGATTATCAAGACGGGGGGGACCCAATCTTTTCCCAACAGTCTTTCCATCAAAAAACCTCCTAAAGAAAGGCTCAAAAATAATTCTGCATGATGTTATTATATACACTATTGTACTGTACTATTAATAGCTATACAAGGCAGATTAAACCTACTAGTCTTGTAAAAGGGCACCCATCATCAAAGGGGGGATAGAAATGGGAAAGGTAATAGCCGAGGTTGTAATTGTTCCCTATGGGACCACATCAACAAGCTTGAGCCCATATGTAGCAGAAGTGGAAAAAATCTTGCGCAGCTACGACCTAAAAGTGATGCTCACTCCCATGGGAACCATACTGGAAGGTGAATTGGACACCATCTTAGAAGCAATAAGAGCTGCCCACGAAGCGCCATTCAAAGCTGGAGCCATGCGAGTAGGGACTACAATACGCATTGATGACAGAAGAGACAAAGACCTTACTATGGAGCACAAAGTAAAATCAGTAGAAGAAAAGCTGCAACCATAAAGCAGAAGAAGAGGGAGGTTTTACCCCCCTCTTCTTTAGACTAACCTTCAGGATGTTCCCTAGCTACTACATCTTCTCCAGATTTGGTTCTCCAGTAAACTCCTATCTTCATGTATGAAATGATTATCGAAACTATTGGGTTCAAGTAGTTCAGGAAGGCATACGGGAGATATGCCAAAGTTGGAACGCCAAGCACGCTGCTCTGGAAGGCTCCACATGTGTTCCAAGGAACAAGCGGAGACGTCAATGTACCACAATCCTCCAATGCACGGGAAAGCATTCTAGGAGCAAGACCTTTTTTCTCAAAAGCGGTTTTGAACATACGACCTGGTATTACTAGCGATAGATACTGGTCGCCAAGGAACAAGTTCGACACAAAGGAAGAAGCTATAACTGAAGCCATCATCCCGCCAACTGTCTTGACAGACTTGGTCAAGGAACCAACTATGGTTTCGAGGAACCCACAAGCTTCCATGACTCCTCCGAAGAAGAGGGCGCAGAAGATAAGAGATATGGTCCACATCATGGAATCCAACCCGCCGCGAGTCAGCAAGTCATTAAGCATGTTCCCTACCTCTGTTGCCATTTCCGGTGCCATAGATAAGTTGTGTTGGCTAAGCAGCGCTATAAGAGCATCTCCTTCTGCGCCTGCTATTTCTGAAGAAAGCTGCGCCTCATAACCATAGTGTACAGCGTTTATGATATCTGCAAGGCCGTGTCCCTGGAATACTGAAAGCAATACTGCCAGAACGACACCGCTGAACAGGCCTGGTATAGCCGGAGTCTTCTTGGCTGCCAACAGGATAACAACCAAAGGAGGCACAAAACCCAAAAAGCTTATGGGGAATTCGGCCTTAAGCATGGTCTGCATTGCATCGATCTTTGCTACATCCAAAGTTCCACCAGCATACTTCATCCCCAACACTATGGTAATTATGGCCACTATTACGTAGGTAGGCCCTGTAGACCAGATCATGGCCTTTATGTGATCAAACAGGTTTGCTCCAGCAACCGCAGGAGCAAGGTTGGTGGTATCTGACAAAGGAGACATCTTATCTCCAAAATATGCCCCCGAAATGACAATACCTGCAGAAAGTGGCGCAGGAATGCCAAGCCCATGAGCTATGCCCATGAGAGCAATACCTACAGTACCTGCAGTGGTCCAAGATGAACCGGTAGCCAGAGATACTACAGAACATACCAATAGCGTAGCCAACAAAAAGATTGATGGAGACAATATAGAAAGACCATAATAAATAAGGGCAGGTACAACCCCGCTCTGAATCCATACACCTATTACCATTCCTATGATCATCAGGATGACTATAGCCTGAAGAGCTACCGCTATGGCATTAAGACCACCTTGCTCTATTTCAGACCATGGTTTCTTTAAAACAAAGACACCTACTAAACAGACAACAACAGCGGATATAACAATTGGTATGTGAGCGTCAACGCCCAATGCCAGCACACCATAACTTATAATTGACGCTGCTATTACAAATACTCCTAAAGATAAACCTAAACTAGGTCTGCTTCCTGTACTTTCTGCCATTTACTTTCCCCTCCCTTTTCTCTGCTTTCTTCACCTTCTATAACCCCCAATTTTTTCTCATATACCACCTCCCTAATCCATACATATATTTTAAAGACGAAAAATGCACAGCTGAAACCGAAAATAATATTAAGCAATTTCTCCTACCTCAACATGAGGAATATACTCCGTCAGAATATCTCTCAGCTTAGGTTCGTCTTCAGCATCAAAAAGGACCTTCCAGCCTGTCACATCTTGCTCAAAAAATGCCATCATCTTTGATCCTCTTTTTACTAATCCTACATACTTTATTTCATCCCACGGCAATACTGACTTGTATTTCCTAAACCAAGAGCCTGTTTCTCTTACTATACCCACATCGGAAACATATATTCGCTTCTGATAACCAGAAATATAGGCCAGCACAACACCCACAAATATCTTATGAAATTCAAAGACCCTCATGCCGTCTGCCACTAAGAAAAAACCTACTATTAACACCATCCACTTCATCCAACTTGGGAAAGGGGTCCCGGATTTGGATACTAAAAGTTCGTCCAACGGTCAATTCCTCCTCATATTGTGCATCAGCAATTTGCTCTCTTGTAGTAGGTAGTTTTATTATATTTTATCTTCCCATAAAAGCAAAGGAGGACTTCACGTTGTGAAAGTTCTCCTTGCACTCTTAATTTAAATTAAGCACTTTGACTACTCTTTCTCTTTTCTGCTCTCTTTCTTCTATCCAGGTCTGCAGGCTCAAGAGATAT
>NZ_JACDOB010000050.1 GCF_017656375.1 Thermovirga sp.
AGGGCATCAAAGGTCCTTGAGCCTAAGTAAAAAGTGAGGTATGGAAAGAGGTGGTAGCCATGAGAGCGAGAGGAAAGAGAACATTTAAAAGTATGGGCGCCGTTTTAGCAGCATTGATAATGGCTGTTTTGGTTTCTGCATGCCCCCAAGTTGCATGGACTTCAGAAGCGGAAAAGCCTATAGTTGTAGGTTCCAAGATCGATACAGAGGGCGCCCTTTTGGGAAACATGATCGTTGCTCTGTTAAAAAATAAGGGTTTCAAGGTGGTAGACAGGGTGCAGACGGGCACGACCAAGGTGGTGAGAGAAGCCTTGATCTCGGGAGAAATAGATATATACCCTGAATATACCGGAAACGGATATTTCTTCTTTTCTGGCAAGACCGATGCATCTGTCTGGAAAGATTTTGAAAAGGGATGGGAGACCATAAGGGACCTGGACAAAGAAGCTAATGACCTCGTGTGGCTCAGGCCGGCACCGGCCAACAATACTTGGGCAATAGCCATGAGGCGAGATGATGCCGAAAAGGCCAATATCAAGACCTTGGGGGACTTGGCCTCTTATCTTGAGTCTGGTGGATATTTCAAGATAGCGGCCAGCGAGGAGTTCGTATCGAGCGAGGCTGCGCTTCCGGCATTTGAGGCTGGGTACGGTTTCACCCTCTCAAATGACCAAATAGTGGTCCTCTCAGGTGGAAACACGGCGCTTACCGAGAAAGCCGCTGCAACCAGGCAAAATGGCGTGAACGCAGCCATGGCCTACGGAACTGATGGCCAGCTTGCTGCTTTGAACCTAGTGGTACTCGAGGACACAAAAAATATACAGCCAGTCTATGCTCCGGCCCCTGTGGTGCGCCGAGAGGTCTTGGAAATGTATCCTGGGATAAAACCTCTTTTGGAGGATTTATTTGCTACGTTAGACTTGGAAAGCCTCCAGGCCTTGAACGGTAAAATAGCGGTAAATGGAGAGGACCCTAAAAAAGTGGTCCAGGAATATTTGCAGTCCAAGGGGTTTTTTGATTAATCAATGGTCAGAGATAGCGAAGGCAGAGGCGTAGTCTGCCTGGCCTTTATTATCGCCCTTTTGGCGATTTTCATGCCTCTTTATCTAGTAAGGGAAAACAGGGTGGCAGAGGGGGTTTTGTATGGTGTTGCAGGACTCCCTAAGAGGCGGTGCTTGTTTTTTGTCCTTTTGCCTATCGTCCTTCATGGTTTTGCCTTGTTCGGCCCCTCCAGAGAGGCTAGAAAGAGGATGGCCGTTATTTCTTCCTTTTTGGGTGCCATTTCTCTTATGTTTTTCCTTTCCGGGGTAAGCGCTTACTATGAGGCCGTTGGCCCCGAGTCCGTTAGAATCGCTCCAGGGCCTGGCCTTTTGCTTTTGGCGTTTTCTTTGATGGTTCCACTATTGGGGTTTGAGATGCCTCCATTAATTGCCTTGTTTGGTGGAGGGGCCCTAATTTCTGCTGCGTGGTTTCTCATAGCGACTGGCCGTTTGGATGCCCTTGGAGTCCTCAAGGAGGCGGCGAACAGGCAGGATCGCCTTCTTGCAGAGATAGTAAACCACGTGCGCATATCTTCCACCGCTGTGTTTTTTGCGAGCTTGTTGGGAATACCATCGGCTTTTCTGATCTCGAGGAGCAGTAAGGCCAAGAAAACCTTTCTTGGGGTGATGAATGTTCTTCAGACTGTCCCCAGCATAGCCCTTTTTGGCTTGCTTATAGCTCCTTTAGCGGCTTTGAGTAGGGCATTTCCCGTCTTGAGAGAGATGGGAATCCGAGGCATAGGGGATACGCCGGCCATTATTGCCTTGTCCATTTATGCCATGTATCCCATCCTAAGGAACACCTTGGCAGGGATAGAGGGAGTTTCTCCGTCTGTTTTGGATTCTGCTGAGGCCATGGGCATGAACAGGCGCGAGATGCTGAAGATAATAATAATTCCCTTGACCTTGCCCTTTGTTGTCCACGGAGTTAGGCTTGCCATGATCCAGTCCATAGCTAACGCTACTTTAGGCAAGCTGATAGGCTCTGGTGGGTTGGGGGTGTTCGTCTTTGAGGGTTTGGGGCAGTTTTCCGTGGACATGGTGGTCCTTGGAATAATTTTTCTGGCCCTTCTAACTATTGGAGCAGATGCCTTGTTTCGTGTCGTAGGCTACATGGTTATCCCCAAGGCGTTGCAAAAACAGTATTATTCAGATAACAGGAGCAGCTGACCATGCAAAAAAAATCAGCCATCATAAGATTTCATGGAGTAGAGGTAAAGTATGGCGAGGTTCAGGCCCTAAGAGGTGTCAATCTAGAGATACCCGGGGGAAAGGTGACCGTGATAATCGGTCCCAGCGGGTGCGGCAAATCCACCATGATACGGACTGTGAATAGAATGGTGGAGCCTACAAAGGGTACGGTGGAGTATCAGGGAGTGGATGTCAAGCAGTTGGGAAAGATAGAGCTTAGGAGACAGATGGGTTACGCCATTCAGAACGTAGGGCTTATCCCCCATCTGACTGTAGAAGAGAATATAATGCTTGTGCCAAGGCTTCTAGGTTGGCCAGAGGAGAGAAAGAAAAAAAGGGCCCATGAGCTTTTTGAACTAATAGGGCTAGATCCTAAAGAATACGGTAACAAATACCCTTCTGAACTTTCAGGGGGAGAGGCTCAGCGGGTAGGGGTTGCCAGGGCATTGGGGGCTGATCCTCCTGTCTTGCTCTTTGACGAGCCCTTTGGAGCTGTAGACCCCCTGAAGAGAGAGGAACTGCAGGGCGAGTTTGTAAGGATCCAAAGGCGCTTGAAAAAAACAGTGCTTTTCATTACCCATGACTTAAGTGAGGCCATTCGCCTGGCAGACTACATGGTCATCATGAAGGATGGCTTAGTTGTCCAGGCGGATACGCCCCAGAGGCTGCTTAAGGAGCCAGCCAACGATTTTGTGGAACAGTTTCTGGGTGCGGACCGGACCCTGCAGCGCCTCACGCTCCTTACCGCTGACAGGATTGCCAAGCCATTGCGGATCGAAGGAGAAGGGTTGGTGGGTGCTTCAGGGATTTTATGGAGGCCCCTGGCTGATGGGGACATATTGGCGGTATATAAGGGTGATTCGGGAGAGTTTCTCTCAAGGTTAGTGCAGGTGAATATCCATGTAGCGAGACCTTATGCTTCCTTGAAGGAATGTGTTTCAAAGTTTCTTGCCCTTGGGTTGCCTGCCATACCGTTAGTGGATGATTCAGGAGAGGTTACAGCAGAGGTGCTATTTGATGATATTCAAAGGATCACTAAAGAAGGATAAAAAACTTCAGGCGAGGGCGTTGGCTTTAAATGCCTTTTGGGGGCTGTTGCTTACTGTGTATGTTTTAAGCCCAACAGTCCAAAAGTCACTTTTGTCCGTTGTTTTTCCCAGTGCGCCTGCATATGTGCATCCCAGGGTATCTCTTGCTCACATGACATTGACTCATCTCGGCCTTACCTTCAGCGCTACGGCGCTTTCTGTGCTTGTAGGGGTAGCGGTGGGGGTTTGCGTTACCCGATCCTTCGGCCGGGAATACCTTCCCCTGGCGGTCCGAACGAATGCCCTTCTGCAATCCCTGCCCCCCTCGGCGGTCATAATACTTGCTTTCCCAATCCTGGGTTTTGGGTGGAAGCCAACCCTTCTGGCCCTTTTCCTTTACTCTCTTTTGCCCGTTGCTGCCAACACGATAATTGGATTTCAATCAGTTGGGGCAGATGTTCTGGATGCAGCAGATGGGCTCGGCATGAAGGAGAGCCAAAGGCTATTCATAGTGGAGTTTCCCATAGCCTTGCCTCATATCGTTAACGGTATCCGGCATGCCTTCATCCTGAACCTGGGCACCGCTGCAATTGGAGCCGTCATAGGTGCAGGAGGGCTTGGAAGCATTATAATGAGTGGCCTTATATCCAACAACTCTGCCCTGGTGCTTTCGGGCACTATAGTCATAAGCTCCATTGCCCTGCTGTCCGAGAGCCTATTTTCCCTCATATTTGGCGAACATTAGGTAAACTGCTCTCCGGCACAACATAGAGAAAAAATACACAATAAATAAAACCCAATAGTGAAATAGTTGACAAGAAGAAAAACCTTTGCTATCTTTTGTAGTGAAAAAGTTCACTAATATGAGATTGGAGGGATTGCCATGTGGGATGATGTTTTCCCCATTGACCAGGTACAAGAGATAAGGGCCAAGACCACTGTTTACCTTGGCGCAGGAGCCATAAAAAAGATCTCTGATATAGCCGAGAACCTCAAGAAAAAAGGTGTAAATAATGTATTGGTAGTAACAGGCAGAAGCTCCTACAAAAAGACTGGAGCTTGGGACCATGTAGAGAGGGCTCTGAAGGAACA
The DNA here is from genome assembly GCF_017656375.1 of Thermovirga sp. GTDB lineage: Bacteria > Synergistota > Synergistia > Synergistales > Thermovirgaceae > Thermovirga. The sequence goes on from NZ_JACDOB010000050.1 coordinate 4,352, forward strand.
GGGTCTGGGGTATGTGATTTATGACAAGGTTACGCCCAATCCAACGGCGGACAGCGTGGACGAGGCAACCAAGATGGGAAGAGACTTTGGGGCCAACGCTGTTATTGCTATAGGTGGAGGAAGCCCAATTGATGCAGCCAAAAGCGTGGCCATACTGCTCGAGTACAAGGACAAGACGGCGAGGGATCTTTATGAGCTTTCCTTTGCGCCGCAAAAGGCCGTACCGCTGGTAGCCATAAATCTCACCCACGGAACGGGGACGGAGGTGGACCGTTTTGCCGTGGTCACCATACCGGAAAAGGAATACAAGCCAGCGATAGCCTATGACTGCATATATCCAATGTACTCCATAGATGACCCAGAGCTGATGACGGGCCTTTCCCTGGAACAGACAAGGTATGTAAGCATAGACGCATTAAACCACGTTATCGAAGCCTGTACCACGAAAACTGCCAATCCATTTTCCATCCTACTTGCCAAGGAGACGGTAAGGCTGATAGCAAAGTACTTGCCCAGGGCGGTAGAGAACCCCCAGGACCTGAGGGCGAGATATTTTCTCCTCTATGCCTCTATGATAGCTGGAGTCTCCTTTGACAACGGGCTTTTGCATTTCACCCACGCCCTTGAGCATCCACTCTCTGCCATAAAGCCTGAGCTTGCCCATGGTTTAGGTCTTGCGATGATAGTTCCAGCGGTAGTGGAGGCCATTTACCCAGCTTCCAAGGATATTCTTGATGAGGTCCTGGAGCCTATAACAAAAGGAGCCAAGGAAGCAGAGGAAGTCGCCAGGGCACTGGAAAAATGGATCTTCTCTGTAGGAGTGACATCTAAGCTGGAAGATGAAGGTTTCAAAGGAGAAGATATCCCCAAGCTTGTGAAGCTGGTAAGGGAGACTCCTTCCTTGGATGGACTTGTGTCCCTGGCGCCAGTTGAAGGAACTGACGAAGTTATAAAGAGGATTTACGAGAGATCCCTTAAGCCTATTGCTTAATCC
>NZ_JACDOB010000051.1 GCF_017656375.1 Thermovirga sp.
CAGGGGCCTCTAGATGAGTTTTATTCCATGATGGCAACTTTGAAGGAAAGACGCGACGTTGCAGTTGACCTTTTGAACAGCATGAAAGGCATAAAGGTCAGCAGGCCGAACTGCACATTTTATCTTTTTGCTAACGTTACAGAAGCTATGGATAACCTCGGTACTAAAACTGTCGAAGAATTTCGCAAGAAAGTTTTGGATGAAACTGGTGTGTCTTTCACGACTAGAAATCATTTTGGCTCACCTTTGCCTGATGAAAAGCAGCAATACATAAGGCTCGCCTACTCTGGTATAAATGTTGAAGACATAAAAGAGGGCCTGTCAAAGATGAAGGAGCTTTTAGGTTAATAGAGAGAACCAGAGCTAAGAGGCGGGGCAACTTGAAGGGAAAAAGCTAGCCTCGCCTCTTTATATTATGCCAATCATTGCAAGGGCTACATATATTAGTAAAATACACATGCTTGTCTTGAAAAGGCCCTGATATTTGGAAAGTAGCTTCTGGAACGCAGAGCCACCTAATGCCCAAACAACGTTAGCGGATACTGCTACAAGAGCTAGAGAGACGGCAGAAACAAGTATTAAGGGGAAAGATTTCGAGTAGGGAATTGTAAAGGAAGATGTGACAGTAAGGGCATAGAGTATGCCCTTTACGTTCAAAAATTGCATGGCCACTCCAGCGTAAAAAGAGCAAAGTTTCCCGAGTGAAGGATTTTCTGCGTCCATTCTTGTAGTTATTATCTTGTAAGCCAAAAACAAAACATAAACACTTCCTATTGCCTTGAGAAAAGGCGATACGGCCGGCAAAGTTTCTTCCAAAAAAATATTAAAATATGAAGCACATAGGAATATTGTTGAGAAACCAACAAAGACTCCAGACATGTATTTAAGGGCCTTCCGGAAACCTAAAGTTGCTGCAAAAGACATGGAAAGCAAGTTGTTGGGGCCAGGGGTGAAGGAGACTATTATTACATAAGATATAAAAGCAAATAATTTGTCCATGGAGAACCCCCTTATCATTTTTAGATCCCTATGCATCATTAGAACATAGTATGCAAATTTTGTCAGCTTAATAAATTTAGTCTCTCACCCCTTGCGTAATTAACTATTTTGATCGATAAAGAATGTGATCCCATCTTTTAAGATGTTTATTGCTGCTAGGTATTCTGTTAGTTTTATTTTTTCAGCCTCGGTATGTTCCAGCATGCTGTCCCCGGGGCCGTAGATTGCCATGGGACATTCCCAAGGAGCGACGGTGTTGAAGTCATTAGTTCCGCTTTTTGCAAGTAGCCTTGGCGTTTGTCCGTAACTTCTTATAGCTCTGCGGAGCGCTGTAACCATTTTGTCATTTTTAGGGACTTTGTGAGGATAGACTGTATCGAGCACTGAGATATTGACTTCAAAATGGTTACAAAGTTCCTCTATCTTTGAGATGATACCTCTTATATCTACTCCTGCTGGTATTCTTAAATCCAGAAGTATTTCTCCTATCCTGCCGTGGTTTTCCTCTCCTTTCATTGAAATAACGCTGCAGCTAATGTCGTTGATAGACCCTTTATCTTTAACAGGTGGAGCTATGCTCTCAATTATTTCTGTAGCGGCAAGGATTGTCTTGGTTATGGGGCCTGAGCTCCATGAGCGGTGGGCTCCTTTATCGGCTGAAGATATTTTGGCCAAGATTCTGCCTCTACATGAGATAGCTATCCCATAAGTTCCAGTGGGTTCGCCGATTATGCATCCTTTTGGGGAGTGGGCCTTTACGCGGAATTTTGCACCCCGAGAGTCTTCTTCTTCTCCTACGGCGGCTATAAATGTTACCTTCCAATCTTCTGGCAAATCACATGAGCTCCCCGCCACAGCCATGGCGCATAGGGGTCCCTTGGCATCCACTGAGCCTCTGCCAATCAGATAATTCTCATCTAGAGAGAAAGTAGGTCCTCCTGGAACGGTATCAATATGTCCTAATAATATGAGCTCGTTCTTTCCCCTTCCTCTATGAGCTACGACATTGCCTACCTGGTCGATGTAAGCATTTTCCCATCCAAAGGATGGAAGGTTTTCGGCGAGAGCCTTTGTGGCTTCAGACTCTTTCCTGCTCACGCTAGATATTTTGACCAGTGACCCTAATAGATCAATTGCTTTTTCTTCCAATCTATCCATGATTCGTTAACACCCTTTCTAGAATAGTTGTGGCTTCTTCGAAATGATGTCTTTCTGCTGCAAAAGGTGGCATAAAACGCAAGACCATTGGGCCAGCCTGAAGAGCAAGCAGCCCTGCATTTTGTAGATCCCTTATTAGTGGAGTCACTTTGCATTTTAGCTGTATGCCTACGAGAAGTCCCTCTCCACGAATTTCCTCAATTAGTGGATTCCTTATAGAGGAAAGGAGGGAAGTAAAATATGCGCCCATTTCTTTCGCTTTTTGAGGATAGTTTTCTTTTTGTAAGAGTTCCATCGCAGCAAAGGCAATGGAACATACTAATGGATTGCCTCCAGCAGTGGAGCCGTGACTCTGGGGAACGAAATCTAAAAGCTCTTTTTTCCATAAAGCCACTCCGACGGGCAGCCCACCAGCTACTCCTTTGGAGAGACATATAACGTCAGGTTCAAGGCCGTGAGCCGAACTTATAGATATGCTTCCACATCGGCCGAAACCAGTTTGTATTTCATCGGAAACGAGCAAAGCACCGGTCCTTTGGCATTGCTCAGATATGGCCTTCCCGAGGGAAAAATCCAGTGGGTGAACGCCTCCTTCCCCTTGAATTGGCTCTACAAATACTGCAAGGGTGTTTTTGTCTATCTTTGATGGTAATTCTTGAGCATTATAGTGCTCGACTTTGAATAAGAGTGGAGAAAAACTTGAGCGATATTTGGGATTAAATGTCAAGCTCAAGGCTCCACATGTTCTGCCGTGAAAGCCCCTTCTTAACGCTAAAATTCTGGACCTACCAGGCCTGTTCAGCGCACATATCTTGAGGGCGCTCTCTATTGCTTCGGCGCCGCTATTAGTCCAAAAAATTCTATGGTTGGGAAAGAAATGGCTTAGGCTTTCAGATGCTTTGTTTCTTCCTTCGCTCTCGAAGCCTGCTCCTATGCTCCAAGGCCTCTCGGAAGCTTCCTTAAGGGCCTTTACGAGAAAAGGGTGATTGTGTCCGAAGAGGGAAGCACCATGTCCCATGAAGAAGTCTAAATACCTTTTCCCATCTTTGTCATATACTTCGACTCCTTGTCCCCGTGTTAAGACTAAACCGCGATTTCCGTAGATCTGGCTCTCCATAGATGGGTCCCTCCTCCTGATATGGCGTTGGTAATGGGATTTTCTATCCTGCTGTCCGCAATTATTGCCTCTTGTAAGCCGCCCTCGAGGGCTTCCCTGCAGGCCAGTAGTTTCCTTTTCATGTTTCCTTTTGCCGCTCTTTCAGCTATGTGCCATTCTTCCAAGGTTATTTCCCTGATCAACGATTCCGGGTTATCTACATCTTCAAGCAATCCAGGGGTATTAGTCAAAAGAACTAATGTGCGAGCATTGCACGATGCAGCTATGCTGCCAGCCAATCGATCCCCGTCGATGTTGATATACCTTGGCACATTTTCATCCCTGGCTAGGGGTGGAAAAATAGGCAAAAAGCCTCGTTCGATGATGACCAGAATTTCTTCTTGGTCGATGGAGGTTATCTTCCCACTTCTATTGCCTCTTAGAAGAATGGTCTTGCTCCCTTCCCTGGCTCTTATTACGTCTTTTACCTTCCCATGGACTAAAGTCGTGTTCATTGGATCAATTGGCATGACTGGAATTCCCATTGTACCGAGAGCGAAGCATATTTTAGCAGTCTCTGAAAATGATGCTTTCTCAAATAGCATCATCTCTCTATCCGTAACGAAACGGCTTCTGTAGCCTGAGGGACTTACGACATATCGCGGCTCCATGCCTGCAGCACTGCACAAAGCATCCATGGCGCCACTTACGCCGTGGCATAATACCCACCTTTCGCCGTTTCTGACCCTGTTTGCAAGGTCAACCAACGTATTATTGTGATTATTGCCCTTTGCCCCTCCTATTTTTACCACTCCGTCAAGCATGGCTTATTCCTCCCTCATTGTTAGACTGGATATACGGGCTGCATATCTAATCCTTCTATTTCAGATATTCCGAGCATTATGTTTGCCGATTGTACGGCGCTGCCTGCAGCTCCTTTCATGAGGTTGTCTATGGCAGATACGGCAAGACAGCGATTTCCCTCTTCATTTAATGCAAATCCCACTAGAGCCTTATTGCTTCCGCAAACAAGTTTTGGGTCAGGAAAGCGAAGATACGAAGGTCTCGCGGGACATAGCTCAACGAAAGGTTCTCCAACATAGGTAGATCTGTATATTTTCCATAATTCCCTTTCGGAGATTTTTGTGTTTAGGGTTACGTCTGCACAGGCTTGAACACCTCTTACAGCTTCTATAGTACTTAACCTCATGGAAAGCTTTTCCAGTGGAAGACCCAGTTCCTGTGAAACCTCAGCTAGGTGACGGTGGCAAAACGGTTCAACTATTCTAGTGGCTCTGCTCCGAAAGGGGTGGTGGCTTCCTCCAGAGGGCATAGCCCCTGCTTCAGAAGATCCAGCTCTGATATCCAGATGGACGGACTCTATAAGGCCTGCTCGTGCTAAAGGTAAAAGGGCAAGTATCGATGCTGTGGCATTGCATCCCACACCTGATATCAGGTTAGTTGAGGCAATATCATCACGATGAAGTTCTGGTAGTCCATAAACAGATTGTTGAAGCAATTCGGGCCTTGGATGTTCAATGTTGTACCATTCCTTATAATTTTCTGGATCTTTGAGCCTGAAGTCAGCAGACAGATCTACAACTTTGAGCCCCTTCTCAAGAAGTTTGGCTACTTCATTGGCAGATGAACCGTGAGGTAACGCTACAAAGGCTATGTTCGCTTCATCTATATGAGCTTCTTCATAAGAGACGAAGGTCATGCCTGCGAAGTAGGAACGAAGGTGGGGGTGAGTTGCCCCCACCGGTGTATTCTTTTTGCTTTTCGAGATGGCTGCAATTACGGAAATATAGTTATGTTTTGCAAGTATGCGCAATAGCTCTCCGCCAGTCATGCCTGCTGCTCCTAGGATTATTGCCTTAAATCTTCTTGTTTCCTGCATACTTTCCACCCTTTCCAATTTAAATAAAAAAACCCGCAGGCTTCTTCCTGCGGGTCGG
>NZ_JACDOB010000052.1 GCF_017656375.1 Thermovirga sp.
TTTTGGTATTGGGTTCCTCGTTGAGGGTGTCTCCGGCCAATTGGTTCCCTTCCCTGGCTAGAAGGAACAGAGCCTTTTTGTGTATTGTCAACATGGAAAGGACTCCAATGGATAACAGGGTTTCCCTTTTTCTCCAGGATGAAATAGTAAAAGTTCTTTGCAGAATAGATTTGCTCTTGCAGTAAGAGGGGAGAGAATAAAATACGCTTGTATTCTGAATTAAACATAACCTCTGCATTGAGTTTTTGTTATAATCTTTGCAAATAACTTGCGAAATACTTTTATTAGACAGGTCCGATATGTAGAAGAATTACCAAACACACGTAGGGAGGTATGATTTTTGAAAAGGTTTTTAATAATTATTATGTTTTTGTTTTTCATGTTTCCATCAGCGGCTTTATCGGAAACTGGGTCTGATTCCAGCGCCCCTAATGTTCCTTCCTTTGGGGGCATTGATATGTCTGACGTTCAAGAACCGGGAGTAGTGCAGGATGGGCAGTTTAGCGATGAGACGGAAACAGGGATACCTAACATTTTCCCTCAGCAACAGAACAAGAGTTTTCAATTGAATCAAGAGGCTCAGGAATCGTATCAGCAAGAAAAAGCTATGGAAGAGAGTTTTTCAGAGTTTCAGGGGTTTATAATGGGAAGCCTTCCTGAAGAGCAATTGACAAACATAAGGCGATTTGGGCTTGATTTTTTCAGGAAAGCGCCATCAACCTTTGCTCCTGCTGATATTGTTCCCGTAAGGCCGGATTACGTAATAGGGCCGGGGGATGAGATAAAAATAGATGTATGGGGCATGGTTGAGGGCCAGTGGACAGTAACGGTTTCTAGGGATGGTACCATAATGATCCCTAGAGTTGGAGTGTTGAATGTTGCAGGTCTGTCCTTTGAGGAGCTAAGGGAAACCATAGATAGGGAACTTTCCAAGTATTACTCTAATTACCAGCTCAGTGTGACCTTGGGGGCCTTGAAAAACATAAAAGTGTATGTTGTTGGGAATACTCGGCAGCCTGGTGCGTACACTATTTCGTCTCTTTCTACATTGGTGAATGCCCTTATGGCCGCAGGGGGTCCGGGGAGCTCAGGCACCATGAGAGATATCATAGTTAAGAGGAATAATAAGGAGATAGTTCACTTCGATATGTATGATTTTCTTCTGAAGGGAGATAAGTCGAAAGACATAAGGCTTCTTCCAGAAGATGTGATTTTCATCCCTACTGTTGGCCCTCAGGTTGCAATAACGGGAAATGTGAAAAAGCCCGCCATATATGAGCTCAAAGGAGAAACCAGCCTAAAAGAGCTTATAGAGATGGCTGGAGGCCTTACTGCCACAGCATTCAAGGGGCGAGTGCAGGTTATGCGAATAAGCAATCAGGAATATAGATTGGTTTTCGAAGGCGACTTATCAGCATTGTCTAGGAATTCCCTCGCGAGCCTTTCCCTTAAGGATGGGGATTTCATTAGATTGTTTCCAGCGATAGAAAGAATGTCTTTTGTTCGTGTCAGTGGGGCACTGGCCAAACCTGGCTCCTTTGCCATAGAGCCTGGCAAGACGCGCCTTTCTGATGTGATAAAGCGGGCTGGAGGGTTGCTTTACTATGCCTCCAATATCGCAGAAATTACTAGAGTGAAGGTAACCCCAAGAGGGCCTGAGACAGAAAGGATACAGGTTGATCTTAAAAAGGCATTGGAGGGTGACCCTGTCAATGATCTGTACCTCCAGATAAACGATTATATTTTTGTGAGGACAGTGCCTAATTGGAAGCTTTATAGAACAGTTAGGGTTTATGGTGAAGTTAATTATCCTGGTATTTATACCATAAAAGAAGGGGAGACCCTTTCGAGTGTCTTAGAGCGTGCTGGGGGATTTACGGAAAAAGCTTATCCAAGAGGCGCTATTATTACTAGAGAGAGTGTACGTAAAGCACAACAGAAACAAATAGAGGACATGGTGAACAGATTGGAAAGGGAATTGTCGGCTATTAATGTCAACGAAATGTCCTCGGCTCTGACTCCTCAGGAAGCGCAAATGTTAAGGGCAGAATCTGAGCAAAAGCGCATTCTCCTTCGGAAACTTAAAGAGACCCGAGCTACAGGGCGTATAGCTACCTTTGTGGCGGAGCCGGATAAAATAAGGAATACTCCTTACGATATAGAGCTCCAGGATGGTGATAGGATTTATATACCGGCAAACCCTACAACTGTACAAGTTCTGGGTTCAGTATTAAACCCTTCTTCTTTTGTCTATGATAAGAACCTTTCCTGGAGAGATTATATACGTATGGCTGGCGGTTATACTAGGGATGCTAATCCGGAAAGAATATATATCCTGAAAGTAGATGGCACCGCGGTACGGGTTAAGAAAAACTATAGAGCATCTGCCCCATGGGTCAAGAAGTTTGGAAAGGAAGCAGAATGGGGGCTGTTAGAGCCTGGCGATGCAATCATAGTTCCTCAGAAGTTAGAAAGCTATAGAGGTCTTCGCAACACCAGGGATTACATAGATATAATTTACAAGTTGGCTGTAACGGCAGCTAGTATCCACAACATAAGCAGCGACTAGGGGGTTGCGAGCTGATATGGAAGATAATAACAAAAGAAAGAATGCTGAATTAATTGTAGAAAGTAAAGCCATTAGCTTTACAGAGGAGGAAGAGATTTCTCTGATAGATGTTTTTTTCATTCTTGCGAAGCATAAATTTTTGATATTTTGGATTACTTTCCTTTTTTGCATATCGGCAGTGATTATTAGTTTGCTTATGACACCACAATATAAGGCCCAGGTGAGGATTTTAAATCCTAAGCAGGGAGCTTCAGTTATGGCCTTTATACCAGAAGAGATGCGGCAATTGGCGAATATAGCTTTGCCAGGGATTAAAGAAGGGAATACATATGTGGGCATTTTGGAAAGCCGTACGGTGGAGGATTACGTGTTAGATCGCTTTGCTCCGGAAAACTGGCGAGAAATGGTTGGCTTAGGGAAGGAATGGACCAGAGAGGAATTGGTGAAAGAATATATAGGAGAGAAGCAAATTACTGAGACTGAGGACGGACTTATCGAGATCTCGGTAGTCTTTGAGGATCCCACCAAAGCAGCGGCCATAGCGAATGCCTATGTTGATGCTCTTAAAGAAGTTGAGAGGCATTTATCAATAACAGAGATAAGCCAGCGTAGGCTTTATTACGAAAAAGAACTTGAAAAAGCAAGACAAAACCTGTTGAAATCTGAAGCTGAATTTAAGGAATTTCAGGAAAAAACCGGAGTATATTCAGGTCAGATCCAGCTAACCGCTAACACTCAAAGCCGTATAAACTTGCGCGCGAAAATCACCGCTAAAGAGATACAACTGAAGTCAATGTTATTGTATGCAACTAACAAAAACCCTGAAGTAGTGAAACTAAAGGAAGAAATATCCTTGCTTCAGCGAGAGCTTGCTGAGCTGGAAAGTAAACCGGAATCTGGTGACCCTTTAAACCCACAGGGTGGCATGCCTGCTGCTACAATAGAGTATCTCCAAAAGTATAGGGACTGGAGATTTAATGAGACAATTTACGAAACTTTGCTAAAGCTTTACGAGTCAGCGCGAATGCAAGAAGCAGCGGATCCGGTGATAATTCAAGTTTTGGATGAAGCCTATCCCCCTGACAAGCGATTTAAGCCTAAGAGAAAATTAATGGTAATAGTGGCCATAATATTGGGCTTTTTTGTCGCAGTCATGGTGGCTTTCATCAAGGAATTTATTTTGAGTGCTTCCCAAGACGAGGCTCAGAGAGAAAAGATCAAAGTGATAAAAGAAGCCATGAATCCTAAGACATACATTAACTATCTTCTCAATCTTTTTAGAAGACGCTCTAGGGAGAGGACATGAAGGGCAGGCTTGTCAACATTATTCTGATTTTATTAATTTTTGTAGGAATAGTTGAGGGGAGTGTTCAGATGTGCCTTGCAGAGGAGATGGACTGGAACTTCCCCTCCATTGGATTTGGCAATGGCTATTGGTATACAAGCGTTGGTGCCCACTTTTGGAAAGATCATCTCGAATTCAGAAATTTGCAACTTGGGCTAGACGTTGATTTATGGAGAGGATTAAGGCTTCACGGAATATTCCGCAGCAACGATAAGAAGTATTCTTTGCAAAGTTTTTCCCCAAGAGTGGATGAGCTTTATCTTGAATGGGTTGGATTTTATAAAAATCAATGGTCTACCTTGAGCGTATCAGCGAAGCTTGGGAGATCTCGCTATTTGCGGTTTCCATATCCAGATGCTATATCTTTATTCGACCAAGTTCCGGGTATAGGAGATCTGGAAGGTGGAGAAGGAGCGGGCTATTCAGGGATTGTTGTTACAGCGGATTACTTTCATGATTCTGGATTTGGGCTTCACGGAACCTACATAGATTGGGGCTTTGGTGAAGATAGGCCATCAAATTGGGCTGAAGCATTTTTATACTATTATTTAGATGATGGGCCTTATCATTATGAATTAAGGTGGGGGAAGCTGCCTGTAAGGCCAGAGCCTTTAGGAAGAACGGCAGAGGGTTTTGCTGTTTTTGCTGGTAAGACATATAAAAACGGGAATTCAATAGGTTTTTTGTATGAAGATTGTGAAGGGCAAGATAGATACACAGGTATAGTGGTATCTTTTGCTCCAGGAGATACGACAAGATGGATGGGAGAGTTGGCTTTCGACTTTACCCGATCTCCTCTGGGACATGCGATGCAAATACCGTTAATTTCAGGCACAATCGGTTCTGTTGTGAGGGCCAAAAAAGAGGAAAGCCCTCTTTTTAGTGGCTTATATATGGAAAGAGGATCATCCGGGTGGTTGGAAGCACAAAACTGGCAATTAGTAGGAGAGATAAAGGCAGAAAGAATCAGGACCTATTGGCAGAACGGTCAAGTAAGAAATTTTTATGAACACAGGATTTCGTCTTGGGGGGTTACGGACGGACCAGGCTTAAAAGTAGTAATGGTAGAAGAGCCGTGGTATTTACAGCTTGAGGCTCTGGTAAGCCCTCATACCGACTTTTCAAGTTGGGAAGCTGTCAAAGAGTGGGAAAAAGACCGGCAGGGCCCCGCCCAGTTGAATCAGAAAGTTACTTATCGGTTTTATCGTAAAAAAAGTTAATAATGCCTATACTGA
>NZ_JACDOB010000053.1 GCF_017656375.1 Thermovirga sp.
GTCTCCGATGGCCCAATGTTTTTCGTTGGCTATCCTTGATATTTCAATGCTGTGTACGCCTTCTGCAGCTTCCTGGGATATAGCTGCAGAGGCAACTTCCGGGTTATCTGATGACTTGAACTGATTATCCTCAATCTGCACATCATAAAAACCTTTATTGCCTTCTTGTGGAACCAGAACAAGATGGCGCGCAAGGTCATTTTGGACCAAAATCCGCCCCGCCAGGCTTATGTTTATAGAGCCTAAGTCATCCGCTTGGCTTACGTTGATATCGACAAGTTTGGATAGGTTGTCGATGTACTTGTCCCTTTGGTCCATTAGGTCATTGGGGTTGTCGCCTAGCGCTTTTATGGTCTTTATTTGGCCGTTCAGGGCGGCTATCTTGTCTAGAAGGTCGTTAGCTTCCTGAACTTTAAGTTCTATCTCCTCGTTAAGTGACTCCCGGTATTCGTCAAGATTTTTGTAGGTATGGCTTACGGTGGCACAGAAGTTATCCAGTTCTCTTATGAAGGCTTCCCTTGTGGCGGCAGAATCCGGGTTTTTCTGAAGCTCGTTCAGTGCTGTGTTCAAGTTTGTTAGTGCGCCAGAAATGCTGTTTTCTGATGGTTCACTGAAAAACATTTCTATATATTCCAAAGAGGTGCTTGCAGCTTCCCAGAACCCTTCCTTGGTTGACTCCTGGCGAAACTGGGCATCGAGGAAGGCGTCCCTTATGCGGACTATAGCGTCTATTCCTACGCCAGTTCCTATCTGACCTGGACCGAAAGGAGAATTAATTCCAGGTGCTGTGTAAGGGGTTGTGGGAGAAGCTTCAACTCGCTGCCGGGAATACCCTTCCACGTCGGTGTTGCTTATGTTGTGCCCTGACGTCTCTATAGCTTGCCTGAAGTAATTTAAGGCTCTGCGTCCTATTTCTAATCCAGAAAAGGTATTGGACATGACCGCTGCTCCACCTTTCCAAATAATGATAATCTTTCAGTTTTTTATCGGCTTTTTGGGCGCAGAAGAATAGTGCGCGTAGGCCTGTGTGGTAACTGAAGCAAAATGGCGACAATCAGGGTGAAATGCTATTATAAATTAAAAGAGGTGAGAAGTAAAAATGTATAGGATTTTCCATAGGTGTTTGTTGGCTTTGGTTATCGCTTTATATGCATCTTCTGCGCTTGCTGTGGCTCCCATACATTTGAAGGGCATGCTGCTCCATGAAGGTGATGGGGCCCAAATTCTTCTGGAAGCGGCAAAAGCGGTCGAACCTGGTATTTTATGGAGCCACATAGAGATGGAGCCTCCAACGTTTAAAATCTATGGTTCAGTTGTAAAGCCGGAAAATTTAGTCTTGGGTTCGAAAGTAGTTACCATTCGTACCGAACATGGGAATAGGAATATGGCCCAGGTAGTAAGGCTAAAGTGGTTTGCCTATTTGGTTGTGGCCAGCAGGGACATAAAAAGGGGAGAGGTCTTGAACGCTGGTGATTTAAAGGTAGAACTTGTTGAGTATAAGAGAAGCTACGGATCAGTGTTTTCTCAAATAGACAGGGTTTTGGGTTTTGTGGCCAGGAGAAATATAAAAATAGGGTCTCCTATAACCGATAGAGATATTGAGGGTGCTTATCTTATAGAAAGAGGCAGTAGCGTTATAGTTATGGTCCGTTCTGGGGCAGTGGACGTGAAGGTTGGAGGTGTTGCCCTGGAATCTGGGGTAAGAGGAGACAAGATCAAGGTCAGGATCCCTAAGTTCAGGAAGGACGTTGAGGCCGTAGTTATCGACGCTAAAACTGTTATGATAGAGTTAGATTAGGGATTTTACCCAAGAAGAAGGGTGGTAGCCATGAGATTGGCAAGAAGCGTTGTTCTGGTGTTCTTTTTCTCTATGCTCCTGGTGGGGGTTGGTTATGGGGAATCCTTGTGGGTTGATGGGCCTTCGTTGGTGGAGGACCACAGGCCATCAAAGGTAGGGGACATAGTGACAGTGATTGTACAGGATAAGACTCAGGCAAAGAACGAGGCAACCACGGACCTGTCCAAGGAGAACTCGATTTCGGGGAGTGACGGCGTAGGCATCTTGGATTTTTTAAAGAAGCTTGGGTTCAGCACCTCCAGCAGCGCCAAGGGCGATGGCTCTACTGAGAGGAAGTATAATTTCACTACCACTATTACTTGTATGGTGACGGAAGTGCTGCCTGGGGGTAACATCCGCCTTGAGGGCAGTAAAGATATAAAGGTCCATAAAGACACTGTGACCCTCAAGATAGAGGGCATAGCAAGGCCTAAAGATGTAAAAGCCGATAATACGATAGAGAGTGACCGGCTGGCTAATGTGGTCGTAAGGGCAGAAGGCATAGGCAGCATTAGTGATTTGCAGAATCCGGGCCTTTTGACGAGGCTGTTCAATGCGATTTTCTGAGGTGATTTTCTTGATGAAAAGCTTTGTAAAAAGTTATAAAATGCTGTGTTTTGTCATTGTATCCCTATTTTTGCTTGCCTTTTGTTCCACGGGGTATGCTCAAGTATATCCGGAGGTAAGGCTTAAGGATATAGGTAGGATAGAAGGAGTCAGGTCAAACCAATTAGTTGGCATGGGGTTAGTTATAGGCTTACAGGGAACTGGTGATAAAGGTGATCTGGTACTGGCCATGTTGGGTAACTTGGTGGAAAATTTCGGGATCTCCATTGACAGGAAGGACCTCAAGAGCAAGAACACAGCTGTGGTGACGGTCACATGTGAATTGCCGCCATTTGTCCGTAATGGCGACAGGATAGATGTTACGGTAAGCTCTGCAGGGGATGCCAAAAGCCTTGAAGGTGGGGTGCTCCTTCAGACGCCCCTTAAGGCGGCCAACGGTGCAGTGTATGCTGTAGCACAGGGTCCTATTACGATAGGTGGTTTTTCTGCAGGTGGAGCAGGCTCCAGTGTCTCTAAGAATTTTTCGACCACCGGCAGGATTCCAGGTGGAGCAATAGTGGAGCGTGAGACGAACTGGGAGATAGATAACGCTGGAAAAATACGTTTCTTTTTGAGCAAACCGGATTTTACTACGGCTGACAGGGTTGCCCGGGCCATAAATAAAAATTATGGCTACGCTATAGCCCAGGCAAAAGATGCTGGCTGCGTTGAGATAACTGTTCCCCCCCAGTACAGGGGCAAATTGACGCCCTTTATAGCATCCCTCGAGAGCGTAAAGGTTACTCCCGACAGCGTGGCTAAAGTGGTCATAAACGAGCGGACAGGCACTATCGTCATAGGTGGAGACGTAAAAATAGCGGAAGTTGCTGTAGCTCATGGAAACTTGACCGTTACGATAAAGGGATCGAAAGCTGTCAGCCAACCTGAACCTTTTTCCTTTGGAGAGACAGCCATAACGAATCAGGCGGAGGTAGCTGCTGAAGAGGAGCCAGGCAGTATGACAGTGATGAAGACATCCGCTACGGTTGACGATGTTGTAAGGAGCTTGAATGCTTTAGGTGCAACCCCCAGGGACATAATCACCATTTTACAGGCTATAGATCAGGCTGGGGCGCTGCAGGGCGAACTTGTGATAATGTAGGGGGTAACTCTTGATGAAGGTAGAAAAGGCCTTTCTAAAGGTTGATAATGCTGGAGAATTTTCGAAAGGGGAGCAAGAGCGCCTTAAGAGGGCGTGCAAGGAGTTTGAGGGTATTTTCCTTGCGAAACTGATGAAAGATTCCATGAAGACTGCTTCATGGGACGAGAAAAAAAAAGATACCTACGGAGTTCTTCAGGATGTGGCTGTGGAGATGGCTGGTGAGGCTATCGCCAAATCGTCGGAGGGGCTTGGCATAGGCAAGATGCTCTATGAAAGCCTTAAGCCTAAGAATTCAGAGTAGGGGTAGAAAGGGGAAGGAGTAAGTATGCTCCATGAATTGTTGAACGACCTTATTGATAAAAACCGCAAGCAGGCGGAAGCTCTCAAAAATGTAATAGATGTGCTGGAAAAGGAAAAACAAGCGCTTAAGGAGAATAAGCCGGAACTCTTGACGGACCTTTTAAATAAGCTTCAGCAGGTAACTGCTTCGGCTATGATAGCGGAAGCAGAGCGAGCCAAAGCTGCCGAGGCTTTGGCCAGTTTCCTGAAATGCAAGCCCGTAGTGAAAGACATATGTTCGCATCTGGAAGAGAAAGAAGCAAACCTGCTTAAAGCCTCCTCCGCAGACCTTTTGAAGATGGTTATATCTATCAAGCAGATAAATTACATATTGTCTAAACAAGCTGAGGAGCATCGTTTTTTGGCAGAGCTGATACTCGAGAGGCTCAAATTTATGACATCCTCATCAAAGGACAATGCTTTAACTGTAGACAGAAGGGTTTAAGGAGTTATATGAGTTTGGGCCTCATGCCTATAGCTTTAATTTCCAACATGCACGTATCTGTATAGAACCTTACGCTTCTTCCCTTGTTGCCTCCTATGTCCTTACTTACCAAGGGTATTTGGTGTTTTTCAAGCATTTCTATGACTTTTGCGGCGTTTTTTTCCCCTATGGCCATAATGGGGGATTGGGAATTTGCAAACATTTTTGCGCCTCCAGCTATCTTGGCTTTTAGCGACCCGGCATCGACTCCGAGTTTCTTGAGTTCGTTGATAAGTGCTTCCACCGCAAAGTCTGCATATTTACCAGGCTTTTTTATGGCTTCATCTGTTTTGGAAGAGCCCTCAGGGAGCATTATATGAGCCATGGCTGCGACTTTTTCTTTTGGGGAGTAAATTACAAGCCCTATACACGAGCCCAGTCCCAGGCTAAATAGAACAGTTGGGGGGGATGCAGAGGCAATTTCGCCCATGCCAACGCTGATGGACGCTGCGTGAGAAGTTGCTAAATCTTTTTGTACATGGGCGCTACACATCTAAGATACCCCCATTATGGAGAATATTTTTTCGAAAGTGCCAGGAGCTGGTACCATCAATATTTTGCCGGTAAAAATGCGTTGATGCTCAAGGTCGGGGAAAGAGAGGGATGTGTTGAGAACAAAGGCAGTATCCCCAACTTCGCCAAAGATGGAGATCATTATGTCCAGTATGGAGCCAAGCATGTCGAAAGCTATTGAAGGTACCTCAGGGTGAAGCCCAACGCCAAGGAAATCTCCGAGGGCGCT
>NZ_JACDOB010000054.1 GCF_017656375.1 Thermovirga sp.
CCCTGATATCCAACAGGAGATATATTCGAATAAATACTTGTTTTTTCGTTTATCTTCTCTAGCAGTTGTTCAAAGAATTTGTATCGGGTCTTTTCAAATTCATTTAATTCATCCTTCATCTTTCTGGTTGCCGTTTGTTCCTCGTATGGTCCAGCTACTATAGAAAAAAGAGGCGCAGGCTCTGACTCACCTATTCGAAAGGCCTGCACTTTTACTAAATAAAAAGCCGTATCACCTGAAGACATTCCATTTAAAAATTCAATAGCCCTAATGTGCTCAGGCCTTGGTTCAGGTGATATCCAAATGGCAATTTTTGCATCAATGTTGGATAGATACGTCAATACCTTGCCTAAATGATCATGATTTGTCTTCTCGAGCTGATTCTCAATAACAATAAGCTTTCCATTGTTATCTTCTGCCAAAATATCCACATTAAACGAACCTATTGCTTTCTCCGCCTCGATCGGATTTATCGTCAAACCAATCTGATCACCGAGGACGTCACAATTATCATAAAGCCACTTAGTAAAGTCGTGGGCCTCGTGCTTCCACACTGTCTTCAAATCATCAACGGGTTCAAGTTTTGCAATCATTTTAGTTGCCTCCCTTTATTATTTTTAGCATTCACTGAGCCCACACGAAATGAGAAACCTTCACGCTGGACTTTTTAATGAGTGCTAGTTCATAGAGACATCAAGCACATGATGCACACTATTGATTCTAAATAAACGTACGTCATTATTTATTCCTTCATAATCTCATACAACGATTTCTTCTTGTGTGGGTTAACAAGCCCTTCAATTATTACTATTGAATCGAATACTGTGGTCTTATTAATCCTGAGATTTGGAGATCTTATATTTAACCTTGGACATTCTCTGGTCGCGGCGGCCAAATTGAAAATGTTGTTGATCTTTATGCCGTAAGATATACCTTCTGGTATCAGAGTATTAACTTTAAAATAATTATTGTGAGGAAGGTAAGTTAATATCCCAACAACTTGCATTGAATCGTTGAGGAGTGGAGCTCCATTGTTTACTTTATCAACTTGGATATTCGTCTCAAATACCCTGGGATCTTTTTTCTCCCCTGTCAAGCTCAATATCTCACCAACCTTAAGCTTGCTCTCCGGAGATCCCACTAGATACGAATACACAGGCACAAACACTTTATCCCCTTTCGACAGAGTACCTACATCCCCTATCGGCAAAGGTGTGCCGTAAATAGTTAAAGTGCCCATTTTTTCAAGCTTCACCAAGGCAAGGTCATTTGTCTTATCCCGAACTAATAGTCTACCTTTGAGCAAGCCGTTTTTTAAATGAACCCTAATTTCGCCAAATCCTGCTATATTGCTGTAGCAGGTAGCAATAACATCTTTAGCGACAAAAAACCCTATTCCTATGTTATGGCTATTGTTCGATCCACTTCCACTAATTGGATAAATTCTTTTAGCTTCATTAGTTACTCTATTACCTTCCCTATCTGTTGCTTCCATTGCAAGGGTATTTCTGGAAACTATAGAAAGCCTGATAGGCAGCTCGTCACTGTCCTCAAAACCGTACCAATCTTCTTGATAGCTAATGTAATAACCCTTATAAATACCGCCAATAGGCTCTTTTATCACCATCTTTAACGCACCCGGCTTCAAGCCCTCTGCCGCTTTCGTCAAAAAGCAGGCATACTGAATCCCTCGCCCATAATTTTTTCTTATGCTCTTGACCCCGGCTGTCGGAAGTCTATCAAGGCTAATAATCGCCCCCTCGTATTTATCAACCCTTGTCTCCCAAACCCATATACCCTCAATAGAAGCCAAATCCTTCTTATCGAAATATTTTTTTATGACGATATCCCTATCGAACCTGAGCTTAGATGGCTGGTTAGGCAAAGAGTCATCACGGGCAAAACAACCTTTAACAGCCACAAAAGACACAAAAACTAACACAAATACGGCAAAAAATTTAATCCTTCTCATACTTTTCAACCTCTGCTATTCACAAGTGATAAGCACTACCGAGTCTCTCCAGTTAGCCATTATGTCTCTTGCCTTGAAGACTTTATCTTTTGTCCCTTGTTTGAATTTAGGCCCATCTTGAACTGAAAGGGCCAAGTTCTGTAAATAATTAGCCTTTATCGCAAAATTAACGTTTTGAGGAACATCTCCATATACTTGCATGTAATAGGCTACGTTTAATCCTGATGAAGTAATACCAATCACATTACCATATTCATTAAACAAAGGACCTCCACTATTGCCAGGCTGAATGGGAACACTAATTTGAAACAGCTTGGGATCTCCCTCAAATCCACAAGTACTATTAATGATACCCATACTAATCTTGGGGCTGACCCCAAGAGAATCTGACAACGGATATCCGATTGCATAAACTTCCTCCCCTTCTACAACATCTTGGACGTCCCCAAAGAAAACAGGCTTAACAGACTGGTATGCTTTAAAATCATTGAATTTGACCTTGAGAAGGGCTAGATCGTTCATCTCGTCCTTTGCTATTACCTTTGCACCATATTCAGTATCCTTGAAACACACTCTTATATTTTTATTTTCATAACCTTTTACGACATGTGCATTAGTCGCAACAACATCCTTTGAGACAAAGAAACCAGAGCCGGCACCTGGCTCATCTGCTTCTAGGCCAGCCTTCTTTTCCGGCCACAACTTTTTACCGGCCACATGCACATCTTTCCCAAACAAGACTACAGGAGGAGATACGAACGAAAGGTAATCCCCATTCTTATCAACCTTAACAGAAACGTTGCGGGTAATAATCCCCTTACTAACAGCATCTTTGACCACGAAAACAAACTGGCCTTCGTAAATTCTATCTCCGGTTTTTTTAAGAAGGATTTTTGTCTGCCCTTCTTTAACAAAACCTGAAGCATCAGTGGTAATGCCTATATACTCATACGCTTTATACTTCTTATAGTCGAAGGTGTTTTTCATTATTGCAACTTCGAAAATTTGCTTACCGTAAGAGCTCTCATCTTCAGACCAAAGCCAAATTCCCTCAATGGGATCTAGTTCATGGCCAGATAAATATTCCTCTATTGCTATCGCCCGATTAAATGGGCTTACCAAAGCCGATTCAGCCATACTTGATGGCAAGATATAAAAAAACACAAACCCTACAAAAATAACAGCTGAGATTTACGTATGAGTTTAGGCATACCCATCCTCCTTGTCCTGCTCATTCAACAATTCACTGACCTTTGCCTTTGATCGTTTCAACCCACAGCACAACTTTTACACAGACCATTAGTGAAAACTCAAAGCTTTATTTTCTACTACATAGCAAAGCGCTGAAATTTACTAAACTTTAATCTTATACAATAATATATCGCACTAAACGGGAAAAAACAACCTCAACATAAATTTCAATCCACACATGTATACATTTGTAGAGTGGTAATATTTTGGACCCGGGGATTAATTAAGCCCACATAATTGCGCAAAAATAAGATTCGCTATGATGGCTCGATTTTTAGGGTGAAAAGGAAAACTTAAAAACGCATAAGTAGCCTTGCAATAAAACAATACTAAAAGCAAAACATATGATCATAATAAAAATTAAATCACTATCATAAAAATTCCCTAAGCCCGCTTTATTCTCTCAAGGAAATCTTCAAGCTTGTCGGGAGAGGGCACCCTTAGACGAGCGGACCTGTCGTCCAAGTTGAAGTAGCCACCACCCTCTGCACAGGCGATTCCCACATCTGCCAGACGTTTTACTAGATTGCCCGACTCTTGGGATAAAAGAAATATGGGAACCCTTTCGTCCGTATCCGCCACAAGCCAGCCCTGCTTGCGCGAAATTGCCTCCAACACCATTGGCTTGGCCTTTTTGGCATAGGACCTTACCTCCTCCAAATAAGATAAATCCTTCAAAAGCTCCAAGGCCATGCGGGCATCCAAAGCTCCGATCACGAATGGGGGCTGAACCTTCCTGTAAAGGGCAGCCAGTTCCGGATCGCGGCAGATAGCGTACCCTACCCTGATCCCAGCCGCCCCAAGGGCCTTGGAAAAAGAGCGACAGACCACCAAATTGGGGAAATCAAGCACGGCGGCGGACTCTTCATCGGGCAAAAAATCCCCATAAGCTTCATCAGAAATAACCCAAGTCCCTGTCTCCATCGCAAAGCGAACCAACTCGGCCAAATCTTCCAATGAGAGAACCTGGCCTGTTGGGTTATGCGGCCTGTCTATGTAAAGAACTTCTGGCTTCCTCTTTAAAGCCTCTAAAATATCTTTTTTTTCTATGGAATACCTAGGTGCCTCAAGTTTTACAGGCTCGTACGCCGCGCCTCTGTAAAGGGCCTGCAAAGCCGCATCGGTAAACTGGGGAGAAATTCCTGTCATAACCGAACCTGGCCTCAGCAAAACCCTAAAAAGGCTCACTAAAACCCCTATAGAGCCTCCCCCCACCAAAATCTGCTTCGAGGCCACATTCCAGGCACCGTGGACCGCCGCCAAAGCATCCTTCAGATCCTCCGGCTCCGGGGCCGGATAATCGCAAAGGTCGCACAAATTGCCATTCTTTAATAAGCGGCGCAGGCTTTCCGGCATGCCCAAGGGGCTCGTACCAAGCTCGCAGTCTATAATCTCTATGCCTTCAGGGTAAGATACGCGCTCTGAGGACACGTAACCTCTCTGCTGTATCTCCAATATCTCCTTAGGTAGCTTGCCCTTCCACACCTTAACCACTCCTTTTCTTGCATTATATTGGATGCTATATTTTGTTTCAATAAAGAATGTGG
>NZ_JACDOB010000055.1 GCF_017656375.1 Thermovirga sp.
GCAGAACTCAGAGATATGGTTTTAACGCCAGGAGGAGTAACCATTGATGGTATCTATGAACTTGAAGAAAGCCGTATTCGCACAGCCTTTATGAAAGCCATAAGCGCTGCTTCCTCCAGAGCAAGGGTTCTCTCTGAAGAAGTCAGAAAGCAAGCGAAAGAAGAAATAGAAAAATAAAAGAGATAAGGTGCATTGCTAGCTTTATGGCAATGCACCTTATCCTTAGCGATCAGGAGATGCAACATCTACAAATTCGTAAAATACAAGATCATAAATGGTCTCGTAAGGCTCCTTTATCTTTTTAAGGGCGTCGATGCTAACCGCTTTTATGTACAGTGGCATTTCAAAATTGGCCAACTGCTTGGCCATAGGGCGCAAAAGCTCAGATATAGCTTGCACATCGGAATCGTGCTCTCCGACCAAGAGAATCCAATTAAGGTTTTCCTGGTCCTCCGTGTCAAAATGGGTATATCCCGGAAAGGCTGAACTGTTGCTAACAAGGACATGATAAAGGTATAAGCCATTTGCAATTTGTCCCTATTCTCCAAAATTAAAACACTCCCAGAAACTACATAATTTTCTCAACTCCATTAATATATATATTCCATTTTCTTCAAGACAAGCCCCGGCTAAGAATATCATTAGCTGGGGGTATTTGTACCTTCAACTACTGATTTTAATTTAGAACTACTCGCTCCACTTTTTAAGCCTGGTAAGTACGTATTCATCAGGCCTTGTTAATCCTAAAGGACTAGCTACAGCAGCCAGTTTCTTTTTCTTTCCCTCTGTATTGATATATGTACCGGAACGCTCACTCCAAGAAGGAGAAGGCAAAACGATATCTGCTTTCTTTTTTGTAATGGAACTTTCAAAGCTTGACTGCACTATCAGAAAATCAGCCTCAGAAAGACAATCTTTAAGCCTACTATCTGGCTCATCGTCGCACATTAGTAAATAAACCGCCCCATTGATCATTTCTCCTTTCCACGAGGCTATTCCCTCTTTCTCTATTCCTCGAGTATTATATCCACTAGCAAGTCCTATATATCTTAAACTACGCACTGACATTAGAATCTTCCCTAATAAATCAGAAGGCACCTTTGCCCCATATAGAAACACAGGATTAGACAAAGTTTCAATTAAATT
Organism: Thermovirga sp.; assembly: GCF_017656375.1. Taxonomy (GTDB): domain Bacteria; phylum Synergistota; class Synergistia; order Synergistales; family Thermovirgaceae; genus Thermovirga. Next base: position 1,147 of record NZ_JACDOB010000055.1, read on the forward strand.
GACTATTTCTTTCACTTCTAACTTTTTAAGCTTTCTAGTAGCCCTTATGTCCACTTTTTCGCCAGCAGATCCTATAACTACTATTTCGGCACCCCTATTGGCGGAACGTTTTACAAAAGAAGATACTACCTGGCACTCTTTATCAAGATCCACTCCAGCCAGAATAATGCTGTCGGCCTCATCAAGTTCGGATAAGGATGTATTACCCACCTTGGTCCCTGACGATCCAAGAAGGTAACTTTTTTCCTTGAAAAGTTCTTTAAATGCTTTTGCCGTTTCTATTGTGGCCTTAGATGATATCAAACCTGTCCAGCTTTCCGCCTCTTTAAATTCACGTAACTTCTCAAGGATCATCATCTCTACTTCTTCCCATCCTACGGGAATAAGCTCGCCCTTTTTCCTTATCATAGGAGTGCTAATCCTTATTCGGTCATCATAGAACGGCTCGAACCTTCCTTTAACACAAAGAACTCCTTCACTAGGGCCTTCTTTCCACACACCCTCTATTCTCACAGGCATCCCATCTCTTGAAAGGACATCTATGGAGCAACCCACACTGCAAAATGTACAAACAGTCCTCTTTCTTTCTAACACTTCTTCTCTTCCAACATAGGCACTGTATTTGTCTGCCAAAGCCCCAGTTGGGCATACCTGAAGGCATGTTCCGCAGGACACACAGGTGGATTGATTAAAAGGAAAGTCTAAATCCGCACAGACCATAAGCTCTGGGCCACGATTTTTGACTGTGAGCACAGCGTGCCCAGCAATCTCTTCGCAAGCCCTTATACATCTCCGGCACAAAATACACCTGTTCTGGTCAAAAAGAAAATATTTTCGCCCTGTATCAAGCTCAAATTTCTTCCAAGAAAAACTGTACCTTATATGGTCCAAACCAAATCTGTAGGCCAATTTTTGCAGTTCACAATCACCACTTTTCTCACAGAACATGCACAAATGATTTCTCTCTGAAAATAAAAGCTCCAAAATGGATTTTTTCAAAGATAACAGCTCTTCATCCTCGGTAATCACTACCATCCCTTCTTTGACTTCGGTAGCACAAGCAGGAAGGAAGTTTTTTGCCCCTTCTACCCTTACAAGACACATTCTGCATGAACCCCTTGAAGATAGCCCTTCAAGGTGACATAGGGTGGGTATATAAATTCCATTCTCCTTACATACATCAAGTATAGTCTTATTCCCCTGAGTCCTTATCTTATTTCCATTTATGGTCAACTCTATTGTCTCTGTCATCCCTTGTCTCCCCCCCTTCTCATTCAGTCTCCTCAAGATCACAGCGCAGGCACCTTTTTGCCTCCATGATTGCTACCTGCTCATTTGGAAAACCTAGCTCCACTTCCCTGAAATCCTGCACTCTTACTTCTGGGGATACTATGGAGGCCTTCATCCTTGGCCTGTTGCCATCTTCCTCGCTCATCTCATACTTCATAGGCTCCGGTCGTTCTGGAAGAGCCTGTGGCTCGTACAAGGGAAGCCCCCTCAAAAATCTATGTATGGATCTTGAGGCCTTATTTGCTTGCCCAACCGCCTGAACTACGCTAGCAGGGCCAGAGACTGCATCTCCAACGGCAAAAACCCCTTCAAGGGAGGTCATGAACGTTCTAGGGTCTACCTGTATAGTTCCATCTTTATTTGTGGCTATACCTTCTTTCGACAAAAGGGTTTGCTCTACTTTTTGGCCGACCGCACAAACCACCATGTCGGCTTCTATCACAAACTGGCTCCCCTCCACAGGAAATGGTTTTTTCCTGGCTGAAGAGTCAAACTTTGGCTTGCCTTCTTTATCTTTGAGGGACAAACGAATGCATTTTACTCCTATAACTTTTCCATTACTCCCTAAAAATTCTATGGGCATGGTAAGGTAATGAAATTTGACTTTTTCTTCTTCTAGTACACTGCGCCGGCGCCTCCAACGTCGTGTTCCAAAGCTTATGGAGATGCCCTCTTCTTCTGCTGCCATTACTTCCTCTTCAAGTGCAGGCATGTCCTTCTTTTCCCGCCTATACAAAAGATGCACTTCCTCAGCACCCAGACGAAGCAGTGATCTTGACGCATCCATAGCAACGTTGCCCCCACCTATGACCACTACTTTCTTCCCTTTCACGAAAGACATATCTTCTCCGAGATTCATCGCCTTCAATAGTTCCATTCCCGTCGTTACTCCCAAAAGATCCTTTCCCGGCACGTTGGGTTTATAACATCCTTGAGCTCCTATGGAGAGCAAGACTGCCTGATAGTCTCTCCTTAAATCATCCAATGAAATATCCTTACCAAAAGCAACACCAGTTTTTACTTCTATCTTTCCTATGCTAAGAATGGATTCTATCTCTTTCTCTAGGACATCCCTGGGCAAACGATAAGAAGGTATCCCTATCCGCATCATTCCTCCCAGCACCGGCAATGCCTCGAAAATCGTAGATCTATAACCCCGCTGTGCGAGCCTCAAAGCAGCCGTAAGGCCTCCGGGGCCTCCACCTACAATAGCCACCTTTTCCTCTTTATCTTCCTCCAGCTGGTTTGGTACCCATTTATCTGTACCACTATCCGCCATAAATCTCTTCAGATCTCTTATTGCAACGGGGGCATCTAGCTCTCCTCTACGGCACTTATCCTCACAAAACGCAGGACAAACCCTGCCACAAACTGAAACGAAAGGATTAGATTCCCTGTGGATATAGAGAGCTTCATCATATTTGCCTTCTGCTATTTTGGAAATATAAAGAGGGACTTTGACTTCCGCCGGGCAGGCGCTTTGACATGGTGAAACTGAAAGCCTAGAACAGACCCCGGCAGGGCACCTTTTGTCAATAATGTGGGCCTCGTATTCATCCCTGAAGAATCTCAAGGTGGCAAGCACAGGGTTCGGCGTTCCTTGCCCAAGGGCACATAAAGAGCCTTCCTTCATGGTCCTCGCTATATCTTCAATCATGTCTAAATCTTCCATTTTGCCTTCTCCATGGGTGATCCTCTCAAGAATCTCTAGGAGTTTTTTCCCTCCAACCCTGCATGGGGTACACTGCCCACAAGATTCCGCCACAGAGAATTTAAGAAAAAACCTTGCCAGCTCAACCATACACGTCGTTTCATCTACAACTATCATGCCTCCAGACCCCATCAGTGCCCCTGCAGAAACGAGCGAATCAAAATCCACGGGTAGGTTTAGAAAATCATTGGGCAAACAGCCTCCAAGAGGCCCCCCTGTTTGAACCGCCTTAAACTTCCTTTCCTTGCTTATGCCTCCACCTATGTCGAAGACTATCTCTCCTAAGGTAGTACCCATGGGGACCTCAAGTAACCCGGTGTTTTTTACTTTGCCTGTCAAAGCAAAAAC
>NZ_JACDOB010000056.1 GCF_017656375.1 Thermovirga sp.
GCCTGGAAGACCTCCTGGGAGGCGGGAATGATTATGCACCTGGTGGTTGGGTGGACTTTTCTGCCCTTTAAAACCAAAGCGGCCTGTTCCATGTCCCTGAGCCTTCCGTTGGTACAGGAGCCTATGAAGGCCTGGTCTATCTTTATATCCTCGCAGTGCGCTGCAGGCTTCACGTTAGAGGGAAGGTGAGGCAGTGCCACGAGGGGCTCGAGCCCTGATACGTCAATGGTAATGGTTCGTTCGTAGGATGCGTTGCTGTCAGGATATACTGGCTCGAAAGCTCTTGCCGCTCGTTTTTCTGCATATTTTAGTATTTTTTCGTCAGGCACGAACAACCCTGCTTTCCCTCCCGCTTCTATCGCCATGTTGCACAGGGTGAACCTATCGTCCATGGGAAGGCTTGATACTGTCTCTCCCGAGAACTCCAAAGCTTTATAGAGGGCGCCTTGTACTCCCAAAAGCCTCAGAACCTCAAGGATGATGTCCTTGCCGGAGATCCAGGCGGGCCTTTTGCCTTCGAGCATCACCCTTATGGTCTTAGGCACCTTGAGCCATGTTTGGCCCAGTGCCCATACGGCTGCCAGGTCAGTGCTGCCCACACCGGTGGAGAAGGCGCCCATGGCACCACCCGTGCAGGTGTGGCTGTCAGCGCCTATTACTATGTCTCCGGGTAAGATGAGGCCCTGCTCTGGCAGGAATGCGTGCTCTATGCCTACTCGTCCCTGCTCCCAGTAGAGCATGCCCTGTTCCATGGCGAATTCCTTTGCTTCCTTGGCCTGCTTTGCGGCGGCTATGTCCTTGTTTGGGGTGAAGTGGTCTGGGAGTATGGCGCACCTTTTAGGGTCGAAGAGGCGCCTTGCCCCCATTTTCTTGAAGGCCCTTATGGCAGGTGCTCCCGTTATGTCGTTGGCGAAGGCAAAGTCAACGTTGACTTGGCAGATTTCTCCCTCTTGGGCCTTTTGTGTTGTCTTTTTCGCGATTATGGCGCTTGCCAGGGTCCTACCCATCTATGTCCACTCCTTTTACTGCTGCCAGTTGATAAAGCCGGTTGGTGGCATTTACGTAAGCTTTTATGCTTGCTTCCACTACGTCGGTGCTTGCTCCACGACCTTGTGCCTCCAGGCCCTTATAGGACAAAAGGACTCTTGCTTCACCTACGGCGTCTGAACGTTCACTGACTGCGTGCACCCTGTAGCTTTCCAGCTTCGGGTCTATGCCGATTATTCTCTTCAAAGCTGCGTAGGAAGCGTCTACGGGGCCGTTGCCTACTGCTGCGTCGGATTTTTCCTCTTCGCCGTCCATTAAAGTTATGGTCGCCGTGCCTTTGCCGGCTGAGGCGTTCACGGAAAAACTCACCAATTTGAACTTGCGAGTTGAGCTTACTGCGAGAATTTCGTCTACGACCAGAGCCTCTATGTCCCCGTCGGTTACTATTTCCTTTTTATCGCATAGATCCTTGAAGAGCTTGAAAGCGTGGGCTATTTCTTCTTTTGATAAGGCAAAGCCCAGGTCCTCCAGGCGCTTGGTGAAGGCGTGCTTGCCTGAGTGCTTGCCCAGGTGAAGCTTTGTGCCAGGAGCTCCTACGTCTTCCGGCTTCATTATCTCGTAAGTTGCTCTATTGCATAGAATGCCGTGCTGATGTATGCCTGCTTCGTGTGCGAAGGCGTTATCCCCCACGATGGCCTTGTTTGGCGGGACTGTAAAGCCCGTCAGCTTAGAGACTAATTTGCTTATGGAGTAGAGCTTCGTGGTGCTCAAGCGCGATTCCACGCCGAAATAGTTCTTTTTTGTCTTGAGAGCCATCACTATCTCTTCCATGGCTGCATTTCCAGCCCGTTCACCCAGGCCGTTTATGGTACACTCCACCTGCCTTACGCCTCTTTTCACTGCCTCCAGCGAATTGGCTACGGCCAGGCCCAGGTCGTTGTGGCAGTGGCAGGACCATATGACGTTTGAGGGAGCGTCAACTCTCTTTATTATCTCCTCTACGAAGTCGCCAAACTCCACGGGAAGGGCGTAGCCCACTGTATCAGGAATGTTTATGGTGGTTGCGCCGCACTCGATGGCGGTCTTGAATGCCTCGATTACGAAGTCCAGGTCAGACCTGCTTGCGTCCTCTGCGGAGAACTCTACGTCATCTACGTAGCCTTTCGCCTGGGTTACTGCTCGTTTTATTTCCTCAAGTACTTGTTTCCTGTCCATTTTGAGCTTGTATTCCATGTGGATGTCGCTTGTGGCTATGAAGGTGTGGATCCTGGGTTTTTCAGCATGTTTGACGGCATTGTATGCGGCTTCTATGTCTTCTGGCCTTGTCCTTGCAAGGCCAGCGATGACGGGGCCTTGCACCTCCTTGGCTATAGTGGAAACAGCTTCAAAGTCTCCTGGGGATGCTGCCGGAAAACCGGCCTCTATGATGTCTACCCCCATGGAGGCAAGTTGATGAGCAATCTGAATCTTTTCTGCTGTATTAAGGTTTATGCCCGCTGCTTGTTCTCCATCTCTCAAGGTTGTGTCGAAAATCCTTACGTAGTCATCACTCATCCCTATATTCTCCTTTCGGTTGGGGCACACATAAGCGTGCGCCCCCGTTGGTTTTTTAAGCTTCAGGTGCTTCCTTGGCTTCCAGCCAGGGCATCATCTTTCTCAATTTTTTGCCGACCTTTTCGATTAAGTGGTTTTTCTCCCTTTCTGCCCATTTTTTCATGGAAGGCCTTCCGCACTGGTTCTCCAAAATCCAGTCCTTGGCGAACTCTCCGTTTTGGACTCTTTCAAGGAGCCCTTTCATGGTTGCCCGCACGTGTTCGTCAATTACCTGTTTCCCCGCTACCTTGTCGCCGTACTTGGCGGTGTCGCTGACTGAATAGCGCATCCAGCTGAGGCCGCCCTCGAACATCATGTCCACTATGAGTTTGAGCTCGTTGAGGCACTCGAAGTATGCTATTTCCGGCTGGTACCCTGCTTCGACGAGGGTGTCAAAGCCTGCTTTCACCAGTTCTGTTACGCCGCCGCAGAGGACTGCCTGTTCACCGAACAGGTCGGTTTCTGTCTCTTCTGCGAAGGTTGTCTCAATGATGCCAGCTCTTCCACAGCCTATGGCTGTGCCGTATGCCAGTGCCATATCCTTTGCCTTTCCTGAGCTGTCCTGATAGACCGCAAGAAGCCCCGGGACGCCTTTGCCCTCCGTGTACATTCTTCGTACCAAGTGTCCCGGTGATTTGGGAGCGATCATGAAGACGTCACAGTCCTTTGGGGGCTCTACCTGGTGGTAGTGGATTGTAAATCCATGGGAGAAGACTAAGGATGCGCCGCTCTTTAGGTTTGGCTTTATATGTTCCTTGTAGACCTCGCCCTGTACGTGGTCGGGCATCAGAAACACTACCAAGTCTCCCTTTTTGGTTGCTTCCGCCACGGAATATACGGCAAATCCATCCTCCTCGGCCCTCTTTTTGGACCGACTTCCTTCGTGAAGACCAATCACCACGTCGATGTCGCTGTCCCTGAGGTTTTGGGCGTGAGCATGCCCCTGGCTTCCGTACCCGATAACAGCCACAGTTTTCCCCTTAAGAAGCTCAAGATTTGCGTCCTTTTCGTAATAGATGTTCGCCATAATCTACCCACTCTCCTTTATGAGTTTGAAATTTATATTTAGGAATGCCCGTTGGCAAAGCCTGCACGTTCCAGGGCCACGGCGCCGCTGGATGAAATTTCCACGAGGCCGAAAGGCTTCACGGCTTCCAGGAAGGCCGTTACTTTCCCTCTGTCTCCTGTTGTCTCAAGTATTAGGGAGTCTTCGCCTATGTCCACGACCCGGCTTCGGAATACTTCCGCAGTTTGAAGGAGGAGAGGCCTTTGGTCCATAGGAGCTTTAACTTTAGCCAGGACCATCCATCTTTCGACGAAGGGGCCTTTGCTCAGTTCCTTGACTTTTATGACCTCTATGAGCTTTTCCAGCTGTTTTACTATCTGTTGGACTGTCTCATCGTCGCCGCTCACCACAAGGGTGAATCGCGAAATGCCTTCTTTTTCTGTTCGTCCAACGCTTAAGCTGTCTACATTGTAGCCTCTGCGGGAGATTAGCCCCGCCAGCCTGGTTAAGACTCCTGGGTGATCTTCAGCCAGGACACTGATAGTGTGTTTCATCTAGATCACTCCCTAATTAATTTTCTGTGCGCATAATTGCAAGCACACGATATAAAAAAAGGCCGGAACCCTTTATATGGGTCCCGGCCCGGTTATGCCGTATGCGTACTAGTCCGCCGGCACTCCGGGAGGGGACCCGCAGCTAATAAGGACGAGTACGACTACTATAAGGACGAGTTCGACAGCTATCCTATATTCGCTCACGGTTATGCCTCCTTCCGGTTCCGGCTTAAATTATGAGGAATTGTACGCGACATTATATCCCTTGTCAACCCCCTCCTTG
>NZ_JACDOB010000057.1 GCF_017656375.1 Thermovirga sp.
AGGGGTCAAGCCTTCGTTTTTGGTGTTCTACCTGGCTTGAAGGCCTAACCCCACGTCCATGTCTTTATGCTTTGGATACTCCTGCTTCGTCGAAGGTTGCCATTTCACCTATAATTTTCGTCGCCGCCTCTATTATATTAAAGGCCAAAACTGCACCTGTTCCCTCTCCAAGCCTCATATCTAAACTAAAAAGAGGCCTTAAGCCGATCAAGTCAAGGGCTATCCTGTGTCCAGGCTCCTGGGAAAGGTGAGAGCCTATCATGTAGTTGACCGACCGGGGGCTTATCTTTGAGGCTATCAAAGCTGCGGCAGAAGATATAAAACCATCTATTACCACAGGAACCCTATTTGCCGCTGCTGCCAATATACACCCTGCCATGCCAGCTATCTCCAAACCTCCCACCTTTGCCAGCACATCAATCGGGTCACTCTTATCCGGCCTATTCTTTTCTATTGCCCGTTCAATCACCATTCTCTTATGAGCCAATCGTTCCGTGCCTACTCCACTTCCAGGCCCTACTATTTCTTCTAATGAATGCTCTGAATAAACAGCTAAAATAGCGCTACTGGCCGTGGTGTTCCCAATACCCATCTCTCCCAAGGCAAAGATGGAAGCGCCAGAATTTATTTGCTCCTGAACCACATCGATCCCTACTTCCAGGGCCTTTAGTGCTTCCTCCCTCGTCATTGCCGGACCATGAACGAAATTATCCGTTCCATATTTCACTTTTCTGGCCTTCAATCCAGGGTGATCTACATCTACAGCCACACCTATATCCACACAAACCACTTCCGCACCAGCATGCCTGCTCAAAACGTTTATGGCAGCTCCCCCATTCAGGAAATTCACGACCATCTGGGGAGTAACCTCCTGTGGAAAGGCGCTGACACCTTCTGCTACAACTCCATGGTCCGCGGCCATTACGATAGATACCTTCTTACCAATCTTTGGCCTTGGCTCTCCCGTTATGCCAGCCAACTGGACAGCTATGCGTTCAAGCATACCCAAGCTGCCTTTCGGCTTGGTCAAGTTATCCAGCCGATGTTGGGCTTCTCTCATGGAAGTTGCGTCAAGATCGCTAATACTACTAATTGTTTTCTCCAACATTATTGTCCCTCCCTCACTTTATTAAAGCGTTCATAAAAAAAGCCCCAAACCGCTACTGCGGTTTGAGACTTTACCATCATCCCAAACTACCAACTCTAGAAAGGCAGGTCTCCTGGCTCACGGATCATCGCAACCACCTCGCCTTCCCAGCTTAACGCCAGTGGCTCTGAGGCTTGCTCCCCGTATACAGTGGCGGGACCGCTCAGGATTTGCACCTGATTCCCTATTCTCCCCGAAGGGCACCTTTCCAGTAGGTAATTTATTCAATTGCCCTAATTCTATAAAATTACCCTTTCAACATCAAGCTACACCTAGGGGGTCAGGTCTTTATTTTTGGTGTTTTTAGGTATAAAATACGAGTTGTTCCAACGATAATTATTTGTGAGGGGGCATCAGAAACATGACCCGCCCGTTGAGGGTAGAATTTGAGGGTGCAGTATATCACATAACAAGCAGAGGCAACGCTAAGAAAAGTATCTTTTTTGATGACGAGGATAGGAAAAAATTCCTAAAAATACTATCAAACGTCGTCGAACGTTTCGAGTGGATATGCCATGCCTATTGCCTGATGGATAACCATTACCACCTTCTACTTGAGACCCCTCGCCCCAACCTGTCTAAAGGAATGAGACAACTAAATGGCGTATATAGCCAAAGCTTCAACAAGCGCCATAACCTTGTAGGCCACGTGCTTCAAGGGCGTTACAAATCCATTTTAGTCGAAAAGGAAGCTCACCTTCTGGAGCTTACAAGATATGTGGTGCTAAACCCTGTAAGGGCAGGCCTCGTCAGCTCAGCTGCAGATTGGCCTTGGAGCAGCTATAGGGCTACAGCTGGATTGGAGCCAGCTCCCGAGTTCTTGCATGTTAACTGGATCCTTTCCCAATTTGCCAGCACTCCTGCAAAGGCTATAGAGGAATATCGGCTTTTTGTCGCAGAAGGGGCCCAAGACTCACCATGGGAAGAGTTAAAAGGAGGAATCGTACTAGGCAGCGAAGAGTTTTTGGGCAATTTGGAACCGTTGCTTAAAGAAAAAACGGACGATTGGAATATTCTGGAGCAACATCGGCTCGCAACAAGACCTAAATTGGAGGAGATTTTTGCTGAAGTTAAAGACAAAAAAGAGAGAAACAGGAAAATTGTAGAAGCAGTAGAAACACATAAATATATGCAATCCGAGGTCGCCAAATTCTTAGGGATTCATTATTCAACTGTCAGCAGCATAATCAAGAAGACGGCTAGCAAAGAAATTTGATTTTTGTTTTGTATGACTTGAAACGCCGCTTGATATTGTATAATATACCAAAAGTAAAGACCTGACCCTCAAGTAAGAAAGTAACTATTGTGAAGGGACGGCAATGTCCCTTCACGCCTATATCCTATCGTCCAACATGGCTCCCTTGTCCGCCTGAAGGGCCGTTTTGGCACAAAGACCTAAAATTCCCCTGTCAACCTTGGGGGGCAAGGGCTCCCATTCCCTCAATCGTTTCTGGAACTCTTCCTCTGTAATTCTTAGGTCTATCCTTCTTTCCGTAATATCTATGTCTATAACGTCACCTTCCTGCGCTATGCCTATAGGTCCCCCTACCGCTGCCTCGGGAGCAACATGGCCTATGGCGGCGCCTTCGGTAAAACCAGAAAACCTGCCGTCCGTTACCACAAAGACGTCTGAGCCCAACCCTAGCCCCACAAGGGCATCTGTGGTCATCATCATCTCCCTCATCCCCGGTGCCCCCCTGGGGCCTTCGTACCTAATGACCACCACGTCGTTTTTCTTTATCTTGCCCGTTACAACGGCTTCGTGAGCCTCCTCGTCAGAGTGGAAAACCCTGGCCGTGCCACTAAACTTCAGGCGCTCTGGAGGTATCGTAGTAGTCCTACATATGGCTCCATCGGGAGCAAGGTTGCCTCTCAAAACAGCAATGCCTCCATTTGGGAAAACGGGCTCGTTTAGGCTTTTGAGGACTTCCCTGTCTTTGGAAGATGCCCTTCCTGCTGTCTGTTGTATAGTCATACCTGAAATGGTTGCAGCCGAACCATCCAGAATGGGAAGAAGCTCACCCAAGATGGCAGGCACTCCACCGGCTCTGTGCAAGTCATTGACCGTGGCCTTGCCTGTAGGTATAACCTTAGAAATGACGGGAACCTGCCTGGATAAGCGGTCGAAGTCATCCAAGGTAAGCTCTATCCCAAGTTCTCTGGCAAAACTCAACAGGTGAAGCACCCCGTTAGTGGACCCTGCCATCGCTAAAAGAACCTTAGCTGCGTTCAGCAGGCTCGAACGGCTCAATATGTCCTTTGGCGCTATACCCTGCTTCGTAAGCTCAACAATCCTTCTACCCGTCTGTGTGGCAAAGCGAAGCTTCTCAGCCGAAGTAGCGGGCGTCGTAGCAGAGCCTGGCAGGGAGAGCCCCAAAGCTTCCATGAGAATCTGCATGGTGTTAGCCGTTCCCATTAGAGCGCATGCGCCAGGCCCAGGGCATACGTGGTCTTCAAGATAGCGAATTTTCTCCTTTACCTCATCCGCATTTGAAGCATTGTATTGGGAGCCAAAGACTAGCTGGTCTAGCTCAGATAAAACTGCTTGCCTTCCTTCGAACTCACACGTATCCTGAGGCCCTCCAGATAGGAAGATGGCAGGAAGGCCGGTTCTAAGTGCCCCGATAAAAACTCCTGGTATGATGCTATCGCAGGAAGCCAGCAACACTAACCCATCGAATAGCTGTACATTGGCCATTATCTCCACGGAGGATGCTATGACATCCCTTATGACAAGTTCATACCTCAAGTGAGGAGTACCAATGGGAACCGCTCCACAGGTGGCTATAGTCCTAAACTCAAAGGGTGTCCCACCCGCCTGCCAAATGCCCGATTTGACTCGCTCCACCAGCTTGTCCAGGTGAACATGGCCCAAGCCTGCATCGTTAGCGGTATTTACGATACCTATAAGAGGCCTTGACAGGTCCTCGTCGTCGTAGCCACACCCCTTGTAGATAGCCCTTCTGGACGCTCCCTCGTCCGCTGAAAACAACTTTAACTTTTCAGAACGATACATGTGCGCTTTCCTCCCCTATTTACTAAATGAGTCTCTAAAAGAATACAATAACTTTAGGCTTTTTGCATGGCAAAACCCACAAAACACCAAAAATAAAG
>NZ_JACDOB010000058.1 GCF_017656375.1 Thermovirga sp.
TTGAGAAGGTTTGTATAAGCCTCAGAAAAAGTGGCTATTATTCTGATGAGGGGGTTATCCTTCCTTTTAGGCGGCACTTCTTCGACCTGGCCTAAAACGCCGCCTTTGTACAGCAAGAAGCACCCGTTTGGGAATGGGGCAACGGCGTTGCTAAGGGCTTGAACGAATCGTTTATCAAATCGTTTGTCAGCACCTTGAAAAAGTATTTTAAGAGCATGGTAAGGTAAGGCGGCTACGTGATATGGCCTTTCAGATACTATGGCATCATAAATATCTGCTATAGTGACTATTCTGACATGGTTGGGAATTGTTTCTAACTCTTGAACTCCCTCTGCGCTGTAGCCAGTTCCATCAAGGAATCTATGGTGATGAGCTACCATGGCTTTAGCTACAGGCATGAGATTGGGAGTGTTTTTCACCATATGATAACCAAAGGTTGGATGTTTTTGCATGATGACCCACTCTTCTGGAGTCAGTTTCCCTGGTTTGTTTAAAATCTTCAAAGGGACTTTTGTTTTTCCTATGTCATGGAGTACGGATCCCAGCGCAAGATCGTGCTTGTCCTGGTCTGTTGGCCTTATGATGCCCATTATTTCTGCAGAGCGCAGTATTGAGAGGGATATTAGCATGACAGTCCATGAGTGTTCGTGAGTGTGGTCGTCATGTCCCGAAAGCATCTGAAGATTGTCCAATATGGAAGGTTCGGTGTTGAAAATTGTTTCTATAAGTGGATGGATATCTTTGCTTAATTCTTCTACAGTTGTATCTTCGAGGCGGTCTATGTTCCTTGCTTTTTGGAAGAACCTTCCTAATTTTTTGTGTATCGCAGGGGAAATGTTTTTTAATGGTTCTGCCGGTTTTATAATACCTTTTGAGCTTTCGTCGTATGGTATCTGTATCTTCACGTATTCGATGTAGTCCCTTACCATGAGCCGCGCTATGTGGGAAGGTGTTAATGTGACCCCCTTACATAAAAGAGGTCTACCATGCGGGTCATATATAGTTTCCCCTATTGTTTGTCCTGGCTTTAAGTCTGACACTCTTACGTTGATTATCAAATATGCCACAAAAATCGCCCCTTTTGCGTGCATAGTAAAAATAGAGTCTTGGATAAGTACAATTATTACAGTAAATTATATAGGCAAAACGGACGAAAACAAATATGTGCTTAAGTGGATATTGATGTTTGCTTTGTTTAGGAAAGAAAAAGAGGTGAAAATATGAGAGATTTAAAGCTGCTATCCGTAATGGTCCAGGCTTTTGCCGTCTCTACAGTCAAAGTGTCCAAGGGATTGGGGTTCAATTTGAAAATTAAAAAGGAGTCCATAGTTCCAGGTATTAAATCCGAATCTGCCAGTGCGGCAGCTTTGATTGGTGTCATAGGGGAGGATTTCAAGGGGTCAGTTACTCTTTTAATAAACAAGAAGGCCTTTGACTACATCATAAAGACTATGTCGGGAGGGATGATCCAGAGCCCTTCCACAGATGATCCTGTTTCAATGAGCGCATTAGGTGAGTTGGCGAATATGATCTGTGGCTCTGCCCTTCAGGAGTTAGGGAAGAGCTATAGTAAACATGTTGACATTACGCCACCTCAGATGTTTGCGGGGGAAAATTTAAAATCCATTCCATCTGAAAGTGAGGACATGAAGTACTATACAATACCTCTTTTGGGGGAGGCAGAAGGAGCGAAATTGTACCTTGTCCTTGGGTTTAGGTAGTTGCAGGGCGTAGGGAGGCGAAAAAGGATAAGGATGATAAGCCGAAGAAAGATATGTTTTTTATTGCTTTTTATGTTTATGTTTTGCCTTTCTGCTGAGGTGGCACAGGCCCAGGAAGTTGCTAGACCTGTCCTTCCATCTGTGTCTTTAAACGTTAATGGTAACCAGCAGGACCTCCCCTTGACCATGCAGGTTTTTCTGCTCGTTACCCTTTTAAGTTTGGCGCCGGCTTTGGCTTTGATGGTGACCAGTTTCACCAGGATACTTGTCGTTTTGGGTTTTTTGCGAAACGCTATGGGAGTACAGCAGCTTCCTCCCAACCAAGTGATAGTAACGTTGGCCATATTTCTTACACTTTTCATAATGAGGCCTGTATGGGAGGAGGTTTACAAGGAGGCTTATCAGCCTTTGCAGAATGGGGCAATCACGACACAGGAAGCCCTTGAGAGGACGTTGAAGCCCGTTAGGGCTTTCATGTTGAGCCAGACAAGGGAGAAGGAGCTGTCTCTCATGGTATCTTTGGCGGACATGGAAAGGCCCGAGTCTCCAGAAGATGTTCCTACCCTAGTCTTGCTTCCGGCTTTCATGCTCAGCGAGTTGAAGACGGCCTTTCAGATGGGCGTAGTGTTGTTTGTTCCCTTTCTGGTTATAGATATGATAGTTTCAAGTATCCTTATGTCCATGGGAATGATAATGCTACCTCCAATGCTTGTTTCTCTTCCCTTTAAGGTATTGCTTTTTGTCCTTGCCAATGGTTGGGATTTGGTAATAGTTAGCCTAGTAAAGAGCTTCAAGTGAGGGAGGCTTTTGTCTTATGGATGGTTCCTTAGGTTCTTTGTTTAGTAACGCTATATGGACTGCGATTGGAGGAGCCTTGCCTATACTTTTGGCAGCTACCATAGTGGGATTGGCTGTGGGTATTTTGCAGACTGCTACGTCCATCCAAGAACAGACCCTTTCTTTTGTCCCTAAGATATTAGTGGTCCTTTTAACAGCGCTGTTTTTTGGACATACACTTTTTGCGCCTATTCTGAAGTTGGCTTCGGATATATTTGGCAATCTGGAAAGTTTTGTAAAGTAGAAAAGGGGTGGGATGATCGAATTTTTGCCCTTTGTTCTTTTTCTTTTTTTGGCTTCCCTTAGGTTCCTTGGTGTGTTAAGTTCGCTTCTTTTTTTCTCGGAGGCGAGCATGCCTGTTGTGGTCAGGTATTATCTTTCTCTGGCGTTGGCTGTGGCAGCTTACCCTGCTTTTGGGCAAGGCTATTTCGATACTGCTATATTGGCTTCAAGTTTTACTTTCGCTTTCAGTGCATTGGGGGAGCTGCTTGTCGGGATAATATTAGGGGTTCTGGCATCAAGCCCCCTTTATGCCCTTAAAATGGCTGGTCGGTTCATCAGCCAACAAATGGGTTTTGCCATGGCAGAAGTTATGGATCCTATGTCTGAACAAAAATCGTCAGTTGTGGGGCAGATGAAGTACCTCATAGGGACGTGGTTTTGGTTTTACTTTGGAGGCCATATTCTGGCTACGCAGGGTGTAGTGGAAAGTGTGTCCATAATTCCTATTGGGAGCCCCGTATTCACCTTGTTTTCCCTAAACGGTATCACAGCATGGATTAAGGAATTGTTTTTATTATCGATGAAGGTAGCTTTACCGTACTTCGGCGTTTTGCTCCTGACGGAGATAGGTTTAGGCTTTGTGGCCAAGATGGTTCCGCAGATGAACATATTTATGTTAGGCTTTCCTGTAAAAATAATTCTTGCTCTGATTTTCTTGGCTATTTTATCCGTGGCCGTAATAAGGTATTTGCTGCCGACGGAGCTAACGAAGTTCATGGAGCTTCTTCCTCTTTTTTGGACACAATAATTAAGGGGCCATTATTGGCCTTTTCGACCAGGAATTTCCCTATTGGTTTCCATGATGCTCTTTCATATTTTAACAAGTAGATTGTTTTTCTAAAGGGTGTATGGGTTTCAGGTGAAAGCTGGCAGTAGTAATTGGATGTGGTTATGATAGCAGAGTTTTCGATCTTTTTTACCACTTCCAAAGGAGAGCTGGCTGGGTGGGTTAAAATTTCAGATAACCAAGAGAGAGTAGCATTTATTTTCAACAACTTTTGAGGTTGGACGGATGACGTTATATATGAGGGTAAAAGAGCTTTCAATTGCTGAATCTCATCAATAGAGGGGGAAGGCTCTTGGCTTAAGGCGAAAAAGCCATCCATTCGGGGAGATTTATCCATTTCCCA
>NZ_JACDOB010000059.1 GCF_017656375.1 Thermovirga sp.
CGGACAGTGATATTGTCACCCTGTAACGGGACAGAGAAAATGTCACCATGAGAAAGGGTTGTCAAAGAGCAACAAAACCCCTTCTAAAGTTTCATTGTGGATAGATTAAACATTATTTTAGCTATTCTGTTTAGGGGACATGGTGGCACTTGTAGAAAAAATTAGAGACCGGCACTGCTGAAAAAAAGGGGGGGGAGGATGGATAACACATCCCCCCCTCAAGTAAGGAGTGGTGATCAATGTTTGGCGGCTTTTTGTGTAGGTTCGTTTTTGAGCGAGTTTCTATATGGACAGGCAAGGCAGTTGCCAGAACACGAATGCCCTTCGGGTTTTACTACCAGTGTTTTATAGATAGATCTTACTGATGTTATAAGTGCTATACCTACGATGCCTATGATTATTATGCTCTCGAGCATGTTAGATTCCTCCTAACTTATTCCTATACCAAGCAATCTTCCTATTTGGTAGACAAGCGTGGTTAACGTATAAGCTAAAATTGTTAGTCCTCCTAGTTGGAATAAAGCCCAACGCCAGGAGTTGCTTTCTCTTTTTGTTATAGCTATGGTAGCCATGCATGGTGCGCTTATGAGGCAAAATAACATTATGCAGAAGCCAACCAAGGGAGTGTAGGTGTTCCTGAGTTTATCGCGCAACGTTTGAGATTCTTCATCAGCCTCACCAATGGAATATATGATGCCCATTTGAGAAACAAACACTTCTTTCGCAGCGAAAGCCCCGATGAGTGCAGTACCTATTTTCCAGTCAAATCCCATAGGTTTTAAAACAGGTTCCATTGCATGGCCTATGCGGCCGGCGAGGCTATTGCTCAATGATGCCTCTAATTCCTCGTTATTAATCGCCGCTAACTCCGCTGTTTTTTCATCATCTGTAATGTTCGCAAGAACGATTTGGTTACGTGCTTTCTCAAATTGGGCAACTTCATTCTCTGGCAAGCTGGGGAAAGTAGTCATAGCCCATAAGAGAATTGATATTCCAAGAATAATAGTCCCGGCTTTCTTTAAATATAACCAGCAGCGTTCCCACATGTGGATGAAAATTCCCTTAAGTGTAGGCACACGGTACGGCGGAAGTTCCATTACGAAAGGCATGGATTCGCCCTTGAGGATTGTCCCGCGAAGAAGTTTTGCAACAATGATGGCAAGAATGATGCCGATAAGGTAGATTGACCAAAGAATTGTGCCGTGTTGGGATTCCGGGAAGAATGCAGGGATAATGAGAGTGTAAATCGGAAGCCGTGCCCCACAACTTATGAGAGGAAGCACAAGCATCGTCACAAGCCTATCACGTCGATTTTCTATCGTGCGGGTTGCCATGATAGCAGGCACTGTGCAACCGAAGCCTATGAGCATAGGTATAAAGCTTTTCCCATGTAGCCCTATTTTGTTCATTAGACGGTCCATTATAAAAGCAGCTCTAGCCATATAACCAGAATCCTCTAATATTGCTATAGCGAGGAACAGTAACATAATGTTCGGGAGAAAAACGAGCACCCCTCCGACACCGCCGATTATTCCATCTATGAGAAATGACTTTAGCAACTCATACGAACCTGATGACCAGGAACTTTCTATCCAACCAGCTAACCAACCAAAAAATTCCTCAATCCATCCCATGAGTGGATCTCCAAGGGTGAATGTCAATTGGAAGACAAGATACATTAAGCCTAAAAATATAGGTATGCCCAAAACTCGGTTTGTTACTACGGTGTCTATTTTGTCTGAGATAGTATGTTTAATCTCTATTGTAGAGCGTACCATCTCCTGACATGCTCCAGATATAAAACCATATCTTGCTCCCGCAATTGCAGTTTCTGAAGATTCACCTAATATTTCTTCAATACGAGAAATGCTCTCCTCGACTTGTTTTATCACCTCAGGCGAAGCAGAGTCTACAATTTCATGGATGTTTTTATCCTTTTCGAGGAGCTTTAGGGCAAGCCAACGAGGAGAATATTTATCGGTAAATAAGTTGTGTTTTTCTATTAGGTCTTTTACTTTGGTTATTTCTTTTTCGATTTCGTACCCATAATTGATGTGATCGGTAATTATATGGTTTGCTTTTGACCTTTTAGAAGCCGTTTTTACTGTGGCTTCTAAAAGGTTCTCGATCCCTTTCCCTTTATGTCCTATGGTCTCCACTACGTGGGCGCCGAATAGTTGAGAAAACTTTCTGACGTCTATTTCGTACCCTCGACTTTTCGCAGTGTCGGTCATATTCAAGACCAAAACTAGAGGGGCCCCGAGCTCCATAAGTTGAACGGTTAAATACAGATTCCTTTCAAGGTTTGAGGCGTCCAGTATATTTACGACTACATCTGGCTTTTCCTCTATTATGAAATTTCTTGCGATTACCTCTTCTGTAGAATACGCGGTCAAACTATAGGTTCCTGGCAAGTCGATGATTTTCATCTCAGTGCCTTTGTAACGGCAAAATCCTTCTTTGCGCTCCACGGTTACCCCTGGATAGTTTCCTACGTGTTGTCGTGCCCCTGTCAACTCGTTGAATATGGTGGTTTTACCGGAATTAGGGTTTCCTGCTAGAGCCACCACTATTTTATCCTTCATGAAAACCTTACCTCCCGTATTTTTTGTTATTACTAAGATTTATTGCTTGATGCCTCATGGCATTTTGCTTGTGAGCCAGGTTGCTGCATAATTACCGGCTATTACGAAAATGGCTATTATAAAAGTCTCTAGTGCGGCTTTTGTGTTTGCAGATCTAAGGATTGCAGCAGCTAAAAAGTCAGTGAAAACGGCAAACATAAGTCCTACTGCGAGTCCTCCCTACTGTTTGCGATATTCCTAAAATATTTAGGTATGCCGAAAATAGTTTTCAAAAAAAATTAGCCTATTTGCTTGACTAATATTTTCTCTGCCATTCCCTGGCCCAACATCATGGAGCTTCCCATTACAGAGATCAATAGAGGGCCACGAGAAGAATTTCTTAATACGTTAATTTCTACCCCTGGGATTAACCCCATTGCAGATAACCTGCTTCTTAATTCGTGCCCACCTTCTATTGAGACGAACCTGGCACGTTTCCCCGTTTGTATTGACGACAGTGGCATCAGAGACATTTCCAATTTTTTATGGTAGTAATTCCACTTCAACTTCTTCAGCCTCTTCCTTTCTGATTGAAAGATGATAGCCTTTTACCTTAACATCAATTGGATCTCCTAAAGGTGCTAGGCGCTCAACCTCAACTACAGAGCCTGGAGTTATTCCCATTTCTACGATTCGCTTGTTTGTCGCTCCCTTGGCTTTGACTTTGACGATTTTCCCTCGCTGTCCAGGCTTCAAATCCTTTAACTTTCTAACTGTTATCATCTTCTTCTGACCTCCTTGCCGTTTTTGTTTTACTTCTTCTAGAGTTAAAGAGATGCATTTTTCGCAGTTATCCCACGTATTTCCCTGATCGCAGTAGTAACTGAAACCTTTTACCCATTTAGATCCGGCTCTTGGGCACACCTCGATGAATTCCGCAAATTGGATGAACCTTTCCAGAATTATCTTAGGAATGGAATGTTCCATCAGACATGCAGCTTCGTCAGCGTCGTGTTCATTGACTGCTAAGACGTTGACGAAGAAATCACGAAGAACTTCATGGCGGCGAATAACATCTTTCGCAATAGCTTTTCCTTTAGGTGTCAGCGTAACCACATCATAAGGAGCATAGTTGACCAAGTCCTTCTCGGCGAGGGACTTAAGAGCTCCCGTTACAGATGAGTTGCTTACCTTTAATCGTTTTGCAATATCTTTAGGCTTTGCCGCTTGTTTTTCCGTAATTATGTGAAAGATAGCTTCCAGATAATCTTCTAAGCTTGCCGTTACTGTAGTACTTAATTGCACATCACTCACCTCGTAATTTTTAAGCATCGCTAAAAGTTTACGGTGCGCCTAAAAA
>NZ_JACDOB010000060.1 GCF_017656375.1 Thermovirga sp.
GAAATTCTTGCGGTAGAGCCGGGTGTAGTTATAGAACTTGATAAGCAGGTTGGGGAACCTGTGGAAGTAACAATTAACGATAGGCCTGTATTCAAGGGAGAAGTAGTAGTAATAGAGGAAAATTTCGGAGTGAGGATTACTGAAATAGTTGAAAAACACGATAAGCTAGGGAAATAGCTATAGTTTCAGGAGGGAATAATGTGAAAGAGAAAGAATACCCAGCAAAAGAGGGGTATGATGTCTTCAAAAAAAAGATATTTGCCCTTACGGGGATAGATTTGAACATATATAAATATCAGATTCACAGGCGAGTCCACACCCTTATGAGAAATTGGAATATATCTGACTATGATGAATACTATAGGCTGATAGAAAATGACGAGGATAGAAGGCGGGAGTTTCTAGATTATATAACCATAAACGTTACGGAGTTTTTCAGGAACCCTAGCAGATGGGAATTTTTGAAGGATAAGATATTCCCGGAGCTTAAAGCTCTGGTGAATAACGGGAATAAATTAACTTTCGTGAGTGCCGGCTGTTCTTCTGGAGAGGAGCCGTATTCATTGGCTATTCAGGCCATGGAGGCAAGGTTGCCCTTCGAGGTGATAGCTTTGGATATAGATGAAGGAGTTTTAAAGAAAGCAAAAGAGGGCATTTATAAGCAAGAACAGCTGGTAAACATAAATGA
The DNA here is from genome assembly GCF_017656375.1 of Thermovirga sp. Lineage (GTDB taxonomy): Bacteria > Synergistota > Synergistia > Synergistales > Thermovirgaceae > Thermovirga. The sequence goes on from NZ_JACDOB010000060.1 coordinate 689, forward strand.
TAAGGTTAAGGCTAGGTACTTTGAGAAAATTGGAGAGGGCATCTACAAGGTTAAAAATGAAGTAAAATCTAAAGTTGCATTTAGGCGGTTTAACCTTTTAAAAGACCCTTTGCCGAAAAATGTTCATCTCGTTCTCTGTCGGAACGTAGTTATTTATTTTTCAGCGGAGACAAAAAATAAATTGTATAGCAATTTCAATAAAATCCTGGTAGATGGTGGATATTTAATGCTTGGTCCCACGGAACAAATTTTTGGTTATGAGCACATAGGCTTCAGTTACGTAGGTTTTGCTTTTTATAAAAAAGTTGCTGAAGCGAAGGTGGCAAGCCGATGAAGATTGTCAAGGAGATAGAATTTGAGGCATTGACGGAAAAAGAGGCCTTTGACAAGGTTAGGCAGCGTCTGGGAGCCGATGGGGTTATCTTGTCTATCCAAACTGTGACGACTCCATCTTTTTTGCCGTTTTTTCGGAAGAAAAAATTAATAGTTAGGGCTGGGATAATAGAGGAGGACAAAAGCCCTTCACGGAATGTTGTTGACAAGGAGCTGGAAAGAAGGCAAATTGAGGTATTTAGGGCTCTTTTGGAGCTTAAGAAGGAATCATCTGCTGAGAGGGAAAGCAAAAAGCATCTGACGCTGGAAGAGCTAGCTAAAAGCGTTGAGGATGAGGTAGAGGTGACATCCCTAAGAGCTTCTCCGACGGTAGGGAAAACTCAAGGTATTAAAGAGAAAGAGAATGATGTCATATCTGAAGTGAAAGGTCCAAAGCCGGCCGATGGGCATGCCGTTAAAGGACAAGAGAAGGTTTGGTTGGAGGAACTATTAGAAGGTGATGTGCCGAGTGACGTTGTTTCTTTCGTAGGCGGCGATGAAAGGAACATATCGCTAACTCGGTGGTTGGAGAAAGAAGGAGCGGGGTTATTCTTAAGAGATGGGGAGAGGGATCTTTTGGCTGCTTTGGGCGGCAGAAGGGTGATGATCGTTGGGCCTACTGGAGTGGGCAAAACTACAACGATTGCCAAAATAGCAGCCTGGGCAGTGCAGGATAGAATCCCCGTCGTGCTTTTGTCTTCCGATAATTACCGGGTTGCAGCCGTAGAACAAATCAGGACTTTTGCCAGGGTTTTGAATGTTCCTTTGGAAATAGTCAATACAGGCTCGGAACTGGCGCCTATTTTAGGGAAATACCCTGAGGATGCTTTGATGCTAATGGACACCGCGGGTCATGGCTTTAGGGAGAGCGACCGCTTATCGCACATAAGGGGAGTTTTTGATTATTTTAAGCCCCATAGGGTGCATATTGCCATATCGTCGACCATGAAGTTTAAAGACGTTAAGCTGGCAGTGGAGAGGGTCAGGGAGACGATAACTCTGGACAAGGTCATCCTGACTAAGATAGATGAAGCTGCTTTGCCCAGCAGTTTGCTTTGGGTGCCTAAGTATTTTGGGTTGCCTTTGTCTTTTGTCACTACGGGCCAGAATGTGCCGAGGGACATACATGTTGCTTCTAAGGATTTCGTTTCCTCCTATCTATCAATGGAGGTGTCAGGTAGTGGTGGTAGGTAATTTCAGCCCTCTGTTTGATGCTTCTGCTTCACTGCAGGCGCAGGAGCTAAAAAGCGCGATGGAGGAAGTTTTGCCTAAGCGAGCCGAATATTCTTGCAGAAAAACTAAATCCATTGCGGTCGTAAGCGGAAAGGGAGGCGTAGGCAAAAGCAATTTTGCCTTGAATTTAGCCCTTTTGCTTGGTGATAAGTTTGATAAGCCGACCACCCTCCTGGACGCTGATATAGGGATGGCCAATTTGGATGTGTTGTTGGGCTTAAACGCGCGATTGAATTTGAGCCATGTACTGAATGGAGATTTAAAGTTAAGGGACGTAATCCTGCCTATATCTAAAAGGGTATGGTTCCTACCGGGAGGAAGTGGCATATCCAGATTAAATGAAGTTGATTGGGAGATGTGTCCTGATTGGATCGATGAAATATCAATGTTCGATGAGAGAGTTGATATTATAATTGCAGATACTGGAGCAGGAATCAGCCGAGACGTATTGTTTTTTGCTATGGCCTCTGACACAATAATACTTGTGACGACCCCAGAGCCTACGGCGTTGAAAGATGCTTACGGCCTGTTGAAGAGCCTTATTGTTTTATATGGGAGACAGACTTTATTGGAGAAGGAACTTTTATTTGTCGTTAATATGGCTCGTTCTAAGCAAGAGGCTTTTGCTGCAGCAGATAGGCTTATGAAGGTTAGTGCTAAGTTTCTGAATATAAAACCTAGATATATTGGCTATCTTCCTTTTGACATCAGAGTGGCTGATGCAGTTAAGAGCAAGTGCCCTATAGTCAAGATGCATCCTAAAAGTCCGATAGTCCGCTCAATGGAAGTTATAGCTAGAAGAATTTTAGGCTCATCAGAAGGGGATGTAAGTGAAACGTTTGCAAAGCACAATTTATCTTTGGGTGTGTTTCAGAGACTGTTTCAGAGATTAAAGGGAGTGTAAAAGTTGGCAAGCTTCCAGCAAGGCGAATTTAGAGATGGCAGCGACTCAGGGACAAAGCTTCCTACCGCGGGGGAAATGGCGACGTGTTTGAGAGATCCAGCTCGTAAGAGCCAGTTGGAGGAACGCATTATAAAATATTATATAAGCCTGCGAAAAAAGGTGCCTAAACCTCCTAAGGCCGATGCGGGATTGATAAAGGAATACAGCCGTATAATGGCAAAGTTGAGGGAGGAAGAAGAGACTCTCTTGGAAATGTTAGATGCCTTTGCGTTAGGAGATGCAACGAAAGTGAGAACACTTTCTGAAAGACTAACGAAAGAGGTATGGAAATCCAATAATTGTTATAATTCTTCTAGTGAAAATTGAAGAGAATGCGTGAGGAGGTATGGTTGTGGCTAATATCATGGTTGTCGATGATGCTGCTTTTATGAGGATAATGATGAAAGACATTCTGGAAAAAGGTAACCATTCTGTGGTTGCCGAGGCAGAGAACGGGAAGCAGGCTCTTTTGGAGTATACCAAAGTAAAGCCGGATTTAGTGACATTGGATATTACTATGCCTGAACTTGATGGATTAAATACCTTGCTTGCCTTGAAGAAGTTGGATCCTAATGTCAAGGTGGTAATGGTCAGTGCTATGGGGCAACAGAATATAGTTATTCAAGCCATAAAGGCTGGGGCTAAAGATTTTGTGGTGAAGCCTTT
>NZ_JACDOB010000061.1 GCF_017656375.1 Thermovirga sp.
AAAGGTATAATATTTGCCACAATAAACTGTAAAATTTTACTTTGTATGGAATGGGGTGCGGCCTTGGGCTCTTTTGGTTCTTTGCTCTTTAAGTTCATTATGGGCAACTTTGCTGTGATGTCCTTTGGAAACATATATTTTCTTCTGGCTCTTTACCTGGCTCACTATGGCATAAATGACCCTCGCATCATAGGTTGGATATTGGGAATTTATTTCGCAGTCTCAGCGATTTCGCGGCCTTTTGTAGGGATTATAGTAGAAAAGCTGTCCTTTCGTAGAAGCCTCGTGGCTGCTTCCTGTATTTGCCTTGCAAGCAGCGCAGGGATGGCGCTTTTTAGCCATTCTGCCGTGTTTGCCTTGCTTTTCAGGGCTATGGCTGGTTTCGGTTCCAGTCTGTTTCTTGTAGGGCTCACGACATACCAAACCCTGGCAGTGCCGGAGAGAATAAGAGGTTCCTCCTTTACATTGGCTACAGCGGGAACCATAGCTCCATTGGTGATGGTGCTGCCGCTGGCTGAGTGGTTCTTAAGGTCTGGCATGTATGAGATTTACATATGGCTTCCTGTCCTGGCTGCGGCGATGTGCCTGGCTGTGGCATATTCTATAGGCTTTTCCGATGAAGTGAGCTTGTCTGGCGGTGATTGGGGATCCTACAAGGATGTCTTCAAAGAGCCTGCAATACAGGTTCTTTTTATCTCTGTAGTTATTTTTGCCATGACTGATGCGGCTATAGTATCTCTTGCCGGTTTAGCCTTGGAAAAAGGGCTTTTAGCGTCAGCCTTCATTTCTACTCAGGCTTTTGTAGGGCTGCTCATCCGACTTTTTGGGTTCCGCTTGATGGATCGCCTTCCTAGAAGCAGATTGGCAGCCCCTTCATTTTTTATAACAGCCGTTTCACTGATGGGGCTTACATTTGTGCACAGCAACCTGGCCTTTGTGCTATTGGGCGTTATATATGGGATTGGAATGGGATTGGGGTTTCCTTTGCATCTTTCCCTTATCGGAGATGCGGCGGAAAATCGGCTTAGGCCAAAAGCTACCTCCATGGTGTGGTTTCTGATGGCCGGCTGCTATTTCTTGTCTCCGGTCATTACAGGCTACCTGGCTCGTATCTTGAGTTTTACGGCTGCCTTTAGAATAATATCGGCCCTTATCATTTTCAGTGCCCCTTTTGTTCATAAACTGTTCAAAAAGCACCTTCCTTCAAAATTGTAGTTAAAGACAGAAAATTCTACTTGTCTTGACAGGCACGTAGCAAATTGATTAGAATGCAATCTAATTTTCGTGTGCAGTATTTTTAAAATAAGAGCTCTTATCCAGAGTGGCGGAGGGACTGGCCCGATGATGCCCGGCAACCTGCCTTAAATAGGCGTGGTGCCAATACCTGCAGCTTAGGCTGGGTGATAAGAGAGGAAAGTTATCTAATCCCTTCCTCTCTGGAAGGGAAATTTTTTTATCTGGAGGTGCATTGTGTTGGAAAAGAAATGGAACTTTGCTACTAAGGCCGTCCACGCAGGTTGGAGAAGCGACCCTGCAACTGGGTCCTTTGGCCTCCCTATGTATGTTACCGCGGGATACCGCTTTGAGGATGGAGACCACGCGATGCGCCTCTTCAACATGGAAGAAGAGGGGCACTTATATTCTCGAATTTCCAATCCTACCGTGGAGGTATTTGAAAAAGCTGTAGCCCAATGTGAGGGAGGAGTAGATGCCGTTGCTACATCTTCGGGCCAGGCGGCTTTGATGCACGCGCTTTTGTGCCTTTGTTCAGCAGGAGATCACATCGTTGTTGCTGCTAAAAGCTATGGTGGAACCCTCACGTTGGTTAAAAACCTTCTTGGTAAGTTAGGTATAGATTCCACTGTAGTGGACACCGATGATGTAGAGGCTGTAAGGCAGTCCATAAAACTCAGTACCAGGTGCGTGATAACGGAGACCATAGGTAACCCATGCCTCAATGTGGCGCCATTAGAGGAATTGGCAGCTGTAACGGAAGAGCATAATATCCCCTTAGTGGTGGACAACACCTTCGCATCCCCTGCCCTTTGCAGGCCTATTGAGTGGGGAGCCAACGTGGTTATTCACTCTGTGACCAAATATATTTCAGGGCATGGCCAGATTATTGGCGGTGTTATTGTTGACGGGGGCAACATGGATTGGCAAAGGACCGATAAATGGCCGGCTTTGACGGAGCCCGACCCGTCCTATCACGGCGTTGTCTTTACCGAAAAATTCGGCAATGCTGCTTTAGCTGCCAAAATAAAAGTTTCCATATTGAGGGACGCTGGTGGGTGCCTTTCCCCATTCAACGCCTTAATGGCAAAGACGGGGCTTTCTACTCTGCACCTGAGGATGGAGCGGCACAGCTTTAACGCCTTGTCTGTTTCCAAGTTTTTAGAAGGCCATCCAATGGTGGAGTGGGTTAGCTACCCAGGGTTGGAGTCAAGCCCCTCCTATGAGAAGGGGCAAAAGTATCTTCCTAACGGATCTGGAGGAATGGTGGCCTTTTGTATAAAAGGAGGGCTAAAAGCAGGTAAGGCTTTTATGGAAGGTTTGGAACTTTTCTCCTGCGTGGCCAACCTTGGGGATGTGAGGAGCATGGCCATACACCCTGCCAGCACAACTCATGGCCAGCTTACGCCCCAGGAGCGAAAGGCTTGTGGAATAGAGGAAGGGCTGATAAGGCTCAGCGTGGGAATAGAGGACGTAGAGGATATATTGGCGGATCTTGAGAGGGCACTGGAAAAAGCCCAGCGGGAGGCAGGGCCTAATGCAGGAATTGCTAAGGAATAGCCCTAAGGTTGAGGATAGTTTTCATTTGGGAAAAGTAAAGCTTGACAGGCTAGATTTCCCCTCCGGAGCGAGCCTCAAAGAGCCTGTTTTGGCCTATGCTTCTTTTGGTAAGCTATCGAAGGATAAGGACAACGTCATATTGGTGTGCCATGCCTTAACCGGCAGCCACTTGGTTACTGGTCCGAAGGTGGAAGGCCTGCCTGAACCTTGGTGGAAAGACATTGTGGGGCATGGAAAGTCTTTGGACACTTCCAAGTACTGTGTCATATGCTTCAATGTTCTTGGAAGCCCTTATGGCAGCACCTCACCCATATCAATTAACCCTGATACACAAAAGCCCTATGGGATGACTTTCCCTGTCTTGAGCGTGAGAGACGTGGTTTTTGCCCAGGAAAAGGCCCTTGAAAAGTTAGGTATACATAATATTAAAGCCGTAGTGGGTGGATCCTTAGGGGGCATGCAGGCTTTGGAATGGGCGGTAACATTTCCTGAGATGGTGGAGAGGGCAGTGATCATTGCCGCTCCCGCACACCTTTACCCCCAGGCCATAGCCTTGAATGAGGTGCAGCGCCAGGCCATCTATTCAGATCCCAAGTGGAATGGAGGCAATTACACTCCAGAAGACCCTCCACAGCGGGGGCTTTCTGTCGCCAGGATGTTGGCCATGATAACTTACCGAAGCGAGCAGTGTTTTACTAAAAGATGGATGAGGAAGATTCAGGATGGAAACCCCAAGGATTGGACTGGGAGGTTCTGTGTGGAGAGCTACCTCCACTATCATGGAGAGGAAATAGTAAAGCGATTTGATGCCAACTGTTACATTTACCTTACTCGCACTATGGATCTTCACGACATAGGTGAGGGGCGAGGTGGCGCTCAAGAGGCTCTTGGAAGGTTTTCCAGCAAAGACCTTTTGGCCGTGGGAATAACCAGCGATATGCTTTTCCCAAACTGGCAGGTGGAGGAGATAGCATCTTTGGCTGCCAAGGCCGGTGTTAGGGCCTGTTATGACGAAATAGAAAGCGATGATGGGCATGACGC
>NZ_JACDOB010000062.1 GCF_017656375.1 Thermovirga sp.
AGCTAAATTTAAAAAAAAATAAGCTTAAATCCCTTCCCGATTCAATAGGTGGATAATGCCATTATAAGCCTTGACAAAGCCGCTGCCAGAATGTACAAAAGCCGATCTATCTTGGCGGCAAGAGCGTGGCCCTGCTGCGCCGACCATGGTGATGCGCCAGCCCTCTTCTTGCGGAGGTCGATGAAGTTATAGATGAGCCGATGCCTGATTTTTCCCAGGGCTTCGCCGCTTTCTCCTCTATATCACCTATTGTTGCAAGCATTCCAGATGAAAAGTTAGGGCATAAATATTTGAACCCTCAAGGTAGGCAATTTTGGGAAGTTGTAAAAGGCAACCTAAAGCGAAAATGGGAAACGTTATACAGAAGGCCTTATTCTGGGGAAATAGAAATAAGGCCGGATGAGGAGTATTTGGCCAAGAGAAAGACCAGCAAACTCATATCACTGAAAGGGCATCATATAGTAAGAGGGCATTTGGTTCCTTTCAGCATCAAGGCGGATCCGCAGATTATAGCTTTGGGTTACAGCGCTGGCTTTGGGGGCAGGAACAGCCTGGGTTTTGGTATGGTGGAAACAAGAAGGCATAAAGTTTAAGGGGGGAGCAAAATCCCAAACCAGTTATTTCTTACAGAACAAGTGAAAATTGCCAGGCACAATAACACATTAAAATTACAAAATCCAGAAAAAGATATTAATATTCTCATCCCAATACTTCAGGTATCGGAAATATTTGCACTTGAAGGCACAAGTCCTGACAATGCGGCTTTGAGTTTGTTGTCTGAGAAGATTGTACCTTTGCATATTTTTGATAAAGGGCACTATAAGGGAACTTGGATGCCGTATATCTCAATTGTATCAGGGCAAGTCAGCATGGCCCAGTATATGGTTCTTTTTGATGAGGAGTTAACCTTGCCCATAGCCCAAGAGGTAGTTCGTGGAGCTTGTCGATTGAGGTGTGGAGTAGCGAGGAAATGGTTCCCAAAAGACTATGAAACTTGGGAAGAAAGATATCTCAACTGCCTTAGCGAATTTTATGCTAATCCCAGAGGCAATGCACAAAAAATCTTTAAGGCCATAAATTCGCTGGATGAGAAAAGGCTCGCAAAATACATTTCCGATTTAAGCTGCTATTCCCTTGCGGAGGGAATAGCTAAAGCTACCGTGGTATCTGCTTTCAGCCGACTGTCTCTAGACCCATGGATAAGCGTCTTTTCTCACTTAAGTATCCCCTTTAATTCTTTATGGGATGACCTGTTTTTCCTGTTTAAGCCCCTGCTCCTTGATTTATGGCTGCCGATGTTCAGTAGCTGGTCTGGAGATGTGAACGAAATACCGGAGCTTTATAGGAAGCATTTTACTAAAAACTGTGCGCAAGATGGGAAGAAGAGCTGGAGTTTGCGGATGCTTCCGGTAAGAGAAGGGTATGCTCTTATTTCTCACTTTATGGGCAATGCATCATATAGGGCTGCTAGGAGGGTTATTATTCCGAAAGATGAGTTTTGATAATTTGATGACGTATGGGTGGGCATTATGGTGTCCCATTGCAGGTCAACTCTGGGATTGGGGCATTGACCCCGAAATAGAGCGTTCGAAGTTTATGCTTGAAGAGAGCTGGTTCCTTGTTGACGATGAAGAAGAATATATCTTTGAAGAGATAGAAGGTCTTACTTCCCATATAAAGTTCTCGGGGAACTGTCTTTTTATCAGGCCTACACAGTGGCCGCCGCTGCATGTGTGGATAGGTGTAGCTCTAAGATTGATGTCGGTTCATTTCCCCCATATCACCTGTGCCCATGTAGTGAGTAGGAATTCCCATAGGAAAAAAGAAATAAAAGTAATGCTAACGGAATCGGCGAAAGTGTATTTGGAGAAAAGCTGGGAGGAGCTTGGGCACGGTTTTGTGTTTCAACCCAGGGACAAATGTCAGGTTTGTTTTATCAAAGATCTATGTTGGTTTTTGCAGGAGGCTTAAATATGCAAGAAGGGAACAAAATATGCATAGTTCAAGGTTGGCGTGGGCCGCACGTGTCTATTTTCATTCCTTCGGATAACAGTATTTCCCCTTTTAGGGCGTTGAGATTGGCACAGGCCATATATGCTGGAATACCTGAAAAGAGGCTGCAAGCTATAAAGGCTCTGCTTAGGGGTGTGGCAGAAACATATAAGTTGTGGGGAGAAATATGTTTAGAGAAAAACGATAAAGATATTTCAAATATCATTCAAAGATTTATTGGGAACGTTGAAAGCATCAAAGATGTAAAAGAAGGTTTGGGGGTTGAGGGGCTTTTTCATAGGGAAATTTTTGAGTTGTGGAGCAATAAGCTTCCTCCTGATTTTGAGTTCCGCGGGCGAAACAGGCAACCGCCCAGGGATCCAATCAATGCAGTTATATCTTATGGCAACAGCTTAATGTATAAGTTGTGTGTACCGCCGTTGCAAAAGGCAGGGTTTAATACTGGCCTGGGTTTTTTGCATCAGCCAGGCCGAGGCCGTCATACTTTGGCCCTGGATATGGCCGAGCTAGTGAAACCAATTTTTGTTGAGGCAGTTTGTTGGGTGATGGCAAGCGACGGAAGATTTACAAAAGATATGGCCACAGCAACGGCTGAGGGATGTTTCTTAAATTCTGAAGGAAAGAGATTATACAGGTTTGTCTTGTCTGAAATGGCTCAAAAAGTGCTGGAGGAAGGTGAAAAATGCCATTTTGGTTGGCCTGTTAGCCTTTTAAAAGCTCTTGAAGGGGCCTCGTTGCAAATTAAGGATAATTTATTGAGAGGAAAAATTCCTAAAGCCTGGACGGTTTTTGGGAGGCCAGCAAAGTATGTTTAGGGTTTTAGTCTACGATGTGTCACAGAAAAAGGTTTATAAGGTTAGGAAATATTTATCAGACAAAATGTTTTGGGTGCAAAATAGCACTTTTGAAGGGCATTTGAGGGAAGAGCAAAAGCTTGTAGTAATGGACAACTTGAAAAGGCTTCTGGACCCTGGAGAAGACAGCCTATTATTGTTTTCTACAGAAGCTGACTTTGCATGGGAAAAAACGATAATAGGCGTAGATAAAAGCTGCATGAGCTACCTTTTGCATTGTGGGGGTGGAGAAGATGGCGAACAAGGAGATTAACGCTTTCATCATTTATGACGTGGGGCAAAAACGAGTTGCAAAAGTTCATAAACTGTTGAGCAGTTATTTGTTCTGGGAGCAAAATAGTGTTTTTTCAGGTAATGTCTCACCAAAAGTTCTTAAGAGAGTTTTGTTTAAGGTAAACAGATTGGTTGATCCAAGACAAGATTGTGTATATTGCTATCGTTTAAAATATCCATTCACTCTTCATATAGAGCGTTGGGGTAAGTATGCCAACAAACATAGTGAAATAATACGCATGTAGGCATAGACTGGCTTCGCGAAGGCGATTTTTCTGCCGGATATAGTTACAGTTTTCACTTGTAGCAAACCCTTGGAAATACTGGTATTATATTTAGGGATTCAATCGAACCGATACGGAATGGAAACCCAGCCCAGGCATTGCGTCTTTTGCCTCGTCCGTGAGATTCAATCGAACCGATACGGAATGGAAACGAAATCTGTTATAATTTGGTAGGGCTTCCTTTTGTAAGATTCAATCGAACCGATACGGAATGGAAACTTTGCCATGGAACATTCCCTTTTTCCAACTGCTCAATGATTCAATCGAACCGATACGGAATGGAAACTAAAAATTGCGTGCTCTTCTCCGGATTCAAATGCAAAAAGATTCAATCGACCCGA
>NZ_JACDOB010000063.1 GCF_017656375.1 Thermovirga sp.
GATTCTCTGTTTTTTCCCCTAGGTGCCACCATCAAAGGTGGCACCTTTGTGTTATAGCCCCCTTTGGGGGTCATGCGCTCCCTTAGGGGTCAGGTCTTTATTTTTGGCCTGTATGCAAAAAGTCATTTTATTATATTGCCAATAGTATTTTAAAACGCAAAAATAAAGCCTCGACTCCTGGATACTACAGTTGTTCATAGGGCCCATCATTTTGTAGTGATGGAACGTAAAGGGGTTGCCTTCCGCCCCCTACCTAGTGAACCCGGGCCGAGGTTCTACCTCGCCCTTGATATTGTCCGAATTGGCGGAGGATGATCCATCTGCCTTGCTCCATGGATTTAAGTATACAACACCAAAAGTAAAGACCTGACCCCGTGACCCCAAAATCGTCACATTATTCGTTTCCGTCAAAAAGCCCACTGGCCCCAGGATATGTACTTTGATAGGTATTTCGTGTAGATTATTCAATTAGGTGTTTTCCCCCAAACGTATAAGTTAATTGATTATTTATTTAGGAGCGGCTCGGATGGAGGATATATTTTTAGCCTTTATATGTGATTTGGCGTTTGGAGATCCTTATTGGTTCCCTCATCCAGTGAGAGGGATAGGTTGGATAATATCTGAGATGGAAAAATTTATAAGGGTTCATTTTAGGACGGCCTTAGGATTAAAAGCTGCAGGCGTAGTAATGGCGATATGCGTTCCTGCAATGGTGTGGTCTGTCACATTTTTGCTGTTGAAGGTGGCATACTTGGTACATCCTAATTTTTATCGTTTTTCAAATATCCTTCTAATTTATACAGCGTTATCCGCAAAGAATCTTGCTCAAGAGGCAGGGAAGGTCTACAAAGCTTTGATAGAAGGAGACATTTCTAGGGCCAGAAAGCAGCTTTCTTACCTTGTCAGTAGGGAGACTCATTCTTTGGAGGAAGAGGGAATAGTTCGTGCTACAGTGGAGACTGTGGCCGAAAATACTGTAGATGGCGTGCTTGCTCCGCTACTTTATGCTTTTCTGGGAGGAGCCCCTCTTGCTATGGCTTACAAGGCCATTAATACCCTTGATTCAATGGTGGGGTATAAGAACGAAAAGTACTTCCATTTAGGATGGGCTTCTGCCAGGCTAGATGACATGGCAAACTTGATCCCGGCAAGACTGGCTGGGTTGCTCATTCCGCTAGCTTCAAGCTTCTGTGGTTTTAACATGGTCGACTCCTTTAAGATTGTTATTAGGGATAGGTACAATCACACAAGCCCCAATGCCGGCTTCCCAGAGTCTGCTGTGGCAGGTGCATTGAGGATTCAGCTTGGGGGAGAGAGCACATATTTTGGAGAAAAAGTAGTAAAACCTACGATTGGCGATCCGGTAGTGCCGTTAAAAGCCAGCCACATACAAGCAACTATTAATATTATGTATGCCACGGCTTTCATAATGGTTTTGGGAGGTTTCGTAATTGGTCGTTGGATGTAAATAAAATACCAGTGGAGGGGACGAAATGTGTTTCTCGAAAAGTTCTACTCATGGTGGTAATATCTACGAAGTTAGCCGGGAATTTGTTGTTAAAGAAAAGGATATAGTAGATTTTAGTGCGAATATAAATCCTCTCGGCCTTTCCCCTTTAGCTAAAAAGAACGTGGTAGAAAGACTATCGCTACAGAGAAATTATCCCGACCCAGATTATTTAGAGCTAAGAAGGGCAATATCAGGATATTTGAATGTTCCTTTGAATGATATTATCGTGGGGAATGGGGCTACGGAGCTCATATATCTGTTTTTTAGAAGCCTGAAGCCTTCTAGTGTTTTGATTCCCATTCCTACCTTCAGCGAATATGAAAGAGCTGCCAGGCTTGCGGGTTGTAAAACAAGGCATTTTTTATTGGAAGAGAGAGATGATTTCCGTTTGTCTTCCAATAAATTAATTAGGAACCTTGAAGGTGTGGAAGCTGTTGTTTTATGCAACCCTAACAACCCTACAGGTACTGTATTGCCAAAGCAGGAGATTAAGGAAATTGCACACTTTTGCAAGGAACGAAATATTTTGATGCTCATAGATGAAGCCTTCGTAGAATTTGTGGATGACGAGTCTTATGCAGCGGCAGTAGGCCTTCTTGGCGAGTTTAAAAACATGATTGTGATACGGGCATTTACCAAGTTCTTTGGGATACCAGGCATGAGGTTGGGATATGGGATAACTAAGAGTGTCAAGATAAAGGAAGCTATTCAGTCTTTCAAAGAGCCTTGGAGCGTAAATGGCCTAGCCGCGGCTGCTGGAATAGCAGCATTGGGAGATGAAGAATATATCAAAAAGAGCAAATCTATAATAAGCGTAGAGAGAAAATATTTATTGGAAGAATTATCAAAATTTTCATGGTTAAAGCCTTTTAGCACTTGCGCTAACTTCATCCTGGTTAAAATTTTGGATAAGGAAATTTCATCTTCTGCCCTGCGGCAAAAATTGATTCCTTTTGGTGTCTTGATAAGGGATGCCTCTAATTTTTTAGGCTTAAACAATAGCTTTTTCAGGGTGGCAGTGAGGGACAGAGAGGACAATGACAAGCTGATATTGGCTCTAAAAAAGTGTAGGGGAGCTTAAAGCATGAATGCAACGGCGAGGTGTCCTGGGTCTTGCGGGGAGCTAATTCAGGGATTTGTAGCTGGTAGGGAGTGTTTGGTGTCTTGTACTGTCAATTTATTTTCGGAAGTTACTCTGGAAGAGGTGTCTTATTTTTGCAAGGAGCAAGGACCTAAAAAGTCCAGGGAAGCTCTGACGAAAAGTTTTGAGTTTTTTGGATTATCCGCTGAAGATACCTACAATATAGAAATTAAAGTGAATTCTTCTATTCCCGCGGGTAAAGGAATGGCAAGCAGTACCGCCGACATTGTGGCCACTATCAGGGCCTCTGCATTGCTTGTCGGAAAGGAGATAGACCATGCAGAGGTAGCTAGTATGGCTGTATCGATTGAGCCGACTGATAGCGTACTTTTCCCTGGTCTTACTCTTTTTGATCATCTTGAGGGAAGCATTATTGAACCTTTGGGCAGTGCGCCTCCTCTGGATGTGTTAGTGTTAGAGCCATATGAGACCTTGGATACCCTTAAATTCAGGGAGACGGACTATTCGGAAGTCAAGAGGAAAAATCAGGATAAGATAGAGTACGCACTCTGGCTTTTAAAAGAGGGAATTAGAACGCAAAACTCATTGTTGGTCGGTGAAGCTGCAACTATAAGTTCTATTGTAAACGAGGAAGTTCTGCAAAAGCCTAAATTACGTTCAATAATTGATTGTGCAAAAAAAGCAGGAGCGGTGGGAGTCAATGTGGCTCACAGTGGAACAGTGATTGGGATATTAATAGATAATGCATATACTGATGCTGATAGAGTAAAAAGACTTTTGAAAAGGGAAGGGTTATTAAAAAAATTCGAAAGAGTACATCTATGCAAGATATTAGGTTGAAGCCGTAGTTTAAAAAAGCGGGTAACGCCTGAATCTAAAAAAGCCGGGGTATTATATTATCCCCGGCCTCGTAGAATGTTTTCCCCGTTGGTTGTTAGTTTTCGTATTTAAACTGCTGCACTAGTTTCTCCAGGGTCTCAGCAATATGAGCAAGGTTTTGAGCTTCCTGGGCTATTTGTTCGCTAG
>NZ_JACDOB010000064.1 GCF_017656375.1 Thermovirga sp.
GCATCTACTACTTCTGGGTCGTATAGGACGCCTTTGTTTTTTTCTATCTCAGCAAGGGCTGCGTCTATTCCCATGGCTGGCCTGTAAGGGCGGTTATTGGACATGGCTTCTACTACGTCGGCCACAGCCAAAATTTTGGATTCCAATAGAAGCTCCTTTCCGGTCAAGCCATTAGGGTAACCTGATCCGTTTACTCGTTCGTGGTGTTCTAAAACTATTCTTGCAATAGGCCATGGAAAATCTACGTTTTTGAGGATATCATAGCCTGCTGTGACATGTGTTTTAATTAGTTCAAACTCTATATCTGAGAGTTTGCCTGGCTTGTTAAGGATCTCGGAAGGTATTTGGATTTTTCCAATATCGTGTACCATGGAAGCTAAACGGAGGCCTTCAATTCGAGCCATTGGCAACCCCATCTCTTCAGCAATTGCGCTAGCCAGTTCAGCCACCCTACTTTGATGGTTCGCGGTATATGAATCTTTGCTCTCAACGACTTTGACCAAAACTTTAACCATAGGGGTCATGGCATCTCTCAATTTTCGAACTGTTTGGTCTCTTTCTGCCTCAAGTTTTCGACGTAGCTCTGCTTTGCTGAGAAGGAGCCCTGTTATCATTGTGGCCAGGGGCAAGATTATCATGTATGGCAAACCTATATCGCGAACGACTTTAAGACCCAAAGGCCAGGGGAGAAAAAACACCTGACACAGCAAGACAATCATATGAACTACAAGCCCGAAGGCTAAAAGTTCGTGTGGCTTTAATCTGCTAGTGTTGCCTTTTAGGTAGTTATGATAAAGCATCCCTAAGAGTACGGCGCTGAATATAGAAGCAACTCCTGCGTATGTGCCAATACCTCCTAAATAAAGGCGGTATAAAGTTGCCAATGTGGCAGCCGTAACCCCAGGCAACCAGCCACCAAACAGCCCGGCCACGGAAAGTATGACAGTCCTGCCATCGTAGATGAGTCCAGAAGAATATTCCACGGAGAACCTCATGCCGATTACAGTAATTGCGCCAAAAGCAATTCCCATTAGGAAATTGCCCCAACGATTTCTTGCCTTTTGATAGGCATGTAGCATATCATACAGGGCTGCAGCGCTTATTAGTAAAGTAGAGTTATACAATAAGTCAAAAAACAAAATTAGCCACCACCTGCAGGTAACTTTATAAATGCTTGCTGATTGTATTGTTAATATATACTTTAATATGGTGATTAATCAAGAATTAGTCAAAGTGCAATCCATTATCGACTTTTCCAATCACAGCAGGCGGTGGTAATGAACAAACAAGGAAAAAGAGGATAAAAATTGGAGGGCTTGGCAGCTACAAAACCATGCCCTCCAATTATGATGAGATTCTTAGGAATTTATTCCTGATTCGTATTCTTTTAGGGTTTTTATTACAACCTTCGAGAGCAGAAGAAGCGCTATGAGGTTGGGTATTACCATGAGGCCGTTAAAAGTATCAGCAAGTTCCCAGACCAGGTTGACCTTGAGGGTTGAGCCGAGGACGATGAAGAGCATGACGAGTACCCTATATGGAGTCAAGCCTTTTACTCCGAAGAGGAACCTTATATTGCTCTCTCCGAAGTAGTACCAGCCTATAATGGTTGAGAAGGCAAAGAAGAAGAGGCATATGGCCACGAAGGGATTGCCCAAAGGACCGAAGGCTTTTGCAAACGCGGCCTGTGTAAGGGCAATACCAGTTGTCTGGCCGTCGAGAGAGCCAGTCGCCAAGATAACTAAGGCAGTTATGTTGAGAACGACGAAAGTATCGATCAAAACACCCATGATTGCCACAAGACCCTGCTGGGCGGGGTGTTTAACTTTGGCGACTGCATGGGCGTGAGGAGTGGAACCCATGCCAGCCTCGTTGGAGAAAAGCCCGCGGGCCACGCCGTACCTCACGGCTTCTTTTACTGTTGCGCCTATGATACCGCCGGTAGCTGCCTTAGGATTGAAAGCTCCCTGGAAGATCATTTTGAGGCTGGGCAAAATGTTCTCTGCATATATCCCAAGGACCACAAGTCCACTTATGATGTAAAAAATTGCCATAATTGGAACTACTTTTTCCGTAACTGACGCAATTCGTCCTATGCCACCGAAGAATATCAAACCGGCCAATAACGCTATTCCTATGCCCACATATATGCTGGGAATATTAAATGCCGTTGCGAAGGCGTCCCCAATGGAATTGGATTGGACCATGTTTCCCACAAAGCCAAGGGCAAAGATGATGGCTACGGCGAAGAAGCCGGCCATTGCCTTGCTGCCTACACCTTTGCTTATGTAATAGGCAGGGCCACCTACAACCTGGCCGTCTTCGTCTTTTACCTTGAAGGTCTGAGCAAGGACCGCCTCTGCGAAGATGGTGCCCATGCCGAAGAATGCACTGAGCCACATCCAGAAAATAGCCCCAGGCCCACCGGACGCTATAGCAGTAGCGGCTCCAGCAAGGTTGCCTGTCCCTACCTGGGCTGCCACAGCAGTGGCCAAAGACTGGAATGAAGACATACCTTCCTTGCCTGCTTTTTCGCCGCTTATGGAAAAACCGCCGAAGGTGTAGGAGAAGATGTCCTTCAGTTTCCTTATTTGAACGAAACGAAGCATGATAGTAAAGAAGATCCCAGTTCCACAAAGAAGATAAAGAAGCAGATTACCCCAAAGAAACCCGTTAATAGTGCTTATTAATTTTGCTAGGTCCATAAAAGATCCCTCCTTTTGATACTTAAGCGCCCTCGCCACATGAGATTGAGTAATAAACAAAAAGGCAATTTTTATGTGAACAAAAGCACTATTGCTACCAAACAAAGGCTATCCTTCGAGGATGAAAAGGTCAAGGGTTTTGCAAGTCTTGCTATTTCAAGGATTTGTGCATGCATTCACTATTATTGGGGCTTCTGAATGTCTTTACCCAGATGGTGTGTTAAAATTAAATTTAAAAGGAGCACGGAGAAGTTTTGGGAGGGGTTGGAATGAAAAGAATTCTTTTAGTTGTGGACATGCTCAATGATTTTGTTGACCCTAAGGGTGTGTTGTTTTGCGGCGAAAGTTCCAGGGAGATAATCCCTATTGTGAAATCCCTTGTGGACGATTTCCAGGCTAAGGAAGAAGGCGTTATCTTTTTGGCAGATGCCCACGAAAAAGATGACAAGGAATTTGAGAGGTTTCCACCCCATGCAGTCAAAGGCACGTGGGGAGCTGAGGTGATACCGGAACTGGCTCCAAATGAGGGAGCCGTAGTGGTTGAAAAGAAGCGGTTCTCTGGTTTTTTCGACACCGACCTGGAAAAAATCCTTGAGGGCCTGGCTCCTGGCGAAGTGTGGGTTACAGGTGTGTGTACTTCCATATGTGTCATGGATACCGTGGGGGACCTCTGCAACAGGGATATGCCGGTAGTGGTAGTGAAAAATGGCGTAGCAGACTTTGACGAAGAGTTCCACAAATTTGCCCTTGCCCGCATGGA
>NZ_JACDOB010000065.1 GCF_017656375.1 Thermovirga sp.
ATTATAAAAAATGGCAAGAAAGTTGTTTGGAGTGACCCCGTCATAAATAAGGCTACCGGCATGCCCGTCATAGTGTGTGCCAGTCGGGTAGAAGGGGAAAACGGGCAGCTAGTAGGTCTTGTTGGTGCCTCTATGTCGCTTGACTATTTGACAAGAGGAATAAAGGACCTAAATTTAGGTGGTAAGGGATATGCCTTTTTGGTTGGAAGAGATGGATTGACTTTAGCCCATCCTAATAAAGATCTTGTTATGAGTTTTAACGTGTTGAATGCGGATGATGTTGGATTTGAGGGGTTATCTCGATTAGGTTCCATGATGGTAGCAGGCAAGGATGGAATGGGGAAAATAAAAAGCCCAGATGGAGTCCAAAAGCTTCTTTTCTTTACTCCCATAGGTGCAAATGGTTGGTCTGTAGGCCTAGTGATATCTGAAGATGAGCTATATGCTGGTGTTAGGGCCTTGACGCTTAAAATTTTGTTAATCATGGCCACAGGCTTACTAATCATAATTGGGATGATTTTTTATATGTCCGGTTCTATAACTAAGAGAATAGGGGGCTTTGCGGACAAGTTAGAGATTTTGGCTAAAGGAGATTTTACAGTATCTTTTGATGCAGAGGGAAGTGATGAAATAGCCCAGATGGGGGCAAGCTTAACAAAAACAGTGGAAGGCCTTAAGGAACTGTTTAAGGATATTTTAAAGATGACAGAAGAAATAGGCCAATCTTCAGAAGGGCTTAGTGCAA
Organism: Thermovirga sp.; assembly: GCF_017656375.1. GTDB lineage: Bacteria > Synergistota > Synergistia > Synergistales > Thermovirgaceae > Thermovirga. The sequence goes on from NZ_JACDOB010000065.1 coordinate 746, forward strand.
CGGCAGAAGAAACAGGAGCCGCAAGCGAGGAGATGACTGCAAGGGTGGAGGCTGTAAACGACAATACCCAAAGCATTGCCGCTGCCGTTGAAGAGCTAAGTGCAGGCGTAGAACAGGTGGCATCTAGTGCTCAGAACTTGGCAACCTTGGCTCAGGAGCTGGCCAATCAGTCCGGGGAAGTTGAAAGGAGTGCTAGTGAGGGGCAGAAGGCTATAAAAGATATAACGAAAGCTGTGGAAACAACGCAGGAAAAGACAGACCTGACAGCAGAGGTGATAAAGGACGTTGCAGGCAAAGCTATGAACATAGGAGAGATTCTGGAGCAGATAAACAATATTGCGGAGCAGACGAACCTTCTGGCGCTGAACGCTGCCATAGAAGCTGCGAGAGCTGGAGAAGCAGGAAGAGGTTTCGCCGTGGTTGCTGACGAGATAAGGAAGCTTGCGGAAAACAGCAAGGATGCGACTCAACATATAGGCGATATCTTGGGAAGAATTCAGGAAGGGGTGCAGAAGGCAGTAAGCGCCACAGAAGAGGTCGTAGGGGCTGTTGAGGAATCACAAGTTAAAACCAAGGATGTTGATCTAAAGCTTGAAAGGATAATGGAGCAGATAAAATCCATAGCTTCCAATATTCAAGACTTGGCGGCATCATCTCAACAACAGAGCGCATCTAGCCAGGAAATGGCTAGCATGGTAAACAACGTTACTGAAATGGTGAATTCCATAGCTTCTGCCATGAAGGAAATACACCTTTCAATAAAGGATTTTGCTGATTCGAGCCAGGAAGTAAGCGCTTCCAGCGAAGAGTTAAATGCCGCAGTGGAGCAAATGGTAGAGAGTATGAAGCGCTTTAAGATATAGAGCAGCATTAAGCTACTCTATGGGGGGGATAAAGATGGCGGACATGCAGATTACTGGGGTATCCTCAGGTATTGATTGGGGAAAGATAATTGACGAGCAGATAAACAGTAGACGGGCCATAGAAAGCCAATGGAAAGAGGAGCAGCAGAAGCTTGAGGACAAAGAGGCTCTGTACAAAGAGCTTGAGACATATTTTAAGGATCTCAAAAGCAGTTTAGATCCCCTAACCATGGAGTCTACCTTTTTAAATAAAAAGGCGGAGATTAGCGTTTTAAGTGGCTCTGAGGATTTTCTCTCCGTGGAAGCTGCTCCGGACGCCTCCGTAGATAGATACGAAGTAGAAGTGCTGCAGGTAGCTAAAAACCATCGTGTGACTTCAGATCGCCAAGATAGCAGCTCTGATACTTTGGGCCTTAGTGGGACATTTGGTCTTGCTATAGGCTCTTTCAGTGTTTCTGTGACGGTAGATGAGGGTGATAATCTTGAGGCAGTGGCCAACAAGATAAATGATTCTGTCTCGAAAGCTGCAGAGGAACAAAGCATAGCCCCTCCGATAGCAGCTGAGATTATAGACAACAGGTTGGTTATATCCAGCACTAAAACTGGAGCTGATTATGCCATTACTGCTACTGATGCAGATGGAGTGCTTAAGTCCCTTGGAGTTATCGATGAGACAGGTGAATTTAAAAATGAGATCCAACAAGCTTCTAACGCACTCTTGAACGTAGATGGCATTACCATAGAACGTTCCAGCAACACCATAGATGACGTGTTTGAGGGCGTTACTTTTGATGTGAAGTACGAGGGCAAGGCTTCGGTTGATATTGTCTTGGATGCAGAAGAGGCTGTTAATGGCGTTAAGAGCATGGTGGAGGCCTACAATGCTGCTTTGGATTGGATAAATATCCGCATGACAGAAGAACCCGTTTCAGATCCCAAATCGGATATAGAAAGAAGGTGGGGCTTGCTCAGGGGCGATTCCTTGTTGTGGGGATCGAAGCAGGAGATGAGGTACATAGTGAGTAGACCTAGAGATGCAGGCGATGGCGAGTTGGCTACTCTTGCATATTTGGGCATAGAGACGGAGTCAGTGGATTACGGCAAGAGCGGTAAGCTTCAGTTCGATGAATCCAAATTCATGGAGGCGATGTTGGAATCTCCGGAGAAAGTCAAGAACATAATGAATTCTTTTGCCGGAGAGCTTAAAGCCTTTGCCGATGGTAAGATATCGGAATCTCCACAAAATGTTGGTCTCACTACAGCTAAGGAGGGGGAAATCCCTAACAGGATAGATCAGCTGGAGAGACAGGCAAGAGCTATATCTCAACGCATAGATGCTCTTGAGGCTCAGTTGGCTATGGAGCAGGCTGCCTTAGAGGCCCTCTACACCAACATGGAGACGCGCCTTGCAGAACTCACAAAGATGTCGTCATATATAACTTCTCTTAGTTCTCTTTACTACCCCCCTGGAGGAGATAATTCTTAGCGAGCGCATATAAGATTTTTGTAATTTAGATATGTTGTTTTGAATACTTTTTGCCGAAAACTAAGCAGGGCAGAGCTTTTCTGCGAGGTGATGAAAGTGAATGAGCTTTGTGGGCTGCAAGGGATTGGCAAGGTAGTTGGTAGCGGCAAAGATGCAAAGTTAAAGGGTGTCGGAATTGATGGCCAAGAGGGTAAGGCTGACGGTTTTTTGAATGTCTTGGAACCGAAAGCTGATGCCTCAAGTGAAAAATTAGAAGGTTCGGATGTGCCTTTTAACACAATAACAGGGAAAGAAAACAAGGATCTTGTGCCTTTG
>NZ_JACDOB010000066.1 GCF_017656375.1 Thermovirga sp.
GCCGCCTTCAAGCTCCGCAAGTTGCTAACTATTTTCGTGGCATTCGCCTTGTCCTTCCCTGACCCCATTACCAACAACATTGCTCCAGCTAAGATACCTATAATGACCATGACTATGAGCAATTCGACCAACGTAAAACCTTTTGCTTTTCTCTTTCTCATCATCTTGAACATTCTTATTCCCCCTTTTCTCTTACATCACTCTTTATGTATTAAATATGGCACACCTCAAAACTTTAGTCAAGTATACTATAAAAGCCGCTTATAGTATGTGTTTCTCCCAGAGCCCACCTCCTCTCTATAACATGGCCTGAATGGCTCCGACAATGGGAAGAAATATAGCAGACGCCACAATAGCCACAACTCCTCCTACAAACATTATTAATATTGGCTCTATAATCGACGATAGACGCTTTATCTTCTCGTCGAGCTCCAGCTCAAACCAGTCGGCCACCTTCCCCAGCATTTCCTCCAGTCGGCCAGTCTGTTCCCCAATGGTTATCATGTGTGCTGTCATAATGGGGAAGACCTTACTCTTAGCTGCCGATTCACCTAAAGCCTGCCCCTTCCTTGCTGCCTCGCGCAGCTCCTCATATGCTTTGCCTATAACATAATTATTAGCAACACCTGCTGTCATTTCAAGGGCCATCAAAATGGGAACACCCGACTCTACTAACGAAGCAAGGGTCCTATTGGTCCTGGCCATAATGGCCTTGTATATAATATCCCCCACTATGGGAAGCCTTAACTTCAGCCTGTCCATATACGGCTTAGTCTTCTTATTTCTGTTGGACACCATCACCAGGACAATGAAAAGAACAAAACCTCCTATTACAAAATACCAGTTTTTATTCATCCATATGGCAAAACGAAAGGTTATAGTAGTAACTGGCGGAAGATCGATTCCCAAGCCATCAAAAACTTTTGCGAAGCGTGGAACTATGAACGTCACCAGTATATACACTACCCCAATGGCAAAGGTCATAACCACCGCAGGATAAGTCACCGCAGAAACTATCTTTCTTCTTATGGCGTCTTGGCGTTCCAAAAATGTGGCAAGGCGGTCCAAGCTCCGATCCAAAACGCCCCCTTCTTCTCCAGCCCTAACTATGGAAACCATAAGATTATTGAATTCCTTCCTGGTCCTCATGGCAGAGCTAAGAGAAACCCCGCTGTCAACCAAGCGTTTTACCTCTTGAACAGCAAGAGAGAGCCTCTTGTTTTTCGTCTGCTGTGCCAATATCTCAAGGGCACTTCCCAAAGTTATACCCGCAGAAACCATTGTGGTGAGCTGCCTAAAAAGAACTGCCTTATCTTTAAGCGTCACTGTGCTGATAGCCTGGAGCCTCTGCCTCAAGCTGAGTCTATGCTCATCCTTATCGGCATTAATAGAGAGCGGAACAAGACCTTGACCTCTAAGCTGCTGAACTACCTGCTCCTGGCTATAAGCAGAAACAGTTCCGCTCACCGTTCTTCCATCGGCAGTACGAGCCCTATAACGAAATAGCAAGGCCTCCCCTCCCTCCAATGCTTAAAAATTTAATAATTTGCCTACTTTATTATTCTAACACTATTTTTTTAATTTGTGCATTTTATTTATTTAAAATGACACCTCGAAAACCAATCGCTCTAGATCCTTGGGGTCATGACACCGGGCTTTTGCTATTTCGTAAGGAATGATGCCTTCCCTCACAAGGCGGGCAAGGTCCTGATCCATGGTATGCATGCCAGAAGAAGCCCCTGTCTGCATTATACTGACCATTTGGCTTACTTTAGCTTCTCTTATGAGATTCCTGACAGCAGGGGTGGCAAATAAAAGCTCGGTGGCAACGACTCTGCCTCCTCCAGGCACAGGTACCAACTGTTGAGTACAAACCCCTATAAGCACAGTGCTCAACTGCTGGCGTATCTGCTGCTGCTGATGGGGAGGAAACACATCTATTATCCTGTCCACCGTTTGTGGTGCGCTCTGGGTGTGGAGGGTCGCGAAAACCAAATGCCCAGTCTCTGCAGCAGTAACAGCCGCAGAGATAGTTTCCAGGTCCCTCATCTCTCCTATAAGGATAACATCTGGATCCTGCCTTAATACCCGCTTGAGGGCTTCAGCAAAGCTTTTGGTGTCACTTCCTACTTCCCGCTGGTGAATGATAGCAACATCAGAGGTATAAAGGTACTCTATAGGATCCTCTATCGTGACTATATGGCACGGGCGGGTCCTGTTTATTTCTTGGATCAAAGCAGCTAAAGTGGTGCTTTTTCCGCTGCCAGTAGGCCCTGTGACCAAGAAAAGCCCTCTGTACTTTTTTGTTACCTCCACTATATGAGATGGAAGCTTTAATTCCTCTATCGTCCTTATCTTGGTCGGTATGGTTCTGAGAGCAAGGCACATGTTACCCCTCTCAAAATAGCAGTTGCCTCTGAATCTGGAGGTTTCTCCACCTTCTCCCGTAAAAGTAAAGCTAAAATCTATCTCTTTGTTTTCCTCCAACTCCTCAAGCTGTTTCCTCATTAACACTTCTCCAACCAAGGATCTTAGGTCATCACCAGTCAACTCAGGGAAAGACGCCAAATAAACCAAATCACCATCAATCCTGGCTGCAGGCGGAAACCCAACTCCCAAGTGAATGTCCGTAGCTTTCATCTTGACAGCTTCTGTGAGTATTTCCTGCATGCTCGGAATCATAGGTGGACATTCCTCCTTAAAAGATCTTTTTTATTGGATGGTAACCTGGAGAACTTCTTCCAGGCTTGTTATTCCATCTACTGCTTTCCTCAGCCCAGACTGCCTTAAAGTAGTCATACCCTTGGCAATTGCTTCCTTTCTTACCCTAGCTGCAGAAGCACCTTCCAATATCAAAGATTGTATCGCCTCATCTACTTTCATTATTTCATATATGCCAGTTCTACCTTTGTATCCAGTCCCCCTACACTCATCGCAGCCAACTGCCTTCCACAGAGTCGTACCAGGTGGAAGTCCAACATCACTCAAGACCTTAGATGGCGGGCTGTACTGCTCCTTACAGTTGGGGCATAGCTTGCGTACTAACCTTTGAGCTATTACCCCTATAAGAGAGGAAGAAACCAAAAAAGGTGCGATGCCCATCTCCACAAGTCTGACGGAAGCACTTGGAGCATCATTAGTGTGAAGGGTGGATAAGACCAGATGTCCGGTAAGCGCAGCTCTAATAGCCAGTTGAGCTGTCTCAAGATCCCTTATCTCTCCAACCATTATTTTATCTGGGTCCTGCCTTAAAATCGACCTAAGCGCCTCTCCAAAGGTAAGTCCAGCTTTCTCGTTGAGCTGTATCTGATTTATCCCTGCGATAGTATACTCAACTGGGTCCTCTACAGTTATTATGTTAACCTCTGGTTTGCTGATCTGCTCCAA
>NZ_JACDOB010000067.1 GCF_017656375.1 Thermovirga sp.
ATTTTCACTGTCCGTTGCCAGCAATATTTTTTACCCACAGTCAAATAAAATTTATTTATTTTCTAGAATTTACTCCTCCCTATCTGCATCCATACTAATTTTGTTTTCATATAAATCCGTGGTACCCCTGTTGAACAACAGCGGTATGGACGAAGCGGATCATAGTGATAAAGTCAAACACTGGTCTTCCTGTAGATTCCTGCACTGCCTTTGCATATGGAGGAAGATCACTACACTCAAGCAATATGGCTCCAACTTCAGGGTGTTCTTTTATCATTGTCTCGGCTACCTCCACCACTTCCTTTTCAATTTTATCTGAATCCAACGTGCCCTTCTCCTCCAAGATAGCAGTTCTAAACTCATCTTTTTCTTCCATTCCTTTTATAACTATATTCATGTCACAAGTTATGCCTGCTGCATGAAAATGCTTGTCCGTGAGGCAAGTTGAATTAGCCGTTATTATGCCAATTTTAAGTGAAGGATTTAAAATCCGCCTAATGAAAGGGACTTGCAGCAAACTTGATAAAAAAACAGGAATCTTCAAAGCTTCAGCAACCTCTTCCTGAAAAAGGGCCATGAATCCGCAAGCTCCAGTAATGGCCCTTACACCTTCAGCTTCAAGTTCAAGCGCAGCTTCTATAAAAGGTTTAACCAAGGAAGGATCTCTCTGGTTCAGGAGCCTATATATGGACGCACCTTTCACTTTTTTGTACCTCACTGGAAAATCAAACGTGGTGGCATTACCTACGTTTCCAGGAACACACGGGTAATGGGCATCAAGAATCAATATGCCTATTGATTCTCCGTCCCAACATCTGGTGCTATTTTTTAATTTATAAATAGCCATGGCAAGGCCCCCTTTCATAGGACATTAAATATTATGATACCAATAAATAAATAATAAAAAAAGAAAGATATGCATATATTGACAGGAGACAAAAGGAAAAATTTTTGACGTGTTCCATAAAAAATACAATTGAATGGCGTGCCCGTCGGGATTCGAACCCGAGGCCTTTGGCTCCGGAGGCCAACGCTCTATCCAGCTGAGCTACGGGCACGTGGGACAGGAGCAATATTACCACGCATAGAACCTAAATTCAATTGGACAACAATCATATGTGTTACCGGACAGTGGTATTGTCTCCCTGTAAGGGAACAGAGAAGATGCCTCAACAGTAACTTAATAGAATACCCCTGAGTTCTGTCGAATACAAAATACTCTTCCCTCTTGCGTGCGTATGGCTCTTCACTTTGTGATATTATATCTTCAAAGTAATTATCAACCATATTATAGCTGCAAAGGCGACATTACTTGGGATGGAGACAATTATGAAAACTAAAATAATAGCTGCAGTGTTTTCTACAAGCTTGCTAGCTTTTCACTCCTTGGTGACACTAAACATCAACTTAAAAGCCACAAACAATGAGGCTCCTTTGAGTAATACCCCACCCAACCAGGTATTATCAGAATTCGAAAAGATAAAAAAAGGTGACGAAAAACAAAAACTGTGCAGAGGGATGTTTCATTTTGTGACCTATTCGGCCCAAAATATCCGTTCTGAAGCTAGGCACGGATATGTTGAAATTGAAGGGTATGTAGTTCCCGATGTTTTTACTTGCCTATCTTATAAAAACAAGGGAGTAACCTTTCTGATCCGCTCTAATCTGTGGGGTGACGACGGATACTGGCCTAGCGTAGGAGTTGATTTACCTGAAGAATTCGGCCCTCCATTGACAGAAAAAGAAAGAACAAAGGGATGGCGTGTTTCGCAAAAGACACCTTCGAATCTTTCAAGGGATTGGGTATTTGTAAAGTGGCCAAAGGGCTCAGCTTTCGTCTCCGCTAAGCGTTTAAAGGAATTTGTTAAAACAATGAGCCTTTCTACGATAGCAAGAGAGGGAATGGAAAAGTCCTTAAGGGAAATGCCAAGTGAGTGATGCTTTTTAAAGGTTCTAAAAAGCAAATAGTCCATTGCATTGTTATAAGTAACGTACGCTGAACGTGATGCTTCTCTAACCTTAAGGCGAGAAGCTGACAGTGCCGCCAGAGGGATACACAAGGGCTTTCAAATATAACAGCCTCACGAAGGTTATTCTGCCCAAAACAGCATTAATCGCTTCAGGGTACCAGCGCAAGAGGCCTTGTTTTGGCTTTTACGCAATTACACGGGCTAAATTCTAATTTTTAATTACCTCACTGAAAGTTTTGCCAGGAGAATTTGACAGCTACGTTCCCTGCTTGTACATGTTAGTAAATTGGTTTGCCTCATATACCATTACAAACTCCACTTTTAGGATAGGAGTTATCAAAAAGTGGGGTTATTTTCAACGATCTTTCTTTTTGCCTATGGACAACGATGTTGATGCAAGGATTAATTTTTCATATCCACTGGAAAAACAGCTATTCTAATCATATACCTGCCCTTAGTTTGGCAAAGAGATGCTGATAAACGACTCAGAACATGGATCCAAGTCAGCTTTAAAACCTTAATTACTCATCTAGCATTGAACTCGCAGCTTCGTATTCGTCCTGACTTGCCTGATACTTCTTTTCTTTAGGTGGAAATGACCTATCAAATTCTTCTACTTCTTCCTCTGTCACATCGAAGACATCTGAAAAAACTACATAACCTGATATGTTATCCAGCGCTCCCTCATAAAGAGGCAAAACTAACAGGCCTTTGTAGAACTTCCCATCAGGCATTGAGATATTATATTTCTTGCCGCCTACAAACCCGTATGGCTTGTAATGATATGGATATCCAAGTGCCAGGATCGCTCGATAGCCCATTTCTTTAGCAACTTCGATTTCGATAGAGTGAGTAATAAGCTTTTTCCCAAGCCCCTTCCTATGAAACTTCGGCGAAATAAAAACAGGGCCAAAAGTAATTGTCTTATACTCTGTATTATCTTTTGAAACGATTTTTGAATGCGTATAAAATATTCCGCCTTCAACTTGACCGTCAACCTCGATGACAAATGTAAGTTCTTTTATAAAATCATCATGCTCTCTCATTTTGTGAATCACAAAGTGTTCATGGCAACCTGGGGAATATAGGTTCCAAAATGCTTCTCTTGCAACTTCTTCAACTCTTCGATAATCCTTTGGTTCTTCGTTTCTAATATTTATATCCAAATTTTTCACCCTTCCTGTAGCACCCATGGGGTCATAGTATCTATGATGCTCTTCCAGAAATCAAGATTCATGAAGCCCAGCGAGGATATTTCCGGAATCACGCCGTCCCAGCCTTTGTCTCAGTAGAAATGAGCCGCCACGACGAAACCAGCGAGGAGGGAGCATAAGCTCCTGAAGCTCTGCA
>NZ_JACDOB010000068.1 GCF_017656375.1 Thermovirga sp.
ACTTCCCGGTTTAAGGAAAGGAGCGATCACGAAGAAGTATTGGCAAATTTAAGTGAGTTTGAAGCAATTAACCAACTTTTGGCCTCATTCTTCCATATTTGAGGAAGTTTTCATGCCATTCAAAAACCTTATTCAGAAGGTGAGGAGTATGCTTGTATCTAGAGAAAAACGATGCCTCTCTGTAATAATCCCATAATTGGTCCTTAAAATCAGGATGAGCACATTTGTTGATAATCTGTCTGGCTCTTTCCTTGGGACTGAGACCCCTTAGGTCAGCTAATCCTTGTTCTGTGACTACGACATGTACATCATGTTCTGTATGGTCGTGATGGGAGACCATCGGGACTATTGAAGATATTTCACCGTTTTTGGCCACCGATTTGGTTGTAAATATGGATAAAGCTGCGTTCCTGGCAAAGTCCCCTGAGCCACCTATGCCGTTCATCATTCCACTGCCAGCTATATGAGTGGAGTTGACGTTTCCGTATATATCTACCTCTATAGCGGTGTTCATGGCTATAACACCTAGCCTTCGTATGACTTCAGGATTGTTGCTTATCTCTTGGGGCCTCAAAATAGCTCGGCGTTTGTATGTATTTAGGTTCCTGTAGAAATGGTCCAGCTTTGAGGGAGAGATGGTAAAGGAAGTTCCTGAGGCAAAAGAAACTTTACCTGCATCTATTAGGTCTAAGACTGCATCTTGAAGGACCTCAGAGTAGATTTGCAAGTTTTCAAAGTTGGATTCTTTAAAATTAGCTAGGACAGCATTAGCAACACTACCTACCCCAGATTGAAGAGGCAACAAATTTTTGGGGAGCCTTCCCTTTTTGATCTCAAATTCTAGAAAGTCCATGATGTGTCCCGCTATGAGTCTAGCGTCTTTATCTATATCAGCTACTTTGTTGGTTGAATCTTTCTTTTGGCTTAAGACGATAGCGGCTATTTTATCTTTTGGACATGGAATGTAAGGGAGCCCTATCCTGTCTGATACTTTACGTAGTGGAATAGGTTCCCTGAAAGGAGGGTCCCCGACGTTATAAATATCGTGTATTCCCTCCAATTCAGCGGGTTGGGCTAAATTTATTTCCACTATCACTTTTTCTGCCTTCTGTATAAATACGTTCGTTGCGCCAACCGAAGTTGAGGGGACAATACCCCCATCTTCGGTAATGGCTACGGCTTCCACGACGGCGACGTCGATGTTGCCTAGGTAGCCATATTTTATAAACTGTGGCAAATGGCTCAAATGGATATCACAAAAATCAATCTCCCCAGAGTTTATTCCTGCCCTGCAATCGTTATTTGTCTGGTAAGGGTATCGTTTTTTGATGATTTTCCCCCTTGCCAGTTCTCCATCAAGTTCATCACCGGTTGAAGCGCCAGTTATCACTGTTAACTTAACTTTTTGTCCCTTTTTGGCCTTATGGGCTAATGCCTGAGGTAAAGCTTTGGGATAACCAGCAGGCGTGAACCCACTACAAGCCACCGTCATGCCATCTGTGATCAGTTTAACGGCATCTTCAACAAACATAATTTTGCCTTTCAAAGACCTTTCTCTAACTCTTTCGCAGGCTTTCAATATGATCACCTCTTTAAGTAGTGGTTTTATAAAGCCGGTAACCTGAAAATCAATTTTGTAAAAAGAACCATACCCAAAAGGGCAAAAGGATAAGTTGCTCCATATCCCAAGACGGGATCGTTACTTCTGATAGCCTCTAAGGATGCTCCCAATCCTGGAGTAGATGTCATACCTCCACAGATTGCGCCTACGAGCAATACCCAATTCATTTTGAAGAGATATCTTCCCAGTAAAAAACCGGTGGTTATCGAAATTAGCCCTATTAATAACGATGCTAAAAGGATGGCTAAAGCCCCAGAATCAAGGGAGCCAAAGAAAGTCCCCCCATATTTAAGGCCTACTGTTGCCAGGAAGAAGAGAAGGGAAAGGGACCTGATTTTCGTTAAAAGTTTCTCGTTGGCGTGGAAGCTCAATGAATATATGTTGCCTTTGTATCCTAAAAATAGAGATGTCAAGAGCACACCACCAGTGGTGCCGAGCTTAAAAAAGTTCGTTCCACATAGTGGTATATTTATTTTTCCCAGCATGTAACCTAATAGGCAACAGGTGGCCAAACCCAAAGAGGATGTTATTGTGCTAGGTGATTGGGCAGCATCGTGTGATTTATGGGTTTCTTCGTTTCCCACCTCTGATTTATATGCGTTAATTTCTCTTTTTATGTTTATTTTGAATAACATAGGCAATAATTTGATGGAAAGGATGACCGCAAAGACGCCTATTGGATAGCTCAACGCGTAGCCCAAGCCCACTTCGGAAGTGTAGGCGTTAATGCTACCCTTAGGAATAGCTTCTGCGGCGGTTTCCAGGGCGGAGGCAAGTCCTGGTGAGCTAGTGAGAGCACCAACATATACTCCAGCGGCATGGCCTCTATCTACGGAGTCTAGAGCCAGGAATGCCGCGTAACTTGCTAAAGCCCCTGCGAAAGTGATAACAATGCCCAAGATTGCGAACTTGACTCCATGTTGTTTGAGGACGGCTTTGAGTTTTTTAGCTGCGAGTAGCCCTACAGAAGCAATAAATAGCATTAGGCTTATTTGGAGGTACCAACCAGAAATCGTAGATGGGTTATTTCTTATGTCCAGGCTAATGTATTTCGCCACTTTCTGGAAAAGAGGAGCAAGGAAGATACCCGAGACGAGCGCTCCAGATTCCCCAAGGCTAAAATCTTTAAACCTGACTTTACCTATCAATGCTCCTATAAGTGCAGCAAAAAGAATAAACGCTATGGGATATATTTGTGTTAGCAAGCTAACGTCTTTCACCCTATTACCTCCTTCCGAATTTGTTTTTAAAAATAAAAAAAGTGCCTCCCCACAGAGGAAGGCACTAAACAACAAACCTATAAGCGATTTATTTAGCAACGATCGCTTCAGGCGCACCAACCATCCTCGTGGTATTGTGTGCTCCTGCGTCATTGGCAGGTCTCCTGGCTCCGATTCATCGCTCAGCCGAACCTTCCCATCGCAGACCTGCGACAGTGGCAAATCATCGACTGAACTCCTCGTTACAGTGGCGGGACCGCGCCGGACTTTCACCGGACTTCCCTTTTAATCCTGCTCCCAGAGAGGGGAAGCAGGAACCAACAACGCGCAAAATATGCAGTTTTTATTCTGCCGGGAGTTTACCCCAACTGTTGTTTTTTGTCAAATTTTTTGTCCTGTGTTGTTA
>NZ_JACDOB010000069.1 GCF_017656375.1 Thermovirga sp.
AGGGTCTCAGCAATATGAGCAAGGTTTTGAGCTTCCTGGGCTATTTGTTCGCTAGCTTTTACTATTTCGTCACTAGATTGAGAAACGGATTCCATAGCGCTTACCGTATCCATAGTAGCCTGGGTTGCAGCTTCCACCCCTTGAGCCATTTCATGGGCTGCTGCGGCTTGTTCTTCAGATGTTGCAGCTATGTTCTGCATAGCGTCATTTACGTCTTTGATATGTTGCACCATCTCAGCCAGCTTGCCAAGAGACTCATTGGCAAGTTTAATTGTATCTTCTACAGCCTTGTTGGATTCTTCTGTAGCCTCAAGGGATGTTTTCGCCTTGTCCTGTAGTGGGGTTATAAGGTTTTCAACCTCATGTGCAGCGTTAGCAGATTCCTCTGCCAGTTTTCTCACTTCTTCAGCGACTACAGCAAAACCCCTGCCGTGCTCACCAGCCCTTGCAGCTTCTATAGCAGCGTTCAGTGCAAGCAAATTAGTTTGTTCGGCTATTGATTTTATGGCATCCACCAATTTTGTTATTGACATTACGGCGTCTGCCATTTCTTTTATCTTGCTTTCGGTGTCCTTAGATTTGTTGCCAACTATTGTAATAGCTTCGGTTACCTCTTCTACCTTATGAGAAACCTCTTCAGATATGGCAGACATTTTAGCAGCCGTTTCGGCTCCATTGGTTGCGCTCTGTGCAGCCTGTTGTGCAGAGCTTGACACTTCTTCAACACTGGCATTTATCTCCTGAAGAGATGCAGAGTTGTTTTCCATGAGTGATGCTGCTTGTTCAATGGCTTTTTTCCTTTCTTCTAACGAGGCGACAGACTCTTCTGATAGGGAAGCTAAGCCCCCCGCTACATCTGCGGTCTGTGTAGAGTAGTTGGCTATATCGGCCATTGCCTGCCTTAAGACTGTTTGTAAGTTCAAAGCAGCCGAAGCCATCTGGCCTATTTCTGTATCTTGTTTTGCTGCCTGCTCTAGCCAATTTCTATTTTCATAATCTCTCAAGTCAAGCTGTCCCAATTTGCCCAGCGCTTTGGTTACATGTGTTATGGGTACTGTAATGCTCTTGGAGAAGAAATATAGTAATACTCCCAGGATTACAATGACGATTGCCCCAAGCGATATTTGGGTTTTAATTTCTTTCATGACTATTGCGTTTAAATCTGATGTTGGGAAAACTATGCCGAAAACGAATCCGGACTTTGTAGGTGCATAAAATACCCTTCTGTTTTCTCCTTGAAAGGCAAAGTCTGCAAAGCCAGCTTTGTTGCTGGAAACCATCTTTTTCCCTGCTTCTGCTATTTCAGGGGTTATGAGGGAGCTGGTCTTTGTCATATTTTCCTTCATTATCATTTCCGATTTAGGGTGGGCTATAAAGTTGCCCTCTTTATCTATGAGGAAACCATAGCCTTTCCCAAGAATTTTGTAGGAAGTTATCATCTCTGATAGGTCTTCGAGGATGACATCTATTGCCGCCACTCCCAGAATTTTGCCTGAGGAGGAGTTGATTGGGGCTGCCACAGTTATCAGTAACTTGCCAGTGCCTGCATCTACATAGGGCTCTGTAAGAACAGCCTTATTTTCTTGAACAGCCTTGATGTACCATGAACGTTTTCTAGCGTCATAGTCTTCAGGCTCCTCCCAACCACTTCCTGAACCTACTTTACCTGTAGATGCTAACCCTACGTACAGGTCATATATGTTTAAATCCTTTACTAATGATTCATAACAACGCTTAAGCAGAGGCTCCAAATCATTATCGGTAGCGTTAGGGTGTGTTTCTAGGAACTCGGCAGTAGAGCCGGCTATACTTTTTGATAAAGTTTTAAGTTCTTGGAAGTACTGATCTACCTGTACCACACCGTTAACAATTACTTCATTGCCTAGAGTATTGACTTGCTCATTAAGAGTATCCTTGGTTCGATAGGCCGTTATAGCTATCATTATTCCCAAAAGAGTAATTACGCTAATAGCCAGCATCCACAGTTTTTTAGATATGCTAAACCCTCTTTTGTTGTTTGAACTTCTGCGCAAAAAAGACATGTAACATCGCTCCTTTAACTGAAATTGCAAGTAGTTATAGATTAATTATTTTTATGGCAGTGAAGTTGCTAGAGACATGGAAAGTATAATATGGAGGATGCTGTAGAACAAGTAAATACCCCTATTGTGTATTTAGAAATAATTTCGATAAGTGCGCAAAATGTCTTCTGGAGTAGGAGTTGTTTTATTGTGTGTGAATAGCGCAAGCACGGTTCAGTGAGGGTTGTGCGTTCAACTTAGCCATGGAGCAAATAATTGTGGCACTCCCGGAGGAAACGGGGAAAAACGGAGAAAACAAACCTGTTCCTAAAGTTAGAAAGGCGCACTTCTACTCGACAAAAGCAAGAGAGCCACTACAAGGTCTCTGGTTTAAAATGGCAATCAGCAGAAAAACCATAACCGGAGGTGACCTTGCAATGGCTCAATACAATATTACCATCGACTCGGAATTGTTGCACAAGTTTTTGTCAGATAGCATGGAGTCTGGTGTGTCTAAGCTATTGGAATCAGTTTTAAACCAGATTCTCCAGGCGCACAGAACAGTTAAGAGCAAAAGCCTATGAGCGTACAGAGGAACGTCAAGGATACCGTAACGGCACATATCCTCATAGGCTTACGACAAGGGTGGGCAGCCTTATCTTGAGAGTTCCGAGGCTTCGTAATGGCAAGTTCTCTACGGAGCTTTTCAGCAGGTACCAGAGAAGCGAGCAGGCCTTTGTTTTGGTTCTTATGGAAATGGTGGTAAATGGCGTATCGACCCGCAAGGTGTCGGAGATAACGGAGGAGTTATGTGGAGTAAGAGTATCCAAGTCATTGGTATCGGAACTATGCAGGAGGCTTGATCCAGTTATAGAAGCATGGAGAGATAGGTCTCTGAAGGATAAGGAGTATCCTTTTCTGATAGTAGATGCTTTAGTTATAAGGGTTAGGGAAGACAACAGGGTATTGCATAGGAGCATGCTGATAGGAGTAGGAGTGAACA
>NZ_JACDOB010000070.1 GCF_017656375.1 Thermovirga sp.
CGGACCTGGCCACGGTGGGCCTGGCGGCGGAGGACCTGGTAGTGGCGGACCTGGCCACGGCGGACCTGGTAGTGGCGGACCTGGCCACGGCGGACCTGGCCACGGCGGACCCGGTAGTGGCGGACCTGGCGGTAACCCCTAAGCCAGTTGAACAAAACGCAAAATGGGAAAGGCTTAAGCCCTTCCCATTTGAGGTTTTTTGAGAATACGCACAGTTATGCTACTTCTGTATGTAGAAGGGGTTGTAAAAAGGAATCAGAAATTTACGGTATGTTTGAAATGTGGGCTTGGCAGAAAAAATCTAGAAAAGATATCAGTGCAAAGTTTGAAGTCATACAAATAACGGCAAAAGCATAAGACGCATATATGGTTCGAGGGGGAAGGTTAAAGCCTTCCCCCTGCTTTATGCCGGGGGTTTATTTATACGCCCCTATCAATGGAGAAGGCACGCTCTCTTGCTCTGTTCATCAGGATTTCCCATTTTACTACGGCCCTTACGTGGGTTCCTGTCGCTATAATTCCCTGATGGTCCCACGCAGAAAGCTCATAAAAAAGCTTATTGCCCTCAATGCGTGTTAACTTGGCCCTAAAAGTTACTGTAGTTCCAAGATAGGATGGAGCCTCATGGTTTATAGAAATGGACCTTCCCACAGTTAAATAACCATCAGGTAAGTGATTATCTGTTGCTTCTGTGGCAGCCTTTACAAAGGCCTTGACGCATGCAGGCGTTGAAAGGAGTTGTTCTAGCCTTGGTGAGAAATTACCCACAGTGTCCTCTTCCTTTACGGTCAATTTAACATCGGAAAAAAGACCTGGAGAAAGGATCTCTGTTATGTTCAGCATCAATATCCCTCCTTTTTAGAGTTCGGTGAAAACATATTTGATAATTTTAGGTTATGCGACTCGTTAATATTTTACATCAATGCTTATTAAATGGCGAATTCAAAGATATTAGCATAAAATGCCCCGTCCCATTATTATATATTATCGGCTGAGTTTTATAGTGCGGATGGAGGTGTATAGCTTGAGCTGTAAAGAGGGCTTTAAGCACAGGGTAATAAAGGTAGCTTTGACTCCCGGAGAGAATCTTCCTAAAGTTGATGTCTGGTTAGTGGTTGATTTATTACGGGCATCCACAACAGCTATAGCCTTTTTTGAAAATGGTGGGAAGAAAATATTTCCCGTAGCTGATGTGGAAGAAGCAAGACAATTAAAAAAGCTTTTAGGGGACAGCTGGATTCTAATGGGAGAAAGAGGTGCTCTTCCCATAGATGGGTTTGACCTTGGGAATTCCCCTATGGTTTTTGAGCGTTTTAATCCATCAGAAAAGGATGGCGCTATAATGACCACTTCTAACGGGACGAAGGCTTGGCTAGAAGCATCGCTTACGGGCTCATGGGTGCTTGTAGCGGCAGCAAGAAATGCATCTTGTGCCGTTCGAAAGGCATTAGCTTTGGGAGATACAATAGGAATACTGTGTGCCGGCAAGGAAGGGAAGGTGGTTTTAGATGACTGCCTATGTGCTGGCCTCTTGGTCGAGGAGATTTCAAGATCCGTGAAGAAAGTGGATTTAGATGATGGTGCAAAGGTAATTTTGGGCTTATGGGAATTTTACGAAAAAAACTTGGAAAGGGGAGTCTATATGTCTGAAAGTGCCGAGCTGTTAATTAAGCTGGGGATGGAAGAAGACTTGAAATATTGTTGTAGGGTCAATTGTTCGAGTGTTGTACCCTTCTTTTCTGTTTTGGATGGAAGGGCGTGCCTTCTTTGTTATAACTGAAAAGCACGCCCTCTTTATGCTGTGGCCTTTAAGAGAAGAAATATTTGATTTTGTCGTCTTCCAGAATTTCTCCATGAATGTTCAACTTTGTAACCCTTAAAGTTAGACTTTTTTTGGCATCTTGTATAGCTTTTTCGACCAGGACCTTAAGGCCACCACAGCAAGGGACCTCCATTATTATTACGTGCATTTGGGAAGGTGTATTTATCTCAATTATCTGGGCTAGTTTTTCTGCATAGTGCCCTGCATCGTCAAGTTTAGGGCATCCCATGAGTAAAGTGTTGCCTTTTACAAAGCTTTCATGGAAGTTGTAGGAAGCAGCGGCTGCGCAGTCGGCTGCTATAAGGAGGTTTGCCTCCTTTAGGTAGGGAGCGTTGACAGGGACGAGCATTAGCTGTATGGGCCAGTTAGTTAACGCCGATGTAGTAGCTCCTTTGGAACTTTCTTCTTTCGTAGTAGTTTTGCTTGTAACTTCTCTTAAATCACGAACTGCAGTTCCTGGGCAGCCACATGGTAGGGGGCCGCAAGCTTTTTGGGCTTTGTTTTTCATCACTGCTTCTTCGTCGTAAGCTTCAGCTTCCCTTTCCTCAAAGGATATGGCTCCCCTAGGGCATTCTCCAATGCAGTCCCCCAACCCATCGCAGTAGGACTCAGACACGAGTCTGGCCTTGCCATCTATAATCTGTATAGCTCCCTCGTGGCAGGCTTCTGCGCACAAACCGCAACCATCGCATTTGTCTTCGTCAATTTTAATGATTTTTCTCTTTATCTTGGGCATGTCAGCACCTCCGTATTTAGTAGCTTAGTTCTTCTATCACAGCAGTTTTGTTGATTCTGTTGGCCTTGGGGTTTTGATAACCAGGAAACGTAGAATCTCATTGCCTTTGTTATACCAACAGTGTGGTATTTTTGCAGGGCTGTCAATGAGGGTATCTGGCCCAACCTCTTGTTTTTCATTACCAATCTCAACAATTCCTTTGCCCTCTAAAACGTAAAACACTACGTCTACCGGTGTTATATGTTTTCTCAATTTTTCTCCTGGCTTCAAAATTAAATGGACAACTTGGGCATGCTCTGTGTCATAAAGTTTTCTGGAGTCTATTCCGTGCGGATTTTGTGCTGTT
>NZ_JACDOB010000071.1 GCF_017656375.1 Thermovirga sp.
CTCTTATTGATCGCATAGGGCCTGCTGTAGAGGGTTTTCCTTGGATAGGAGCCAGGCTGTACCCTTTTTTGGAGCAGCTTTCCCCGCCTTTAACTGGATACGAGAGAAGAAAACTGGAACTGGAGGCAAAAGAAGACTTCTTGCGGAAGCAGGAGGAGGAATTAAGGAAAAAGAGGGCAGCCTTAGACGCGGAGAGAAAAAGTCTTCAAAAGGAGAAAAAAGCTTTAGAAAAGCAGCATGAGGAGCTGAGAGCCAAAGAATCAGAGTCTAATCCTAAGAAATCGGTCTCTGATATCATGGGGGAAGCCGTTGCACAGATGCCAGCTAGTAAAGCTGCCAAGATTTTGGTAAAGTTGCCTATTCCAGATGTGGTAGCCTTGCTGGAACTTATGGATTCTGAGCAGAGAATGCAGGTTTTAGGGAAAATGCCTCCAGAAGTTGCCTCGAAAATAATATATTATGCGAGGGAAAAGATTAAAGGTGCAGGGGCTAAAGGAAAAGAATAAGAAGGCAGAAGCTTGAACTGGCAAGGGGGTGGACGTATGTTTAAGGATCCCGTCTGGTTAGCAGGAAAAGTATCAGCTTCGGCTTTGGCCAAGAGGTTTGAGGCAGTAGCGCAAAATATAGCTAATGTTAATACACCGGGTTACAAGAGAAAGGAAGTAGAATTTGAGGACGCCTTAAGAGAAGCTTTGGAGTCTGAAGGTTTATGTAGCGCTAAAAAGGTGAAGTTGGAAGTCACAGACGAGAAGCATATAGGTTCCAGCAAAAGTTTGGAGAAGTTGTTGAAGGATGGATTCAAGGAGAGGGTTGTTACGCAGGGAGCTTATCGTTTAGATGGCAACAATGTAGATCCTGAAGTTGAAATGGCCAAGATGACCGAGACAAGGTTGGCTTACAATGGGATCATGAGAATTATGTCCAAGAGAATGGAAATGCTAAAGGCAGCTATGGGAGGTAAGTAAACATGAAAATTTTTAAGGTTATAGATATAGCAGGAAGCTCTTTAACCGCCCATAGGGTTATGATGGATGTAATATCTGAAAATTTAGCGAATGTTAATACTACCAGAACAGCAGAAGGCGGGCCCTATAAAAGAAAGGTTCCAATTTTTGAAGAAAAGCTTGATGAAGCCATGGAAGCTTCTGGGGTGAAAGTTAAGGAGATTGCGACGGACCAGTCGGCTCCCAGGATGGTTTATGATCCGGGACATCCTGATGCCAATGATGATGGTTATGTTGCGTATCCTAATGTTTCTGTAGTTAGGGAGATGGCAGATATGATGGCAGCCAGTAGGGCCTATGAGGCCAACCTGGAAGTGGTGAAATCAGCGAAATCCATGTGGGAGGCGGCTTCAGAGCTTCTTAAGGGTTAATGCTCTAGTTGGCGCGTAGGAGGTGAGGCCATGTTCAGAGGTATTTATAATGGAATATCGGCCATGTTGGTGCAGGAAGCCAAGGTAGATGTTTCAGCTAATAACTTGGCTAATGCTAGCACTAGCGGCTTCTTCAAAAATATAGTGACGGAGAAAGCTGTCCCAAAGGGTGAGCTGGTGAGAGAAGAAAAACCTTCAAATGCTGCAGGCAACGAGAAGCCGGTAGGGGAATCATACTTGAGTGTGGTTGTTTCCGAGACTGCTTTGGATACGACGCCTGGACCTGTAAAAAATACAGGCAATCCTTTGGATTGTGCTATAAATGGTAGGGGATTTTTCCAGCTTTCGGATGGCCAGAATTTATATTACACTCGCTCTGGAAGCTTTGCTATAGATAGTGAGGGAAGGATAGTAAATCCAAGAGGCTTGTATTTGATTGGAGAAGGTGGCCCTATAGAGATTGGTGATGCCAGTGAGGTAGAGATAAGGGAAGACGGTTCAGTAGTAGCAGATGGAGAAGTTGTAGATGCGATAGCTATTTTTGATTTTGAGAATCCTTCTTTTTTGCGCCGGATGGGGAAAAACGTTTTTTCAGCTACTCAGGGCTCGGGGGCACCGATTCCCGTTGCAAGGGAAGATGTTTCTTTAGCTACAAGAGCCTTGGAGGGATCCAATGTTAACGTGGTGGAGGAAATGGCCAGATTGATAGAAGCAAGCCGAGCGTATGAAGCGGCTTCCAAGTCTTTTGAGTCAGGTAATGAGACGGCAAAGAAAATGATAGAGACTTTTGGAGTGTAATAAATTAGACCGCAAGGAGGTGTAGCTGCCTCAGCTTGAAAGAGGCCAGCTGTTTTGTTGATGGATGAAGAGAAAAAACAGAACGACTCCCAAGATGATGGATTAGAAAAGGATAAACAGCCCTCTATGGACCAGGGGGATGTGGTGCCTGGGTCTTCTCCAGATGTCACTGAGGATAAATCTGCGGAAGATAAAGAAGGAGAAGGGGATGTTTCTTCAGAATTGAGCCCTGAGGAACTGGAGGCTATTTCTAAGGGGTTAGAGGTTTTGGGTGAAGAGGGTGGAGAAAGTATACCTGAGATACCTGACCTCGAAAGCTCTGGAAATGACGCGGCTCAGTTATCGATAGATGAATTGATAGCCAGCGTGAAGTCCTCTTCTCCCTTCGACCTTACTTCAGAGGGTCAAAATGCGGCAGCCAGTAGCCAACCCCAGGCTCAACCTGTCAGCTTCCCTGAGATTGATGCTTCAGGAAGCAAGCCTGCAGCAGGTGGGAAGTTAGATAAAAAAATGGACCTTTTAATGGATATTCCTGTCAAGATAACGGTAGTGCTGGGAAGAACGCGAAAGACTATTGGAGAAATTCTTGCGGTAGAGCCGGGTGTAGTTATAGAACTTGATAAGCAGGTTGGGG
>NZ_JACDOB010000072.1 GCF_017656375.1 Thermovirga sp.
CGCTTGCCCTTTGTGGCCGTCGGGGGTCGCACCTCCTTTCCTGCCATCAGAGTCACCGCGAGATGCGGAGCTTACTCAAAACCAAAATATATACTATCTAATAAGCGCCCTTTTGACAAGCCCTCAAAAACCATAAACCTTCAGCAGCTCTGCCTTTCATCCAAGACTTCACCGCCTCTTTCCGATACGGCAATGCCAAAAAGGACCCAAAACAGAAAACCAACTTTTTGCCTCGCCATCAATATGCTACCGCCAAAACCATAAACTACCTGAGCCATAATTGCAGCAATCAATGCAGCATAAAGCAGCTTCAAGGAGAAATTTTTGCTTTCTTTCATCTTTTTATACCCGCACCAAGCTCCCCTCATGAAAAGGGTCACCGCCAAAAAAGGAAGGAGCACTCCTCCTCTAACCAACAATTCCAGATACACATTGTGAGGCTCATGAGGTACGCCAACCCGAGGCAATTTGCCTATCTTGTCTTCTGCAAGGTGTTTGAAATCTGACCATCCCCAACCTATAAAAGGTTTTTCCTTCCATAGGCCAACAACCGATTTCCAAATTATGTTTCTGTGGGTCGTGAACCTAGTAAAATCTTTATTGAAACTCAATATCTGAGAAATTTCTCTTTTCGCATATGCTGAAGCCTTAACATCTGCAAAAACAAAAAAACACGCAAAAAGGGCAAAAAACACACAAGAAACTGCAGCTACCCTGATCAATTGTCTCTTCCCAGGCCTTATCAAAAACATCAAAAACAAGAAAATTCCTACAGTAAATGCTCCAGCTATCCAGGCACAGGAACTGAAACTCAAAAATACCAACAGCAAAGATAAAGCAAAAAGGGCGGGGAAAAACATCTCCAAGCAAATATTTTTTCTCTCTTTGAAGGCCTGAAAAAGAATGACTGGCAAGACAACTACTGAATAAATCCCCATGGTATTCATATTGCTAAAAGGTCCCGCAAAATGGTTTTTAGCAAGGGCTGCCCAAAGAACCCAGCATAAAACACAAACGAAAGAAGCCGTCCATACGCTTATAAGCCTGAAAAGCGCACCTTCATATTTTGTAATAACAAAAGAACTCAACCACACGGCAAAAAACGCCTCTAAAAGCATGGAAAAACCTTTCAAATCAAAATAAAGCCCTCTACTGTTCAAGACAGTAACTATTAACGACCACAAAAGAATTACCAACATGATTTTCTTGGTAAAGGGTTCTATAAAAGCTCTAAGTTCCTTTTTGCCCCCTCGAAATACCAAAATTCCAACGCCTATCAAGCACAAGAACCAGCCAAAATAGCGAAACACCGGCCCCCACGGCTCAAAAAATACAGAAAACAAAAAGCCAAATTCTACCAAGGAGACGCTGCTGCATGGCTTCTTAGCAAAAAGAGGCAGCGCTTCTTTGCCCAATAAGTCTTTCACCCCCACAGAGATTCCCCCCTTATTGTTAAACAAAATCTCAAAAACCCTTTATCACGCTCTACCGCCTATTTACCCCAACCTGCCAGAGGCAAGCAAACTAACGAGCCAATTCCCTGTAAAGCTCCAAAGACTTTTCTGCAATTGTGGCAACGTCGTACCTTTTGGCTTCCTCAATGGCGTTCAGACTCTTTGCCTCATCGGGAACAGCGTGAAGAGCCTTCTGCAAGACCTCTCTTAACGAATCCAAGTTTCCTGGTTCAGCAAGCCATCCATTGTGTCCATCTCGCACCAGGTCGAGGGTACCGCCACAGGCGAACGCCACAACAGGAAGCCCTGAAGCCATGGCTTCCAATAATGCAATACCAAAGGCCTCTGGCCCCCCAGAGCCCGGCACATGATACGAAGGCTGGACAAAAAGGTCAGATGCCCACAAAAAAGGCCTAACATCCTTGGCAAAGGGGAAAAACTTAACCCTTCGGTTGGACAACCCTCGAAACACCTCTTCCGCCAGCTTCACCAGCTCTTCCCTCATGGGTCCATCTCCCACCAGCCACAAACTTATGGGCCTGTCCGCCCCCAAAGCCCCAACTGCTCTTATCAAAAGGTCAAAACCTTTCCATGGCACAAATCGACCCATGCCCAGAATCACAAGCTCGCTAGGCTTTACATCCTCCTGGTTCCTTAACTTTTCTCTTTCCTTCAAGTTTGGTTCATACTTTTTCACTGCGACCGGGTTTGCGACTACCTTTATTCTATCGGTGGAAAAACCTTGACTTTCCATATGTTTTGCAATAGCAGTAGAAGGAGCTATCAGCAGCGTCGAATTTGCATAATACCTTCCTTTAGGAAACTTATCTACCGTAGCGGCAACAGGAATGTTCTTCTTCTTCCCCCAATAGGATCCAATAAAAGCCGCACTTGACAGCCTGGTGTGTATTACATCTGGCTTTATTTCCTCCAACAGGTTATCAAATCCCCTGCAAAGGGCAGGGTTCCATGCAAACATTGGCCGATATTCAAGGACTTTGAAACCTTCTTCTCTTGCTCTTTCTGCTAAGGTGCCACCTGGCCTACAAACCACGAAGTGTTCTATAGAACTGTCCATTTCTCTAATTTTTGCAAGCAAATCAAGCCAGGGTTTACTCCATGACAGGTTGTTTTCGTCTACATAATGAAGAATCCTCAAATTCCCATCTCCCTTTTACTTTTTCTTACTTCTCCCCTTACTTATTTGCCTAAATATGGCCAAACACACATAAAGATCGGGAAAAGACACTGCAAGAAAAAGTTTAAAAAACAAATCAGGGCGTCTATGCAAAA
>NZ_JACDOB010000073.1 GCF_017656375.1 Thermovirga sp.
TAAATATAAATGCCCGATTTCATGAAATAACGAAAACCAAAAAATATCTGCCCATTTATATCTTGAAGTAATAGCTATAAGAGCTTTATCTGGTGCAATCCACTTGGCTGCGCCCTGAATGGATGTGCCTTTGATGCTAGGTAGAAAAACAACTGCAATCCCTACTTTTGCGCAAATACTTATGATTTTTTTATCAAATCCTTCCTCGCAATACGTTAAGGTGCGTAATGATTCAAGAGACTCTAATACAGCTTTCCTAGAGAAAACAGACACGTTTTCTAGTTGTTTCTGGGCAATAATTTCAGCTAATCGCAACCATGCGAGCAAAGCGTAAAAAGAACTGCTTTTTGTTGGTTTTCTCCTAAAGTTGCTTGCGAGAGCTAGTTTTTCTACATTCTCTAGAGAAGATACTCCAAAGAATTTTCTTAAATTCAGAGCCCGCTCTAAAGGTTTTCTTGTATTTGGGACACACCTAAGTTTAGCCAGTTCAGAATAGGGAAACTTTTTTGTAAGCTCAATCTCCCTCTCTTTAGGCATACTTTTTAGTCGTGCAAGGTCTGCTTGATAGTTTGCTTCTAAATTAAGCCAAAAAACAGCATCAATACCTAATACATTTTCGAGCCCAGCTGCAGTTTCTGGCGTAATAGGCGCTTCCCCTTTAATAATTTGGTTTATGGTTTTAGGAGAAACTCCAAGGCGTATTGCTAATTCTTTCTGAGTCATGTTTATATATTCGAGTTCTTCCTTAAGTGTTTCTCCTGGTGGAATAGCATAATCAGTTAGTATTCTTTTTTTGTTTGCCATGATAATTACCTACCTCCAATATGGTAATGCATGTGACCCGAGATAGATCTATGCTACCGTCCTCTAACCGAGGTGGAGGATTATGATTGGGTTCAAAAACCATTCTAAGTCCCCGCCATACGTTAATAGCATACGTCCCACTTCTATCTCCTTTTAGAAGATGAAAATGAAGGCTTTTTCTCTTTGTTAAGCAAAAAAGATTGGGAGCGGCCTCCAATTCTTTCAATCTTTGCATTACCTTGAGCCCTGCTTGATGCCCCCACGTTGTTAGAATCTTTTCTTTTTTTGCTAAAATTCTTTCAAGCTTCCTTGTTTTAAAGCTTACATCCATTCCGCTCCTCCGTCAAGAATGATTTACGTAATGGGTATATCAAAATTGCCCAATCTGTTTATATCCCATTCCTGGGCATGCCTTGAACGGCAACTATTTTTGCCTTGTAGGTATATCAGTCCATGATGTCCGATGCGAGAAGGTGTAATGGTGGGCGGATTAGAAAGGGAAAGCTTAGTTTTATGGCATTAAAACGTATGGATCTATCTTGTATTTAATTTTGCTGGGTAATTTTTTTCGCGACTGCGTTCCAAATGTTCTAGTGGAGCCATTGGGGAAATGTGGGATAATAATCGTTGTTGCATCTAAAAGGTTGCCATCGGAATCATAAATGCTGAGCGTAAACATTGTATAACTGTAATCCTTACCCGATTTGTTGATCATTTCGCCTAAAAATTCGGTCCCAAACATTGAGTCCCGATACTGAATGTTTTTGAGTTCGAAGCCCCCGCTGATCTGCATCCCCCAAGCCCCCGAAGCCATGAAGGCCAACAATATTACTCCAACCAGGACTCGCTTGTACAACATTATCGCCCCCCGTCTTTCTACAACCCCATCCTTGGGGTGCTGTGTACAGCAACAACCCTGCCTACATATTCATACCAGCCAGCCTCAATATCATCTTTGCCTATCTCAATATCCGGATATGCTGGATTGGCGGCTCGCAGCAGAATGGACCCGTCGGGCCGGGCATAGTACCATCTGAGCATCCATCTTTTTTGTGGTCCATAGCAGACAAAGACTACGCTACCATTAATGGGCTCCTCGTTAGGAGCCACAATTACCAAGTCACCATCATGGATTTTGGCTCCTTCCATAGAGTTCCCCTCTACCTTCACCGCAAAAAGCCCCTCTGTACATATAGGGCCCAGCGAAGCGACCGCAACGGGGATCATATAATCTATAGATTCCTCCGGTATCTCATAAATATTTCCCTCCCCGCAGCAAACCGTATTGATATCAGATAGAGCAGGAACGAAAATGATGTCGCTGGACATTTGAGGTTGCAAGATGCATTGTTTTTCTTCGTCTGGTTCGATACTTTGATCCTTGATAATATCTTCTGGTTTACAGTTTAAAGCTTGTGCTATCAGGAGTAGTTTATTTACATCTATTCTGCGATGCCCAGTTTCTATTTGACTAAGGTAGTTTTGACTAATGCCAACCAAAGAAGCTAGTTCCTTTTGCGTCATACCTCTTGCTTGCCTCAGAGCGCGGATTTTAGCGCCAATATACATATCCCCCACCCCCTATTTTGAATTATATCTCTTTTGGTAATAAAAATCAGTCCCCAAAAGACAAATTTCCTTATTGAGCGATATTGACTTATTCCAATAAGTAATATAATATTATTTCAAATAGCAATTAGAGGTGAGGTAAATGCTACACAAACGTCTTTTGTATCTCCGTAAGTGCTTAAAACTTACTCAGGCGCAACTTGCTTCGCAAACAGGAATAACACAAAACTATTTATCTCAAATAGAAACGGGGCGCAAAACTCCATCTCTTAA
>NZ_JACDOB010000074.1 GCF_017656375.1 Thermovirga sp.
CGAAAATACTGTAGATGGCGTGCTTGCTCCGCTACTTTATGCTTTTCTGGGAGGATCCCCTCTCGCTATGGCTTATAAAGCCATTAACACTCTTGATTCGATGGTGGGCTATAAGAACGAAAAGTACATCCATTTGGGATGGGCTTCTGCCAGGCTAGATGATTTGGCAAACTTGATTCCGGCAAGATTGGCAGGGATGCTCATTCCGCTAACTTCAGGCTTCTGTGGTTTTGACGTGGTCAACTCCTTTAAGATTGTTATTAGGGATAGGTACAATCACACAAGCCCCAATGCTGGTTTTCCAGAGTCTGCTGTGGCAGGTGCATTAGGGATCCAGCTTGGGGGAGAGAGCACATATTTTGGAGAAAAAGTAGTAAAACCTACGATTGGTGATCCGGTGGTACCTTTGAAAGCCGACCACATAAAAGCAGCTATAAATATTATGTATAGTGTTGCTGTTGTTATGGTTTTGTCGGGCTTAATAATTAGCCATTGGCTTAAATATTAATACTAATGGAGGATTTAGATGCTTTCCTCAAAGGGTTTTGTTCATGGTGGTAATATTTACGAAATTAGTCGTCAGTTTGCTATTAGAGAAGAGGACATAGTGGATTTTAGTGCAAATATAAATCCTCTTGGTATTTCTGCATTGGCGAAAGCGAACATAGTAGAGGGATTATCGTCGTTTTCGGTAAAGTACCCTGACCCAGATTATTTAGAGCTGAAAAGGGCAATATCAGGATATTTGAATGTTCCTTCAGATGATATTATTGTAGGAAATGGTGCTACTGAGCTTATATATCTGTTTTTTAGGAGTTTGAAGCCCTCTAGTGTTTTGATTCCCATTCCCACCTTTAGCGAATATGAAAGAGCTGCCAAGCTTGCGGGCTGTAAAACCAGGTATTTCTTATTGAAAGAAAGAGATGATTTCCGTTTGTCTTCCAATAAATTAATTAGGAACCTTGAAGGTGTGGAAGCTGTTGTTTTATGCAACCCTAACAACCCTACAGGTAATCTACTGCCTAAACATATAGTCAAAGAAATTGCATGCTTTTGCAGGGATCGGAATATTTTGATGCTTATAGATGAAACCTTCATAGAATTTGTAGATGACGTATCTTCTGCGATGGCCATAGATATTCTTGACGAATTTAAAAACATAATTGTGGTACGGGCGTTCACCAAGTTCTTTGGTATGCCAGGCATGAGGTTGGGGTATGGGATAACTAAGAGCGTCAAGATAAAAGAGGCGATTCGATCTTTTAAAGAGCCATGGAGCGTAAATGGCCTAGCTGCGGCTGCTGGAGCAGCAGCATTGAAAGACGAAGAATATATCAAAAAGAGCAAATCCATGATAAGCATAGAGAGAAAATATTTATTGGAAGAATTATCAAAATTTTCATGGTTAAAGCCTTTTAGCACTTGCGCTAACTTCATCCTGGTTAAAATTTTGGATAAGGAAATTTCATCTTCTGCCCTGCGGCAAAAATTGATTCCTTTTGGTGTCTTGATAAGGGATGCCTCTAATTTTTTAGGCTTAAACAATAGCTTTTTCAGGGTGGCAGTGAGGGACAGAGAGGACAATGACAAGCTGATATTGGCTCTAAAAAAGTGTAGGGGAGCTTAAAGCATGAATGCAACGGCGAGGTGTCCTGGGTCTTGCGGGGAGCTAATTCAGGGATTTGTAGCTGGTAGGGAGTGTTTGGTGTCTTGTACTGTCAATTTATTTTCGGAAGTTACTCTGGAAGAGGTGTCTTATTTTTGCAAGGAGCAAGGACCTAAAAAGTCCAGGGAAGCTCTGACGAAAAGTTTTGAGTTTTTTGGATTATCCGCTGAAGATACCTACAATATAGAAATTAAAGTGAATTCTTCTATTCCCGCGGGTAAAGGAATGGCAAGCAGTACCGCCGACATTGTGGCCACTATCAGGGCCTCTGCATTGCTTGTCGGAAAGGAGATAGACCATGCAGAGGTAGCTAGTATGGCTGTATCGATTGAGCCGACTGATAGCGTACTTTTCCCTGGTCTTACTCTTTTTGATCATCTTGAGGGAAGCATTATTGAACCTTTGGGCAGTGCGCCTCCTCTGGATGTGTTAGTGTTAGAGCCATATGAGACCTTGGATACCCTTAAATTCAGGGAGACGGACTATTCGGAAGTCAAGAGGAAAAATCAGGATAAGATAGAGTACGCACTCTGGCTTTTAAAAGAGGGAATTAGAACGCAAAACTCATTGTTGGTCGGTGAAGCTGCAACTATAAGTTCTATTGTAAACGAGGAAGTTCTGCAAAAGCCTAAATTACGTTCAATAATTGATTGTGCAAAAAAAGCAGGAGCGGTGGGCGTTAATGTGGCTCACAGTGGAACAGTGATTGGGATATTAATAGATAATGCATACACTGATGCTGAGAGAGTAAAGAGACTTTTGAAAAGGGAAGGGTTATTAAAAGAATTCGGAAGAGTGTATCTATGCAAGGTGTTAGTTTAAGGCCCTAGTTTTTGGATTTGTTATTTGTTGAATTTGCGTGATAGGAAAAATTTTTATCGTTTTTGTAGGAGCGACTTTTGTAAAGTAGCACAAAATAAAGGGGTTGGGAGGATATCCTCCCAACCCCTTTGAGTCAGTCGTTCTATTG
>NZ_JACDOB010000075.1 GCF_017656375.1 Thermovirga sp.
AGATCTGTCAAGATAGACCAATTCCACACGAAGTCTTCCATTGTTCTCCTGCTGACATTATAGATCGTCGCTTCTGCATTTAATATCTTGATTTCACTCACGCCTTCAGTGGGCTTTTTAGTCACCACCGCTTTGGCCATTAACACGCCTTCCAAGTTATTCCTTGGTTGTTTCTGGAACTTGATTATAGTAGTGTTTTCATGTGGTTTTTCTCCCTTTTTAAGCTTCTTCAGAACTAGCAAAACCTCCGATAGTTGCGTTGAATAGCTAAAATTGTAATTGCCTGGTTCTTCACTTACTATAATGTACTCAATTTCATAGTTGGCAGCCATCAACGCTCTTACAAGGAAGAATGCGGAACTCTCTATAACTGTTTTTGGAAGTACGAGCGCCATTCTTCCGTGTGGCTTTAAATACCTATCTGCCAACACAATAAATGGCCAGGCTGCACCTGCATTTATCGGATTCACATTTTGGGGAAGGAATACTTTTCCTTGTCCCACGTACTTTTCATAAATGGTCGAGACGCTATCCCTTTTCAGGAGTTCTTCTTTCATACTTTCGATGACTTCTTTGTATTTTTCCCAGAGGTTTCTGTATCCCTTTTCACTTACGACAAAATCGAATATTCTAGGTCTGGAACCTGCTTCACCGGGAGCGGTTGTTCTTGAAAACGGTGGGTTCATGATTATGAACTCAAACCGTGGAACGTACACCGTGGCCTTTGTCGTTTTTCCTATACTCCTGCGTTTCAATGGGAGTAAAAACGTGTTCGCGTTCCACATATTCAATGAACCCAACGAGCCACTTTCATCGACTGGTATGTGGTAGGTGTTCATTTTCTCAAGGGGAATAGAGGGCTCATGAAGGCTCAGAACCACTGAAGCAGTTTGGACTGCATGTTCAAGGGCGTCAAAACCCCAAATAGATTCCTCAATTAAAATCTTGTGAAACTTGTCGAGAAGTGGCTCTTCACTGCTCTTCCAGTATTTTGAAAGAAGGCCACTGTAGGTAGCTGATAAGAGTGTTCCAGAACCACAAGCAAAATCGCACGTTTTGAATAATCTGAATGTTTTTAAATCACTCCAATCAAAATCCCAGGCATCATTTGGGGAGTTTAGGGCAAGATTTGCGAGAAATGTTGCAATTGGTGATTTAGTATAAAATGTTGCATATCCTTTCCTTGTAGCAATGTCTCCAGTTACCTTGTGATATATGTGGCCTATAAAATCTTGTCGTAATAGGGCCTTGTTTTTCACTATTTCCGAGACATAGTCAATTAGATCTGTAAAGGCTTCCATCACGGGCATGCTGTCTGAGAAATCGAAAAATGCCCGAATAACACCCAGTGCAACATCAAATACGTTTTCATAATCTATCTTTAGAATCTCTGTAAAGCCTTCCTCCATGGCTTTCAGAGGGTGATCATTATGTTTGACCATAAGCCTCTTTAGGGAGCGAAGACCATGCTCCTTAGAAACAGACTCATACAGAGTCGATGCCATCAACAAAGAGATGTATGCATGTGACAGCAACACCTCGTCAGGCACCTCAGGTACTTCTATTTCTTCCTTGCTTGCTGGTGAGAACAGAATCAAATTAAGGTCCCTCAAAAAAGATGCCTTGAACTTTGGATTGCTCAGCTCTCTCAGAACTATATTCACGAAATTTACAGTTTTTTCTTCTATCTGCTCCAAGAGATCGTTTAATATGTCTTCTTTAACGACAAGCTCTATTATTGATTCAAAAAATGTACCGAACTCATTGATGTCAATATACATCCATCCACCAACACTCTTAGGTTTTCCTCTCTTGCTTTGAGTAATAAATTCAAGTAGGGTTCCACTTATATCCCTACCCTGGGTGAAAACCTTAAGCTTGAGAGGATTTTCGATTAAAACACGTTTTATTTGCTTTGCAGTTTCTGCTCCTTCGAATTTTGAGGGTTCATAATGTATTGCAATAGCCACCGTATCTATTAGTCCCTCTTCAAGCCTCTTCATAGCATCTTTCTCAGCGTCCTTTTCATCATAAGAAGCTTCTAAAATGAATTCTATGCCTCTAAAATATATTTTAATATCAAATCTCCTTCTCATTCTTCCTTTGGCAATCCTCTTTTCAGCAATAACCTCTGCCTGTCCTTGAAAGTGCCTTTCCAGAATCTCCGCTAGATACACATTAACAGTTTGTTCATGCGGCAGTGCCATAATACCACCCCTCATAATAATACCCACAGATTTTTAAAGATTTTCTGGGATTAGAAACCACAACCCTTTTAAGTTCTTATGTTAGTTTTATCGTTTAGAGGGACGTCTTAATGATCCACCTCAACGAAGACCAGCGAAGGTTATGG
>NZ_JACDOB010000076.1 GCF_017656375.1 Thermovirga sp.
CGTGGGGTTAGGCCTTCAAGCCAGGTAGAACACCAAAAACGAAGGCTTGACCCCTAAAAGACCAAAAGAAAGTAGATGACTAGAAATAAAGGTGTTCCCGCTGTCCGTTGATAGCGGGAACACCTTTACCTATATAGCTTATGATACTAGTGTGTATTATTCTTGCCCTTCTATTATCGTAATAAATACGTTTACCACCCCAGGGTCGAAATGTTTTCCCTTTTGTTCTTTGATATATTCTATAGCTTTTTCTTTTGGCCATGCCTTTCGATATGGCCTGTCGCTTGTAAGGGCATCCCATACGTCTACTACAGCAAATATCCTAGCGGAGAGGGGAATTTGTTTTCCTTTCAGGCCGCGGGGATATCCTGTCCCATTCCATCTCTCGTGATGGCAATAAGGAATGTCTATGCTCTTGTTTAGATATGTAATGGGTGACAGCATCTCAAAGGCATATTCAGGATGTTTTTTCATGATTTCCCATTCTTCCTCTGTGAGTTTCCCTTTCTTGAGTAGTATGGAATCAGGAACACCTATTTTGCCTATATCGTGAAGATAGGCACCTCTTTCTATGTGAACAAGATCCGGATTTTTTATCCCCATTCTTCTCGCTATTTCTACAGTCAGCTTTGTAACCCTTTCGCTATGGCCTGCCGTCTCGTCTTCTTTCAAGGACAGTGCTTTTCCCCAGCCCGCAATGGTTTCGTTGTAAGCATTAAAAAGCTCAAGGTTTCTATTCCATAAGTCATCCACTAACTTTGCGTTATCAATTCCTAAGGATATCTGGCCTGCTAGCGCTTCAAAGAAATTAACCCACTCTTCGCCTCCTGTTAAGGGTTTGCGGAAAAATACTTGTAACACCCCAAGCCTCTCTCCCCTTGCAGTTAAAGGGGCACCATAATAAGAACGGAATCCCTCTTCCAGGTAAAAGTCAATGCTTGAAGAATCAAAAGGAGAGATTGCTCTTAGATCAGGTATATGTATTATTTCATGTTTTTTAAGCACTTTCCCCTCTATTGTATTTTCGATGCTGACGCAAAACCCCTCCAAATTATTGGCTTCAAACCCATACGTAGCCGCTATTTTAAGAGATTGAGCATGGGGGTCATAGCTCAAGATGGCTGCTGCGTCTGCCCCCAACTGTTTAATGGTTTCCTCTAATGCAACATAATAGACTAGCTTGATGCCACTTCCTGTGCTTATTGCCATATCTATGTTTCGTAAGGCTTTCAATCTATTGAGGTGCTTGTTAGTTGAATCATACAGGTTGCTATATTTCAGAATAAAAGAGAAAATACCAACATAGTTCTGCAGTGACGTCATAATTGAGTCCGTAAAGTAGCCGATTTTGTTGCTATAAAGATTTATGCTGCCGAAAGCCCTTCCGTTTCCTATTAAAGGTATAGCTACGAAGCTTTTGATCCCCAATTCAGTTACAAATCCTTTCCAGGGAAGATAACTGGGGCACGCTTTGATATCTTGGCATATCTGCGGCTTCCCTGACTTTATTGCTTTACCTGCCAGTCCATGACTCAGCTCAATTTCGCCCCATCTTAAAGCTACCTGCTTTAAGGAAGATGCCTCCTTGGGGAAGTAAGCTACAAGCTTTACGTGTCCATTGCTTTCTGCACGCCCAAGCCAGCCACAGAGCAAGCCAAAGCTTTTAACGCATATTTGAATTGCTTTTTTTGCAACATCTTCTAAGGCTACATCTCTTTTTTCAATTTCGATTATGTGATTTTTTTCTTTTATGTTTTCTCCTTGGTTCTCTTGCATTTCTGACACCAGCACCCTTCTCCTGTTCGGGAAATGTGAGTGCTACACCTCCTCTAGAACTGAAATCGTTTCTCCATCTTGATGCCTTATAAAGTTGGCTTTACAGGAGTAATACTATAACATTATATAATATTACGCCCCATGTAGGAAGTCAATTAGAAATGATATTCTTTTTGTAGATGTGCCTAAGTTTCGTTCCGACTACTTAGGTAAAGTGAAGAAGGTAATGGAAAAGGCGGGCACCTTTCCTTTATACTGGTGCTGCACAAACAACCAAAACAAAAACAAAGGAAACAGGAGGTAACCCGCCGTTACGTTATTATGCCAGCGCTTAAAGCGATCAAAAAATCTTTAAGTAGCTTTGGATGTAACATCTGCCTTCAGGGGAAGGCTAAGGAAGGGCTAAGAAGTAGCCAAAAGAGTCCTTGCCTGTTCTTACGAGATTTGGGATGCCTCCTGATTTGCTGTAATATTCTAGATTGCTCAAGACGTCCA
>NZ_JACDOB010000077.1 GCF_017656375.1 Thermovirga sp.
CCACAGGCGCCTTTCAGAGTAGGCCAGTTTGATACGCAGAAGGCCGCAATGTTTTTAGCTGAGAGCGTTGACAGGGCTGTGCGAATATGGAGAGACAGCAGGGGCCAGAAGAAGGGGATCATCCAGGTAGAGCCTCCCGAGTTAGGTAAGGTCAGGATATCTGTGCGTTCTGAACAGAATATCGTACACGTACATGTTACCGTCGATGGGGCTGAGTTAGGTAAATTGATGCAGCAGGCTGCAGACACGCTGAAAGATTCTTTTAGTAAAAAAGGAATAACTATGGGCGAGTTTTCAGTCGACGTAGGAGGAGACGGCAGAGAACAAAGTAACCAGCAGGAAGGAGCCGGCAGCTTGTCTGGAGGGAAGGGGTATGTCGGACTCGAGGATTTCGTTGAGGAAGATGAGGTCCTTTTGGGCAGGTTGGATTTATATAATGGGATTCTTTACTGGATAGCGTAAAAGATAAAGTAAGGAAGGATGGAGAGGCATGGCCGTGAACGATAGAGAGATCAGAAACATGTATTTGCGGCAGGAAATATTGTCAGCGCCTAAGGAGAAGTTGCTTCTTATCACGTACCAGATAGCCATAAGCGCGTGTCAGAGGGCAGCCAGTGCTGTAGAGCGGAAAGATTATGAGGAGGCAAACGAGGAATTCAAAACGGCACAACAGGCTGTTAGAGAGCTTCGTTTTGCTCTCAGGACTGAGGAAGCCGGTGAATGGGCGGAAAAGCTAGGGAGCCTGTACGATTTCATGTATGAGCGCTTGGTTGAGGCTAATGTCGAGAAAAGTATTGAAAAACTACAAGGGGTACAGAAATTGTTGCAGGAGCTTTATGATGCTTGGAAGGCTGTTTTTGACAAATTGGAGCAGGAAAACAAAGTATCTTCCGCCAGGGAGTTGGTGGGTGGCGGCCTCAATATATCAGGATAGATAGGGGAATTTTGCCTACCCCTATCTACCTGCTATGCCCATTCCATTTATGACCTTATCCAGCAGTTCATCAAGAACCGTTATATATCTTGATATGGCCTGATAAGAGTGCTGATATGTTATTATGTTGGTCATTTCTTCGTCGATGTTGACGCCCATCACTGCTTGTTTTTGGTTAGAGATTTGCTCTGTAAGAACTGATTGGTTTTCTTCCATGACTTTTGCCTGCCTGCTTTGAGATCCCAAAGATGCAATAAAAGAGTTGTAATAGTCTGAAGCTGTAGCGGAATCTCCGTTGAAAACTCTTTTAGAAAAAAGTTGAATCATTTCCAGTGCTTTTGTGGCATCGCCGCTACCCAAGCTGTGCCCGTTGCCGTCGTCTCCTGCGGTAGCCAGAATATAGCCTTTTTCCCATAGCTCCTGATTGATGGAAAGTTTTGATGCTGCTTCGAATTCTGTATCGATAGGATTAAGGAGTGCTATTCCACTCCCTTCAGCGCCTGGCTCTATGCCATGCCCGGAATAGTGAATGGCGTTAAGTTGGTCTGATAAAGTCTTCGCAAAGTCATTGAGGAAGTTGATGGCTTGTTTAGTAAAGTCATCTCTGGCCTTAAGAAGTCCAAAGATGTATCCTCCATTGACATGTCTTTCGATTCTTATATCGGTTCTTCCTGTACCGTGAAGGTGTAGTTCTACGCCTGGTATGACCTCTTGGTAAGTATTGGCTTTAAAGGAATTGTAACTTGTCACAGGTCTGGCCTTTGTGAAGATATTTGTCGATGACAAGAAAGTTTGGTTGTCGACCTTAAAGAGGGCGTCTTCTGAGTGCTGGAGGATGTTGGTTTTCCCCGATGAGTCTACGAGGCCCAGCTTTTCTGCTATTAAGAGGCTTCTACCTTCTGTAGGTGCCACGTTGATACGGCAGTTTTCCCCTATGGCGTTGCTTTCAAGCTTAATGTAGAAAGTCCCGTCCACTGCGGTCTCTATGCTGGCATGAACCCAAAGTTCAGGGGAGTCGACGTCAGAGTTGATGCTGTATGCGCTGTTGATCTTGTTGACTATGGTTTGAAGGCTGTCCTCTTCCGTTACTGAGATCTCTACCGTAGGGCTATCTTTTGTTATACCCAGGATCTCCATCAGGTTGCCCTGAAGGTCAGTTAAGGATATGAGGTGGCCATCCACACCAGTAAACGTGATCTTTTCTCCAGAGGAATCTATGCTTGCTGTCAGAGGGACGCCATTTGCAGGGGTGTTTATGAAGTTTGCCAAATCAGCAAGCTCTAGCTGGTTTCCAGCATC
>NZ_JACDOB010000078.1 GCF_017656375.1 Thermovirga sp.
AAAGGATATTCTGCTCTACAGTAAATAAATCCCTTTTGGGCACCTATAGCGTAGCCAGCTATAATCATGCCCTCCAACACAGAGTGAGGGTCACCTTCTAAAATGCTTCTATCCATGAAAGCTCCTGGATCACCTTCGTCGGCGTTACATATCACGTACTTTGGAGTTTCAGGAGCATTTCTGGTAAACTGCCACTTGAGCCCTGTGGGGAAACCACCTCCCCCTCTACCTCTGAGTCCTGAACATTTTATTTCTTCTATCACATCTTCTGGAGTCATTTCAAACAAGGCCCTCGCAAGGCCCTGATATCCTTCTCTTGCTATGTATTCCTCTATACGTTCTGGGTTTATGACTCCGCAATTTTTGAGAATTATTCTCTGCTGATTTTTATAAAAAGGAATGCCATGATATTCGGGGATCAATTCACCAGAGACAGGATCGTTAAACAAAAGCCTCTCTACTAGCACTCCTCTTTTCAACGTCTTTTCTACAATCTCCGAAACATCCTCAGGTCTTACATGACAATAAAGTATATCTTCCGGATAAATGACGACTATAGGACCTATTGAGCATAAGCCATGACAGCCAGAGAACGTAACCAAAACATCATCACGCAAGTTTTGGGCCTCAACTTCACGTTCCATGAGCTCCAATATTTCTGCTGACCCGCCCGAAGTACAACTTGTCCCCCTACAACATAATACGTGCGTGCGGTAAAGTTTGTGGGTCATTATAATCTCCCCTTTGATAAGTCACTTACATTGGCTTCACCCGCTTCGGGAAAGGTCAACGTGGCATCTAGGCTTATTAGGTATTCTTGCAATGTTTTGCCTTTCATAATGTGCTTTCTAACTATTTCTCTTGCCTTCTCTTCTGTTATCCTCCCATACCTCACCGTACCCAAAGGCGGCATCCTTATCTCCACTACTGGCTGGAGCGCCAAAGGCCCATTCCACAACCCCAAACTCACTCTAGCCGCAACCTCTTTTTTCCCCATGTATTCGATGAATACTTTCGCTACTTTCCGAGCTTGCTCAAAACCACTTTCTGAATGAGCAAGTATTTTTATCTTTATAGGGCTTTCTTCTCTTATAATGAGCTCTTTCCTAACTTTGCGGAACAATTTATAGAGATCTTGCGGGCTTTTCAATCTGCATGACATATTAATCACCTCTTACTCGAGAGTTTTCAAAATATTCTTCATCTTTTCCACTGAAAGCTCGCCATACACCTTCCCATCAACCATGGCTACGGGGGCAAGGCCGCAAGAACCCAAGCAATAAACGACTTCGTAAGTAAATTTAAGGTCTTCCGTAGTCTCTCCAGGTTCTATACCCAATTCATCGCGCAGAAATTTGCCTATCCTAGTGCCTCCCTTTACATGGCATGCCGTACCATCACATTGTTGTATTATGTGCCTGCCTCTAGGGGTAAGGTGGAACTGGGCATAAAAGGTAGCAACGCCAAAAACCTTGCCATAAGGCAACTTGAGAAGTTCCGCAGCACTCTTTAACAGTTCCTTGGGCAAATATCCATACTCTATCTGAATTTGCTGAAGGATCTTTATAAGGCTCCAACCTTCTTTTTGTCCTATTCTTACAATTTTTTTGAGAGGCTTTAGATCAAAAACCTCCTCTTTCATGGCTACTTTCAATGGAACCACCTCCCCACATTTATATCCTTTATTTTTTATCTGAATACTTCATTAGTATCATATTTTTTAAATTTTGCAAATTGTCTTATGTTTATCGCTTCAACATCACAAAAATTTGATTCAATCAAATATCCCCCTAAAAAAGTGAAATAACCCATTGACAAATCTTGTAACCTTAAATAAACTCTAGGACAATTAGAAAAGAGGTCCGAACCAAATATCGTAAAGGCGATGAAGTGGGGCGCTTTTGCACACGAGGATTCCACAGAGAAGGCTCTTCACCGGCTGAGAGAGAGCCTGAATCCGTGCAGAAAGCCTAAAACCCATGGAGCTGGAACGGAAAGGAGATTTTCTCTGGAGTACGTTTCCCGGATGGGCTCCGTTAAAGGTCCTAGAGAGGAATGCCTTCGGCATTCAATTAGGGTGGTACCGCGAGCTAATAGGCTCGTCCCTTGATGGGACGGGCCTATTTTTTTTGAGCCAAAAACGAAAAAGGAGGAGATAAAAATGCAAGGAAACTGTGTAGTTTGCGACG
>NZ_JACDOB010000079.1 GCF_017656375.1 Thermovirga sp.
GAAGCTTCGGAAAGACGGAAAAGAACTTGAGGGTCAGGCCTTTATTTTTGGTGTTTTATCTTAATTTGAAATAGTATTTCCCCAAAAACACAAAAAATCAAGACCCAACCCCGGTGTGATCACCTTTTATCTATATCTCAACAATTTTCCCAATACCTTTTTCTTGAGCCTTTTCCAATATTAAGTTCGCCGTCATGATGTCGTGGCTAGCTATTCCCATCAACACGGCTCCCCTTCTCCCCTTGCGAGGTGCTTTAATCTTTCCTGCACAGAGGTCTCCCATGTCACCCAGGATCTCGCTTTCCGTAGGATAACCTTTTTGGAAATAAACTCCCTGCTTTTGGGTCCAAAGATACTGATTCTTGTCGTCACAAACAAAGGCATTCGCTTTGACCATGATTTCTGCCTTGAAGGCAGAGTCATAATCCACTGCTATAGCCAGGCAGTCCTCTTTCAGCCACTCAGATTTTACAAATCTATTGGGATTAGCCACTATGGGCGTACAAGTTACCACCACATCTGCTCCCTTAACCGCCTCTTCCACTGACCCGCAAAGGATTATCTCAAATTCTGGGAGGTCTTTCCTTATGGTTTCTTTATACTTGGCAGCTTGCGACTCATAAACGTCATAGGCCCTTATTACCTTGATATTTGGAAGAGCTTTTGCCAAGGCTACCGTGTTAGTTCTGCCCTGAACTCCCAACCCAACGACAGCTATAGTTTCCGAGTCTGGATCTGCCATGTAGCGTGCACAAACCCCCGTTGCCGCACCTGTCCTCCAAGCTGTGATCCAACTTGCATCCATTATGGCTTTGACAAATCCCGTCTCAGGGTCATTAACACACATTACTCCACTTATGTAAGGGAGGCCCTTCCCCTGGTTTATGGGATAGCCTGATACCCATTTTATTCCCGCAGCATCTACTTCACCACCTACAAAACAGGGCATGGCATGTATGAAACAGTCATGTCTTGGGTGTATCCCTATCTTAGCAGGCAGCTCCACCTTGCCCTCTCCTTTAAGCCTGAACCCCTTTTCCACAACTTCCATTACCTCAACTACAGAAATACCTAGCGACTCAATCTCCTTCATGGAAATTACCCTTACCTCCACTGTCCTTTACCTCCTTTTAGAACAAGCCTGAATTTTCATCATATAATTATTATTATATACATTAGCTCAATTCCTTCATTAAACCCGCTACTAAAAAACAAAATAGAAAATCGGAGCTTGGCTATCACAACTATCGAACAATGGCATAAGTTGACTATTTATCAGGCAAATGTGATAAAATACAGTTATGGTTAGAAGCTTTGGAAAGGCGGGTGGCAAACTATGAAGCTAGAAATGACAGACGAAGAACTCGAGTTGCTTCGAGAGCTTCTGTCCTTTACCCTTTCGGAACTGAGAATGGAGATAGCTGACACCGATAGCGCTTCTTACCGAGAAAAGCTAAAGGAACGTAAGGCTCTTCTGGCAGGCTTACTTGAAAAGCTAGAAAAAGACTTGTAATCAGGCCAAGCATGAAGGAAAGGCAAGCGTTTTTGCTCTTTCAGGGCAAAGGGAAAATGTTGTGAAAAAACCGAAACTGGATAATCAACTTCACACAAAAATTGAAACAGCAACCTTTGCCATGGGCTGGTTCTGGGGGTCTGATGCCCTGTATGGGAGTCTTGAAGGAGTTATTTCGACCCAAGTAGGTTACGCAGGAGGCAGTACCGAAAAACCTACATACCATAATATAGGAGATCATTCGGAAACAGTGAAAGTCCTATATGACCCTGAACTAATAAGTTACGAAGAGCTTCTGAAAGAATTTTTCCGAAATCATGATCCTTTTCACGTGTCTTTCTCAAGGCAGTATCGCTCTGCAATTTTCTATCACGATGAGCTCCAGAAGGCTCAAGCCCTCGAATATATAGAGGCACTGGAGTGGAAAACGAAAAAGAAAGTGATGGTGTCTGTTGAAGAAGCGGGACCATTTTACCCTGCAGAGGGCTACCACCAGAAGTATTACCTGCAGATGCACGAAGACATAATGACAGAATTTCGTAAAATCTACCCCTCCTTTTAGGACATCGTAAATTCCACGGCCGCAGCAAGAGTCAACGGCTATCTGGGGGGATACAGATTAAACAAGCCTCCCCTTTCTGACAAAGAGCTGGGAAAAATCATCCAG
>NZ_JACDOB010000080.1 GCF_017656375.1 Thermovirga sp.
ACAAACTTCTGCAAAATCTACCAAAAAATCCCGCCATGCTTCTTTTTGCTCATTGTCTTGCCCAAGGGCTTCTACTAATTCTCCAAGTTTGGATACAATTAGTTTTTTCATTATCATGTTACCTCCGTTCCTCTTTTGTATAATAATTTATATATTAGTAAAGCATACAATAAATTCTGCTGCTAACATACTTCGTTAATATATGATATGCCTTTTAATTAGTATCTACAACCTTCAGGCCCCTCAGCCTGTTTATGGCAAAGGCTACCTCCTGTTTCCGCGGTAGGGCATAATCGCCAGGATGGCCATATCTATGGGGTGAAATAATGTCCAGCCCTTTATTTTCAACATCACTAAAAATTTGCTCCACGATCTCCTTTATACTCCTTTTGCCATCAATATATCCTTTTCTATATGCATAGTGCCACATTTCTGCGATCATCCTGGTCTGGCTCTCATCCACGAGAGAAGATAGGGCATATAAGTTTATAGCCTCACTTCCAAAAATTATGCTTTTAAGGCTACCGGCCTTGACTTTTACCTTTTTGCCTACATGGGGGTTTATGCTTCTGGGGTCCGGCACCCTAGAAGGCGGGATATACGGCTTTGCTTTCGCTTCCTTGTGCCGTTGGGTCGTAATCTCTTTTGCTACTTCCTTTGCCAGGCCTGTAACGTCTTTTGGGATATACTCGTCCATCATTATCACCTTATCTGCCACGTCGAGGTAGTCGCCGCTGCCACCAATTACTAAGATAGTGGAAACGCCCAACTCCTCGAAGAATCCCCGCACATGGTCTATAAATGGAGTTATGGGCTCCTTATCCTTGGCTATCAACTTTTGCATTCGAGCGTCCCTTATCATGAAGTTGGTCGCGGATGTGTCCTCGTCGATGAGCAAAAGTTTGGCCTCCATTTCAAGAGCTTCCTGTATGTTTGAAGCCTGAGAAGTAGAGCCAGAGGCATCATCGGTGGAGAAGAACTTTGTGTCCTTCTTGCCTGGAAGATTGTTTATAAATAATGAGATATCGACTCCTTTTACGCTTCGGCCGTCCTCAGCCCGGATCTTCACCGCATCCTCGACGGTGGCAACATATTCCCTCCCGTCTCCAGGAATATGAGGATAAATCCCCATCTCTATGGCCTCAAGGAGGGTTGTCTTGCCGTGGTATCCCCCGCCAGTTATGAGGGTTACCCCCTCTGGAATCCCCATGCCTGTTATTTCTCCCTTGTTAGGCAAGGTTAGCTTTATCCTAAGACTTGGGGGACTGTTAAAGGCGACAGCCTCGCTTTTTTTCATGGGGCGCTGGGAGGCTCCGCTTTCTCTGGGCAAGATCGAACCATCAGCTATGAACGAAACAAGCTTTTGCTCCTTGAGTTTTTCCTTTATGAAAAAGTGGTCCTCCACTACTTCTACGTGCCTTCTTAAATTTTCTTCGTCTATGTTTTTGTAAAACAAGGCCCCTTCGACTATCCTCGGGAGTTCATCAAAAAACATCTCCAAGGCCTCTCTGCCTAGCACCCTTCTTCCCGCAGCAGGCAAGCCGCATACAAAGCGGACCTCTACAAAATCTTCGTTAATCAAGCAGGACGTGCGCTTTAAGACCTGCTGCCCTGGAGTGTCTACGGCGAACAGTCCAGATTTTCCGCTGCCCCTTTTCCCCTCAGTGAATCTTCTTATGGCTTTCGCAAAAGCCCGGGTCAAGAAATCACAGCATGCCATTTCCCTGTAGGGGCTCCTAAAGGCCCAGGTAGGGATTTGGGCTGTCTTCTGGTCAACTCTTACCCTTAGCCTGCTGGGAGCTGCAAAAGGGTCTCCCTGCACATGGTCAATAAAAAGGTCGAACGAATCAAATTGATAAGATCCTTCTATTTCTTTGTAGGCCTTGTAACCTCTGCCATCTATAGCTAAAAGAATTTTTCTGAGCTTTTCACACTGCTGCACTATGGTCACCTCTTCGCACTTGATGTCAATTTTTAAACTTTAAGGTTATAATTATATATAAATAATATGGCCTTTGGCCAAAGAAAGGCCCTGTTTATCATGAAAAAACAAATTTTTTACTTTTCTGTTTTGTTCTCCTTTCTTTCCTTCACGGCCTCAACATCTGAAGCTTCGAGCGCTTTAAAACTTGTCTTTGGCGGAGACACGTACTTTGGCGAAAGCTATGGGGTTCATG
>NZ_JACDOB010000081.1 GCF_017656375.1 Thermovirga sp.
GGTGCCATCTCCATGAGTGAAGGAGTGGCTGTTATTGACCTTGAGACATGTATAAGATGTGGGGAGTGCCATGAGTTTTGCCCTAAAGATGCAATAAGGCATGATAGCGAGCTTACAGATAGCGAGATCGAAGAAAGAGTAAAGCGAGTAAAGGATAGTATGGATGCTTGCATAAAGATCAAGGGTGACGAAATGGATGGCCAAAGGTGCCTTGAGCGCTACAAAAATCATTACAAGCGAGAGATATCCATCATTGAGGAAGTTCTGGCAAGGATAGAGAAATTCAAGAAAAATTGATTTGCATAAAGTTTTTAGGTTGGGATAAAGCCGGGGAATGCTCTTAGAAGAACACTCCCCGGCTTTTGTTATACCCTATAGGGTATATATTGACAAATGAAGAGAAGTTGGTTAGAATGCCTCGGAGCGATAGAGAGTCATTTGAATGTTTATACAGGAGGGAGTGCTCAATATGCATAGTAAACGAATAAAGAACTTTCCTATATCTTTCTTTGCGGTAACCATGGGCATAAATGGGTTCCTTATAGCCCTTGGAAAAATGAAAGAATTGCTGGGCATCCCTAACATATTGTTGACAGTTGTTATAGCAGTATCTTTGCTCATATTTGTTGTGCTCGCTAGCCTTTATATAGCTAAATGCATATCTTTTCCTGAGGAGGTAATAAAGGAGTTGCATCATCCTGTAAAGATGCATTTCTTTCCCACCTTTGCAGTAAGTTTGCTTCTTTTTTCTATAGCTATGTTGGATTTAAACTTGACTGTATCTAAGATCCTTTGGTGGATTGGGGCGCCCCTGCAGCTTGCTTTTACCATATATACCATGACGTCTTGGGTGCAGAAGACTCATTTCGACGTAACTCATGCCAACCCCTCCTGGTTTATCCCTATTCTGGGAAACCTGATTGTGCCAGTGGCAGGAGTAGCCCATGTTCCATTGCCTGTCAATTGGTTCTTCTTCAGCGTGGGTTTCTTTTTCTGGGTAGTTATGTTGGCGGTCATAATAAATCGCCTCATATTCCATCACCCTGTAGTTGAAAAACTAGTGCCAACGTTTTTCATACTCATGGCTCCACCTGCAGTGGCCTTCATTTCCTACGTGAAAATAACGGGGTTGCTGGATAGTTTCGCGATCTTCTTATATTCATTGGTGGTGTTCATGGTTATATTTGTGCTGGCTCAATGGAGGCTTTTCAGCAAGATAAAATTTTATCTTTCTTGGTGGGCATATTCTTTCCCCTTAGCAGCGGTGGATTTGGCTACGATCCTTTATTATCATAAAAGTGGTTATCAACCTCTTTATTATATGGCATTGATGTTTTTTGCAGCTCTTATAGGAATTGTAGTATTTTTAGGGTGGCTTACGATCAAACACGTCCTTACTGGTGAAATATGCGTAGAGGAATAAAGGTTCAAAAGGCTTGCGTCTTATAGATTTTAACTAATGGAGGAAACGGGGATGGAGATATCCATTGTATATTTTTCTGGGACAGGCAACACTGCTCGGATTGCAGAAGAAATAGCAAAGCGCCTTGAAGGTTTTGGGCATGAAGTTGAGACAAAGCCTGTGGAGAAGGTAGATCCAGAATCCCTTAAAGGCAAAGCCATAGGGCTGGGGTTCCCTTCTTATGGGCTGTGCTATCCATCTATTTTAGAGCCTTTTTTGCAGAGCTTGCCCAGGGCGAAGGAGCCAGTTCCTGCTTTTGTGTTCTCTACCCATGCCTGGTCTTCTGGCGATAGCCTGGTATGTGCTGCAGAAAAGTTGCTGGAAAAGAACATAATGACCGTTGCAAGGGAAAGCTTCAAGGCTCCATCAAATGGGGCT
Source organism: Thermovirga sp. (assembly GCF_017656375.1). Lineage (GTDB taxonomy): Bacteria > Synergistota > Synergistia > Synergistales > Thermovirgaceae > Thermovirga. Next base: position 1,841 of record NZ_JACDOB010000081.1, read on the forward strand.
GCGACGTTTTTTCACAAGGAGCACATAATGTACAGGAAGATGGTGAAATTTGAGCCTGGCCTCCGTAGAAAGTTGGACAACTTTGCAGCCAAGGTAGATGAGGCGTTCAAAAGATTTCAAGAGAAGCCCTTTGTGGATATAGGGAAAAAGAAGTGGTATAACGAGATCCTTGGATTTTTTGCCAGGCACGTCATGGAAAGGCGCCTTTACAGGGATTTCAAGGTGGATAAGAAGCGCTGTATTGGATGTGGTAGGTGTGTCAACCAGTGCCCTGATGACAACCTTGTGATGAAAGACGGCAAGGCGGAATTTATTAGGGGCAACGACTGCTT
>NZ_JACDOB010000082.1 GCF_017656375.1 Thermovirga sp.
TTTTGGTATTGGGTTCCTCGTTGAGGGTGTCTCCGGCCAATTGGTTCCCTTCCCTCGCAAAAAGAAATGGCGCAAGGCTTTACATAATTAATAATGAGCCTACTCCTTTAGATAAGCTGGCTGATGGTGCTATAAAGGTTAATATAAATAAAGTTTTGAACTTAGTTGACAGATTCTTATGATAAAAAGCTTAATTTTATTTAAGCTCTTGGTGGATCAAGTTGAACTTTATATTATTGAAAAGTTATAAAATTGGGCATGCTCAAGCACTTATCAAGCAGCTGTATTGTGTGCTGGCAAAAGAATTTTTCAAAAGGAGGTTCACATTTAATGGAAGAAAAGCCATTAGCGGGGAAGGTCCTTCAATCCGAGCATTCAACACAAAAATATTACGACGAAGACGAAGTGTCGTTGCTTGACTTAATGGTGGTTTTTGCCAAGTGGAGGCGTCTCATAATTGGGATAACTTTGCTTTTTGTCTTAGGGGCAGGTATTTTGGCGTTCCTCATGACTCCTCAATATAAGGCGAGCGTGCAAATAGTTAACAATAACAAAACTTATTTAGGGTTGCTGAAGAGCACAGAAGTCCAAGATTACCTTTTGGAAAGGTTTGCTCCTCAAGATTGGAGAAGCATGGTTGGCCCGGGTAAAAAATTGAGCCGTGAGGCCTTAGTTAAAAAGTATATAGGAGAAATGAACGCCCAGGCCTCAAAAGAGGGCATTATAAATCTATCTGTGGCCTACAATGATCCCCAAAAAGCTGCCACCATTGCCAATGCCTACGTTGAAGCCCTTGAAGATGTGGTTAGAAAGATAACCTATGGCAAATATGAAAAGAAACGAGAGGATTATAAGCATAAGCTGGACAAAGCCACAAAAGAACTTAGGGCGATGGAAAAAGAATTGAAAAGCCTAGAAGAACGACTGGGTTTCAGCACAGGAATGACAGAAGGAGAACAAAAGTGGAAGCTGGATCCCTTAATCAAAGGTTGGTTTAAATTGCAGGAAGAAGTGGTGGAAAAAACCATTCAGATAGAAAAAGCAAGATTAGAAAAAGGAGACGACACGCGTATAGCGCTTGAGGCAGAGCTTGAGTTTCTCAAGGATAGGCTTGAAACTTACGAAAAACAGGTGTTAATGGGTAGTGCTGATGGACAAAGGAGTGGTTACTTATCTACCTTTGGGGACTATTTAAGGAAACGCAGAGATTGGCTCTGGCAGTTAAATCTGTGTGAGACCCTGCAAGATCTTTATAACGAGGCAAAATTACAAGAAGAAACTTTAAGTGTATCTGTGCTTACTTCGGGTAAAGCGGTACCGCCAGATAGGCCTTTCAAGCCGAACAAAAAGCTTTTAATTGCCATTGCATCAATTTTGGGGTTGTTTTTAGCGATATTCGTCGCGTTCTTCTTGGAATTTTTCCACAGGGCTTCTGAAAACCCGGAAAACGAAGAAAAAGTAAAAATTATCAAAGAAGCCTTTACTTGGGAAAGGCCTTAAAAATCTTGGTGGTTTAATTTTAGGGTATTGTATTTGATATTTCTGTTAAAATGGCGAAGTGTATGCTCGAAGGGAGGCGTTTAAGATGCTAGACATCCTCAGAAAGCGCAGGAGTATAAGAAAGTACCAAGATAGGCCAGTGGAGCCTGGGAAAATAGAAATGCTAAAGGAGGGGCTTTTGAGGTCCCCGTCGGCTAAGAATTTGAAGTCCTGGGAGTTTGTTTTTGTTAAAAACCCTGAAACAATTAAAAAACTGGCACAGGTTAGAGGAGCTAGTTCTGGCTTTCTAGCGGGAGCGCCTCTTGCCATAGTTGTCATGGGAAACGAAGAGACCACTAACGTTTGGGTGGAGGATGCATCTTTGGCGGCCATGATAGGCCAGCTTGTAGCTACGTCAATAGGGCTGGGTTCCTGCTGGATCCAGATACGTAACCGGGACCATTCACCTGAAAAGAGCGCCGAGGATTACGTTAGGGACCTTTTGGGCATCCCTGATCCCTACAGAGTGCTATGCATTCTAGCGGTAGGCTAT
>NZ_JACDOB010000083.1 GCF_017656375.1 Thermovirga sp.
CTTCTATGGCAGCCACGAGTCCCAGGGCCTGTTCGGAAAAAGAGTATGTAACCGCGCTGCGGTAGTGCCATTTCCCGTACTTGTAAACCCATTCTGGTGACAATAATAGGAGATGGCCTGTTTCATCTTCGAATGTTACAGAGGCAAAATTTCCATCTAAAGAGTCAACAGTGATGAACTCAAAATCTCCTGGTGCTGGCAAATTTGATATGTCTATATTTATTTTTCCGTCGAGGATGGCTTTGTCGGCAGAAAAGGAGGGAGCGGTAGATCCTGCTACGATTTTGAGGGTTGCATTTGGTCCTTGAAAGTAGTTGTTTGTGAAAAATTGGCTTCCTTCTGTTATTATCAATGTTCCCGCATTATTGTAGGAATTGCTTGCAAAAGAGTTTCCTTCGAGCAAGAGTGAGCCTTTCCCATCTTTTGTGAATGAGCCAAACCCGGAAATACAGGCAGAAATGCTGTCTTCTACGTTTACTTCGATGTTTGAGGTCCCATCTCCCACCAGCAGGTTGGAGCCGGAGAGAGTGGTGCCCTCACCGAGGATTATGCTGCTTCCTTTAGTTGCAACCACTGCTGCGCCTTGTTCGCTGTAAAGTTCCCCCAAGTTATAGAAAGAGCCTTCCTCCACGACGACTGCGTGGCTGTCTTTGCCGTAAACGGCTATCTTGCCGCTATTGGATCCCGTGGAGTTACCGTAAATGTACATTCCGTAGGACCTTTCTCCATACGTTATGATTTCTCCGCTTTCCTTGTTTATTATTGATGAAGAATCATAGGCTACTAAGCCATGTGCTTCATTACCATGAGTTATTATTCTTCCTGTATTTTCTCCGTAGGAATCATTAGATACGACCATACCTGAAGCGCCGTCGCCCCATGTTTCTATTGTCTCCGAACTTAAGTTGAAAAGTTGGGCTGAATAGGTGCCGAACATGCCGAGGGCATTCTGGCCATAGGTGGTTATATCTTTATAATTCTTAGCTTTAGACCCATCCTTGGCTACAACTCCAAACGCACCATATCCATAGGTTGTTACGGTACCATAATTAACAGCGGTAGAAGAATCGTCTGCATATATTCCAGGAGAATTGCTTCCTTGAGTGGTGATTTCACCCGTGTTTGTAGCTGTGGAAGATTGGGAGATGTACATGCCGAAAGATTTGTCACCAAAAACATTAACCGTGCCACTGTTCAGTACTGAAGAGTTTTGAATGGCCCATAAGCCATAACTGAGACTGCTCTGCCCAATTTCAACTAACCCTTCGTTATAAAGCTCAGAAAACCAGGTGCCTGCCATTCCCCGGGACATATCCCCGTAAGCTCTTATAATGCCTGAGTTATTTGCTGTTGCTGAGAAAGCTGATATGCCTGCTGCGCTTTTGTTCTCTGTTATGATGACTCCAGAGCTTGTATTTTGAAATGTGGATCCTTCCCTTACATTGGCTCCATAGGCTCCTATGCCGTATGTATGAAGTAAGCTACTGTTTTTTGCGATAGATGTTTTTGTTGCGTATAACCCGTGAGCTCCCGACCCTCTTGTAATTATGCTGCCATAGTTGGATATATTGGAGCTTTCTGTTCCATAGATTCCGTAAGCACTACTGCCGAAAGTTTGAATTTCCCCCTCCAGGGCATTGACCAGCATGTTGTACTTTCCCCACATTCCGTGCAAGGCTGTGTTGTAGTTGTAAATACGCCCAAAGTTTGTGCTGTCTCCATACAAGGTTTCGTTTATTAACAGGTTTCCCTCGGGATTGTCCTCGGCATGGCTTGTTGATTGAAAGGGATAGGCAAACACAGGGGCCATCAGGCAAAAGCAAAAGATCGCGAAAAAA
>NZ_JACDOB010000084.1 GCF_017656375.1 Thermovirga sp.
AGGGAGTGAGCTTTCTTTTTCCACTTATTATCCTGTTGTATCTCTATGCAACTCTTTTACTCGGGCTTCTTTTGGATAATCCTAATCCAAGACATACACTCTGAATAAAATTACACTTGAAAAAAAAAGGAAGAATTTTTACTAATAGCAAAAGGAAAAGCTTATAATGTTTAATGCCAAATATTGATATAAAGAACCATAAAGGTGATGTAGATGAAACAAAAAGTTGTGATAGTGCTTGTAATTGCCACAGTTTTAATTTTTGCTATTGGATATGCAGTAGCAACTCCAATTGGCGGCGCCAAGGTCCTCCTCCTTGATGAGAATAAAAAGCCACTAACCCAATACGGAAAAGTATACTACACTATATGGACGTTTGACGAAAAGGGCAATATAAAAATTTTACAAAGTGGGAGCCTAGAGAAAAAGTTTCTACTCTCCGACAATACTATAAAAATATCCTCTACTACGCTAGACAAAGCCAGAGACATCGCCAAGAGAATCCATTCAAAAACAGCATTTATTGGGCTTGATATATGGGTTGAGAAAGACGAGAAAGTTTACACCTTGCCCCCAGAGAGCTTCGAAGCAGCCTTAGACAAATCAACACTTCCAAAAAACATAGAACTCAAGGTGAATCTTAAAGAAGCTAGGGTCACTAACATTGACCAGATAAGAGAGAACGGGATAAATATCAAAGAAAAAGGAAAAATAACACCCCTTCTCAGTGGCCAATGGTTCGAATGGAGAACGATTGAGGAAGAATCATACAGTAACGTTAAGATACCAGTCTTGATAATTCATAACAACGTTTGGAGTGATGTTTTTGGAACTGTCGATATAGCTGTGGAAACCCAGAAATACTGGGGACCTGATGTTACCGTTGCATTTGGAGACCAGATTTCTAAGAAAATTAACTTTGATCCAAGCTCGATAACTGTAAAAGTCCTTGGAAGGTCAATAACGGATTATTATGCCGCAGGGGATGATATTACAGTACCTAAAACGCAGTTCTGGGGTTATGTATGGATTAAAGGGACTGTTCATTATATATACCAAAAAGAATACTCATGCTATACCGGTCTTGGATGCTTTGAAACGGGAAACGAAAGGTATTTTGCAAAGATCGACAGGTTCACAGTTGACAGAGTTAGTGGAAACGTTAAACATGTAGAAAGTGGTTCAACATTAGGAAAACCTCAGTATAATTTCCCAGAAGAATGGATGAATAAATCTAAAGGAATCAATGGAACTATCAACAACCCGGTATCTATTTCAGAATTTTATGGGCACATTTATGCTGGAACCGACGGGCACAGCTTTGGTGTTGGTATTCCTGTCGGAGCCATCCTTAAAGGATTGAGTGGCGGTGCACTTCCCGATTGGTTCGATGCACTTACAATTGGTTTCAGCACCGGAGATTACTCAAGCTATGTAATGCTTGGCCATCTTAAGAACAAAGGTCCAAAATCCCAAGTGACATTCTACGCCATGGAGAGCAAATACAAGGTCAGAATCCCTATACACCACTGGTACGGCACAACCTACGATGATGTGAACGTCCCCATTGGTCTATACGTTGAAGTGGATTCAGCAGATTAAACTCTCTTTACCTTTTGATTTATCCTTCCTCATCTAGGTTCGAAACCTCTTTAACCTCCTCCCCCAACTTTTCTCGGTGGTGATATGAGGGCGT
>NZ_JACDOB010000085.1 GCF_017656375.1 Thermovirga sp.
CAACTGGGTCCTCTACAGTTATTATGTTAACCTCTGGTTTGCTGATCTGCTCCAATACCGAATACAGTGTGGTGGATTTTCCACTACCTGTAGGCCCTGTCACAAGCACTATCCCGTAAGGTTTATTAATCATTTCATCCACCAGAGCCCTATCTTCCGGATAAAGGCCCAACTTTTCCAAACCCACCATGGCATTAGTTTGATCCAAAAGCCTTAATACCACTTTTTCTCCGTATATAGTTGGTAATGTGGAAACCCTCAGATCTATCTTTCTATTGGCCACTTTTATTAAAATACGACCGTCCTGAGGCTTTCTTTTTTCTGAAATATCTATATTAGACATGATTTTTATACGGGAAGATACGGCTGGGTGAAGTTTTTTCGGGAAATCGAGGGCATCATACAGAGCACCGTCAACACGAAACCGGACACGAGTCACGTTTTCAAAAGGTTCTATGTGAATATCCGAGGCTCCTTCTTTTGCTCCTTGCTCAAGGATGGTATTAACCAGCTTTACAACAGGGGCATCATCGGCACTTGCCGCTCTTTCCTCTCGCTGCAAGTCTAACTCCCCACCCGTAGATTCGTACACCTCGACTATAGCATCCTCCAAGGATCCTTGCACTCTATAAAATTTATCCAACTCCCGCTCTATTTCACTTGGAGTAGTTATACCGATCTCAAGTTCCATGCCCGTAAGCATCTTAATCTCATCTATAGCCATGAGGTCAAGGGGATCTGCCATAGCAATCATTAGACGGTTATTATCTACGATAGCCAGGGGTAAAACCTGAAGTCTGCGAGCCACCCTCTCGGGTATTAAATTTAAAGCCTCTGTCATAGGTCTGTATCTTGCAAGAGAAACAAGAGGGATCTTAAGCTGCCTGCTCAAAATCTCAGCAAGCTGTCTTTCAGTGATATAACCTTTCTGGACCAGCACCTGCCCAAGGCGTTCTTTCGTTCTGGTTTGTTCTTTAAGGGCCTCTTCAAGCTGCTCCTTGGTTATGAGTCCTGATTGAATTAGCATATCTCCTATTCTTATAACGAGAGGGTGATCTACCTTTTCATCCTTGACTTTATCCTTCTCTCCTGTATGTAGATCCAGCTCTTTCTCCAATTCCTTCACCCCTAAACACTGGCAAAATTCAACCACACTGAACAAACCCCTAGGATGAAACCATTCTGAGCCCTAAAGTTCTTTCATTCATTAAATGCTCTGTATTTATATATTATTGCATATTTCCAGGATTATGGCATCACGAAAAGCCACAGGCTCACACTTCTAATGCTTCATGCATTAACCTGCAACCATCTTTTATGCGCAACGTTGGTTAGTATTTCTGAAATTTCAAGATATAACTGCCTGCTTTTAGAATTGGGCATTTGAAAGGATATTTTGCAGTTTTTAGCTATGTAACACGATTAGCTATTCGCATAGGCTTTAGGGGATTTACAATGTGAAGTTTTGTTATAGCCAAAAGTTGTGTGGTTGCATTTAAGGTGTAATTATGAGTTATTTTTAGTGAGAGGTGGTA